>CALFWM010000018.1 GCA_937928635.1 uncultured Sulfitobacter sp. | reverse complement strand
AAGACCAGGCGACTGAATGGCTATGGACTTACAACAATGAGCGACCCAACATGGGCATCGGCGGCATCACACCCGCTATGAAACTGAAAACAGCCGCGTGAATTCTACGGCTGCACCCCCTTAAAAATGGGGGGATTACCGCGGCACACGCTGCAACGGCATGCTGTCGCCCGTTGACTATGAGAACAGACAGCGCAAACTGGAAAAGGCAGGTGTCTAGGAAACTAGGGGCACCTCAGAGTTCGGTCACTGGGAGTGTGATCTGATGATGTTCCATAGAGCGCATGGAAAGTTCAACGTGACGTCTCTCGTTGAACGCGTCAGCCGATACGCTGTCGTCATGCGCAATGAAGATCGCCAAACCTCATACAAAAAAGCGCCACATCACAGTATGTGGCACTCTTCATATTTTAATCTCTGGTGTCCGCTTAACCGAGGTTAGCGTCGTTGCTGTTGATTAGCTGGTTTTCAAGGTGGTTGATCCATTCCTCAGCGGAGTCACCGGAGCGATTGATCCGCTCGGGCGTTGTGGCAGCGGTGTTTGGGCTGTCCTCAGAGATAGAGGCTGCCTCGCTGTCCCGCTGTGGCCTGTCTGGTGCATCTGCTGGGATAAAGGCCCCAAGAAGACCGTCAAAGGCGCTGACCATTTCGGATCCGCCTTCGATCACGGCCAGATTAAGGCTGGAGACGACTCCCTCGAAGTTGTCGCGAAGACCCCATGGGTTGCCAAAGACCAGATCGTGACGGCCCTCATTAGCCAGTGGTGCGCTCATTTCAGTTTGGGCAAGGGAGACGCCATCGACTATGATGTCGAGGACCCCGTCATTCAGCGTGATGTTGATGTTGTGAGGATCACGGTCATTCAGGTCCGCACCCTGTGTGGTCAGCCGGATGTGGCCGCCGTCTTGGGTAAAGGCCTGAAGGTAAAATTCGCCCTCTGTTGTGACGGCAGTGACAAAACTTTGGTGTAGGCGCATGACTTCGCCGGCGCTGTTTGGGCCGTCAGCGGTGAGCTCTAGTGAGATGGAAAACGCATCGCGTTCCAGAATGGCCTCGGCATCTTCGCGATCAATGCGAAAGGCAACGCCCTGATCTCCAAGTGCCACACCGTCTGGCAGAGCGTGATCTGGTGCTTCAGACTGTAGGGGTACGCCTGCTTTGGAGGCAGGTGGTGTTTCAGAACGTGGCGGGGTCACCAGCAGGTGCGGTGTTGCCTCATGAGTTTCCGGTGGGATCAGCAGCAGTATTGGGGTCTCAGGTGCCTCAGGCTGGACGGGGAGTGCGTAGGGGATATCAGCTTCGGCAAAGTTGCTTGCATCCACCGTGATATCAATGCCAGAGATGACGCCTTCAAAGTTGTCACGTCCCCAGGGATTGCCAAAGACCAGGCCATGGCTACCGCCGTTTTCAGCCAGTGGGGCAGTCATGTTTGTGCTGGCTAGTGGAACGTTGTCCACATGGATTGCCAGAACGCCATTCAGAAGGCTGATCCCAACGTCATGGGTGGCCATGTCCGTGATATTTGCCCCTTGCGTGGTCAGGCGAATACGCTGGCCATCTTCGGTGAAGGCTTCAAACAGGATTTCACCGCTTTCTGTGACAGAGGTGGTAAAGCTGGTATGCACTCGCATGATTTCACCAGCACTGGTCGTGCTTCCTGCGGTCAGTTCTAGTGCGATGTTAAATTCATCCCGACCCAAGATATCGCGGACATCTTCTCGGGCGATGCTCAGGGCAACACCCTGACTGCTGAGCGCGATGCCGTCTGATGTGATCTGGACATCAGGATCACTAAATGCTGTGATGACCCCATCAATGGTGGTCATACCTTCATTGGCATCATAAGACAGCACGCTGCTGCCTGTGACATTCATCGCCATTTCAAGGGTTGCAGTCTCGCCGCCTGGCAGCACGGCGGTCAGGTTCACATCATATGTGCCCCCCCGTGCAAAGGTATGAGAGATTTGCGCACCTTCCTGGGTGGATCCATCAGGGAATTCCCACTGGAACACAGTGCCGGGGGGTGTTGGGCCAAAATCAACCGTGCTCATGGAGGCGTCAAAGTGAAAGACAGCGGCGCTGTCTTCGGATCGGGTGACATGAAAGCGCGGTGTCAGCTCTGCTGAGGTTTCAAGGGTCAGCGTGGACGGCGCCCCGGCGTTCATCAGATCAATGACACCGCCTGGCACGGCCAGGAAATTATGGGTGCCGTCAGCGATTGGCAGGCTAGAGCTAACGAAAACATGTCCGTAATAACCATCCTGGGTGGGGTCTTGATCCTGTACAAAAGCATTGTCCTGTACGCGCCAACCTCCTTCGGGAGTTTGGCCGACAACATCGGATGTGATGTTCTGTGTGATCACTACATTGGTGGAGGTTTCAGCCACAGTGATACGGGGGATTTCTACCTGCGGGTCCACACCATCCTGAAGCCGTCCATCGTCATGCAGCACGGTGTTGTGGCGAATGACCAGGCCATCGCTTTCGCCAACTGTGATGCCGTGGCGATGGCCATTGACGATGACGTTGTTTTCGATCAGCAAGTTCTGGTAAAACATTTCCTGACCAGCGAGCCCGCGGTCCACTAGGTCATTGCGCATGAAGATCGACTGGGTCGCATCCCCATCGCCTACGTCAAGATGGTTGCCGCGGATCACAATGTCAGAACTTGGGCTGTCTGTGCCGTTGGTCCAGAACTGAATCATGTCGGAGTGATCCAGCGAATTCAGCGACAGATTGAAGTCATGAATGTGGTTGCCTTCAATTAGCACACCGGTGACTTCTGAAAAATTGAAGCCATCCATGCGCAGGGAATGCACATCATTGTTGAGGACTTGGATGTCTTCGCTCGAAGAGACAGTCATGCCACGGTAAAACTCGAAGAATTCGTTTTGTTCTACAGTGATCCCGCTGCTGTTGCGAAAGGACAGGCCGATAGCGTAGCCATATCCATCGGAGCTTTCGGAGACACCGCTGGCGAGGTCGCCGTCAAATGTGGAATTGCGGATGGTGATATTTTCAGATGACATCACGTCAAACGGGCGGTCCCAGAGGGTGTCACCCGGCTCAAACGTATAATCAAAGGTGATTCCGTCAAACGTCAGGTTGGCGGCCTCCCGCATGTCCATGCCGGAAAAGACTGCTGGGTTCTCAGGATCCGCTGAAACGATCTGAACCTCTGAGGAGAAAGTGGTGTCAAACCCGGACTTCCCGTTGATCACCAGATCCCCGTAGTCCCCGGGTGCCAGTTTGATGGTCTCACCGCCCGTTGCATTGGCAAGGGCATCATATAATTCAGACAGAGTCGTAACGTTGATAATCATGGTGGCAGAGTCTCCGCGAGCAGCAGGAAAATTTTGGCGCAGGCCTCAATTTTCATGGCCGTGTGTTCAGGGGATGGAAAAAAACAGGCACAATTAAGGCGTGCATTTCACAAACCCCTTTAATCTTATGAAGATTGGCGATGTATTGCCGACGTCAGCTTGGTTAAACTGTGTTTACGTCGCGTTACTTCTGCGCACTGTGCTGTGTATCGTGCCCTGCCCCCAGGCGCACGTTCAGCTCAATAAAGCTCAGCGTGTGCTGGGTGCGCAGGTCAATCACGGTCTGATCGGCCTCAGACAGGGCTTGTTCGGCGTCAATCAGATCGCCCAGCGTGGCTTCGCCGTTTTCAAAAACCTTGCGTGTGAGGCTTAAGGCTTCATCATAAAGCCGACGCGCCTTGTAGGCCGAGGCCAGGGCTGCACTTGCCGCGCTATAGGTCACCAGCGCGTTTTCAACTTCCAGAATGGCGTTCAGCACCGTGGATTTCCATTGCGCATGAGCCTGACGGGCGATGGAATGGCTCGCCTTGACGCTCGCGCGGGCCTGGTTCGCGGGCAAGGTCGGGAATTGCACGGTGGGTCCAAAGAAGTATTCGGTATCCGAGTTGCGCCCGCCCAGAGCATTCAGCGTAATGGCACCGGTCAGGGACAGCCGGGGATAAAGCGCGGCGCGGGCAATGCCGATGTCTTCGACGGCGGCGTAGTAGCTGCGCTCGGCAATGCGGATGTCAGGGCGGTTGCGCAACAGATCCGCCGGAATGCCCACATCCGGGGTCAGCTGCGGCTGCGGCTGGGCAGAGCTGTGCACAAGGGCGGCCTGCAGGTCCTGCCCAAGTTGGCCCGGGGCCACCCCTGCCAGCACCGCAATGGCGTTAAGATTGGCGCTCACAATTGCCTTTTGGGTTGGCAGAGTGGCACGAATTTCTGCCACCCGCGCGCGGGAGCGTGTGGTTTCAAGCCGCGTGGCTGATTGCGCATCCCGCAGGGTGCGGGTCAGCGCCAGCGTGTCCTGGCGGCGGCGCAGCTCCTTGTGGTTTTGGACCAGCGTTTGCTGACTCTGGCGCAGATTGGCATAGGCATTGGCCGTGTTGAACAACACCAGCAGGCGGGCGGCGTCTTCTTCGGCGTCCGCGACCTCAATGCGCGCTTCCGCGGCGCGCAGTTGCGCACGGCGGGTGCCATAGGGATCCAGCATCCAGCTCAGGCCCAATGCGGCGCTGCCGGTGGTGCTGCGTCCTGTGGTGTTGGTGCTGCTGGTGGTGACATCTGCCGTTGGCGAGAGGGCCAGAAGAGTAGGCACCCCGTCGCGCGCAGCACGCGCAGCGGTGACCCGTTCGCGGGCGATTTCCAGACTGAGATTATCGCGCAGCGCCAGGGTGATCAGATGATCCAGCGTCGGATCCCTGAGCCCGCGCCACCAGGCGGCATTGTCCAGCAGGACCGGGGATGCGGTCTTGGCAGTGTTGTATTTTGAGAAAAAGCCAAAGCTGGGCCCTTGATAGGGCTCTGACAGGTCGCACCCACTGAGGCCCAGCAGGGCCGTCAGGGCAAAAGCAATACCGCGTGCAGGTGCGCTGCACCTTTTATGCCATCTCATCGAAACGCTGCTCTTTCCTCATGATGCCCCGCCTTTTGACGGTGGCCCTTTGCGCCTTTGGCCTTTTTGATTTGCCTTAAGGGCGCGCAGTTGCCTTTATCTGACGTCAGAGCTTGAAGGGCGGCAAGAGATAACACCCTCCGGCGGCAAAAAAGGCCGAGGATTGTGTTTAGAAAACACCAGAAAACATACGGAAAGCTAACAATTTGTTAACTGTTGGGGGCTGTACCCTCAGGTCACCCGCGCAGGGCCCGGCGCAGATGCGCTGTCATCGGGTGCAGCAGATAGGACAGCACAGAGCGGTCTCCGGTCTCCAGATAGGCCTCAACCGGCATGCCGGGCATCAGCGTGGCATCGCCAAGCAGCGCCAGTTCTTCGGGCGGGATCGCAAGGCTGACCTGATAGAAGGTCTGCCCGGTTTGCGGGTCGGTAATCACCCCCGGTGAGACAGAGGCCACCCGTGCATCAAGCTGCGGCGTGGTCTGGGGATCAAAGGATGAAATCACCACCCGCGCCACCTGTCCGGGGTGCACCTGATCAATATTGCGCGGGTCAATCCGCAGTTCAAAATCCATCCCCTGATCCAGCGGGACAATCTGGGCAATGGTTTCACCGGGGACCACAACGCCGCCCAGGGTCGTGACCTGAAGCTGGTGCACAATCCCCGCACTGGGGGCGAGGATATCAATCCGCGACAGTTGTGCTTCATGGGTGACGATCTGCAGGGTCAGTTCCTCCACAGTGCCGGAGACCTCGCGCAGTTCTGTGACCACGTTCTCAAGAAAGCTGCGTTCGGCCTGCAAAACGGTCAATTCACTTTCGCGCCGCGCATTGCTCAGCTGGGCGCGTTCGGAGGCCAGTGCGGCCAATTGGCCAACAAGCTGGGATTTGCTGCGCTGTATTTCCGTCATCTGGCTTTGCCGGGTCAGCCCCTTGGAGGCCAGCGCGCGCATGTTCACCAGATCCTTGTCCAGCAGGGCAATTTGGTCTTCCAGCGCGGCGATCTGGCCGTTGATGCCCTTGGCCTGGGTGTCAAACTGTTCTTTTGCGGCATCAAGCTGGGCGCGTTGCCCCGCGATCACAGCAGCGCGGGCGGCAAAAATCTCGCGCTGGCCCTGTTCGTGGCGCGCCACATCCAAAGCGGTAAAAGGGGTGTCTGAATAGTCGAAAGACAGGGCTTCGGTTTGTGCCTGTTCGGCGCGCAGACGTGCGCGCAACGCCAAAGCGGCGGCCAGCTGGCTGCGGGCGATGTCCAGATTGACCTCCAGCACAGTGGGGTCCAGCCGCATCAGACGGTCCCCGGCGGCAACAATATCGCCATCACGCACATGCAGTTCAGCCACCACGCCGCCATCAAGGCTTTGAATCTCTTTGGGTTTGCCATGCACGACGGCCTGCCCGGAGGCGATTACAGCGCCGCTGATGACACTGAAGGCGGCCCAGGAACCCAGGATACCAACCAGCACCAACAGGGCGATCCAGCCCAGGCGTGCGGGTTTGTCGATACTCACGTCCGGCGTTTCTAAAGTAGTGGGTGTCATGCTTGATGTCTCCGGCTGGCGGGGCCTGCCATGCGCACGACCTTGGATTGTTGTTCTGGTGTTGCCTTTGCTTTGACCGCGCGCATGTCCAGTTGTTTTTTCCGGGCCTTAAGGGTCATATTTCCCTGTGCGGGCACCACTTTGGGCATGGCAGGCCGGGTCGCTGTCTCGGGCTTAGGCATGGCAATTTCACGGGGTTTCTTGTCTGTTTTGTAATCCTCGGCCAACAGCACATCACGGTCGCCAAAGGCACCTACAGTACCTGCCGTTAGCACCATCAGCTTGTTCACTGCAGAGAGCACGCTGGGACGGTGTGCCATCACAATCACGGTAGAACCTGCTGCGCGCAGCGTCTTGATGGCTTTGGTGAGGGCCGCATCACCGGCCATATCAAGGTTGGCGTTGGGTTCATCCAGCACCACAAACCGGGGCATGCCATAAACCGCGCGCGCCAGACCCAGCCGCTGGATTTGGCCGCCTGACAGGGGTGCGGGCGCATAAGGGTCGCCCAGCCGGGTGTTATAGCCATCGGGCAGTTTCAGAATCATATCGTGGATGCCGGTCATACGGGCAGCAGCGATGACGTCATCATCCGGTGCTTCGGGATCAAAGCGGGCGATGTTGTCCCGGATGGTGCCGGGCAGCATTTCCAGCATCTGCGGCAGATAGCCGATGTTGCGGCCCAGCTGATCCGGGTGCCATTGATCAAGGGTGGCGCCATCCAGCCGGACTTCGCCGGCGTCCCCCTGTCCGGCCCCGACCAGCAGCCGCGCCAGTGTGGATTTGCCACTGGCCGAATTGCCGATGACCCCAAGGGCATCCCCCGAGGCAAGAGAAAAGCTGATGTCAGAGAGGATCTTGGGCGGCTCGCCATTGGGGCGTGCAGCCCCTGTCTTGGTCAGCTCACTGACGGTAAGGGCACCGCTGGGATCCGGCAGGGCCACCCGCTCGGGCTGGCTGGTGTCTTTGGCAAAGATCTCATCCAGTCGTTTATGCGCCGCCATCACCCGCCCGATGATGCGCCATTGACCGATCAACTGATCAACCGGTGCCAGGGCACGGCCAGACAGGATCGAGCCTGCGATGATCATGCCAGCGGTGATATCCCCGCGCAGCACCAGAAAGGCACCAAGTGTCAGGATGGCGGATTGCAGCAGCATGCGGAACGCCTTGCTGGCCGCGGCCAGCAGTTCAGAGGGGTCCTGCCCGCGCTGCGCACAGGCCAACGACGTGCGATAAAGCCCCTGCCAGTGTTGGGTGATGGCGCGTTGCATGCCCATGGCATGGATCGCCTCCGCGCTGCGGCGGCTCTGGTCTGAAAATCCGCGCTGCGCGCTTTCCAATGTGGTGGAATTGTTCAGGGCATTGTTGGCCAGTGTGCGGTTTATAAAGGCCAGCACACCGCCCACAGCGGCGCCAAAGATGGTCAGGAGGCCGATCAGCGGATGGATCAGGAACAGCACCAGCAGGAACAACGGCACAAAGAGCACATCTATCAGTGCACAGACCGCCGGGCCGGAGAGGAAATTGCGCAGGCTTTCAAGGTCCTGCAACACCGGCGTGTCTTTGGTATCTTTGCCCGTGCGCAGCCCCATGCCCAGCCATTTATGAAACGCGGCTGCATTGAGCTGGTCATCCACCTGCATCGCCATACGCGACAGCAGGCGGGTGCGCAGGAAATCATAGAGCCCCAGAAAGCCAAACAGCACCACAACAATGCCAAAGAGCACCATCAGGGTGGGCACGGAGCCGCTGGAGAGCACGCGGTCATAGACCTGCAACATGTAGATCGACCCTGTCAGCATCAGCACGTTCAGCAAGGTGCTGAACACAATGACACGCCCGATCACAGGGCGCGCAGACGCAAGCGCGCGGCGATAGGGGCTGGGGCCTTTATCTGAGGCCTGTCCGGTTTTAGCGCTGTTCATGGACCCACTCCTTTGGAACGCAATTAAGAACTGCGAGCAGTGCGTGGCGCCAGAAGGGCAACAATTTGTCCTTAGATAGGCAGCTATCCTGCATTGCGCATAAGCCTGCCAAAACGGCGGTTTTCCACCTATCCGGCTCTGATTATGAGAGAATAACGGCCAGATTACCCGCTGGACACGCGGGGCTGTGCAGGCGGGCCGTTTTTGTGACCCTAGACGTTCTTATGTTCCGGAAAGGCGATCTTTCGGGCCTCAGGGGACATCACAGAGGTCACATAACCCGGCGGGGGGCGGTTGAAACACCCCTGCAGGACGGCCTGTGCTTCCTTGCGATACCCTTTCAGGGTCAATTGCGCGGCCTTGGCACAGCAATAGCTGATGGCAACAGGCA
Organism: uncultured Sulfitobacter sp.; assembly: GCA_937928635.1. Taxonomy (GTDB): domain Bacteria; phylum Pseudomonadota; class Alphaproteobacteria; order Rhodobacterales; family Rhodobacteraceae; genus Sulfitobacter. Next base: position 35,368 of record CALFWM010000018.1, on the reverse strand, counting down.
GGGAGGCCGGAAAGAAGCGTCGCACAAAACGTATCCGCGCCCGGTAGAGGAAATAGATCGAAAACGGTGAGGCCAGACGGTCCAGCCGGGGTGAGCCGATCGCGGTGCCCGAGCGGTGATGGACAACGCCCGCGTCGCAATAGGCCAGCGGCAACTCACCACGCTTCATGCCCCATTCCACCTCCTCGTAGTAGAGAAAGTAATCCTCGGGCATCGGCCCGGCGGCTTCGTAAAAGGCGCGGCTGGCCACCATGCAGGCCCCGCTCATAAAGTCCATATCGCCCAGATCGGGGGAGGGCGTGGTTTGGTTTGAATCCCCCAGGCCGAGGTTGCCGGTCACACCGGTGTATGTGTTCAGCGTGCCGCCGTCGCTCTGGATCATGTCTGGCGTGTGATAATACAGCACCCGCCCCCCCATGAGGGAAAAGGGGCCGGGATCATGGCTAGCAAAAGCGCGTGGGGTGTCAGGGGGCACGGCGCTGTCCGGGTTCAGCACCCAGAAACGGTCAAGATAGGCCCGCGCGGCCAGTTCCTTGAGACCGTGGTTCACCCCACCGGCAAAGCCGCAGTTCGCCCCGGTTTCAATCAGGGTGACATGATGACCCGTGGCCTGGCTGTCCCCTGCCCCCGGTGCATGCAGGGAGACAGGCTTTGCACAGGCGCTCAGCGCAAAGGGCATGTCCTCAGGGGTGGTATAGGGTGCGGTGCCTGCTGCCCAGTCTTTCAACAGCGCAACTGTGCCATCCTGTGAGGCGTTATCCACCACCACAATATCCAGCACGACACCGGGCGCGGCCAGCAGGCTTTCCAGGCAATCAAGGATCACATCAGACGCGTTAAAAGTAACAACGACAACGCCAAGGCGCGGTAAATTCATAACAGGGAAACCATTTTATGTGCGGCGTGGGGTGTCAGAGGGGCCGGCGGAGGTCTGCTTGTGCGCAAAGCGGCTGTAGGGGGAGGCCCCTCTCTCTCTGGGTTTTGCCACACGCTCCCGCTGGACCTCACGCGCGTTTCTAAAACGCGGCTGGGGCGCCGGCTCATAGTCAGGCTTTGGCCCGTCATCTTCTTCCGGATTCACTGTCACCAGCCAGACCCCGGCTCCAAACATGAAGAAGATAAAGGAATATATGTTGGTCCAGACATGCACCGTACACAAGGTGAAGGTCAGGCCCAGGAAGGTGAACACCCAGGCCCGCCGGATTAGAGTGAGGCGTTCGTTGCCTTCAAAATTGCGCCGCATGATCTTTGCAATGATGATAATATACCCCACTGCCAGCATAAGCAGCCCGGGCACACCGTAGCGTACGGCCATCACCAGCCAGAAATTATCCATACTGCCGGAGTACATGTAATGCGGGCGTATCCAGTCATTTAGACCAATGCCAACAATCGGGCTACCGATAATGCCTTTGACGGAACTGCCCAGCACATTGGCCACGCCCCACTCAAAGATTTGTGCGCGCCAATATGCATTATGCGCAGAGAAGGTCGCATAGCTCATGAAAACCTTGATCGGAGAGCGGTTGGACAGCAGATCCACCACCACATACCCAAAAGCAAAGATGCCCACCAACAGCCACCAGCGTCCTTTGAAGTTACTGAACATTGCTGCCCATATGATCAGAGCAAACTGAAAAGCGATCGCCGTCAGAGCTCCACTCGAGAGAGCAAGAAACCCGCAGAATGCCACCAAAAAGGCTGTGACAGTGCGGCGCATGTTGCCCAGCATGCCCTTGAGCGCCACAAAGCAGAGCGAAAAGGCAACCGAACAAAACAGACCATAGTGAATGGGATGAGCAAATGCGCTTTGTACGCGCTCAAGCCCCAGACGGCCTTCAATGGTCACAACGTCCACGGTCCGCATACCTGGGATCTTATTGAGATATTCAACGATAAGGGGGCGTCCAGTGAAAGTTTCATGCAAGGAAAACGGCAGAGTGCACAGCACGATCACAATTAGCGCGCGGCATAGTGCGATGAAATCCTCCTGCGTGCGGATATAAGCGCGCCCCACAGCGTAGCCGCCCAGAAATTCAATGCCCACAGAGCCGATCTGCTGCACGACCTGATCCGGGTTGTTAACCCCGATGGCCACGGCGGCCCAGAGAATATGACAGACAAACAGGATATCAGGTGCAAAGACCCGGCCATAATGTCCCAACAGTACCTTCACCATCAGCGGCACGGTCATGACCAGCAGCAGCAATCGCAGGTTTGTCATGTAAAGGGGGCCGGCCCAAAAGCCGACCGGAATCACAACTGCCAGCAGATAGAGCCAAACCGGAAAACTCAGCTTACCCTGCATCAAAGTAGCCGCCGAGGCAGACAGCCCTGTTCCAGAGGGGGCACTCATGGTTCTAAATGTATGTTCAGTGACGGCCAAGGTTCTGCAGTTCTGTTGTAAAACGGGGCACTTATAGCCCTCCATGTAAAATAATTAACCGCAAAACACGACCTTTTTGCGTCCTCTCAAGCGCTTTTGTGATCTCAAGCGCTTAATTTTCGGTATCCGGAAGCGGTGTCCGTCTTGCGCACTGCGCTAACGCAGCGTCGTGCGTACCCCGACGTTTCTCGTGTCCAGAGGACCTCCTTTTTTCGGCAGAAACGCCCGGATCTGGCTTGGGTCACGCACCGCTTCCATGCCAAAGACTGTACCATAAAACCCAGGTTGCAGGCGGGAATGATCCTGCACATAAAGATTATTGCCCACCCGCCAATCCTGCTGGCCCTCGACCCCGGTGACCTTGCTCGTGATGTTGCCGATAATAGTCACTTCGCGTGAGTCCGAGGCCACCCGAATTTGCGGGATCCACAGAACCTTGTTGCGCTGTTTGCCTTCCGAGGGGGCATTACGCACAACCGTGTTGTTGCGGATCGTCAGCCCGTTGGTTTCCCCCACGGTGATGCCATGCAGATGGGCATTGATGATCATATTGTTTTCAATAGTCAGATCTCGGTAGAACATCTCCGCTCCTGCTAGCCCGCGGTCTACCAAGTCATTGCGCATGAAGATCGACTGGGTGAATAGGCCCATCCCTGAGTTCAGAATATTGTTGCGGATAACAATGTTGCGCGACGGAGAATTCGTACCATTGGTCCAAAACTGGATCATGTCGGAGTGATCCTTGGAGTCCAGGTTGCGCAGAAAATCGTGAATGTGGTTGCCCTCAATGCGCACGTTTTGCACTTCTGTAAAGTTCATACCATCCATACGGAGACTGTGAAGTCGGTTGCTGTCTACAACAATGTCACGCGCCTGACTGATCACCGTGCCACGAAAGAAATGACGCACCTCATTGCCCGCCAGCGTCAAACCCGAGGTATTGCGCACGCCAAGACCAAAAGCAGTTGGATAGCCATCATCCACGCCCCCTGTACCGCGCGCTATGTCCCCTTCAAACAAGGAGTCCTGGATGGTGATGTTTTCACTTTTGAGCACCTGAAAAGGGCGCAGGTGGAGCTTGTCACCCGGTTTGAAATCATAGTCAAAAACCAGATTTTCCAGAGTCAACCCTTTGACCTCAAGCAGAGTCATGGAAGAGAAACGTGCAGGCTGTGCAGGATCCGCTGACCGCAAGACAACCGGTTTGGCGCTTTCAAGTCCGCGCAGCGACAGCACGCCATATGCGCCGGGTGCCAGCGTGATGGTCAGGCCCGGCGCGGGGTTGCCAAGCGCCTGTTTCAGCTCTTTTGGTGTGGACACCTGAAGGGTCTCGGCGGCAGAAACAGGAAGCGCCAGAACCATTATTACAAAGGCAAGGAACGCCCGGACTGTCTGACTCATTTTCAAACCCTTTTCACATTTTACACCCTTGATATAGGACGAATCAGCGCTGTTGTGGAGTCTGCCCCCAAGTGGGCCGCCTTAACAAGACGCGCGCTCTTCATCAGCACCCGGCAACATCGCATCCCCTCATGTTAAGCACTTGGCCTTCTCAACCCCAAGCGCCAGACAAAATGGAGACCGGCTAATGCCCATTATTGATAACTTCAAGGATTTCTCTCCCGGACTGGGAGGGCCTGTCACCAATGCTGTGGAGGTCACCCCTTCTGACACTGCCGACCTGCCCCATTTGACCCGTGCCCTTTATGTGGGCGGGGCAGGCAATGTCCGCGTCACGTTGGCAGCGGGCACGGTGGTGGATTTTGCCGCCCTGGCGGTGGGCTGGCATCCTCTGCGGGTGGCGCGTGTCCATGCCACCGGCACAACGGCCACCAGCATCACTGGGTGCTGGTAATGATCGGACTGGGCTCCGGAGGCCTGTTTCATCCGGCATTCACGACCCTGGAGGGGCCCCCGCCTCCACCCCCACCGCCGGTGGGGCCCCCGGCTCTGCCCTTTGCGCCCACCACGCGCTGGCATCCGGCCCATTCTAATGTGATCACGGCGCAGGGCCGGGTGGTTTCGGCCATAGATATGCAAGGTCAGGCCAACGTCAGCGAAGGCGCGCCCGGCATTGGCCCCAAGGCCATGACCGACGGGTTGGGTCAGCCGTTCTGGCGCTTTGAGGGGGCGGAATTTCTGAATGTCGCCGCCTCGCTCATCAGTGACAGCCGCGACATTACCGTGCTGATGGTGGGCCGGGTGCCACGCCATCCAGCCTCCAATAACCGCTATCTGTCTTTGGGCAACCGCGCCCAGGGCAGCCATGTGAACACCCTTGGCGGCCCACTTGGCAGCCGGATCTACGCGCGCTCAGCGGGACATCTGCAGTCTTTTGGCAAGATCGGCTATACCGCACCGGTGAATGCGGAATGGATGGTGCCCGGCGCGCAAATGCAGGTGATTGGCGCGGCGTCTTCGGCCTCGGGCATCCGGCTCATGCTGAATGAACGCTTTGCCGATGTGGCGGTTGCCTATAACCGCACCGGGATCAGCGGGGCTGAGATCGGGCGCTATGCCTGGTCGCCCCGCCGCAGCGGCAAATGGGGGATTTTCGACCTTTACGAGATGGTGGTCTATGCGCCGGGGCTGTCAAACGCAGATGCGCAGAGTGTCAGCGCGGCGCTGATGCAGCAGCACAACATCGCGCCTGTGACCAACCAGCTGGTGCTGGAGGGCGACAGCATCATGCAGGGCACTGGAGAGGTCACCCCTCATCTCTCTGCCGCCGCGATCCTGACCGAACCGGGATCAGGGCGCATCCCGGCTGGCTGGCGGGTGATCAACAAGGGGGCCTCGGGCAACCGGGTCGCTGATCTGGTGCTCAAGCGCGATGCCAATCACAGCTGGTCTGATCAGACCCTACCGGGGCGCAATGTCATGGCCTTTGAAATCGGGCGCAACGACTGGTCCTCCTTCACCGCCGCCGAGCATTACGCCAACGTGGTGGCGTATCTCGACACGCCCGCCAGTGGCGTGCTGCAAAAGGGCTGGGAAGTGCGGGCGATGGCCAATATTGCGACAGCGCCCGGGTTGATGCCTCAGACCACCGCATATCGTACCGCTTTACGCGATCCACAGTTCCTTGCGGATGTAGGATCCACCGGGCAGGTCTCGATCATCTCGACCGATCTGATCGAACATGCCGGGCAAACCCGGTTTGAAACCTCTGCGCAGGCGGCGGATATCGCCTATTACGCCGGGGACAGCACGCACCCAAGCCTGTTGGGGGCCGAAGTGCGCCTGACCGGGGGGGATACACCGCAATACGGGGTGACGGCGGGATTATAGAGGGCTGAGCCCGTCAAAGGGAGGCGCGCTAATCAAAGAGGCAATATCGCGCTCCCACCATTGGCTTTCTTCAAGGTCTGCGATTTTATCCGCCTCAAAGCGAGAGCGGATGACCCGTGCGGGTGTACCGCCAACAATAGCATAGGCTGGAACATCCCTTGTTACCACTGCCCCTGCAGCGAGAACGGCACCATTGCCGATGCTCTTGCAACCGCTCAGAATGGTGACCCGGTCTCCGATCCAAACATCATGGCCGATTTCAAGCGGATTTTCGACGTCATACTGGATGCTGTCCCGACGCAGCAGACCCAAAGCGCTATTGTAGAAATAAGGGTGTAAAAAAGGGCGTTCTATCGGATGGTCACGACGTCGCACGATCAGCTGGCTACCGACAGAACAATACCGCCCCACTCTGGTGCCGGGGGGCAAAACCCCTGGTGTCAGTATCGGACCATAGGAATATTGCCCTACTACCACCTTGTGGGTGCCTTTCAGAATGTCGCGCAGGGTTGTCGAGGTCATCAGACCACCCTCAAGCCGTGCGCAGGCCCGCAGCACCAGACCACGCAACGCATGAACCTTATAAAGTCTGCGCAATAACGGCGCGGCCGCTGAGTGGGTGTTGCGCACCAACGCGTCGGCCCGTGCAGAGGCATCCTCATGCCAAGGGGATAAAGGTTTCTGTGTCATGAGTGCAGGCTAGCTTTCTTCCGGGGTATGTCTATGGCGGTTGGTGACATAGCGGCACAAATCCCGACAACACCAGACTAGAAGGGCAAGTACAATCGTGTAGGTCGTCATTTCCACCAGAATGAATGCAGCACTGCCCTGCCCTGACCCACGTTGCAGCGCAAGCCAGACGGTGCTCGCCATTACTACCAGAACACTCGTCAGAGGTAGGACAAGCTCTTGCAGGGATATACCGAGCCGCCCCCGCACAAGGATCAAAGAAACCGAATAACCCAGAAATTCACCCAATATGCCTATCCAGATGATTGTCAGCAGATCACCTGTGGTGGTTGCAACATACCAGCACACAGGCAGCACTGCGATGCGCAGCAGGTTAGCGATCATCGCGTTTGTCGTCTGACCAACCGCCAACGCCACAAGAGCTGAGCCAGCCTTTGCCACCCGCAACGCCTGCGCAATAGTAAGCCAAATCATATAAGGAATGAGAGACGTATATTTTTCGCCAAGAAGGCCAGTGATGATCAAAGGCCCGATCAGAGCAATCACGACAATAATGCCAACACTCATCACCCAGACGGCCTGCATAGTGACCATCGACAGATGCTGGAACCGCGCCGCACCTTCCGGGGTGTCACGGTCCACTTTGGAAAGCTGCGGCAAAAAGAAATTCTGTGCCGATTTCGCCATCACCAAAGTTGGCGTCAGTGTCAGGGTCACGCCCATGGCAAAGATCGCCAGGGTCTCCATCCCCAGCACACGGCCAACAATCAGCTTGTCGCCATTGAACACGGCAAACATCAGCATCCCATTGACCAGCAAGGGCCAGCCAAAACGTAAGGAGTCTCCCATGATCCTGGCATCAAGGATCAGCCGATAGGGACGTTCCGCCACCAGATGCGAGACCACCATCATCAGCGCCCATTGCAGGATGATCGCCCAAAGCATCACCTTGTAATCACCAAACATCAGATAAAGTGGCCAGACAGCCGCCAGTGAAATCAGCGCCGGCACCGCCCCCGTCAGCACAATCGGCCAGAACCGCATCTGCCGGTTCAACCGGTGAATATCAAAGTGCTGGAGCGCATTCATCACCGGCACCAGCGCCATCACCTGATAGGCCCAGGCCACATGGGGAATGTTCAGAAAATCGGCAATCCATTTGGCGGCAAAGAACAGGATCGCCCCGGCGATAACCCCGCGCAGCACCTGAAAGCCCTGCAAGGCCTTTTGAAAGCGTGGATCATCGCCATCTTTGGCCTGAATGATCTGCTGTTGCAAACCCAGCTGCGACATCATCTCGACCACCGCCATCGTGATCGCGAATGTCGCGGCAATCCCGTAATCCGCCACCGGGATCAGCCGCGCAATCACCAGATTGCGCGCCAGCAGCAACAGCGAGGCCGCCGCATTGCCGGACAGGATCAGAAGGGCAGAACGAAACATGTCAGGCAGATACTCTTTGAAACAGTTGGTTATGAGGCAAAAAAGCGCCCCCTGAGGGGCTGCTTGTTCATGGTTGCCATAACAAGGTCAAGATCACCCCCTAAGACTCTCCTAAAAACGGGTGTGTTTAAGACGTTTTCATCGTAAGAGAGCCACGCATCCGCCCCTCGACGCAGGAAAGACCTTTAATGCCCGACACTCCCGTACCTCAAAGTCCGGCCCTGGCCCGCGTGGCAAAGGGTGATCTTTGCGCTGGCTGTGGGGCCTGTGCGGCTCTGGCGCCGGGCAAAGTCACGATGAATGTGGCCGCACCGGGCTATTTGCGCCCCGTACAATCGGCTCCTTTGGCAGCGGAGCAGGAGGCGGCGATTGCAGCCGTCTGTCCCGGTTTGACCCAGAGTGTTGCGCCTCAGGGCCGCAAGGATCCGGTGTTGTGGGGACCTTACGTTGAGATGATGACGGGACATGCCACCGATGACGCCGTGCGTTTTGCCGGCGCCTCGGGCGGTGGGCTGTCCGCAGTCCTCGTGCATCTCATTGAAAGCGGCACGGTGGACGCGGTGGTGCAGACCACCGCCTCAACCGATCTGCCGATTGGCAATATGGCCGTGATCACGATGGACCGCGCAGCGATCACCGCTGCCGCCGGGTCACGCTATGCGCCCTCTGCCCCGCTGGAGGGGATCATGGCACAAGTCGCCGCGCACCGCGAAAACGGCAAAACTTACGCTTTTGTGGGCAAGCCCTGCGATGCAGTCGCCATGCGGAGCTTATGCAATCGCGATCCGGATGTGGCGGCAACCTTCCCGGTGATCCTGTCGTTCTTTTGCGCCGGCGTGCCCTCTCATACCGGCGGCAAAGAGGTGCTGGCGAAACTCGGCACCACGCTGGAAGAGACCGCAAAATTCCGCTTTCGCGGCAATGGCTGGCCGGGGCAGGCCACGGCGACGGCCCATGACGGATCAGAGCGCTCCATGAGCTATCATGACAGCTGGGGCGGCGTGCTGTCGCGCCATGTGCAGATGCGCTGCAAGCTCTGTGCGGATGGCACCGGCGTGGCCGCAGACATTGTCTGTGCCGATGCCTGGGAAAGTGACGTTGCCGGATACCCGGTCTTTGAAGAGGCCCCCGGCATCAGCCTGATCGTGACCCGTACAGACCTTGGCGCGCAGCTGATCAATGCGGCCAAAGAGGCCGGGCATCTCACAACCGAGCCCTTCAACGTCGAGGACCTCACCGCCATCCAACCGGGCCAGCGCGAGCGGCGCCGCGCGCTGATGGCGCGGCTGGCGGGGCGGCGCATTGTGGGCAAACCCACGCCGCGCTATGAGGGCCTTCAACTCTTTGCCGCCGCCCGGCAGAACCCGATCCTGCGCAACGCCAAAAATTTCCTCGGCACCCTGCGCCGCAGTCTGCGCTAGGGGATGACCTGCACCATCGGCAAAAACACCGACCAAATACCGACGTAATACCGACACGATACAGATAGGCTTTTCTCGATGACATCTCGCCCTTTACGCATCTGCCTGATCATGCATGCCACCCGGTCCGACAACCTTGGAGTGGGCGCGCTCAGCGTCTCCGAGGTGGAGATCATCCGCGAGATCGGGCGCAACATGGGCCGCGAAATTGAGATCACCATCGTGGATTTCAAGGATGCGCGGGAGCCCTACATTTCTGGCCCCGACATCACCGTGGTCGATCTGGACGGCAAGATGATGCGCAGCCCCAAAGGGTTCTTCGCCATCGCGCGCCGCTCTGATCTGGTGATCGACATTGGCGGTGGGGACAGCTTTGCCGACATCTATGGGCCCAAGCGTTTGACCCGGATGTTCTTCCTCAAATACCTCACCCATTTTGCCCGCACGCCGCTGGTGATGGCACCGCAAACCGTGGGGCCTTTTAGCAAGACCTCCTCGCGTCTGCTGGCCAAACACTCCATGCGCCGCTGCGCGGTGGTCGCCAGCCGTGATGCCAAATCCACCGCCGCCGCGCGTGAGCTGGGCTGTGATAAAGTGATCGAGGCCTGCGACGTGGCCTTGCGCCTGCCCTATGATCCCCCTGCCCCGCGTGATGGCGGACCTTTGAAGGTCGGCATCAACGTCTCGGGCCTGCTGATGGGAGGGGGGTACACCGGCAAGAATGAATTCGGCCTGCAGATGGATTATCCACGCCTGATCCGTGATCTGATCACCTGGTTTCAGGCCCATGCTGAGGGCTGCGAAGTGCATCTGATACCCCATGTGATCGTGCGTTCAGGCGCGATGCAGGGCGAGGATGATTATACGGCGTCTGAAAAACTGGTGGCGGAGTTCCCCGGTGTGGTGCTTGCCCCCTCATTCGCTTCCCCGTCCGAGGCCAAGAGCTATATCGCGGGGATGGATTTCTTCATGGGCGCGCGCATGCATGCCTGTATCGGTGCCTTTGCCGCCGGCGTGCCGGTGGTGCCGATGGCCTATAGCCGCAAGTTTGAGGGGCTCTTTGGCACCCTGGGCTATGGCTATACGGTGGATTGTACCTCGCAGTCTGCTGAGGACATCCGAGCGGCGATTGAAACGGGTTTTGCCAAGCGAGATACTTTGGCAGCAGATGCTCAGAGGGCTTACACTAAGGGCCGCGAGAAACTGGCCGTGTATGAAAATGCCCTGCGCGAACTTATTCAGCAAATTGCGGTTCAGTACGCAAGCTAACCACGCGGCCTTTGCATCTTGGCATGGCGTATTCTGCCTGAACTGTCAGACTTGTATCGTTATATAGAACCTTGCACGATAGATCGCCTGTGAAAAGGAACAATATGAAAAATGTAACCTGTGTTCTCCATCATCATATCGGGGAAGAAAGCATATTTGAGGAGGGATTGAACATCGCTTCCAGTGTCCCCGCGTATAAAGCGCAAATCGCGTGGCTAACCCAGCGTTATAATGTGATTTCACTGGATCAGATGCTGACCGGAGACATTCCGCCCAAAGCCCTGCTGCTGACCTTTGATGATGCATTCAAGTCCGTGCTGGAGATGGTACGAACCGTCTTGGCACCGCAAAGGCTTCCAGCCGTTTTTTTTGTAAACCCTAGTTTGTTGTCGCACAACGCTATCTCACTTGACAGTACGTTAGCATGGGCTGCGCAAACTGCTGGACTAGAAGCCGTTTGCGCCATCCTGGAATTGCCACTGCGTAACAGCGTCGGCACGATTGTCGTGCGCGACATGGCCAGCCGCACCGCAACCGAACGGTTAGCTATTCGTGACAGGCTGTTGACGACATATGGCCCTCCGAACCTGACGCAACGCGCCCCATTAATCGACTCAGACGATCTCAAGGAACTGGTGTCCCTTGACGTTGCCATTGGTAATCATACCACTCATCATGTTCACTGCCGCAGCCTTACCCCGGCAGAGATCGAAACAGAGATTGTCGCCTCCAAGGCCAAACTCGAAGAACTGTCAGGCAGCACAGTACGGTCCTTTTCCGTACCCTACGGCCACGAAGACGATCTGACAGATAACATTCTGCAGGCTGTGCGCACCAGCGGACATGAAGCAACGTTTCTGGTACATTCTCGCTCAAACTGGCGCAGACCTGCACCAGATGTCTGGTATCGCACCAGTCTGCACCACGAACCAGCAAGCGCAATGCGCAGCGAAGTACATCTGAAGCCACTGGTACGCACACTTAAGCACATGGTACGTGGATAACGATGAGTCTGGTCATTATCACCGGCGACGGGCCGGAACATCATTATGTTGCGAACCACATTACAGCTGCACATGATGTAACCGCTATTTTGGTATGTGATCCCCCTGTTCGCAGGTCATGGAAGAGCATTCTCAGAAAAGGTCTAGGTGGGTTTTTGAGCAAAGCTGCGCGACAAGTCTATTTGCGAATGATCAAAGATCAAAAGGCTCGTAGCGCACAACTGGAGAAAGTCTTTGGTCCGGGCGCGGTTTCCTTCGAACGCTCTGATCTCGTCCACCGGGTTGGTCGTCCCAAAAGCGGAGAGCTCGCCCGTGTTGTCGCAGAATTGAAGCCGGATGTTCTGGCGATCTATGGTACCGGAATAATACCTGACAACGTCCTAACACTTACCGGTCAGGTGGCGCTGAATATGCATACCGGGCTTTCGCCCGATTACCGTGGTGTAGCCTGTGCATTCTGGCCATTACATGACAGCCGCCCTGATATGGTGGGAGCGACAGTGCATGAATGCACCGCAGATGTAGACGGCGGGCTGATCTATCAAAAAGCGACTGCAACCCTAGAGTGCGAGGATCACCTTCATATGATTTTTGGCCGTGCCGTCCAAGCCGGGGCGAAGGCATACGTCAGTGTTATTTCCCATGCCTTGGAAGGCATTCTACAAGGCACCCCACAGGACCTCAGCCAAGGGCGGGAATACCGTGGTGCGCAATTGGGTTTACGAGCCGAATTACGAACCCGCTACTCACTCAGACAGCTTAAGCGCAACGGTCAATTGACCCGATCAACCCATCAGAAGTAGTGCACTACAGCACTTCTATAGCGTCCCGCCTTTAACTTGAAGCATCACTTATCGTCGATGTCCCGAGAGCGCGGAGCGCGGCAGGGCATCGGTGATTCAAGTTTTAGGCGGGGCGCTTTAGTTTTCCTTTAAGCATCTCGCATCGCTTTTCGCACTTGAGCGTAACGAAAGGCAACAAAAAGCGATTCATTTTAAATAAACTGAAAGTGCTCTAAAGCGTTTCGAGTTTAACTTGAAACACGCTTTATCACTTTTCGCGTTCGACCAAAGGGAGAGGCAGCGAATAAGTGGTTCATGTTTAACTCGAAACGCTATAAGAAATACTTTGAGCACCCGGCCTTAAACTAGGAGCGCGAATATCCTATTATACTTTACATTGTCGGAACATCGACTATGCACGATATTTCAGGTTAAAGGTCAAAAGCTTTAAGGTCGGTTCCAGCGCCCGGACAGGCTGTCGGGATCCATCCCAGCCATCAACTGAAACATCCGGCCTGTACGGTATACTCTGATCCGGGTCAGCCCGCCAAAAGCCAGCATGCGCGCGCGCAGGCCCTTGACCCGGTCCGAGGTCAGAATGCGCGGCATCTCCGCCAGTGGCGACACCCCCATGGCCAGCGATTTGATCAGCCACTTGACCTTGCCTTTGGCTGAGGTGCGCGCGGCGGTGAAATCATGGGCCATGTGACGGTCCCATTTCTGGCGCAGCTCGGAAAAGGCGGCGCGCGCCGGGTGATAGACCTTCATGTCCGCCACATAGCGGATCTTGTACCCCGCAGCGCTGGCGCGCTGGCCCCAATCCCGGTCCTCGGCCACCGAAAGCCCGGCAAAAGGCCCCACAGCAGCCAGCACATCCGCGCGCACCACCAGATTACCGGTGCCGGTGAAACCCTCGCGCGCGATGTAGCGGTCCATGCGATAGGCATAGATGCTCTCATAGGCCTCGATCACGGTCAGGTTATTCGGGTTTGCATAGGCAATGCGCACGTCTCCACCCAGAATGGCAATGCGTTGGTCCGCCATTTCGCGCGCAGCTGCGGCCAGCCATTCAGGGTCCGCCAGGCAATCGGCATCAATGAAGGCCAGCACCTCACCACGGGCCGCGCCCACCCCAAGGTTACGCGCAGGCCCTGGACCGGGGGTTTCCTCGCGCAGCAGGGTCACGCCATCAAAAGCGTTGCAAATCTCATGGGGCATCTCGGCTGAGCCATTGTCGACCACAAAGATCTCATCCGGTTGGCGGCTGCCTGCCTTCAAAGAGGTCAGACACCGGCGCAAAAATTCTGGTTGGTTCAGATGCGGGATGACAACGGAAATGATCATCTGGTCTGCCGGCATGGTCATGAACGCCTCTTTTGTTGCACGCCCCCGGGACGCAGTTAAACAGGCCCCAACAAACATCCTCTTAAGGACGATTTAATGGCAAGAACATGCAAGAGTGCAGACATCGGCCAAGAAGCACCCATACCTGCTTTTACAGCCCTCGGACTTTGCCTTATGTGTGTCAGAAACCGCTTCCATATTGCGGCCCACCAGCCATATTTTAGCCAGCCTTGAATGTTTCACAAGGCCGTGGCACGCGCAGCCCGAGGAGACTTGAAACCATGGCCTTCAAATACACAGGTAAAGCCCCGGATACTTTTATGGAAGCTGTGCGCAATTACGGGTTTCTGGCCACCTGCCGCACACGGCTGCGGGATTTGCTGTTGCTGGCCCGCTGGGCGGTTCTGACCAAAATCTGGAAAATGGACATTCACCCTTTCACACTGATCTCGCTGAAGGCGACGCTGGACAAGACCTATCCGCAAGGTGTTCACATCGGTGAAGGTACGGCGGTAAATTTTGGGGCGGTCATCCTGACCCATGACATGGCGCGCAGCGCGCATATGCATACCCGCATTGGAAAGTATTCAGCCATTGGGGCACGTGCCATTGTGATGCCGGGGGTCACAGTGGGGGATCACGCCATCGTGGCGGCCGGCGCGATCGTGACCAAGGATGTGCCCGATAATGTCATCGTGGCCGGCAACCCGGCACGGGTCATTCGCACCGGCATCATGACCACCAACTTTGGTCGCATGACCAAAGAGAGCCTAGCGGCCCGGGCTGAGCAAACCGACACCACCCCCGCCGGTTGACCGCAGCGATGCGGTTGGGAGACATCGAATTTGTCGGATTTGCCCTGCTTTATGGCGCGCTGACCAGCCTTGTCCTTGTGGGCGTGCTGTGGCTGTGCGGTGTGCTGCGCCCCTGGCGCGCCCTGCCCTTTCTGGGGCTGACCTTCAGCTTTGTGTTTCTCACGCAGCATCCCTTTCCGGCCCTTGGTAGCCTGAGCTGCCCGGTGGACACCGCCACCCCACAGCTGCGGCCGTTCAATTTTGTGCGCACCATTCACATGATGAGCCAATGGTATTCCACACCGCAACATTATCTGGGCAATCGGCTGCTGGCGGCCACGACAATGAATTTTCTAGTCTGTGCGGGCATCGGCCTGGCGCTGGTGCGCCATGTCGCGACCTGGCGCGGGATCGTGTTGTTTGGGCTCAGCCTGACGGTGGCCGTTGAACTGACTCAGCTGACTGGGATCTGGGGACTTTATCCTTGCGCATACCGGCAGTTCAATGTGGATGATCTGCTGCTGAATGCGCTTGGCGTGATCTGTGGTGCGGCACTGACAAAACGCTGGGTCGCCCGGCGATCTGGCTAGGTCCAAAAGGCGCGCATTCAATAAAGTCCAAAATGCGGCAATGATTCGACAAATTTGCCTTCTTCAGCATAAGGCCAGGAACCAATAGGGGTGAAATAACATCATTGGTTCCAGTACAAATACAAAGAATTTGGGGATTTGCGAAAATTCCTGCTTTAGACCGCGAAATAGCCGTAATCACAGAAAAATCAGCCTCCTGACGTTGCCGCAACGACCACCTATCCGGTAAAACTCATTCCAATGAGTGGGTATGCCATTTTGGCGCGTGTGATCTGGGAGTAATATTGTGATCAGTACAACTAAAACTTTGGCGGCTGCCGTAGCGTTTGCTGCCCTGCCAATGACGTCTTTTGCGTCTACTATCCTTGTTGAGGGGGGTGCGAGCAACCTCATCGAGCTGGGTGATGAATACGCCTTTGCTGAGGTGGTTGTAGATGCCGCCGCGGATTCCCGTATTTTTGAACTGGAAGCTGCTGAAAACCTGGCCTTGGATGCAGAGTTTGTCACTCTGGAATTTACAGGTGAGTTTCAGGACCTGGAAATCAGCATCACAACGGATACCGGTACTTCTTTTGCGTCCCTGACGGAAGACTTTGGTAACGGTGCATTCTTTACGCTGGGCAGCATCTTTAACTCAGTGAACGGCCTGAGCCAGACACTGAACATTTCCTGGAGCGGCATTCTGGACGGTGCGGGCGCGGATTCTACCGCTTCCTTCAACATCCAGGCTGTTCCATCAGAAGTACCAGTGCCTGCTGCAGGCCTGTTGCTGCTGGGCGCACTGGGTGGTGTTGCCGGTCTGCGGCGTCGCAAGAAAGCCTGAGCTTTCTGATCTGAGGATCGTCAAATGATTTAAAAGAGGCTGCCTTGTGCGGCCTCTTTTTTTGCAAGCCCCCGGTCGGGAGCGGTTTGATCGGCGTGGACCTGCAAAATTCCCGGTAAACTATTTATTAACCAGTATAAACAACCATAGGGAGCAACGTATCATCTTCCCGTAAAGGGGTTGTTTATGAGCCGCAACGCTACATTGGATTATGCACGTCTGTTGGCGGCCTTTGGCATCGTGTTTTTTCACGCCGGATCACCCGGTGGCGCCGTTGGCTATGCTGCCCTCCCGTTTTTCCTGCTGCTGCTGGTGGTGCTGGCCTTGCCCGGGACGGAACGCATATCATTTGCCGATTATCTGAACATAAAGGTGCAGCGCCTGCTGATGCCCTGGCTGATCTGGTCAGCAGTCTACAGCGCACTAAAGCTGGCAGAACTTTCTGTAACCGGCGCGCCTTTTGAATCTGAATTTTCGCTCAACATGTTGCTGAGCGGCCCCGCCACCCATCTGTGGTTTCTGCCCTTTGCCTTTTTCACCTGCCTTGCGATCTATCCCTTGTCGCGCCTTGCCAGGCACATGGGCACGGAACGCACAGCGCTGATCATGGCGGTGGCCGGATTGACAATCCTGCTGCTGCGCCAGGGTGTCAGCCTGCCTGTGCCCTTTGCCCAATGGCTTTATGCCCTGCCGGCTGTTTGCATCGGCGTTACGCTGGCGCTGGTCTGGGGGCGCGTTCCCCTGATGGGACTGATTCTTGCAGGGTTTGCCGGGGCCGCCCTGCTGATCGGCGCCTCTGAGGGCCTGCTACAGATTGTCATTGCCGCGGGCGCGCTGATGTTTTGCAGGATCTGCACCCTGCCCGCCACGCGCAGCGCGCATCTGGCCGGGGCCCTGTCCCTGGGGGTTTATCTGGCACATCCCTTGGTATTGTCCGTACTGGGCCGCACCACGTCTATTGCACCCAACAGCCTGAGCATGGCGATCCTGGGGTGTTTGGGCGGGCTGGCCATTGCCGGGGGCGTGCATCTGGCCACACCACGGCTGGCCCAAAGCAAGGCAGGCGGCCTGATCGCGCGATATAGGACACATTTTCGTAAACAAGCTGTTTCCGCCCGCCTGGGGGAGTGATTTTCCACTCATTCCTTGTTATATGACGCCCGGGCCGGTGAATTGGGCCATCCTTTGTCAGTAACGAGATTTCTTTGATGGCCGATATCAGCTCCGATCGCAGCATTTCATCTCTTGGTCTGCGCCAGGCAAACCCAACAGGTATCGCATGGTTTATGCTGTTGATCCTGGTCAGCCTGCCGATCTTCTGGCTGGGTCTGAAGTCTCTGGGCGCGGCGTGGATCACCCCTGAATACAGCCATGGTCCGCTGATCCCCATCATCTCGCTTTATCTGTTCCTGCGCGAATTGCGTCAGGCCCCCAAGGTCGAACATATCAAAAAGGTGAACCGCGTCCCCGGCATCATCGTGATTGTGTTGGGTCTGGTGATCGGCATCTTTGGCAATCTGGTCAAAATCCCTGACATCGTCACCTATGCGCTGATCATCTGGACCGGTGGTGTGGTGCTGACCGGCTTTGGCTGGGAGCGTGGCAAGCGCCACCAACTGCCGGTGCTGCACCTTATTTTCATGCTGCCCCTGCCCCAGTTCATCTACTGGAAGCTGACCATCGTCTTGCAGCTGATCTCCTCCGAACTGGGGGTCTGGTTTATCAAACTGGCCGGCATCCCGGTGTTTCTTGAGGGCAATGTCATTGATTTGGGTGTCTACAAGCTGCAGGTGGCGGAGGCCTGCTCGGGCCTGCAATACCTGTTCCCGATCCTGTCCTTCTCCTACCTCTTTGCGATCCTTTATCGCGGTCCATTCTGGCACAAGGTGGTGATGTTCCTGGCCGCAGCCCCGCTGACGGTCTTCATGAACTCCTTCCGCATCGGCATGATCGGCGTTTTGGTCAACAGCTATGGCATTGGCCAGGCCGAAGGGTTCCTGCACTGGTTTGAAGGCTGGGTGATCTTTGGTGCCTGTATCGGCCTGTTGTTCCTGATGGCGGTGCTGTTGCAGCGCCTGACGCCAAGCCCGCTGGGCCTGCGCGACACCATTGATCTGGACACCGACGGGCTGATGGGCGAAGCCTCCCGCTTCCTCAGCATTGCCACATCGCGTGGCGTGATTATTGCCGCGGCCCTTTCAACCGCCATCACAGCCGCCTTTGTGCTGACCCCCGCGC
The DNA here is from genome assembly GCA_937928635.1 of uncultured Sulfitobacter sp. Lineage (GTDB taxonomy): Bacteria > Pseudomonadota > Alphaproteobacteria > Rhodobacterales > Rhodobacteraceae > Sulfitobacter. The sequence continues at coordinate 17,293 of CALFWM010000018.1, read as the reverse complement.
CCGACCGGGTGCTGCCGGACCGGGATAACTTTGCCCTGTTCCCGCGCAGTGTGGGCGAATGGAGTTCCTATACCATCCCGCTGGATGCCGATGTGCAAAGGGTGCTGGGGGCCACGGATTCCATCAACGCGGTCTACACCAAGCCCGGTGAACAAGACACCTATGTGAACTTCTTTGCGGCCTATTACGACAAACAGACCGAAGGGTCGGGCATCCACTCGCCCGAGGTCTGTCTGCCTGTGGGCGGCTGGGAAGTGTTCTCCATTGATCCCACCCCGGTGTCGATCCCGAACACAGTCTATGGTGATTTTGAACTGAACCGCGCGGTGATCGAAAAAGGGTTGAGCCGTCAGCTCGTCTATTACTGGTTTGAACAGCGCGGCACGCGCATGACCAACGATTATCTGGCCAAGATCGACGTGGTCTATGACAGCCTGACCATCGGGCGCACAGATGGTGCGATGGTGCGCTTTGTGACCCCGATCAACCGCAATGAAACAGAGGCAGACGCAGACGCGCGCCTGCAGGCATTCATGGGCGATCTGCTGCCCAAGCTGCCCCGTTACATCCCCGAATAACGCCAAACCCCACCCCCTGATCAAGAACCCTAAATCGGACCTTGTCAGGGGGCGCAGGGCTTTGGCACAAGGGACGGATGAACGCCCCCGGCCCTCCCGTTCCCTATACGACCACTGGCCTGCCGTTGGTCCTGATGGTCTTGGTGCTTGCCAATGTCCTGCCGGAACTGATCCTGCAATTATCTGACCGGGGATGGCTGTGGCCGGGCCTGCGCCGCTGGGCTTTTACAATGGGCGCGTTTCAGCCTGACCTGCTGGAAGGCCCGGGCCCCCGGTTTGCCTTTCAGCCGCTCAGCATGTTTTTGACCTATGGGTTTTTGCACACCGGGCTGACACATCTGATGATCAACATGTTCGGGCTGATCTGGCTGGGCCGGTTGATCCTGTCCTACCGCACCTCTGAATCCTTTGTGCTGTTTTATCTGATGGCGACAATTGGTGCCGCCGAGGTCTTTGCCCTGATCGGGCCGGGCACGGGGTCTACGGTGGGTGCCTCCGGGGCCTTGTTTGGACTGGTTGGCGTTTATGCCATTGATGCGGGGTTTCTGGCCTCTGCCAAACCCAGCAAAGAAGAGAGAAGTGTGCAGTTTTTCCGCCTGTCACTGGCCACTGTGCTGCTGGCCCTGTCGGATCTGGCAAGTCAGGCACTGCTGGGCAGTCTGGCCGCCTGGCAGGCCCATGCGGGTGGTTTTTTGACAGGGGCGGTCATGGCGCTGCTGTCCCCGCCGCGCTACCGCTCACCGGGTTAGACACGCACCCGCGCCCCCAAAACCCTTTCTTTTACATCGGGTTAAGGTGCGCGCCTTGGGGATCAGAGCATCTTTGTTCCAATATGCATAAAAGGCAAAATGTATTGTAAATACAGCATCTTAATTTCGTCATATTCAGCGGCTTTTATAGGCGCATCAGAACGACGGCACAGATTTGAAAGGACACGGCAATGATCATGGGATATCTCGCACTTGGTATTTTCGGCGCGATCTTTGCGAGTGTCTGGGCCTTTCTGGCCGGGTTTGGCATCATGGCTGTGTTTGGGTTTTACCTGCTGGGTGGCACGCTCACCATGATGATCGCCATTGCCGCGGCGATGTGCTGTGCGGCGGCGCAACAGCATGGCATGATGACCGCCAGGGCCTGAGCCCACCCCCCCCCGCGAATTTCAGGTGAGATCAGAGACAAACTGATATAGGCAGAGTGCAGGGGCCGCCTGGCCCCATATCCTTGCCCTTGATCCGGACCCTGCCATGCGCTGGTTGCGTGCCATTTTCCATCGCCAGCCTGCCACGGCCGCCCCCCTGCCCCGCCCTGAGACACCTGTCTGTGTGATTGGTGATGTGCATGGGCGGCTGGACCTGCTGGAGGAGTTGCTGGCCAGGATCGCACTGCAGCCGGATCATGACCTTGCCCGCCTTGTCTTTGTGGGTGACCTGATGGACCGGGGCCCCGACAGCGCGGGTGTGCTGGCGCGGGTTCACGCGCTGCACAAAGCCACCCCGGACCGGGTGATCTGTCTGATGGGCAATCACGAACGCATGCTGCTGGATTTTCTGGCAGACCCTGTGCGCCATGGCCCGCGCTGGATTGCCAATGGCGGCAGTGAGACCCTGACCAGCTTTGGTCTGTCCCCCTGGGCCCGACGTCAAAGCGACGCCGCGCTGCACGACCTGGCAGAGGCCCTGCGCGCGGCCCTGACCCCGGCGCGGATCGACTGGCTGACCACCCTGCCCCTGATCTGGCAGGAAGGCACGCTGGCCGTCACCCACGCCGGCGCCGACCCTGCTGTGGCAATCAACGCCCAGACCCCGGCGCGCATGTTATGGGGCCCGCGCAGGCGTGAAGCCCGCCAGCGCAGCGATGATATCTGGGTCGCTCAGGGCCATATCATCGTCAAAACAGCCCATGCACAGGATCAGCGCATCTGGGTCGACACCGGAGCCTGGCGCAGCGATCGGCTTTCTTCCGCTTGGGTTACGCCTAAGGGTTTATCTTTTATTAATATTTCAGGCGAAAAATAGCCAGATAGACTCATTTTTGGCATAGATTCGCCGGGGTTTACGTGGAGCATGTTCTCAGGACTCGACAGGGGTCCAGTACACGCTAAGGTTATACATGCTCAGGTAATGTAACGGGCAAAAAATCAACCATAAGTTCGCTTCGAAAGAAAGAGGACAACCATGTTTCTATTGGGATTTCTCACCGCCGGCTACCTGCTGGTCGCTGTGTTTGCACTGATGATGACCTATGACGAACAACAGCAGCAGACCGAAAACCGTGGGGTGGTGTTAAAATCACTTGGGTTTCTGGCCTGCCTGTTCTGGCCCCTTGCCTTTGTCACCGCGGTCCTGACCTCGCGCACGGCCTAAGCCGAGGCGCTAAACCATATCTCAACACGCCTGAAATATGGTCTAACGTGTGAAATGTTCGATTTCATACCGGGGTTGAAAATCCAGGGGGTTCTCTCTGCGTGACGGGCCCGCTCAGACCCCGGCCATCCCGGCCTCTGCCCGCTTTTTACAAAACCCCAGAAACGCAGCATCCGCGTTCTGTGGGGCTTCTTCGGCCCAGGAGCGCCATTGGTGCTCCAGCATGTGCACATCCCACCCCGGCGCCGCCCGGCGCGCATGGGCGTAGGTTTCCGCTGCTAAAGGCGGGATATGAACACTGCGCGTCGGGTTGACCGCCACCACAGTGCCACGCCCGCGAAACACCACCATGTCGCGCACCTCGTCATAGGCCACGTGATAGTCCGGCAGATGGTCATGCATGGCGATGTCGCGCAGCGTGTGACGAAAGCGTTTGAGCTCCGTGCGCGCACCGGTGCGTTTGAGCAGCTTTGCCAGGCCAATCTCAAACTCAGGCCGCGCGCCGCACATCTTGCGCGCAATCTCATAAAGGCGCCGTTCAATCGGCTTGCGCAGGCGGAAATAATCGCGATGCAGGGTCAGCACCGATTTGCGCCGGATCGAGTTGAAAATCCACTCGGAAATCTGGATCTCGGCGGACAGGATGCGGCCCTTTTCCTCCCCGTTCTTGCGGTTGATATGCGCGCTTTCAATCAGGTGGAACCAGCCCAGACGTTCCTCATCTCCCACAGGGACCGTGTCAGGCCCCTCCCCTTCTGTGGTGATGTTGGTCTTGATCACGGTGCCCATGAGCCGGTCCAGCGCCTCACAGAAGGCCTCATAGTCCTTCCCGCCCGTACCCCGGTTCACAAAGATCAGCAAATCGCGCGGGTTGAACTGGAGCCGACGCCCCACTTCTTCGCCGCGGTTCAGCTTATGCATGATCTGGGAGACCACGTAGATCAGGATATCCTTGTCATAGATTGTCGCCTGCCCCTTGGCGCTTGGGATCACCTCCAGCCATTTGCCGTTGTGTTCATAGCGCCGCACGGCGGTTTCGGGCTTTTTGGAGAGCACATAGAATGGATGCTCCATCTGCGGGATCAGATCCTTCAGAACAGCATCGGCCACATCACAAATGAAGAAATCCGCCTGGGGGTGGCGGTCTGGCAAAAGCTGGTCGAGTAGATTCGGGGTTTCAGGAACCATGAAGCACATTCGGGGTATTAGGAACCGGGAGTCAAGGTGGATTCGGGGTTTCAGGAACCGACCCTGTTTTTCAGCCTTTTTTGCACCAGATGATTCGCTGCCCGATTCGGTTTTTTATTCGAAAAATTGAATCACGGAGATAAGGAACCGAATCGCGGAAAACAGGAACCGGGATTCGGGGTTTCAGGAACCAGCCCTGTGGATAACTTCTTATCTTCCAACAGCTTGTCCCTGTTAGGAGCGCACTAAACACAGATTCAACACATATAAACACACTCCGTTCTAATTCAGTTTAAATTCCAGCACTTCGAATCGGAGATTCGCTGCCGAGAATTGCATTTGCTCAGAAAAAAGAAAAACAGTGCTTCTAAAAAAGCGAATCGGTTTTTGAAGCGTTGGAATTGAAAAAATACAGACCAAAAGCGAACCCACAGCAGCCGCAGATCACCCTTGCTATCGGTTAGCTTTCCGGTAGCTAGTCACAAGCTATCCGCTATCTTTAGGGTATCCTTTAGCTAACAGATACCTCCGGGATACCCCTGTGATAGCGATAATTTTGCAAATCCCATATGGTGGTAGCTGCAAGATATCCCCGCAATATCTTGTGCGCTTATGCAAGCAGGCAGCTATCAGGTAGCACACGGATAGCTCTCCAATAGCTAGCAGAAAGCTACCGGTTTACAGCTCATTCCCGCTTCGCTAGTGTCAGGGCACGGTCTGCCAGCCGCCAACGTTTAGACACGTCCGCGAAAGGAGCAGACCCATGCCCGTGATTGCATTTGCAAACCCCAAAGGGGGTGCAGGAAAAACCACAGCCGCACTTTTGCTGGCCTCCGAACTGGCCGCGCGCAAAGCGCAGGTGATCATTATTGATGCCGACCCGGAACGCTGGATTTCCCAATGGGGCGGCTTGCCCGGCAGGCCCGACAACGTGGAAATCATCGGGGATGTGACCGAGGACGGCATCGTTGAGGTGATCGAGGAGGCCGCCGCGCGCACCCAGTTTGTGATCATTGATCTGGAGGGCACGGCCAGCCTGATGGTGGCCAACGCCATCGGCATGTCCGACCTGGTGGTGATCCCGACCCAGGGCGGCTCCATGGATGCCAAGGGGGCGGCCAAGATGATCCGCCTGATCCACAATCAGGAACGTATGGTGCGCCGTCCGATCCCGCACGGGGTGCTGATGACACGCACCTCGGCGGCTTTTGCCTCTCGCGCGCTCAAAAACGTGCGTGCGCAGCTTGATCGGGCAGGGATCACCGTGTTCTCCACCCCGATTGTGGAGCGTGCGGCCTACCGCGATATCTTTGATTATGGCGGATTGCTCAGGGATTTGCCGGTGGCACAGGTCTCCAACCTTGAAAACGCAGGTAAAAACGCCGGGGCGTTCATGTCAGAGGTGCTGGCCAAGCTGAAAGGTGCTGCAGAAAATGACACAGATGAGCGGGGGGCGGCATGATGGGCGAGTTGAAACAACGCGCGGATCTGGGGTTTGAACTGGATGACACCGGCTTTAACCCCGCGGACTGGGATGTGGGCACGCCTGCGCCCAAACCACCGCAGCCTGTGCAGGCCCGTCAGGTGGCTGAGGCCACAGGGTTTCGCAGCCGCGAAGTGGGCAACACAGCCCAAAGCGGGGCAGGGGAGGCGGCCAGGGCCCCGGCGGCAAAGCAAGTGCGCCGGCGCCGGACCGGGCGCAATGCGCAGTTCAACCTCAAGGCACGGCCCGATACGATCCAGCATTTCTGTGATGTTGCAGACGCAAAAGGCTGGGGTTTGGGCGAAACCCTGGAGCATGCTGTGGCACTGTTGCAACGGGAATACGGCTCAACCCGACCTTAAGGTGAATCTTAGTGATTTTTCGCCATTCCCGGGTCTGGCGTCTGGTACTGAGCGTGGCGCTGTTTTATGACTGCTTCCCAGTGTATCGGAGTGTCTTCAGAACAGTAGGGGACATTGTTTTCCTGCCCGCTGCCGATAGGTTCTTTAATGACGTCACATCCTGATCGCCACATTCTGATTATTGTGGAAAATCTGCCGGTCCCGTTGGACCGCCGGGTCTGGCTTGAAGCCACCACATTGCAAAAGGCAGGATATGAGGTCTCTGTGATCTGCCCCATGGGGCGGGGCTGGGTGAAACCCTATGAGGTGATCGAGGGTGTGCACATCTACCGCCACTCAGAGCCACCAGAGGCGCATTCAGGGGCCGTGGCCTATGCCCGCGAATACCTGCATGCCATGTGGTTCTGGTTTCGCCTGGCCCGCACCGTGTGGAAGCGTAAACCCTTTCAGGTGATCCAAGGGTGTAACCCGCCCGATCTGATCTTTGTGCCGGCGCTGTGGTATCGCCTGTGGGGGGTCAGCTACATGTTTGACCACCACGATGTCTGCCCTGAATTGTTTGAGGCCAAGTTCAACCGGCAAGGTCTGCTGTATAAGATCATGCTGATCTGGGAGCAGATGACCTTTGCCTGTGCCCATGTCTCCATGGCCACCAATGGCAGTTTCCGCGACATCGCCATCGAACGGGGCAGGATGGACCCCGAAGATGTCTTTGTGGTGCGCTCAGCCCCCAAGATCGACACGTTTAAACCCGGCCCCGGCGATCCGGCCTACCGCAAGGGGGCCAAAACCGCGCTGGGGTACGTGGGCGTGATTGGTCAGCAAGAGGGCATGGACCTGCTGGTTAAGGCCGCAGAGCACCTGATCAAGGAGCTTGGCCACGAGGATGTGCATTTTGTGATCGTGGGTTTTGGCCCGACCCGCGATGAGGTCATTCAGGATGTGGCGGATCATGGGCTCAGTGACTATTTCACCTTTACCGGTGCGCTTTATGAGGTGGACCTGCTGGCCGCGCTGAATGCGGTCGATATTGGGGTGTCGCCTGATCCCAAAAACCCGATGAACAATATCTCGACCATGAACAAGGTCATGGAATACATGACCCTGGAAAAACCGCTGGTGCAGTTTGATCTGACGGAAGGTCGGGTGTCTGCGGGGGATGCATCGCTTTATGCGAAGGCCAATGACCCGGTTGATTTTGCCCATAAAATCGCAGAGCTGATCGAAAACCCCGAGGCCGGTGTCGAGATGGGCAAACGTGGCCGCAAGCGGGTGCTGGAAGACCTGTCCTGGAGCCACACAACGCCACAGCTGCTGGCGGCCTATGAACGGATATTTGCCAAGCGCAAATAGGGTAGGGCAGGGTACTCTATCGTGTTCCGCCTTTAACTTGAAGCATCACGTATCGTCGATGTCCCGAGAGCGCGAAGCGCGGCAGGGTATCGGCGGTTCAGGTTTAAGGTCGGGCGCTTTAAAATGAAATTTTGGATTCTTGCCCCATTCTGCTACCTACGCAGCATGAGATCTATAACCTTTTTTTTCTGGATTGTGACTGGAGTGATCATGGTTCTTTCGGGGTTCGCTTACGATTTGTCATTCGCGGGACTTCCATATCAGGACCCAACCCCAGAAATGCAAGAGAGATGGATATTCCATAAAGGCGTGGCTAACAGTGTTATAGTGACAGGATCAACAATCCTTGGTTTGGGCTGCGTTTGGAAAGCAGTTACGTGGATCATGCGCCTGTTGGGAAGGCAGCATCCGGAATAACGCAATCGCAATGCCAATGGCAGCACAGTCCCGCATCCCAGACATCCAACGCCGATGACGCCCCGCCTCTAAAACCGCGTTAGGAACTCGCGGCGCAGGGTCATGAACACTTCGTTGGAGCGCGCGGTGCCGGTGACACTGTCATCGCGGAACCGGTGGCGCACACCCACATTCACACCCCAGTCCCGGGTCAGCTCACGGGTGTAGGTGGCGGTGATGGCCGAGCTGATGGTGTCCTGCCCGCTGGCGGTGTCTTCGACCTCTGCCCAGCTGAAATCAACGCTGAGGCTGGAGGTGGGGTTTAATTCGTGCAGGTAGCCAATGCGCAGGGTGGTGCTCAGCTCTTCGTCGTCTTCCAGCGCGCCGGAATTGACAGAGCGGGCCAGATCAAGGTTCAGGTTGCCGCTGGGCATGGCGCGGGTCAGGTTGAGCCCGCCGCTGAAAAAGGTCTCACCGTTGGCACCCCGGGTGGCACCAATCTGCCCCGACACGATGCCCAGGGGATATTCCAGGCTGCGCCCGAGCGTGGCGTTGACACGGTCGCCCTCTGGCGTGTCGACAAAATCAAGCCCAAAGGTAAAGCTGCCCCGGGGGCGATCAATGGTCAGATCATTGCTCAGCGTCCAGGTTTCGCGCGAGCCGGGTGTGTTATCTTCTTCAAAATCGACATAGGTGAGCGCGCTGTTAAGCCGGATCGCTTCGTCGATCTCAAACCGGGCGGTGACGCCCAGCGTCAGCCGCTCGGTGTCGTTCAGCGCCTCGCCGCCGATGGTGGTGGCAACCCCGCTGCTAAAGCTGTTTTCCTCAAACCGGGCAAGCACGCCAAAGCCCAAAGGCGCGTCATCCCGCCAGTTGTATTCAACGGACAGGTTGGTGTTGCGCCGGGTCGCGTTGCCTTCAACAAAGGTAAAGGCCTGAGTGACCTCATCAAAGGCAAACCCATCGTTGTCCACATCGCTTTCGCGCAGGGCCGCGGACAGGCTCAGCCGGGCAGAAGCAGAGGTGCGGTCATAGCTGACCATGGCAAAGGGGTTTGCAAACCCATTGTCATCGTCTGTCGGGCTATCCAGCCTGCGCAGCTCCCCCCCCAGATCAAAGGCGAACCGCTGGGTGCGGGTTTCGCTCAGGATACCGATGGAAAGCGCTGTGCGGGCCTCTGTGCTGGTGCCGGGGTCGGCCACTGCCAGCGCCCGGTTGGTTTGGGACTCAAGACCAAATTCCAGATCAAACCGCAGCTGAACGCCCCGCAGCTCCGACTCGGTCTGCTGTGCCCACAGGGGCATCGTTGCGGCACCCAGGCCACCCATCATCAGGGCGGCGGACAGAGTCAGAGTCTTGTAACGCAGTAGGGTCAAAGCGGGGCTTTTCCTGTTGGGGTCACCCGTCGTGGGGGGACCGGACTCTCTTATTCAAACAGCTTGCGCTGGGGCACGACAATCACGTCACCATCCACCAGCTTTGTCTGGCCGCCATTGCCGCCCAGTTCGATTTGATCATAGTTCAGATTAGCCACCACGCTGCCGCCGCGGCGCAGTTGGATCCGCTTGGTTGCGGCAAAGCGGGTAAAGCCGCCCATGACCGCAAACATTTGCAGCACATTGGTGCCCGGTTCAACGTCGACACGGCCCGGATTGCCAACTTCGCCCAGCACATAGATGGTGATGACGGGATCAGGCACCGGCACACGTGGCGCGCTGGGGCGCGGCTGTGCCAGTTGTTCGATGGAGACAAAAACGTTGGGTGTATTGGCAAAGTTGCTGGCCAGACGCTGTGTCAGGTTGCTTTGCACGGTTTCCACGCTTTGGCCACGCACGCTGAGCGTGCCGGCCTGTGGCACAGAAATGCGCCCGTCCGGGGCCACCAGAACCGTGCGGTTCAGGCTGGCGTCCTCAAGAACTTCGATGCGCAGCGTGTCCCCTGCTTTGATCTGATAGCCCTGCGCCTGTGCGTGATGGGCGGTGACGCCAAAGATCAACGTCATGCAGAACAAGCGGCACAGGCCTGCAAAACGGATCAGGGAGGATGTGCTGCTGTTCATCGAACTTCCTTTCAAGGCCGGAACCCTTGCGTTGATTACCCGTGATCTAACGGGAAAAGGCGGGTGTGTTCAAAGAAAAACGTCCCCCCCCGCGCCCGGACGGTGGGAATTGATAGCGACACGTGCCGGACATGCAACAGCTTTTGCACCTGATCTGGTGAATCCCATCGTCAGGGCAGATCTGGAGGACCGGTCCTGGGGCAGTTTCAGATCAGGAGCGGCGCAGGTGCCTATAGCGTCTGGTGAAATACCTGACGTTTCACGTATCACGTAACGCTCTCTTCTGCGGTTGAGAGGGGGGGCAGAGGGACCGCCCGCGCTGACAAGTTTCCTGTCAGCGCCTGTGCGTAAAGCGGGGTGGCTTATTCCAGCCCGGCCAGCGTATCACGGGCCAGCTGGAATTGGGGGCGGGGGTCATCACCGGCCAGTTCCAGTGCTTTTTCCAGCTGCGTCCTGGCCTCTGCGTTGCGGTTCAGGGCTGCATAGGTCATGCCCAGATGGAACTGTACCAGGGCATCGTTCTGCAACCTTGCGGCCGCAGGTTCGAGGTATTCCACCGCGTCTTCAAAGTTTTCACGCCGATAGGCGATCCAGCCGTAGGTGTCCTGAAAGGCGGGCACTTCGGTGCCACGCAGGCGGCGCACGATATTGGCCGCCCGTGCCAGGCTTTCGCTGTCACTGCGGTGGGTGGTCAGCATGCTGGCCAGATTGTTGGCCAGGACCGGGCTGCTGGAGTTGAGCGCGTAAAGCTGCTCATAGATCTCAATGGCGCCGTCAAAGTCTTTTTCCTGCTCCAGATAGCTGGCCATGATGAACAGCAGGTTCGGGCTGTTCGGATTGCGCGCGATTGCTTCTTCCAGCACCGCGCGGCCCTTGTCGGCCTGGCCTGTGCTCATCAATGTGTTGACCAGCAGGCGTACGGGAATATCGCTTTGCGGGAACTCTTCGATCAAGGCGCGGTAGACGGCTTCGGATTCGTCTATTTTGCCTTCCATGGCAAAAAGGGCGGCATTGACCAGCCGCAGGCCGTTGCTGTCGGGGTTCTGCTGCAGCGCGGTGTTCAGCGTTTCGCGGGCCGCACTGATTTTGCCGCTGCGAATCTGGGCCTGGACAATCAGGCCGGTGGCGCGGGTTTTCTCATCATCACTGGCATCTGAGGATGTGTTCAGCTGCTCCTGCAGCAGGGCCAGACTTTCTTCGGTGCGGTTCTCCCCTTGCAGGATGCGCGCTTCAAGTTCGGTCGCCATTTGCTTGGCCTGCGCATTGCCGCCGCGCAATTGGGTGACAATGGCCTGAGCTTCGGGCCAGTTGTTGGCCCGCACATAAAGGTTGGACAGGGCGGCCAGCACTTCGACATTGCCCGGCGCGCGGCGCAGGCTGTCCTTGAGCACGGTGATCGCAACCTGTGGACGGTCCTGGGCAACCAGAAACTGAGCATAGCGGATGACCTGTGGCACGGCGTTGTTTGAGGCCTCCATGGCCATCGACAGACGTTCCCCGACCAGATCGGTATCGCCATCCCGTTCATGGGCCTGAGCCAGCAGGGTCAGCGTGTCGGCATTGCGCGGCTGCTGGTCCAATGCGGTGCGCAGGGCCACAATGGCCTCACCTGTTCTGTCGTTCCTGATCAGATGGGCGGCGCGCATTTGCAGGGCGGGGACATTGCTGGTGTCTTCTTCAAGTACAGCATCCACCAGAGCCTGGGATTCTTCGCTCGCCCCTGTGGTGCGCAGCATCTCTGCCAGGGTCACCTGCAGACGCACCTTTTGTGCGCCCGTGTCCGAGGCATCAACAATGGCGCGCATATCGGCAATGGCCTGATCCCGGTTGCCACTCTGGAATTCCATCGCCGCCAGCATGCCGCTGTAAAAACGCCCGTTTTCGGTGCCTGCGTTGGCCTCTTGCAGACGGGTCAGCTCTGCGCGGGCGGCCTCTGGCCCCTGGGTGCGTTGCAACAATTGCAGCACCAGCACGTGACCCTCAGTGGGGCCGGTGTCGGCCCCGGCTTTTTCGCGCAGGAAGGCCTCGGCGCCCTCAACATCACGCTGGTTCATGAACCATTGCAGCATGGCCTGTTTGAACTCAGCGTTCTCCGGGAACAGCTCAACCATCTTTCTGAGATGTGCCTCGGTGCCTTCGCTGTCTTTGGTCTGGGCCAGCAGGCGGATTTTGAGAACGTTCAGATCCTGCTGCATCGGGGAGCGCTCAAGGGCGGCATCCACGGCCTCCAGAGCACGTTCAGGCTGTTCGGTGAACAGGTAGTTGTCAATAATCAGGCGGACCAGCGCGTTATTATCCTCGGGGGTGTCGGCGCGCAGTTGCGCCAGCAGGGTTTCGGCCTCGGCGGCCAGTGCGCTGCGTGTTTCGGTGTCCTCTTCAAGGGCGGCGGCGCGGTATTTGTTGGCCAGATCAATTGCGCGGACTTCCGGGTTTTCGGGGGCCAGCTCAAGGGCGGCGTTGCCGTGGCGCGCCACTTCGGGCCAGTTGTTTTGCGACAGCGCCATATTGGCCAGGGCCACGCGGGCCTCTACCGTGTCCGGATATTGCTCAATCAGGCGCAGATATTGGCCATAGGCCTCACTGGGGCGGTTCAGTTCGGCCATCAACCCGGCATAAAGCAGGCGCGCCTCTTTGTGGAAATTGTCATGGTCAAATACATTGCGCAGCTCAAGGGCGGCGCGCTCATTGTCGCCTTCCTCAATCAGGGCCAGACCTGCCTGATAATACCGTTCTGCCTTGTCCTCTGCACTTTCACATCCCGCCAGAGCAAGCGTTGCGCAAGATGCCAGAGTCATCAAAAACAATCGGGAAGGGGTCATGAAAAGCCTCATCAGAACAATTTGGAAGGGGCGGCAACACTGCGCCACACTGTATACGCCCTTTGAAAGGGTTACCTAGGGTATCGCACCAAGTGTATCAAGAAAGCAGGATGTTTGCGGCGTAACAATGAATTGTTTGGGGCATTTTACCCAAAATACCCCTCTCTGTCCGCACCGCGTGTTGGGGCAGACTTCCCGTTCACAAAGAAGCGTTTAGTAGCCTGTGGCCTTCAGCACGACACGTACGGTTGCTGCCAGGATGCGCACATCCTCACCCAGAGAAATCCTGCGGTTGTAATCGGCGTCAAACACCGCGCGTTCCGCAAAGCTGGTCTGGTTGCGGTCAGACACCTGCCAGGTGCCGGTGATGCCGGGGCGCAGGTCATAATAATCCTGACCGGGGTAAAGCGCCTGCTGGGACAGCATCATCGGGCGCGGCCCCACAAGGCTCATGTCGCCCTTGATGACGTTAAACAGCTGTGGCAGCTCATCAATGGAGGCGCGGCGCATGAAAGATCCCAGCGGCGTGATGCGCGGGTCTGTCTTCAGCTTTTGGTCCTTGTTCCATTCGGCACGTGCGGCAGCGTTCCGGGCCAGATGGGCCTCAAGCTTCTGATCCGCATCCGGCACCATGGAGCGCAGTTTCCACATCCGGTAGGTGCGGCCATTCTGGCCGACACGCAGCTGGCTATAGAAGGGTTTACTACCGTCGCGGGCAACCAAAATCGCAAACAGGCCCACCAAAATCAGGGCAAAAGGCGCGCCAAGCGCACATAGGATCAGATCCAGCACACGTTTGCCAAACCCACGATAAAGCGGGGCGTTGGTAGCGTTAACATTTGGGCGTACAGCTTCTGCGCGGTGCAGAGGTTTGGCATTTAGATGACTTGGAGACGTTTCGCGGTAATGCATTGTCATTGAAGGTATAAAATCCCTAATCAAAATACTGCTGAAAAAATTCCAGCAAACTGATTACGCCAAAAGTAACGAAAACGATGTGGCAGACGTGGTGCAGAACGTACCCGAATCTGTGACATTATTGCCTATACCCGGGCTGAGGTAAGATTCGGGCAGACCATACCTGCAGAGTCCCCAAGAAGGAAGGTTTTTAGCAATTATATCTTAAATTTGATATGCCTAATCCATAAAATGCCCTATTTTTCAGTATTGTTGATCCACAGGAAACAGAAATACACGTTTTGCGTGTGGTTGTCCCGGATTGATTGGCAGAATCACATATTTACTTGTTGGAGGACCAGATTGTGACTAGATGACCCTCACCTTGTAGCCGGAGTTTTTTGCGGACTCTGTTATGTGTGGCCATAGTTTGGCCTGTTTTGTGATACAGTGATCTACTGTTTGGTATTCAAGAGATATTATGGACAGTACCCTGAACATCTACACTGATTTTTTCGGTCTGTCCGAGCGCCCGTTTTCGCTGGTGCCGGATCCGGAATTCCTGTTTTGGTCCGATGCGCACAAACGGGCCTATTCCATGCTGGAGTATGGTATCGTTACCCGTGCGCCGATCACCTTGATCACCGGTGAAGTGGGGGCAGGCAAGACCACGATTTTGCATCAGCTGCTGCGCTCGGTCAGTGATGAGGTGCAGATTGGGCTGGTGTCCAACGCCCATGGCGACCGGGGCGAACTGCTGCGTTGGGTGCTGCTGGCCCTGAACCAGGAGGCCCGGGCCCACGAGACATATGTCGATCTGTTTGGCCGCTTTCAAAGCTACCTGATCGAGGAATACGCCCGCGGGCGCCGGGTGATCCTGATTTTTGATGAGGCGCAGAACCTGTCCCGCGAAAGCCTGGAAGAACTGCGCATGTTCACCAATATCAACTCCAACAAGGATGAGTTGCTACAACTGGTGCTGGTGGGCCAGCCCGAATTGCGTGACATGATCCGCCAGCCCAACCTGCGCCAGTTTGCACAGCGCGTGTCCTCGGCGTTTCATCTCACCGCAATGGATTTGCGTACGGTGCGTCAGTATATCTCGCACCGCCTGAAAGTGGCAGGCGCCAAGAGTGAGATTTTCCACCTCTCGGCCCGTGATCTGGTGCATGAGACAACCGGCGGTGTGCCGCGGCTGGTGAACCAGCTGTGTGATCTGGCCATGGTCTATGCCTTTACCAAGAACAACGTGACCGTCACCCGCCGCACAGTTGAACAGGTGCTGGATGACGGTGCCTTCTTTGTTCAGACACTCGACGATGATATGCCGCCCCTTGAGGCGGTTGAGACACCAGAGCCGAAACCGTCCAAGCCGGTTCTTGTTCTGGGCCCGAACCAGCGAACGAAAGCAGACTGACGATGGACTTCAAATTCTACTTTTCCCTGTTTTTGCGCCGCATTCATTGGTTCATGCTGTTCCTGATCATTGGCTCCGCGATTGGCCTGACACTGGCGGTCGTACTGCCGCCGGTCTATGTGGCCAAGGCCCGTCTGCTGGTGGAATCAGAGCAGATCCCCGGGGATCTGGCGGAATCAACCGTCCGCATTGAGGCGACCGAACAGCTGCAGATCATCAAACAGCGTATCCTCACCCGTGAGACGCTGGTGGACATGGCCAACCGTCTGGAAATCTATGGCCCGCGCGGTGGCGGCCAGCGGCCCCGCATGACCACGGATGAACTGGTGGCGGACATGCGCACGCGTGTTGGCATCATCACCAGTGGTGGTGCACAGCGGCGCGGCCCGACCCTGGCCACATTGGTGGACGTGAATTTTGAGGCCGCGACCGCACGGATGGCCGCCACCGTGACCAATGAGCTGGTGACATTGATCCAGCGTCAGGACGTTGAGATGCGCACCGGCGTTGCGGGCCGCACCCTCGATTTCTTTGAACAGGAAGTCGACCGTCTGGATGCGGTGCTGGCCGCGGAAAGCGCTGCCATTCTTGCCTTTAAAGAAGAAAACCAGGAAGCCTTGCCAGACAGTCTGGATTTCCGCCGCAGCCAGCAGGCCGGTGCGCAGGAACGACAGGTTCAGCTGGAGCGTGAACTTGCGGGCCTGAATGACCGCCGCAGCCGCATGGAAAGCCTGCGGGCCGAATTTGAAAGCTCTGGTCAAACGCCGGCAGGCCCCGACCGCACCCCCGAAGAGATCCAGTTGCAGGCCCTTGAAGAAGAGCTGGCCACGCTGCTTTCCGTACTGGCCCCGGCCAACCCCAAGGTAAAACTGCTGGAAGCCCGAATTGCCGGTCTGCGCGCCCGTGTTGAAGCCCAGCGTGCCGCGCGCGGTGAGGTGTCAGATACGGGCACGCCACTCACCAACTTTGATCTGCAGATGGAGCAGCTTGAGGGCCAGATCGAATATCTTGTCTCGCAGCGCGACCAGCTGGATGAAACACTGGCCAGCCTTGCAGCCTCAATCGAGGCCACGCCGGGCAATGCCATCACGCTGGAAACGCTGGAACGCGATTATGCCAACAGCCGCCGGGAGTATGATCTGGCCGTGGCCAAACGGGCCCAGGCCCAAACCGGTGACATCATCGAAGCCCTCCGCCAGGGCCAGCGCATTTCCGTGGTGGAACAGGCGGTGGTGCCCTCTGAGCCGGAAAAGCCGAACCGCAAGGTGGTTGCGGCGGCCGGTGTGGGGGGTGGCATGTTCCTGGGGCTGGCAATGGTGGCCCTGCTGGAACTGCTGAACAAAGGCATCCGGCGCCCCGTTGATCTGACCAACCGTCTGGGCATCACACCCTTTGCAACGCTGCCCTATTACCGCACCCGGGCTGAGCTTATCCGGCGCCGGATGATCATCCTGTGCATTCTGGGTTTCTTCCTGATTGCGATACCTGCCGGGCTCTGGGCGGTGGATACCTATGTGATACCGCTGCAGCGCTTGCTTGACATGATCACCGCACGGGTGGGGCTGGCCGGGGTGCTGCCTGATGCCGCCACTGCTCTGGTTTAAGGAAAAACCATGGAAAAGATACAAACCGCACTTGCCAAGGCCCGCGCTGAACGGGAGGCCCAGGCCGTTGAGGGGGCCACCAAAGTTGCCCCTGCCGCTGCCCCGGTTCAGGCGCCGGTCACGGTCACGACACAGGAAAAAGCCGCTGTTCAGGCCCCGGTTGCCGCCCCGGCACCGCCAGAGAATACTGTATCTGTGGCTTCTGTTGAGGCGACATGGAAGGCGCTGCCTCTGCTGAACCTTCAACCCAAACTGATGAAACGCAACCGTGTTGTCGCCTTGCAGGGCGGCCATGAGGGGGCGGGCATCGACATGATGCGCACCCGTGTGTTGCAGCAGATGCGCGACAATGGCTGGCGCCGTCTGGCGATCACCTCGCCCACAGCGGCCTGCGGCAAAAGCACCATCGCGCTGAACCTCGCGATGAGCCTGCAACGTCAATCTGACCTGCGCACCGTGCTGGTGGAACTGGATCTGCGCCGCCCGGCATTGGCCAAGATGCTGGGCATCAAGGAAGACCTGAGTTTTGCCCATGTCCTTGAAGGAACACGCTCTTTTGCGGAAAACAGCCTGCGCCACGGCGCCAATCTGGCGGTCTCCACCAATCAGCGCCCCTGGCGCGATGCGGCGGAACTGCTGGGCGGCACCCGCGTGCCAGAAACCCTGGCCGAGATCGAGGCGACCTATGCGCCGGACGTGATGATCTTTGACATGCCGCCCATGCTGGTGAGCGACGACATGATGGCCTTTGCCCGCCATGTGGATTGCGTACTG
>CALFWM010000017.1 GCA_937928635.1 uncultured Sulfitobacter sp. | reverse complement strand
AAAACGCCTCCGGCCGCGCCTCTCGCGCCATGTGGTCCAACACGGCATTCACAAAACTCGGCTCTTTCCCCTCAGGAAAAAACGCGCGGGCCACATCGACGTATTCGACAATCACCACCTTGGGCGGCGTGCCGGACTCGCGAAACTCGGCACCCGCTGCGCGAAACAACGCGCGCAAGGTCGGATCAATCCGTGCAATGGGCCATTTAGCCACCAACGCGCGGTCCGTCATCTGGTCAATCGCAGCCTGATAGTTCACCGCATCCTCAATGACGGAGGTAAACAGAGCGCTGTCCCCCTCCTGCATCTCCTCGCCCTCGTAGCTCTCACCAAAACGGTGATCGAGGAATTCCAGACGCACCTGATCCACGGTCTGGCTGGAATGTTCCATCTGAAACAGCGCCTGCACAGCATAGAGCCGGGCGGCAGATTTCATCTTGCGTTTCTGATTTCCCGACAGGGTCATGCGGTGGGGTTTCCGTCCGTTGTGCCGGCCATCAGCGTATCCTCACCCTGAGGCATAAACCCGACGCCCTTGCGTGCTGTCGCCCACTTACGAGCGAGCGCCACCAGATGCAAGGCCGCCGCCGCGGCGCCGCCGCCTTTGTTCTGGCCCTCCGGGTCGGCGCGCACCTCGGCCTGTGTTTTGGTCTCGACGGTCAGGATGCCGTTGCCAATGCACAGCCCCTGCAATCCCAGCAATTGCAGGGCGCGGCTGCTGTCATTGCAGACGGTTTCATAATGCGTGGTTTCGCCCCGGATCACGCAGCCCAGGGCGACATAGCCGTCAAAGTGTGACTGGCGATCACTGATCCCGATCGCGGTGGGGACTTCTAGCGCGCCGGGCATTTCAACCACGTCATAGCTTGCCCCGGCGGCCTCCAGTTCCGCCTTGGCCCCCGTCAGCAACCCTGCGGCAATATCGCTGTAGTAAGGTGACACCACGATCAGCACCTTGACCGGACGATCAAAACTGGGGCGTGCCAAAACGGTATGTTCTTCGGATGAGGCCATGTGATTTACTCCGTCGTAATCGGTTGTGTGCCCACAATGCTCAGCCCGTAAGCGTCCAGCCCCAGGTAGCGTGTGTCAGGGTTGTCTGTCAGCAGCACCAGATCACTCAGCCCCATGGAGGACAGAATCTGCGCACCAAGGCCGGTGCGTTTGATGGTGCGGGGGCCCTCGTCTTCGTCATCATCCAATCGCAGACGTGGGTAAGGATCGCGAAACAACACCACCGCACCGCGCCCCTCATCAGCGATGATCTGCATCGCGCGGGGCAGCTCATCTGCGGGGCTTGGGCCAAGGCCCAGAATATCTTCCAACGCGTTGATCGCATGGGTGCGCACCAGAACTGGGGCACTGGTGCTCAGATCGCCCTTGCTCAGCACCACGTGGTCGGTGCCGGTGATCTGGTCGGAAAACACCTGCATCTGCCAATCGCCGCCATAGGCGGAATGGACCGTGCGGGCGTCGCGCGCCACCAGCAGGTTGTCGTGTTTGTGACGGTAGGCAATCAGATCGCTGATCGTGCCAATTTTCATGTCATGTCTGGCGGCGATGTCTACAAGGTCCGGCAGGCGGGCCATGGTGCCGTCTTCGTTCATGATCTCGCAGATCACACCGGACGGGTGCAGCCCTGCGAGGCGTGAAATATCCACCGCCGCCTCCGTATGCCCTGCCCGCACCAGCACACCGCCGTCGCGCGCGCGCAGCGGAAAGACGTGCCCCGGCGTGGCGATGTCCTGCGGTCCGGCCTGCGCGGCAATTGCGGTGCCCACGGTCAATGCGCGGTCGGCTGCGGAAATCCCGGTACTGACCCCCTCGCGCGCCTCGATGCTGACGGTAAAGGCGGTTTCATGGCGCGAGGAATTGTTCACCGCCATCATCGGCAGGCCCAGATGATCAATCCGCTCGGACGTCATCGGCAGGCAGATCAACCCGCGCCCATGGGTTGCCATAAAGTTGATCGCCGCCGCATCCGCAAACTCTGCCGGGATCACAAAATCCCCTTCGTTCTCGCGGTCCTCGTGATCCACCAGAATATACATCTTGCCCGCGCGCGCCGCGGCAATGATATCTTCGATAGGTGAAATCGCGGCGGAAAGCTGCTCTTCAACCGGTCCTGGCGTTTCAAAACTCATCGCGCATCCTCATCAAAAACGCAGCCTCGCTCTGGGCCCGCCATACCTGAGCCACCCTGCATTGACCAGAGTGTCTGGGCACCGCCCCCCCCCGTTTCACCCTTCCAATAAACTCAATCCCGAAATCCGCACCGGGCACGGAGGGTCGCGTTCAAACCGCCCTGTGATCCTGACCAAAGAAACGCCCCGCCTCAAGATACCCCGCCGCCCGCGCCGCAGCGCTCCAGTCGCGTTCCAACGCGGTGTCTCCAATGATCAACACCTGATCTGAAACCAGACGTTGCGCCGTGATGAACCCGCTCAAATGGTGGCGCATCTCGGCCCAGCTGTTGGTGAACCTGGGCGCAGGGGCAACCCCGTCCAACACCGGATTACAGGTGGCTGCCGTCTCTGGCGCGACCGGC
Organism: uncultured Sulfitobacter sp.; assembly: GCA_937928635.1. GTDB lineage: Bacteria > Pseudomonadota > Alphaproteobacteria > Rhodobacterales > Rhodobacteraceae > Sulfitobacter. Next base: position 36,244 of record CALFWM010000017.1, on the reverse strand, counting down.
GCATGGATCAGGGCAAGACGTTTCGCCCCTGACACAGCGCCAAGCACATCCGCCCGCGCCACGGGCATTTGCGGTGCGCGCGCATCCATAATCCGCAGCGCGTTGGAGGAAAACAGCAAACCCATGATATCGCGACCGGAGGCTTTGCGCACCGCCGCATAGGTCGGATAATCCAGCCCCAGCGCCCGGGCGCGTGCCACGTGCATCTTGACCACCATCAGCGGCATCGCTTTTGGCATCGCCGCCGCGCGGGCCTTTTGCCACTGAAAGGCCCGCCATTTCTGGCCCCGCTCCATCGTAGGCCCTTGGTTATGACCCATCCCGGCCCTCATGACATCTCTGCCAAACGCGCGACATACCGCGCCAATGTGTCAATCTCCAGATTGACACGATCCCCGACTTTGGCATCGCCCCAGGTTGTCACCTCTTTGGTGTGGGGGATAAAGTTGATGCGAAAATCGCACGCCTCAACCGCGTTCACCGTCAGCGATGTGCCATTTAGCGCCACAGACCCTTTAGGGGCGATAAACCGTGCCAGCTCCTTTGGCGCGCGCAGGGTCACGCGGGTGCTGTCGCCCTGATCCTGCATCGCGACAATTCTGGCAACGCCGTCCACATGGCCGGACACGATATGCCCGCCAAGTTCATCCCCGACTTTCAAGGCGCGTTCCAAATTGACCCGGTGCCCAACGCACCATGCGCTGATGTTGGTTTTATCAACGGTTTCCGCGCTGATCTGCACATCATACCAATCCGCGCCCAGCCCCACGACGGTCAGACACACACCGTCACTGGCAATCGAGGCCCCCATGTCGATGCCGCTGGTGTCATAGCCTGTTTTGATGCGCGCGCGCAGGTCACCCTGCTGGTCCAATGCCATAACAGACCCTATATCAGTGATGATCCCTGTGAACATGCGCGCCCCCCTCGTATGACCTCAGAGGTATCGCCCCACCTGACCCATGACAAGTGGGCGCGGTGACACATTTTTGCCCGGATTTTGTGGTTTGGTCCGCGCGAATTGCGTAAGAGGAGCGTCATGACCAGCAAAACGCCCCACAAACGGGTCTTTCTGTTCCTTCAGGGGCCGCACGGGCCCTTCTTTCATCGGCTGGGCAAAATGCTTCGGCTGACCGGGGCGGAGGTATGGCGGGTCGGGTTTAACGCCGGCGACCGGGCATTCTGGTTTCACCCTGCGACCTACATCCCCTTTCGGGGCGTGGCAGAGGCCTGGCGCGACACCTTTGTGACCCTGATCACTGAAAAAAACGTTACCGACATTGTGCTTTATGGTGACACACGGCCCATCCACGCGACAGCCGTGGCGGAGGCCAAACAGCGCGGCATCACCGTACATGTCTTTGAAGAAGGCTACATGCGGCCCTATTGGGTGACCTACGAACGTGGCGGCACCAACGGCAATTCGCGCCTGATGGAGATGAGCATCGCCCAGATGCAAACTGCCCTGGCCCAATCAGATATGGAGGCCCCCCTGCCCCCCGGTCACTGGGGCGACATGCGCCAACACATCTTTTATGGCGCGCTTTATCATTGGTTTGTGATGTTCCGAAACGGCCATTACCGCAATTTCCGCCCCCACCGCAGTATTGGGGTCGCCAAGGAATTCAGGCTGTACATCAAACGGCTGTTGCTGATGCCGATGCTAGCGCTGGATCGTCTGGTGGCCACCTTGCGCATTCGCATGGGCGGGTTTCCCTATCATCTGGCCCTGTTACAGCTGGAACATGACAGTTCGTTCCAGATGCATTCACCCTTTGACACGATGAGCGATTTTCTGGAGCTGGTGATTGACGGTTTTGCCAAAGGCGCGCCGAAACATCACCACCTTGTGGTCAAGGCGCATCCGCTGGAAGATGGCCGCGTGCCGGTACGGCGCGACATCAAACGCCTTGCGCGCCAGATGGGCGTGGCGGACCGTGTGCATTACGTGCGCGGCGGCAAGCTGGCGCAGTTGTTAAACGATGCGCGCAGCGCTGTGACCGTGAATTCAACCGCCGGGCAACAGGTGCTGTGGCGTGGCATTCCGCTTAAGGTATTTGGAGACGCCGTTTATGCCAAACCGGAGTTTGTCTCCGAACAGCCCCTGTCCGAGTTCTTTGCCGGGGCAAGCCGCCCTGACAACCGCGCCTACAAGGATTATCGGCGCTATCTGCTTGAAACCTCTCAAATTCCGGGCGGGTTTTATGCCGTGCGGGGGCGTCGACGATTGCTGCGACAGGTCGTGGATATGATGCTGAGCCCGGAGGATCCCTATCAGGCTCTCAAATCTGGAACCGCGGCCCCAAGGCAACAGTTGCGCGTTGTTACCTGAGCCCCACGCTGCATCGCACTGGATTTTCTACATAACCTGCTTTAGCCTCACTTCAATTACGTCGAAAAATATCGACGAATTCTGAGGCAGAGTTGAATAGGTCGAGGAGACCGCGCAGTGAAATCCGTATTTTTCCGGTGGGCGCGCCCCATCGCAGCAGTCGCGGCGTTGGCCGTCATTTCGTCTTGTGGATTGCCACAGGTGGGCCCCAGCAAGCGGCAGGTCTTTTCCGGTTCTGTACTGAAAGAGGGCGACGCCTTTGTGATTTCGGTCAATGACCGTGTCACCCGCGCAACGGCCGTGACCCCCGCCCTGGGATTTTCCCAAGCGTTCATAAACGCGGGCGAACTGGGATCTGACACGATCAACCCGGGCGATGTTTTGGGCATTACCGTGTACGAAAACGTGGATGACCCCTTGCTTGGGGTTGAAGGTTCCCCCGCGACGGTGCTGGAAGAAGTACAGGTCGACGGCAAGGGGTTCATCTTTATTCCCTATGCCGGGCGCATCCGCGCCGCAGGCAACACACCTGACGCCATCCGCCGACTGATCACCAACAAACTGGGGGAGCAAACCCCGGACCCACAGGTTGAGGTCCGCCGCGCCGCTGGCGATGGCGCAACTGTCAGCGTTGCCGGATCCATTGGCGCCGCTGGTGTTTATGCGATTGAGCGCCCTACCCGCACGCTGGCCACGATGCTGGCGCGTGCAGGCGGTGTGACAGTTGGACCAGAGATTGCGCAGGTCACCGTACAGCGGGGCCATATGAGCGATACGATCTGGTTTGAAGACCTCTACCGTGATCCTCACCTTGATATCGCCCTGCGCGGCGGTGATCAAATTCTGGTGGAGGAAGACACACGCTCTTTCACAGCACTGGGTGCAACCGGTGGACAGGCGCTGGTGCCGTTTGAATCGCAGAGCCTTTCTGCGCTGGAAGGGATCGCACAGGTTGGTGGCTTAAACGCAGGCACCGCCGACCCGACCGGTGTCTTTGTGTTCCGCAATGAGCCGGAAGGCATTGCAAACGAAGTTCTGGGGCGCGATGACCTGATCGGCGCACAGCGTGTGGTCTACGTTCTGGACCTGACACAACCCAATGGCATGTTCATGGCACGTGATTTTGTGATCCGGGATGGGGACACGCTCTATGTGACCGAAGCGCCCTTTACACAATGGGCCAAAGTCATCACCGCTGTCACCGGCACGGCCAGCACAGTGGGCAGCATCACCTCAGCAGCAGGCGGCTGATCGGCCCCATGGGCCTTGGGCCTGAAATATATGACACCCCTGTCGCCGGACCTGACAAGGCCCGGCGGCTTTTTGTTTACAATGGCGGTTTCCTGACCCAGCGGCGCGTGCGGCGCATTTTACAACTGTCGGGCTATTCGCTGCATCTGGGCCTGCCAAGAGACGGCGACGCGGTGGCGGTCTGGGGCAATTCGCCAACCGCCCATCGCGGGCTTGGCATTGCGCAAAAGCGCAGCACACCGGTCGTGCGCGTTGAGGATGCGTTTTTGCGCTCCCTTCATCCGGGCCGCGCAGGTGAGCCGCCTTTGGGTCTTCTGGTGGATCACCGCGCAGCGCATTTTGACCCAAGCGCGCCGTCAGACCTTGAAACACTGCTGGCCACCCACCCTTTGGATGACACAGCCCTGCTGAACCGCGCGCGCGGCGGGGCTGCGCGCATGGCCGAGGCGCATTTGAGCAAATACACCGCCTTTGATCCGGCCACCCCCGCCCCACCACCGGGCTATGTATTGGTGATTGATCAGACACGGGGTGATGCCTCTGTCACCGCGTCCGGCGCGGACCGGGGGCGGTTTCTGGAAATGCTGGTCTTTGCACAGGAAGAACACCCAAGCTGCCCCGTGGTGATCAAAACCCACCCCGAAACGGTACAGGGTTTTCGCACCGGGTATTTCACCGAAGAAGACACAAACGAGCGCATCACCCTGCTGAGTGATCCCATCAGCCCCTGGGCCTTGTTCGAGGGCGCGGTGGGGGTCTACACCGTGTCTTCTCAAGTCGGGTTTGAGGCGATTTTTGCGGGGCATAAGCCGCGTGTCTTTGGCCAGCCGTTTTATGCGGGTTGGGGTCTGACGGGCGATGAATTTCCGGTACAGAGGCGCCAGCGCAAGCTGACCCGGGCGCAGTTGTTTGCCGCCGCCATGCTGCTTTATCCCAAATGGTACGACCCCTACCGCGATCAGCTTTGCACGATGGAAATTGCGCAAGAGGCGTTGGCCGCACAGACCCGCAGCTGGCGCGAAGATCATCGGGGCTGGGTTGCCTCGGGCATGCGGCTGTGGAAACGCGCGCCGCTGCAAGGGTTCTTTGGGGGCGAAAAACCCGTCGTGTTCGAGGATGATCCCGCAAAGGCCCGCAGCACCGGTCGGCCCTGGATGGTCTGGGCCGGAAAAGCCGCAGTGGGGCACAGCGATGCTTTGCGGGTTGAGGATGGATTTATCCGCTCCAAAGGGCTGGGGGCCGAGCTGGTTGCCCCCTTGTCGCTGGTTTGTGATGATTTGGGCATCTATTACGATCCGCGCACGGCCAGTCGGCTGGAAAAGTGGATTGAGACACGTGTAGAACTGCGCCCTGATCAACTGGCGCGGGTGCAAAACCTGATCGGGGCACTGACAAAATCCGGTCTGAGCAAATACAATCTGGATGCTGATGGCCCCCTGCCGGAGCTGCCAGCGGGCAGACGCATTTTGGTGCCGGGTCAGGTGGAGGATGATGCCTCCATCCTGACGGGTGCGCAGGATGTAGCAACAAACCTTGCACTTTTGCAGGCTGTGCGCGCGGCCAACCCGGAGGCGCAGATTTTGTTCAAGCCGCACCCGGATGTTGAAGCGGGATTGCGTGACGGCGCGGTAGATGCCTCCTCGCTTGCGGATCATGTCATGACGCGATGCGACCCTATTGCGCTGTTGGATCACGTGGATGAAGTCTGGACCATGACATCGCTCCTCGGCTTTGAGGCACTGTTGCGGGGCAAAACGGTGGTTACGCTTGGGGTGCCGTTTTATGCCGGATGGGGCCTGACCCGCGATCTGGGTGACGTGCCCCCCCGACGGCGCGCAGAGGTGACGCGTGCCGGGCTCGCCCATGCAGCGCTGATTGATTATCCCCGCTATGTCGATCCCAAGACGGGCCTGCCCTGCCCGGTCGAAGTGGTGGTGGACCGGCTGAGTGCGGGTGATCTGCCGCAATCTGGCGTTGGCAATCGGGTTTTGTCAAAGCTCCAGGGTGTTTTTGCCTCGCAACGCCATGTGTGGCGGCGCGGGTAGATAGGCCCATGAGATGGGCCTTTGGAGGCGCTACCTCCAAACCTCCGGGAAGAGTTATGGCCAGAAAGAGGAGAAGGTCAGACCCAGAGCCACAGCGGATTATAAAGGCCGCTGCCAGTGATGCATCACGTCAGGGCCAATGGTTTGCGTGGTGTGTAGGGTAAAGCGTGGGGCGGTATTGAGGTGAGAGAGGCCCATGGCACCGATGCCCGGCAGGCCCTCCGCACCGATCACCAGACCCGCGGTAAAGCCAATCAGATGATCCACCAGGTCCGCCTCAATCAGGGACGCCGCAAGGGCCCCGCCCCCTTCGCAGAATACCCGGGTCAGCCCGTGCCCAGCCAATTTGCGCATCACATCGCGGGCATCCAACTGCCCGCCTTTGACATTGATTTCCAGCAACGTCGCGCCGATGTCGCGCCAGGTGCGCATCAAGGTCGCATCCGCATCAGCGCCATGGCACAGGATCAGCGGGATGTCTTGTGCAGTTCGTGCCAGTTTGCTCATCAATGGCAGATCAAGACGGCGCGACACCACGATGCGCGCAGGCTGATGATCAACCCCTAGATCCCGCACCGTGAGGCTGGGATCATCTTTGCGGGCGGTCCCGCCCCCCACCATCACAGCATCATGCCGCGCGCGCATGCCATGCACCATCCGGCGCGCGCCCGGTCCAGTGATCCACTGGCTTTCGCCAGTGCCCGTGGCGATGCGCCCGTCAAAGGATGCGGCCAGTTTCAGGGTCAACAGGGGGCGATCCTGTTCAATTCGGGCAAAAAAACCCGCGTGATCCGCACGGGCCGGTTTTTCGCACAGCCCTGTGCTGACCTCGATGCCTGCGGCGCGCAGCATGGCGATGCCCTGCCCTGCCACACGCGGATCACTGTCAGCACAGGCAATCACCACACGGGCAATGCCAGCATCAATCAGGGCCTTTGCGCAGGGCGGGGTCTTTCCATGATGTGCGCAGGGTTCCAGCGTGACATAGGCCGTCGCACCCTGCGCATGGGTGCTGGCCTGTGCAAGTGCTTCGGTTTCGGCGTGGGGGCGACCAGACGGTTGCGTCCAGCCGCGCCCCAGGACGCGACCGGCTTTTACAATCACGCAGCCCACAGCAGGGTTTGGCCATGTCCGCCCCTGCCCGCGCCGCCCCAGGGACAGCGCCAGCATCATGAAGCGGGTGTCACTCACTCTTCGTTAGCAGAGTCGGGCCGCAGTTCCTGAACGAATTTGTCAAAGTCATCCGCCGCCTGGAAGTTTTTGTAAACACTGGCAAAACGCACATAGGCAACCGTATCAATCCGGGCCAGGGCCTCCATCACGATTTCGCCAATCTGCTTGGAGCCGATATCTGTCTCGCCCATGCTTTCCAACCGGCGCACGATGCCGCTGATCATCTGATCAATGCGGTCCGGCTCAATCGGGCGTTTCTGCATGGAAATCCGGATGGAGCGTTCGAGCTTGTCCCGGTCAAAATCTTCGCGTTTGCCGCTGGTCTTGATCACCACCAGGTCACGCAATTGGACGCGTTCATAGGTGGTAAAGCGCCCACCACAGGCCGGGCAAAACCGGCGGCGACGGATCGACACATGATCCTCCGCAGGGCGACTGTCTTTCACTTGGGTGTCAATATTTCCGCAAAACGGGCAGCGCATGGCCGTTCCCCTTCTTTTTCCTGCCTCACTTGTGGGGCATGGAGCCCTCTTGGCCAAACTTATAGGGGAGGACATAGGTTTTGGGTAGAGGCGAAATGTTACGCTACATCTTGGGGTCGCAACTGTGGCGCGAAGCCAACGGTTTAGCCGGCGCAATTGCACGAAATGACGCTGGTCCGGGAGGTTTCCCCGTTTCTGCGGTGCCGCTTTGCGGATGATGTGACACGCCCGCCCAGAGCGGGTAGACTTGGGCATCTTACACTCACATCCCAAAAAGGAGACATTCATGTCTGTTGCCCGCGTTACCGAAATTTCCGCAACCTCAAAAAAGAGCTTTGATGATGCCGTTGAAAACGGCGTTGAGCGTGCCAGCAAAACGCTGCGCAATGTTGTCAGCGCCTGGGTCAAAGAACAATCCGTCAAGGTCGAGGACGGCAAGATTTCACACTATCAGGTCAATATGATGGTGACGTTCCTGCTCGACGACTGACTGTTTCGGCAACTCAGGACATAGTGCCGAGAGCACCTTAAGAAACGCCGTTCCTCTTCTGGAGGCGCGGCGTTTTTGGTCCTGCACACAAAGGTCGCGCTAAAAGCCGCTGCGCAGGAAACGGTAGCTGCAAAAATCATGCCCCTCGTCAACGCGGCGATTTGCCCCGTCAATACGTACGGAAAATTCTTTGCTGCGTTTGACTTCTGAGGCCGTGCCCCTTGGATCAAGCGAAATCAGGTATTCACGTTGACCGCGCACCGCGTCGCCCACGATGTACATGCGCTGTGAGGGTGCCGCATTGAGGAACCGCTTTGCATAAAGGGCCGCAGCGCACCAATGGCTTTGTGGGGTGTTATCGGGGATACCGCTGACAATAAATTTGTTCGGGCCGGCCGGCGTAACCTGCATACCGTTTTTGGCATGATAGGTTTGGGCCTGGACAGGCAGGGCCATTAAGACCCCAAGGGCAATAGCTACGGATTTCATCGTTCAGTCCTTTCCTTTTCTGGATGGAAAGGTGGGGCCCATAGTGGCCGCTTTCAACATAGGTCTTGTTCAGGAAGGATCAAAGAAGCGTGACAGTGCGTTGGTGAATAACCTGCGCCAAACGGATGTTGCCTGGGCCCAGGCCTTCGGTTTTCACATCCATGGGGCCATTGGCGTTTTCACCTCGCAGCGGTTTGCCACCAAAAATACCCCGCAAAATGATGCGAGGTGTTGGGGCAATTCTTGATGAATTTTGGGGAGGCACAAGGCCGGTCAGAGACCAGCCCCAAGGGCGAAACAATTGCCGTCCTTGGGATTTTTTGTCGCCGTTATAGAAACTATTGATCCAGGAACGACCGCAATTTGCGGGACCGGCTCGGGTGCTTGAGTTTACGCAGTGCTTTGGCCTCAATCTGGCGAATACGTTCGCGCGTCACCGAGAATTGTTGCCCCACCTCTTCCAACGTGTGGTCGGTGTTCATGCCGATGCCAAAACGCATCCGCAGCACCCGCTCTTCGCGCGGCGTAAGGCTGGCCAGCACACGGGTCGTGGTTTCCTTGAGGTTTTCCTGAATCGCGCTGTCCAGTGGCAGCACAGCATTCTTGTCCTCGATGAAATCGCCCAGCTGGCTGTCTTCTTCGTCGCCAATCGGGGTTTCCAGTGAGATCGGCTCCTTGGCGATTTTCATCACCTTGCGGACCTTTTCCAACGGCATCTGCAGCTTTTCTGCCAATTCCTCTGGTGTCGGCTCGCGGCCAATCTCGTGCAGCATCTGACGCCCCGTGCGCACCAGCTTGTTGATCGTTTCGATCATATGCACCGGAATACGGATGGTACGTGCCTGATCCGCGATGGACCGCGTGATCGCCTGACGGATCCACCATGTGGCATAGGTGGAGAATTTGTAACCGCGACGATACTCAAACTTATCAACCGCTTTCATCAGGCCGATGTTGCCTTCCTGAATAAGATCAAGGAATTGCAGGCCACGGTTCGTGTACTTTTTGGCAATCGAAATCACCAGACGCAGGTTCGCCTCGACCATTTCTTTCTTGGCCTGACGGGCTTCTTTTTCGCCCTTCTGAACCTGCTGCACGATGCGGCGGAATTCGGAGATATCAAGGCCGACGTATTGCCCGACCTGCGCCATGTCTGCGCGCAGCTCTTCGACCTTGTCGGTGGAGCGTTCGATGAACATCTGCCAGCCACGCCCGGCCTTTTCGGCCATCCGCTCCATCCAGTTTGGATCAAGCTCATAGCCACGGTATTCATCCACAAACTCACGGCGGTTGATGCGGGCCTGATCCGCCAGTTTCACCATGGCGCTGTCAATCTGCATGATCCGGCGGTTGATGCCATAAAGCTGGTCAATCAATGCTTCAATACGGTTGTTGTGCAGGTGCAGCTCATTCACCAGCAACACGATTTCGGCACGCAGCTTTTGGTATTTGTCTTCTTGTTTCTTGGTAAAGGAATTGTCTTCATTCAGCGTGGCTGAAATCCGGCTGTCCTGCATTTCACTCAGCTTGGCGTAATCATCCGCGATAATGTCGAGCGCTTCAAGCACCTGTGGCTTAAGGGCGGCCTCCATCGCGGCAAGGCTCATGTTGGCCTGTTCGTCCTCATCATCATCGTCGTCATCGCTGGTGATCGGATTGCCGTCCGCATCAAGCTCCTGCTTTTCCTCGCCTTCGGTTTTTTTGACCTCACCGCCGGGGGCAACAACAGGCGTGGTTTCTTCTTCCTCGCCCATCTGGTTGCCAAAGGTGGCCTCCAGATCAATCACATCGCGCAGCAGAATGTCCTCTGACAGCAATTCGTCGCGCCAGATCGTGATCGCCTGAAAGGTCAGCGGGCTTTCACACAAGCCAGCAATCATCGTATTGCGTCCTGCCTCGATGCGCTTGGCAATCGCAATCTCGCCTTCACGGCTCAGCAGCTCAACTGAGCCCATCTCGCGCAGGTACATGCGCACGGGATCATCGGTACGATCCAGCTTTTCCGAAGTACCGGAGGAAAGGGCCACCTCTTTATTGCTGTCGGTGGTGGCCAGCTCGGTGGAGCCTTTGGCGTCTTCTTCCTCGGCATCCTCATCTTCGATGATGTTGATGCCCATCTCGGAGAGCATGCTCATCACATCTTCGATCTGCTCAGAGGACACCTGATCAGGCGGCAAAACGGTGTTGAGCTGATCGTAGGTAATATACCCCTTTTCGCGGGCCTCACCGATCATCTTCTTGACTGCCGCCTGGCTCATATCAAGCGAATGACCGTCGCCTTCGCTGTTACGCTTTGCGTCTTCGTTGGTGTCTTTCGCAGCCATATCAATGCTCCTCCAGCGGTGTCCCTTGGCGAATCACCTGGCAGGGTGATTCGCATTTCTCGAATCATGGTCGATTCGGCCTGATTCTTAAAGCCGATACCCTGATTTTTCCTAAAAGTTCAGCCAAAATGCCACGCAGATGGTTAGCCTTGGTCTTTTGTTTTGCTGTACTTAATCGTCTCAAGCAGCGTGTCCAGTGCGCTGCGCTCTTCGCGACTGATGCGCGCGCCGTTGTCGCCCACCTCATATTCCGCTTTGTCTTCCTGTCCGGTGCGCAGCGCCTGATCTGCGGCCCGTGCGGCCTCGCTCAATCGCCAGGTCACACCTTCATCTGCAACGCCGCTCAGATCCTCTTCGGCTTCTGCAATTTCGGCACTTAACCCGCGCATGGTTTCGAGTTTGGCCAATTCCTCGGCCAGCGTCATGGTGGCCATCTCCAAATCACCGGGATTTCGGATGCAGGGTGTGATGGCGACATGGCGTTGTGAAGCCAGATTTGCAAGGGCATCCGGGCCCAGTACGCTGGAAATATTTTCGCGCAACACCTCAGGGCCAGCATGGCCATAGCGCAGCATCAGGTCGCGCAGCGTGCGGTGTTCGGGGTCGGCACAGACCATCTGCTCCAGCCCGCTCTCGAATTCTTCAATCACCTCAGGGCAACCGGCACAGGCGGCAAGGATCACCGCCTCCCGCAGATGCTGCGCGCTTTGCCCGGTCTCATCGGTCACAAGGGTCGAAGCCTTGGTGGTGGGCATCGGGGCCTCGCGCGGGGTTTCCCAGGCACTGCGTTTGCCGCCCTTTGTCCAGCCTGTGTTGCTTTTCCCGCCACCGCGTTTTGTGGGCCGGAACAGGTCCCACCGCAGGTCTTTGATTTCCTGTCCATAGTGGCTGCGAATGGAGGGGTCTTTGATCAGGTTGATCTTTTCGCGCAGCGCCTTGTCCAACGCGGCCTTGCGTTCGGGGCTGTCAAATACCTTTCCTTCCGTCTCCCGCTGCCACAGCAGTTTGACCATCGGCATCGCGGCATCCAGCAGCTTTTGCAGCGCCCCCGCCCCTTGCGCCTTGAGCAGATCATCCGGGTCCTGCCCGTCAGGCATCACCGCAAACCGCAGCGATTGTCCGGCCTCCAGCAACGGCAGGGCCAGATCCACCAGCCGCATCGCGGCGCGCTGTCCGGCGGTGTCGCCATCCAGCGTGATGATCGGCTCCGGCGCGATGCGCCACAACATCTGCAACTGGCTTTCCGTGATCGCCGTGCCCAAAGGCGCAACAGCGGCCTCAAACCCGGCCTGCTGCAAAGCGATCACATCCATATACCCCTCAGCCACAATCAACGCCTGCCCTTTGCCAGCCGCCGTGCGCGCCTCTTTCACATTGTAAAGAGAGCGCCCCTTGTCAAACAATTCTGTCTCGGGTGAGTTCAGATATTTGGCATTGTCATTGGGGTCCATCGCGCGCCCGCCAAAGGCAATCGCACGAGAGCGTGCATCGCGAATGGGAAACATGATGCGCCCGCGAAACGTGTCATAGGGTTTGCCCCCTTTGGAGGACGGTTTGGCCAGCCCTGCCCCAAGGATCAGATCATCCTCAACACCTTTGCCTTTCAGCGCATCCCAAAGCCCTTGCCAGCTGTCAGGGGCAAACCCAATCTCCCACCGATCCAGCGCATTCTGCCCCAACCCGCGCCGCTCCAGATAGGCACGTGCCTCTGCTGCCGCACCGGTTTGCAATTGCATGCGAAACCAGCGCACAGCCATCTCTGTGACCTCGGCCAGTTGCGTGCGCTTGTCCGCCTTTTCCTGCGCGCGGGGGTCTTGTTTGGGCACGGGCATCCCGGCCTCACCGGCCAGGATCTCCACCGCTTCCATGAAGCTGACATTCTCCGTCTCCCGCACAAAGGAAATCGCATCCCCCTTGGCGTGACAGCCAAAACAGTAATAAAACCCCTTGCGGTCATCGACGTGAAAACTGGCGGTCTTTTCGTGGTGAAACGGGCATGGTGCCCACATGTCCCCCTTGCCTTGGTTGGACTTGCGCAGATCCCACATAACCTTGCGCCCCACCACCTGTGACAGGCTGGCGCGGGTGCGCAATTCGTCCAAAAATCCAGGCGGCAGGCTCATACCCCATATATGGAGAGCGGCGTTTAAGAGTCCAGTACCTGCCCCTTCACAACACGCACTTCGCTCAAGTCAAACGTGCTGCCCCCCATTTCACCCTTCCAATAAACTCAATCCCAACAGAGCCCCAAGCGCCGCCTTTGGCGTTAGGGTCAAGACCCCTTGATCCAATCCCTAATTCGCCAAACACAGTTTACGCCAGGCTGCACCCTGATCGGAATTGCGCAAATCGCGCATCTTGAGCTTATAGACTTCGCCTGCAAAAATCGGAATGGCGGCGTTGTAATTCTCGGGCCAGGTGACCTCACCGGCCAGCACAACCTCGGTGACGTCCTTTTCACGCACCCGGTCCAACCGCGCCTTTTGTACCGCAGCAACAATATCGGCCTGATATCCACAGTCCTTTTCCTTGGCGCTGGCCGCACTTACACTGCTCGCCGTAACAGTCATCACAAGGGCCACAGCCGCCTGACAGATCCGTTTCATCACTCACTCCTCTCACGTTGTTTATGTATCGTTTTTCGCATCTTACCGACGCGAGGCAACAGCTTCCATAGCGCACTTCAGATCGTGCACCAGGGTGCCTGCCATTGAGCGAAAAACAAGGATCAGAAAACTCTGCGCCCCGGTGCGGGTGATCGAGGCGGTCATATGCTGCACCATCGTGCGTGCGCTGTGCCCCCGTTTGAATGTGCTCTCGCGCAGATCAACTGGCACCAGCCGCGCCAGTACATCAACCGCGCCCGGTCCCCTCAGCGCAACACTGGCCCAGCCGTCTGATTGATCCACAACAGCGGCGCTCTGCGCCAAATCGGCATAGGCCACAGGCCCGGCCAGCAGCCAGGTCTCTCGCCCAAACCAGATACAACGCGCACCGGCCTTGCCCGTCATACGCCCCGGCTGTGGCAATGCCATCCCGTGGTGTTGCTCAAGTGCAGCCCCCAAAAGCGAAGCGTCCCCAAAAGGGGACAACGAGCACAGCTGGCCCAAATCCACCTCCTCCAGTGTGACCTTGCCAATGCTCAGCGGCAGCAAACCGGCGCAGGGCAACTTTTGTTCCAACTCAACCACGCACACGCTCCCCTTCCGGGTCCACAAAGACCGGCGCGCAGATTTCCACCTCTGCCTCCAACCCTCGAACCGCATCCACAAACCGGATCACTTCGCCCATCCGCGCAGCCCCGCGCGCCACGAAAGCCTGTGCAATCATGTGCCCCAGCGTGGGCGAATAGGCCACAGAGGTCACATAGCCCTGTATATTGGTGCGAATGGCTTCCGCCCCCTGATCATAAAGATGCGCACCACCCGAGAGCTCCTGTGCCGTCTCAACGGGCCGCAACCCTACCAACTGCGGGCGCTCTGCATCCATCAATCCGGGCCGCTGTGACATGGTTTTGCCAATGCAGTCCTTTTTGTCTGACACCGTCCGCTGCATCCCGATGTCAAAGGCGGTCACACGTCCGTCAATTTCACCGTGCGTGATAAACCCTTTTTCGATGCGCAAGACGTTCAGCGCCTCCATCCCATAGGCCCCGCCGCCCAGCGCCTCTGCCTTGGCCAGCAAAAGATCAAACAGCGCGGCACCATAGCGCGCAGGCACTGCAACCTCATAGGCATGCTCACCCGAAAACGAGATGCGAAACAGCCGCCCCGCCACCCCTGCCACCTCAACCGCGCCGCATGCCATAAAGGGCCAGTGTTCGTTGTCCAGCGGCGCGCCCAACACCTCGTTTAACAGATCACGCGATTTGGGCCCGGCCACCGCAAATTGCGCCCAGTGTTCTGTGACAGAGGCAAACCTGACCCGCCATTCAGGGTGCAGCGCCTGTGTGACCCACTCCAGATGCCGCATCACCACCCCGGCTGCGGCGGTTGTGGTGGTCATGACATAATGCTGATCTCCCAGCCGCGCACAGGTGCCGTCATCCATCACATGCCCATCTTCGCGCAGCATCAATCCGTATCGCACCCGCCCAATTTTCAGGGTGGAAAACACATTGGTATAGACAAAATCGAGCAATCTGGCCGCATCCGGCCCCTGAATGTCGATCTTGCCCAGGGTTGAGACATCACAAATGCCGACCGCCTTGCGCACATAGCCAACTTCACGGTCACAGGAGTGACGCCAATGGGTTTCTGCGGCTTTGGGGAAATAGCTGGGACGATACCACAGACCCGCCTCGATCATGGGCGCGTTCATGGCTTTTGACCTGGCGTGGCTGGTGGTCAGGCGTTCGGGTGCAAACCCTTTGCCCTGCGCACCTGCCCCCATCGCCGCGATCGACACCGGCACGTAAGGCGGGCGAAAGGTGGTTGTCCCGGTTTCCGGAATCCCACGTCCGGTGGCATCGGCCAAGACCGCTAGCGCGATAACATTTGACGATTTACCCTGATCCGTCGCCATGCCCTGGGTCGTATAGCGTTTCATGTGCTCAACGGAGCGAAAGCTCTCCACCGCCGCCTGTTTGACATCCTTGACCGACACATCGTTCTGAAAATCGAGCCAGGCGCGTCCCTTGCCGGGCACTGCCCAAAGCGGGGTCAGGCGATAAGGCGCATCCTCGGCCTGTGGCACCTGCACAGATGTCGCGCGTTTTCCCAAGGCGGCCATGGCCGTTTTGGCGGCCACCACCCCGGCTTGCAAACAGCCATGGGTCGAAAACACCCCGTTACAGGCCCCGGCCACATGCATGCCCGGCACAGCCCCCGGCGTGGGCACAAAGGCCTGCACATCTGCGTTCCACCGGGGCCGCCCGTTCATATGGCAGGTCAGATGCACCGACGGGTTCCACCCCCCCGACATGGCCAGACAATCGGTCTGGATCGCCTGCTCCCCATGCGCAGAGCGCAGCGTGATGCTCTCCAAGGCCTTGCGCCCCGTCGCATTGCACACCTGTGCACCGCGATAGACCGGAAAATCCGCGCCCTCCACAACCGCGTCATGGCGGCTGTCAATCAGGGCGGCCACATGCACCCCGGCGGCGTGCAAATCCCGCGCGGTCTGGTGGGCATCGTCATTGTTGCCAAAAACCGTGACCTGTTTGCCCGCGCTGACACCCCAGCGGTTCAGATAGGCCCGCACGGCCCCTGCGGTCATGATGCCGGGACGGTCGTTGTTTTGAAAGGCCACGGGCCGCTCCAACGCGCCAGCGGCCAGAATGGATTGCCGTGCATGAATGCGCCAAAAACTCTCCAACGGGGCCGCGCCACCCCGCCTGTCATTGTGCTGATTGACCCGCTCCAGCGCCCCAAACATACCGCCGTCATAGGCGCCCGTGACGGTGGTGCGCGTCATGATGCGCACATTTTCCATCTCGCCGAGCTGCGCGGCCATCTGCGCGGCCCAGGTGGCACCGGGCATGCCCTCCACCGCGTGCGTTTCCGCGTTCAGCCGCCCCCCGATCAGGGCATCCTCGTCCGCGAGGATCACATCCGCCCCGGCCTGCGCGGCGGCCCAGGCGGCCATCAGCCCGGCGGGACCGCCACCAATGACCAGCAGATCACAAAAGGCATAGGCCTTTTCATAGGTGTCTTCATTGTTCTTACCACTTAACGCCCCAAGCCCGGCCGCCTTGCGGATCACCGGTTCATAGACCGCCTCCCAGAACTGTTTTGGCCACATGAAGGTCTTGTAATAAAACCCGGCCCCCAGAAACGGCGCGCCCAGATCGTTCATGGCCATCACATCAAACCCAAGACTGGGCCATGCATTCTGGCTGCGTGTGACCAGGCCGCCATAGATCTCCTGCACCGTCGCGCGCACATTTGGCGCGCGCCCCCCGCCTTGTCCGGTGGTGATCAGCGCATTGGGCTCTTCACTGCCTGCGCTCAACACGCCGCGCGGACGGTGATACTTAAACGATCGCCCCATCAGGGTGATGTCATTTGCCAGCAGGGCTGATGCAACAGTGTCCCCTGCAAACCCTTGATAAGACGTCCCATCAAAGGAAAAAGACACCTTCTGACTGCGATCAATCAGCCCCTTGCCAGCAATCCTCATGCCAAAACCGTCCGCGCATCTGTCGCCAATGCGGTGCTTACCACGTCATGGGTCACCGTGTTGCGCGTCACAACAATCCAGGCCCCACAGCCCCCCTCATGACACCACATATCGCGCGTCTCCCCGGCGGGGTTGTCCCGCAGATGCATGTAATCATCCCAAGCGGCCTCACCGGCATCGGGCGCGGGCCGCGCCAGCGCAGCCCCCTGATAATAAAACTCGCGCCGCTCACGACTTCCACAGATCGGACAGTTGATCCTCATGAAATCCCTCCAGAAGGCGCGCAGCCCCCTGTTTCACCCTTCCAAATAAACTCAATCCCGCACTCACGTCGGGCACTGCGGGTTCTAGTGAAGGTTATGCTGCGCACCTGTCGCCTCCTCGTCCATCAGGCCAAAGCCCGTGCGAAACCGGTCCAGCCGGAATTTCTCTGCCGGTTCATGGTGGTGTCCCGTCGCCATCAGATGGGCAAAGGAATAGCCTGATCCGGGCACCGCCTTGAACCCGCCGTAACACCACCCGCAATTGACAAAGAGCCCCTGCGTATCTGTCTTGTCAATCATCGGGGATCCGTCAGGCGTCATGTCCATGATCCCGCCCCAGCTGCGCAGCACCCTGGCCTTGCCGATCATTGGCATCAGGGTCATGCCCGCCTCCATCACATGCTCCATCATCGGCATATTGCCGCGCTGCGCGTAGGAGGCATAAAAATCCAGATCCCCGCCAAAGACCAGCCCGCCCTTATCCGACTGGCTGATATAAAAATGCCCCATACCAAAGCTGACCACATGGTCGATGATCGGCTTGAGCCCTTCGGTGACAAAGGCCTGCAATACATGGCTTTCAATCGGCAGGCGCATGCCCGCCATCGCCGCCACCTGTCCTGAGCGCCCCGCCACCACGATCCCGACCTTCTTGGCCCTGATCGCGCCGCGTGTGGTTTGCACTCCGCGCACCTGACCGTTTTCGATGTCAATCCCGGTGACCTCACACTGTTGGATCAAATCCACCCCGCGCTGATCGGCCCCGCGGGCATAGCCCCAGGCAACCGCATCATGGCGCGCCGAACCCGCACGGCGGTGCAGCAACCCGCCATAGATCGGGAACCGCGTGTTTTCAAAATCAAGATAGGGAATCAGGCGTCGCACGCCCGCAGGGTCCAGCAATTCGGCGTCATCACCCTGGCTGATCATCATATTGCCGCGCCGTGCATAGGCGTCGCGCTGACCATCTGAATGGCACAACATCAAATGCCCGCGCTGGGACAGCATGGTGTTGTAGTTCAGATCCTGTTCCATCCCCTCCCACAGCTTGAGCGAGTGGGAATAGAACTGGCTGTTACCCTCCAGCATATAATTGGCGCGCACAATTGTTGTGTTGCGCCCCACGTTACCCCCGCCCAGATACCCTTTTTCAAGCACGGCAATGTTGGTCATCCCGTGGTTTTTGGCCAGATAATATGCCGTGGCCAGCCCATGCCCGCCGCCCCCGATGATGATCGCGTCATATTCGGCCTTGGGTTCAGGGTCGCGCCAGTGCGGCCCCCACCCCTTGTTGCCGCTCACCCCCTCGCGCAGAATGCGTAGGCCCGAAAAGCGCATGTGGTATTCCCCAGTTTGGACAGACCTTGGCATCGTGCCAAGTCCTGCCCCAACTAGCAATATATGAGCTGCCTGCGCGCGGCATTTTGCGTCATCTGCGGGCCTGTGTGCGGCACCGCTACAGGGCTGTGGCGGCGGCGGTTAATGCCTTCATGGCCTTGATATAGGGCGCGGGCCCATGGCTGATACGTGCAACCCCGCATGCGGCCAGCGCCGCGATCTCCTGCCCCACGCGCATGACATTGACCGGCAGGTCCTGCGCCGCACAGATATGCGCAATCCGGTCTGGATCGTTCACCCCCGGCACAAACAAGCCGTCGGCGCCTGCGTCTTTATACGCGGCGGCGCGGGCAAGGGCCTCGGCCATCAAAACCTCTGGTGCCTCCTTTGAGCCTTGAAAAAACACATCCGTGCGCGCGTTGATAAAGAACGCAGCGCCCTTGGCCTCGGCTGCGGCGCGAATGGCGGAAATGCGGGCGGCCTGTACCTCAATACTGTGCAGCCCCTTGGCCCCGACAATCCGGTCCTCAAAGTTCAGCCCTATGGCCCCTGTTTCAATCAACCGGGCAACGTTCTGGCCAACCTCGGCCGCCGCCACCGCATAGCCCCCTTCAAAATCAACGCTGACGGGCAGGTCTACCGCGCTCACAATCTGTGCCGCCGCGCGCAGGGCATCGGCCATGGGCAAGGCCTCACCATCCGCGAACCCCTGTGCGGCGGCAACCGACCAGCTGCCTGTTGCAATCGCTGGGGCGCCGGCATCTGCCACCGCCCTGGCAGACCCCGCGTCCCAGGCATTATACAACACCAATGGGGTGCCTTTGACGTGCAACGCCTTGAAGGTATGCGCTTTTTCTGACCGATCCATCATGTTTTCTCTTGTTTTTGCGCGGCAAACCCGCGTTCCAAATCTATCAGGGCCTGTTTGCGCCACAAACCACCGCCATAGCCCGTCAGCGCCCCATCCGCCCCCAGCACCCTATGACAGGGGATCACAACTGCAATCGGATTCGCGCCATTTGCGCGCGCCACGGCCCGGGTTGCATTGGGCCGCCCCATGCTGCGCGCGACATCGGAATAGCTGCGTGTTTCGCCTGCGGGAATGTCACGCAAGGCGCGCCAGACCTCTTGCGTGAACGCGCTGCCGAGAGGGGCAAGAGGGACCTCAAATCGGGCCCTGCGCTGATCCAGAAAGGCCTCCATCTCAGCGGCGATCTGATCAACGGGATCAAATCGACCAAAACCAAGCGACCCTTTGGCGTGGGCATAGAGCCGCTTCAGCTCGGCGGGCAGCACTTTGCGCTCTGCAAACTCCAGCAAATAAAGTGCGCGTTTGTCGCTGACGGCGATCATCACCCCTAGCCTGGTCTCGATCCAATCGGCCCTCAGCAGCGCATCCTGCGCAAACTTGCCCGGTGCCATCCCCAGCATCCGCGCAAAACTGGCCCGAAAGGCCGCTGCACTTTCGTATCCGGCCTCCATTTGCGCATCAATCACGCGCCCGCCTTGGGGCAAAACCGCAGCTGCCGTGCGCAACCGGGTCAGGCGCGCCATCTCCAGAAATGTCATGCCAAAGTGTCGCTTGAACGCGCGGCGCACAGTGGAGGGATCAAGCCCCATGGCACTGACATCCATTTCTGACCAGCGCCGCGTGGGGGCCGCCCTGAGGGCTGTCAGCAGATGACCCACATTTGGGTCCGCCTCTGCCGCCGGGGCCATCGGGTGGCAGCGCAGACAAGGGCGAAACCCCGCCTCAATACAGGGGCCGATCTGGTCAAAGAACCGGCAATTTTCCCGCTTTGGTTTGCGCGCAGGACAGGTCAGGCGGCAAAAGACGCCTGTTGAGGTCACACCCACAAACGCGCGTCCCTCAAATCGGACGTCGCGCGCCATCAGCGCGGCATAAAGCGCATCATCAGAGGGCAGATCAAACATCATACCGGCAGTCTAGCGCACGCCGCGCAGGCTGTCCGCCTGCAATCGGGCGTCTATTCAATTTTGCGGGTTTGCTTCGGCATCTGGGGCCATGCCGGTGTCATCGGCATAAACCGCTATCAAACAACCCTCGCGCGTGGTGGAATTGTGCACCGTGCCATCGCGCAGCCAAACCAGATCGCCGGGGCCGTATTCAACACCGTCGTGATCGGTCAAGTCGCCTTCAATAATCAAAAACTCCTCATCGCCCATGTGCCTGTGCGCCACTGTGGTTGTGCCCGGTGCCATGCGGTAAATGTAAAACCCGGAGGCCTGCGGTTTGGCCGTGTTCAACTGCAAGACCTCGCCATCCGGTTGTCCGTCTGAAAAGAACGGTGTGAAGGTCGCGGTGCGGATGTTAGCGACACGGCGGTCGTTGGCGGCGATGGGTTTCATGGCGATGTTCCTTTGATGCCGGGCGATCGCGCTGGCGCTTGCCCTATGCCGAGCCGCGCGCAAGTACGCCAGATGGAAAGGTCTGGCGCGGGAAATCCGGTGCACTGGCTGATCTTTCCGCATTTTTCGGCAATTCCTACGCAGTATCAAGCAGAAAGACTGACAGGCGGCGCGACGACAAGTTTGCCCCTGCATCGCCGTCGGGCAGCAAAAAATGCGGCGGCCCTTTTGACCGCCGCCCTTGTTACCTTATGGTTCTCAAAGCCCTTTTGCACGGTAGCTTGCAGAAACTTTGCCAATCGACACCAGATAGGCCGCCGTGCGCAGGTCATCGACATCATCCCGATCATGCCAGACCGCCGCCATGGATTGGTAGGCGGTTTGCATCGTGTCATCCAAACCGGAGCGCACCAGTTCCAACTCGCCTGCACCGCGCAGGTACTTGTCCTTGAAGTTGGGGTTCAGGGTCCATTTGATGGATGGATCCTCGCTGATGCGCTCCAGCTCATCCACGATCAACTGGTGGCGCGCCTCTTCCTGACGGCGCTGCATGCGGCCAAATCGAATGTGGCTCAGGTTTTTGACCCACTCAAAGTAGCTGACCGTCACACCCCCGGCGTTGGCATACATATCGGGGATAATCACCGTGCCTTTGTTGCGCAGGACTTCATCTGCACCGGCGGTCACGGGGCCATTGGCAGCCTCGATGATCAGCGGGGCCTTGATGTTGTCGGCGTTTGCCAAGTTGATCACGCCCTCAAGGGCCGCGGGGATCAGAATATCGCAATCGGCCTCCAGCAGTTTGGCACCTGCCTCCTCCATCTTGGCATCTGGATAGCCCTTGATGGTGCCATGTTTGGCGATCCACTGGTGAACGGCCTCAACCTCAATGCCGTTTTCGTCGTGCAGGGCGCCGTCGCGTTCAATGATGGCTGTGATCTTACAGCCGTCCTCTTCACTCAGGAACTTGGCGGCGTGATAGCCCACGTTGCCCAGCCCCTGCACCACCACGCGTTTGCCCTCAAGCGTGCCTGACATCCCGGCTTTCCTGAGGCCTGCGGCATCTTTAAAGAACGCATGCAGTGCGTATTGCACGCCGCGCCCGGTGGCCTCTGTGCGGCCCTGAATACCGCCTGCATTGATCGGTTTACCGGTGACACAGGCATTGCCGTTCAGCTCGGCTGTGTTCATGCGTTTGTACTGATCCGCGATCCAGGCCATCTCACGCTCGCCCGTGCCCATGTCGGGGGCGGGCACATTTTGGGCGGGGTGGATCAAATCGCGTTTGATCAGCTCATAGGCAAACCGCCGCGTGATCAGTTCCAGCTCTTGTTCATCATATTCGCGCGGATTAATGCACAGCCCCCCTTTGGAGCCGCCAAAAGGTGCCTCAACCAGTGAACACTTGTAGGTCATCAGCGCGGCCAGCGCCTCCACCTCGTCCTGATTGACGCCAAGAGAGTAGCGAATACCGCCCTTTACCGGTTCCATATGTTCGGAATGCACGGAACGGTAGCCGGTAAAGGTCTGGATCTTGCCGCGCAGCCGCACGCCAAAGCGCACGGTATATGTCGCGTTGCATACCCTAATCTTTTCCTCCAGCCCCGGTGGCAGGTCCATCAGCGCCACGGCGCGGTTGAACATCATATCGACGCTTTCGCGAAAACTCGGCTCATTGGCTGGTGTCATTGGCTTCTCCTATTGTGACCAGGCATGTGTGCAACACGGCGACTCACGCTGGCCGTTGTTCGTAAACGTACCTTAGATGCCCAAATTGCATGGGGCGACTTAATTCATCATGAACGCCCATTGTCCCCGATTTTGAACCAGTTTTGCGACCATCCAAAAACTGTTCATCCGCCTGCCACAATCGGCCAGAATTTCATCGAAGCTCGTCACATTTTCGATACCTTCGCCGCAATTTCGCCTTAATTTTCACGCAGGTGTGGCTCCCGACCAAAGTGTTTGCACACCTGGGTCGCGCTGGCTGGGGGCCTGCTGCTGAGTTTGGAACTATGACAATTAAAAATTCTATATGGCGCACGCCTTTTTCTGCATTGAATACGGGCAAATTTTTCCGCGATGAAAGCGGGGCCATGACGATCTTTACCTGCTTCATGATCTTTATGATGGTGCTTGTGTGCGGCATCGGAGTGGACCTGATGCGCAACGAAATGGAGCGTACCCGCTTGCAAGGCGTCTCAGATCGCGCGGTTCTCGCCGCTGCATCACTTGACCAGCAAAGGCCGCCCGAAGAAGTTGTGCGGGATTATTTTGACAAATCCGGGCTGGGCAGTTTTGTCTCCAGCGTCGACGTCGATGAAACACTTGGCGCGCGCCGTGTCACTGTTTCCGCGTTCCATAACATGAACACGCAGTTCATGCACTTGGTTGGTGTTGACACGCTGCCGGTTCCTGCCCTCTCCACAGCAGAGCAATTTACACCAAATGTAGAAATTTCGCTGGTGCTGGACATCTCACAGTCCATGCTGCGATCCGGCAAGATCGAGAACCTGCGGCCTGCGGCATCGGACTTCGTTGACGTCCTGTTAACAGGTGATGGCAACCAAGCGACTACAATTAACCTTGTTCCCTATGCAGGTCATGTAAACCCCGGCGCGTTCATGTTTGACCGTCTGGGCGGTCAGCGCCTCCCGGTTGCGCCGTTGGACGAAGCACGGGGCGGCATTCCGGAACATCTGTCACATGGCTTTTTGCCTGCCGGTGCCGTTGGCGGTGTGGGGTCAGACCCGTCCATCCGCTACGTTCACCCCAATGTGTCTTCCTGTCTTGAAACAACACCTGCTGACGCAACCTCTGTGGGCCTGCCCTCAGCCGGCGTCTACAGCCAGGTGCCGCATTTCATGAACTACTCTTTCAAACGGGGGCTGATGGACTGGGGTTGGTGTCCACATGACACCGAAACCGAGATCCTGTACATGTCCAGTGACGCAGACGTGCTGAAAGACCGCATTGCCAACATGAGCATGAACGACGGCACCGGCACACAACATGCGATCAAGTACGGCCTTGGCCTCCTTGACCCTTCCTCACGCGGTGACATCACTGCGCTGATCGGCAATGGAGACGTGGACGCATCCTACAGCGGACGCCCTGCCGCCTATTCTGATGCGGATACTGCGAAATACATTGTTCTGATGACCGATGGTGCGATCGTAGCGCAATACCGCCCGACGGATGAGCTGGATGATCAAAACGCAACGGTCAATCTTTCCCGGGGATCCCGTAAAGCAGAGCGGGTCATCACAAGCCAAAAGAAAACAAACATACAACAGTTCCTTGCTCAGTGTGATCTGGCGAAGAACCGTTCACCGCGCCCGGTAATTGTCTTTACCATCGCCTTTGAGGCCTCCGCCGGCGCCGCAAACGAGATGCGCAGATGTGCCACCTCCCCATCACACTTTTTCATCGCGGACGGCACTGAGATTTCTGTGGTATTCCAAAACATTGCCCAACAGATCAGCCAGCTTCGGTTGACCAACTAGACAATAAGGTGGCGCTGGTTCTCACGTTTGATCAGCGCCACAATCTGAATTGTTTTAAAATTGAACACAGTTAACCGATCCTAGACCATTCGTCTCAACCATAGAAACAAGAGGGCTTTCGTTATGCGACAAACAGCGTTGAATTTAACCAAAATCCGCCCTTTTGCCGTCTCTCCGCCCCATTTCAGCCCCAATCCGCAGGCACAAAAATGTCAAGGCTCAGTCCGAGTATTGTGCTGTCTTCCTTCTGCGGAATGACAGTCGGAAAGGTAAATGAATATGACTTGTTATCCACGCCAAGACCGCGAGATATGCGGCCGTCCAAAGCGGGCGCTTACCCACTTTGCCAAGGATGAAAGTGGGATGATGACGATCTTTGCCTGCTTTATGATCCTGATTTTGATTATGATTGGCGGCATCGGGGTAGACCTGATGCGCAACGAAATGGAGCGCACACGCCTGCAATCTGTTGCCGACCGCGCAGTGCTTGCTGCTGCTGATCTGGATCAGACGCTCGACCCGGAAGCGGTTGTCCGCGACTACTTCGATAAATCCGGCATGGCGGAATACGTTTCCTCTGTGACCGTTGACGAGGGGTTGAACTACCGCACTGTAACGGTGGATGCGACAACCACCATGAACACCCAGTTCATGAGCGCCCTTGGCATTGACACCTTGAACATCCCGGCCCGCTCACGCGCCGAGGAAAAGGTAAACAAGGTTGAGATTTCGATGGTCTTGGACGTCTCGGGTTCCATGAACTCCGGGTCCAAGATGCAGAACCTCAAGAATGCGGCGGGTGAGTTCGTGGATTCCGTTCTGACGGAAGACACCGAAGATCTGATCTCGATCAACCTTGTGCCCTATTCGCAGCATGTGAATGCGGGTCCGCTGATTTTCAACCGTATGAACGTCAACACCATTGGTCAGGACGGCAAGCTGACGCACAACAAGTCCCATTGCATTGAATTCGACAACAGTGACTTTAACTCTGTCGCGCTGAATACTGCCAAAACCTACCAGCACATGCAGCACTTTCAGTGGAACACGACGTCTATTCAATCTGGCAACCAGCAAAACACCCTTTTTGACACGATGTGCCCGCGCTATGAATATGAGCGCATCATTCCGACCAGTCAGAATGCGACCTACCTCAAGGGTCAGATCAACAAGCTCAAGCCACGTGCGGGTACGCAGATCTTTATCGGCATGAAATGGGCTGCTGCCATGTTGGATCCGTCTTTCCGCTCTATCAACTCTTCGTTGATCTCTGCCGGTCATGTGGACAACGCATTTAGTGGACGCCCTGTTTCCTACTCTGATGATGAGACCCTGAAAACAATCGTTCTGATGACGGATGGACAGAATTCATCTGCCGCCCGGATCAGGAGCTATTACTACCGCACCGAAAGCCTGCGCGCGCACTGGAGCCGGTATAACTTTTCCTACTACGTTCAGCGCTACCTGGGCTCAAACTACGGTCGTTACTCGTACACCAAGTACTCCGAATCCACGGGCGACGTCCTGCTCAAGAACATGTGCGATGCGGCCAAGGAAAAGAACATCATCATCTGGTCCATCGGTTTTGAAGTTCTGGACCACGGTGCAAACGTGATGCGCGATTGTGCCTCGTCCCCCAGCCACTTCTTCCGGGTGGAAGGTGTTGAGATTTCCGATGCGTTTGATGCCATTGCCCGCCAGATTAACCAGTTGAGGCTTACACAATGATCCGGACCTTTAAAAATACCCTGCGGCGGTTCCGCCGTGATGAAAACGGGGCTGCGATGATGATGGAATTTATCATCTTCGTTCCCCTCATCTTCAGCACCTTTCTGATGGCTGTGGAAATGGGCGTGTACTCGATGCGTCATATGTTCCTGGATCGCGGTTTGGATTTGACGGTGCGTTTTGTGCGCCTCAACACCAACACCAACATCACGCACGATCAACTCAAGACTATGATCTGCGACTATTCCGGCTTCCTTGAGGATTGCGATGATACCCTGCGCCTTGAGATGCAGCCACTGAACCCGCGCGCCTTTGCAGCGTTCAACCAATCAGCTGATTGTATTGACCTTTCAGAAGAAGTTGAGCCGGTACGTGGCTTTGTTCTGGGGCACGAGCACCAGATGATGATCCTGCGCGCCTGCGTTAAGTTCAAGCCGGTCTATCCCACCACCGGTCTTGGCTATGCCGCCGTAAAAGATGGATCAGGCCGCATGCGTATGATTTCGAGTGCCGCTTTTGTACAGGAGCCAAACTGATGAAACGCCTTTGGATGAAACATCTGATCAAATCCGCGCTGCGCTGCGACTTTGCGCGCCGCGAGGATGGCACCATCGCCCTTGAAGCCACCATCGTGATGCCGCTGCTGTTCTGGACCTATCTGTCCATGTTCTCCATCTTTGACGCCTTCCGGATGTACTCCATCCACCAAAAGGCGGCCTTTACAATTGGCGATGCGATTTCGCGGGAAACCGTGCCAATCGACAGCGACTATCTGGATGGCACGCAGGGCTTGTATGAATATCTGTCACGCTCTCAGGGCATGACAAGCATGCGCATCAGTTCTGTCTGGTATGACGAAGAGGCCAACGTGTTTAACACCGACTGGTCCCAGACCCGTGGTTCGATCTCGCCCCTGACTTCTGCGGACACCGAGAACTGGCACAACCGTATCCCGGTGCTGATTGACGGTGAGCACATTCTGATCACAGAAACCTGGGCCACCTATGACCCACCCTTCAACACCGGCCTGGAAGAACGTGAAATCCGCAATCTGGTGTTCACACGGCCCCGCTACGCAACCTGCGTGTTGTGGATAGAAAACGCAGCAGACGGTTGTGCGCCTAACGAGTAAGGCCCAGATTTTTTTGTAATGAGTACCGCCCCGGCTTTTTGTCGGGGCGTCTTTTGTTTTCAGCGGCGGGCGATCAGAGTTCGCCGTCCCGCTTGGCCATCAGTACAGACAACAGTTCTGACATAACTTTGGTTTGGCTGGCCGGTGTCATACCACCAATCCCGATGCGCCGCCCCAGCCGCCACCACAGACCGGGGCGCCAATGATTGCCGGATCTGCTGCGGATTTTGAGCAGGAAACCGTTAGAGGGTTTAAACGCGAAAAAGCCCCGGTCCAGCCCCTGGATGTCCTCAAGCAGGGCAATCACCGTGCCATCTGCATCCCGCAACCCCGTTTCAGTCAGTTCCACACGGCTTGCGGTCGCTTTGCGCATGGCATCCGCCATCCACAGGGCCCCAACGCCCACCAGAATCAGAAAAACCCGAAACATCAGCGAGGGCGGGCTGGCAAAGGCCACATAGATCAACAAAATGCCAAGACCGGCAAGGGCCACCAGCCCCAATAGGCGGCGCCCCGCAGACGCCTTGACAACCGCCAGAACCTCTTCGGCCTCATTGTCCGTGGTATTATTGTCCGTCATGCCGCCCTACCCTGATCGCGCTGCGCCGGGCCTAGCGCGATGGCGCGCGCGCGGCAAGGGGGGATGACCTGCGCAGGGCGAACAGCAATCCTATGTACCGCGCAGGGCATCACTTTACGCCTGTTTTTCCCGCAAAGGCATCATTTCTCGCCCTTTTTGTGCCGATGCCGCCCGCCACGCTGTTGCAACCGCTGCTCCAGCGCATCTGCATAGGCGGCGCGCGCCGTGGGCGACATGTCTGACACGATTTTGATCCATGCGCCCTGTGCCGCCTGTTGCACGCCCGTCACCGTGGCCTGTTGTTTTGCCATCAGATCCGCCACGGCCCTGGAATCAAAGGGGTTCACACGCAGACCTGCCAGCACTTCCCCGTAAAGGGCTGCGCGCGCCTTTCTGTTCGGGATCGCCCCGGCCTGTCGCAGTGCCGCATTCAGCGCTTTGCGGTCGGCACGGGGCAAGGCCTGCATGTAAGGCGCGCCATAGCTACGCAGGAGCGGGCCACCGGGGCCGCCCTTTCCGCCACCGTGGCGCAGGGCCGCCCCGGCAAACAAGCCGACAAACAACAGGTTCAGCGCCAGTGAGACCGCCAAAATCAGTTTGACCCTGCGCCCGGGCCGCGGGGTAAGCGGTGCCTGCATGCCTTATCCTTCCTCAATGTCCCAGCCAAACAGGCTAATGTCCTCTTCGGCGCTGTCTGCTGTGGCTTGCCCCAAAATAAGCGCCCCAAAATCCGGCAATGCCTGTGGCGGAGCAACACCGATCCAAAAACCAACGCAGGTGGCTGTGATCAGCCCGCTGACCCCGCGCGCACCGCCCAGCAAGGCAACCCAGCCCCGCCAGCCTGCGCCCGTCTGCCCCGCCTGCTGCACACGCGCGGCATCCCGCATCACCCGCTGCATAAGATCGGCGGGCACTTTGGGGGACTGTGCGCGGGCTTTGTCAAACAAGGTGCCCAGATCATCATCGCTCATCTCATTCCCCTTCATATCCAAGCGCCGCATGCTGGTCTTTCAGTGCGGTGCGCAACGCCCGCTTGCCGCGTGCGGTCAGGCTCTCAACTGCCTCAACCCCAACGTCAAGGATGGCGGCAATTTCAGGGTTGGCCAAGCCCTCGATATGTCGCAACACAACCGCCTGTCGCTGCCGGTCTGGCAAGGCCTGCAAGGCCTGTTGCAAGGCATCCGTGCGGGCCGCGTTTTGCAGCTGCGCTGCGGCGGACGGGCTTGGATCAATGGGCTCGGCCACGTCTTCCAGCGGGCTGTAGCGGCGCTTGCGCAGGCGATCCGTACACAGATTGGCCGTTACGCGATAGAGCCAGGTGGTTACCTTGGCCTCCCCCTTGCGCCACTCCGGTGCGACACGCCACAGCCGCATCATTGCATCCTGTGCAACGTCTTCGGCCTCTGCCCTGTCGCCCAGCACGCGAAACGCATGGGCGTAGATGCGCGGCAACACCCGCGTGCTGAGCAGGCGTGCGGCCGTCGCATCCCCTGCGCCATACCGCTGCAACAGTTCGGCCTCCGCATCTGTGTCATCTGTTGTCATCTGCACCGTGGGTACGGTGCGCGGGCGCGCAAAACAAGCACGCCCGCGCAATGCATCAATCATCGTGTGACTGCCGATGGCGGCGCTTGCCATGGCGCGCGGCCTTGGCAAATTCTTCGGCACTCAGCGTGCCATTCTTGTCCGTATCCAGCCGTTCAATCATTTTGGCCGGATCGCGCCGCGCTGACATTTCCTCCAGGCTCAGCTTGCCATCTTCGTTCGCATCCAGATGCTTCATCATGCGGGCCTGCCGTTTGCTGCCCCGTCCGGCAGTGGCATTTTCAAGCTCTTGCGCATCAAGCGAGCCGTTCTTATCGGTGTCATACTTTTCCAGCATGCGCGCGGCGCGCTTATTGCCCCGTACCGCGCGCACGGATTGCAGCTCTTCTGCGCTCAACAGGCCGTCACCATCCGTGTCAGCCTTGGCAAAGCGCGCCTGTGCATGCGCCGTAATTTCTGCCTGCGTGATCTGCCCGTCTGCATCACTGTCGATCTCTGAGAAATGGGTGGCGGGGTCCTGCCCTTTGGCCGAGACGGCGACGCCCGCAACGCCGATCACCCCTGCCAGGGCCGCAATGCACACATGTGCTCGAACTGTCATGATATCTCTCCTGGTTTCATGTATCCTGACCGCACCTCTTTTTGGCGTGGTCCCTTGTGAAACGGCACGGCGCACGGTTTCCGTCGCAAAAATTCGTAGCAAATATCTTGCGACAATGCGCCGCAAGGCAGTTGCGCCCCCTTTTCTTTTGGGGGAAGCGGGGCCATTTAGTGGGTATGGAAGGAGGCGATTATGTCCCTGGCTCTATCCCACACCGACCCAACCGAAGGGTCCGAGCGCCCGCGATGGACCGCCTTGATGCGCGGTTGGCGGCGCAAATGCCCGCGCTGCGGTCAAGCGCCCGTGCTCAAAAGCTATCTGAAAGTGGCAGACAGCTGCACCTCTTGCGGGTTGGAATACCACCATCACCGCGCGGATGACGGTCCTGCCTACCTGACCATTCTGTTTGTGGGCCACCTGATGGCCCCGCTGCTGCATGTGGTCTTTGTGCACTGGCGCCCGGAGCCATTCACGCTGTTTACCACCTTTTCGGTTGGCTGCGTGGCCTTGTCGCTTTACCTGTTGCCCCGACTGAAAGGGGCGCTCATTGGATTTCAATGGGCACGCGGCATGGGCGGCTTTGGCACTGCCGGATAATTCCCCCCCTCCGGTTGCAGGAGGGCAGGCATGAGCATCGACAAAACACAAATCCGCAACGCCGCCACGGTGATCGTAATCCGCGACCGCCACACGGCACCGCGCATCCTGATGGGCCAGCGTGGCGCAAAGGCTGTGTTTATGCCGAATAAATTCGTCTTTCCCGGCGGGGCGGTGGATGCGGGCGACGCGGACATCCCGCTATCCACGCCGCTGACCCCGACCTGCGCCGCGCGCCTGAGTGAAGATGCGGATGCACGCCTTGCCCATGCCCTTTCTGCGGCGGCAATCCGCGAATTGTGGGAGGAAACCGGGCTGATCCTGGGGCAGCCCGGCACATGGGTGGGCCCCGTGCCCGCGGATTGGACCCGCTTTGCTGCCACGGGTCATGTGCCCCACGCCGCACCGTTACAATTTGTCTTTCGCGCCCTGACCCCGCCGGGGCGTCCCCGACGGTTTGATGCGCGTTTCTTTTTGCTGGATGCGGCGGCGGTTGCCTCTGATCTGGATGAGTTTGGGGCGGCCACGGATGAGCTTTCGCACCTGCAATGGGTGCCTCTGGCCGAGGCACGCAAGTTTGACATGCCCTTTATCACCGAAGTGGTTTTGGCCGAGATTGAGGCCCGCGCGGGGGATCCGAACCCGCCAAGCTCTGTCCCGTTTTTCAAGAACAACGACGAAGAAAGCCTGTTTTTGCGGCTCAAAGGATATCCGCAGCCGGATTAGTTTCCCTGCCCGCTACGTCACCAAAACCAACATCACAATGGAGCCGACCAAAACGGATATCCCGGCCCATTCGCGCGCGGTGATCTGTTCGCGGAAAAACAGGGTGGAGGCGGCGACGCTCAGGATCAGCTCCACCTGCCCCAGCGCTTTGACGTAGGCTGCATTCTGCACCGTAAAGGCGACAAACCAGCAGTATGAGCCGCCCATGGAGGTCAGGCCGATCCAGACCGCGACACGCCGCGCGGCCCAGACGCGCGCCATTTCGCCCGGTTCGCGCAGGGCCAGCCAAACCACCATGATCAGGGTTTGCATCAGCACAACCACCCCCAGGGTCACGCCCGCACGCAGCAGCGGATCATCCGCCTGCACCGCCAAAGTTGCGCCCCGATAGGCCACTGCCGAGATCGAAAACAAAAAGCCCGAGGCAATGCCAAGCCCCGCCGCGCGGTTCAGGAAATCCCTGAGCGAAAATCCCGTTGCCTCCGCCCCGCCCGACAGCAACAACAGGCCCACAACGCCCAGCGCGATGGCCGCAAACCCCAGCGTGCTGACGCCCTCGCCCAACACGATCAGGCCCATCAGCACGGTCTGAATGACTTCGGTCTTTTTGAAAGTGATCCCAACAGCAAAGTTGCGCTGTTTGAACAGCAGCACCACACAAACTGTCGCGGCAATTTGTGCCGCCCCGCCCATCAGGCCATAGGCCCAAAACCCCGGCGCAATCTCGGGCAGCGCCTGCCCTGTTGCACCAAGGTAAAGCGCCACAAGGATCAGGATGAACGGTGCGGAGTAGAAAAATCGCGAAAATGTGGCCCCCGCCGCCGACAAGGTGCCGGTTGCCAGCACCTTTTGCAGCATGAAGCGCACGGTTTGAAAGGCGGCGGCCAGAAGGGTGACGATGATCCAAAGGTCAGGCAAATAGGCACTCATGCCTTTGCTTTTGACCTATTCGCCCGACGGCTGCCAGAGCGGATGCGCCACCGGATCCTTGCGCCGCCACAGGAACAGCGCAAAAACCTGTGCGTAAGAGCGATAGACATACCCGTCATTGCGGGTCAGGTAGCGCTGTTTGTGACGCCGATAAAGGGTGGGCAATTTGTACCAAGACACGGTGGGATGCATGTGATGCACCACGTGGAAGTTGTTGTTTAGAAACAGGAATGCCAGCGGCCCGCAGTCCTCGACAACCACCGTGCGGGCACAGGTATGCGCATGTGCGCGGTGTTCCAAAAAGGTGCGGATTTTCAAAACCGACAGCGCGGCGTAGCAGGCCAGCAGATAAATCCAGAGCGACAGCGGTGACAGGCTGACCAACCACAGCGTCACCAAGACACCCGGCAGATGGGCCAGCCAGTCTTTCAGCACAACACTGTCACCCTGCCGGATTGCGCGCCAATCCTGCGCCATAAAGGACCATTGCCCCAAAACCGGCCCCACCAGCATGCGCCCAAACAACGTGTTGTTAAAGGCGCAGAGGGTCTGGCGCCACCGTGGCAGGCCGGCCCAGACATCCGGGTCCAGATAGTTGGTTTCCGGGTCATCATAGGGGTCCGTCAGGCGGCTGTCCGTGTGATGGGCAAGATGCAGGCGTTTGAAACGCAAATAGGGGATCGCCAGACCCGGTTGAAACACCCCAAGGAGCGTCGCAAGGCGATTGTTTGTGATAGGCGTGCCGTGCAGCAGCTCATGGGTCAGGGAGGAATGGAGCACCAGCGCAAGCGTCAGCAGGGCAAAACAGATGGCACCACCAAGCGGCAAAACCAACGCGCCCGCCCAGACCAGCAAACACGCAGCAAACAGCATCAAGGTGGGCCAATCCGCCTGCCCCACGTCTGAACCATCGGATGCGCCCGCTGGCGTACACTCTTGCATATCCTGCCCTTTACCTTCTCCAAGGCCAGACTGCGGTGTAACAGGCACATCTTGCCATTCTGATAATGGTTAACAAACCCGTCATGGCGTGATATTTGTCACCATATGAGTGAAATCATCGACAAACAAACCCGTGCAGAGCACTTTCGCACGCGGCTGACCGAGGTGATGGCAGCAACAGGCACCAGCCAAAGCGGTCTGGCGCGCGCGATTTCGGTTGATCGTTCAACCCTGAGCCAAGCGCTCAAGGGCGAGGCCACACGTTTGCCCAGCGCACATATCGTTGGGGCCTGCGCGACGGTGCTGGGCGTCTCAACAGATTGGTTGCTGGGCGTGTCGGACCGACCGGAATCTGCGGCGGATCTGCTCGATAATAGCTTTCGGGTGTCGCAGGCGCCGCGCGCGCTGGTGGATGAACAGATCTTTGCCTGGCACCGGGAAGCGGCGGGATACAAAATTCGCCATGTCCCGGCGACCCTGCCCGATATGCTAAAGACCGACGCGATGCTGACGTGGGAATACGGCCCCCATCTGGGACGCACGACGCAACAGGCCATCAATGCCTCGCGTGATCGCCTGAATTGGATGCGCGATGCAGGGTCGGAATATGAAATCGCCCTTCCGGTACATGAACTGACCTCATTTGTGCGCGGCACCGGGTATTACGCGGGTTTGCCCGCTGACGTCCGCCGGGATCAGACGGACCATTTGATTACCCTGAGCCGGCAATTGTACCCCCGTCTGCGCATTTATCAGTTTGACGCCCGCGCGCTTTATTCGGCACCTGTCACGATCTTTGGCCCCTTGCTGGCCGTGTTCTATGCGGGCGGGCACTACATGGCCTTTCGCGACCGTCAGAGGATTGAAACCTTTAGCGGCGATTTTGACGTACTGGTGCGCAAAGCCACGCACACCGCACGGGATTTCCCCGACAGCCTGAGCGAATTGCGTGCCTTGATCCGATAGCGGACCACCACGCCCGCACTCACGCTAGACCTTTGGATCAGGGTTTTCGGTATGGCCATCCACGGCAATCACCTGCCCGGACACCATCCGCGCCTGATCCGATGCCAGAAACACGGCCATATCCGCAATATCGCGCGCCTCAACAAAACTGCGCATGGATGTACCCGCGGCATAGCCGTCATAAACCGCATCGCGGGTCATCCCCTTGGCCGCCGCCTCGCGCGCCAGCACACCTTCCATGCGCGGCCCTTCAACGGCACCCGGCGCGATCACATTGGCGCGGATGCCAAAGGGGCCCAGCTCCATGGCAAGCGTTTTCATCAGGCCAATCACCGCCCATTTCGCCGCCGCATAAGGCGCGCGGTTGGGATAGCCAAACAGACCGGCGGTCGATGAGGTCACGGTGATGGCCCCAGTGCCTGCGGCTTTCATCAGGGGTGTGGCATATTTGGCCGCCAGAAACGCGCCCTCCAGATTGACGCTGACGCAGGCCTGCCACTCCTTGAGCAAGATGTCTTCGACCAAGGCCGTGGGCCCCGCAATCCCTGCATTGGCACAGAGCACATCCAGATGATCAAGCTGGGCAAACACTGCTGCCATTGCGCCTTCATCTGCGGCATTTGCGCTGTGGCACTGCCACGTCTTGGGACAATCTGCCAAGGCATCCGAATCCACATCCGTGATCCAGACCTCATAGCCTGCCGCCTCAAACGCCGTACCCATGGCGCGCCCGATGCCCGATGCGCCCGCCGTGATCAGGACCCGTTTCACCGGGCCACACCAATCGCACGCCCAAGCCCCTCCGGTTTGGGCAGACCCGCGTGACCTGTCGCGAACCGCACCAATGCCGCCTCAATTGCTACCGAGGGCGCGGAGGGTTTGCGGGTTTCCAATGACACATGCAGCAAAAAGTGCTCTGCGGTGGCCAGCAACCGATCCCCTTCGTGCATCTGGTGGAACAGGTGCATCTTCTTGCCTTCTCCCAAAATCACCTGTGTGGTGATGGCAATCACTGCCCCCGCGTGAACCTCGTCCAGATGGCGTATGTGGGTTTCCGCAGTGAAATAACTGCCGCCGGATGTAATGTAGGCACTGTCACAGCCGATGATTTCCATAAACCGGTCCGTGGCATCAGCAAAGGCGTGCAAATAACGGCTTTCGGTCATGTGGCCGTTATAGTCGGTCCAATCGAGCGGCACGGTGCGATGCGCCGTCTGCACGGGCTGATCCGCAGGCAAGGCAGCGGCACGCGCATCTGAACCATCAGCCGCGCGCAGCAGTTTTTCGTGGGCCTGCGCGACGGCCCCTGCGCCCCAGCCCTGCGCCTTGAGCGCACGAATGATGCCAACCAGATTGTCATCGCGAATGACCTCCAGATCGCGCGGCGACAGTGCGCCAGCCTGCGTATCACATTGATCGCCCACCATCTCAACAAAGTCATCCGTCAGCTCAGGCACATCCATCAGCTTGGTCCAGGGCCATTTCAGGCAAGGGCCAAACATCGCCAGCATCGCGCGCATGCCGCCCTCGCCCCCCGCCAGATGAAAGGTCTGCATGGTGCCCATCTGCGCCCAGCGCAGGCCGGGGCCATAGGCGATTGCCGCATCAATTTCTTCGGCGGTGGCAATCTTGTCTTTCAGCAACCACAGTGCCTCGCGCCACAACGCCTCTTGCAGGCGATCCGACAGGAACCCTTCGATTTCGACGCGGCAATGCAAGGGGTACATGCCGACGCCCGCATAGATCGCCTTGGCCGTTTCGATATGCGCCGCATCGGTTTTGCTACCGGCCACCAGCTCCACCAATGGCAGCAGGTACACCGGGTTAAACGGATGCCCGACAATCAACCGTTCGGGATGTGCCATTTTGGCCTGTAGGTCACTGGGCATGATGCCCGAGGTGGAGGAGGCGATAATGCCATCCGCGTTGGTTTCCTCAATCTGCGCATAAACGGTCTGTTTGATCTCCAGCCGTTCCGGCACGGCCTCGACAATCAACCTGGCCCCTCTAGCCACGTCCTGCACGCTCGCCCCAAAACTGAGCCGTCCTTCTGCGGGCAAAGCCACATCTGTCAGACCGGGCAGCGCGCGGCGGGCATTGCTGATGACTTCACCAATTTTGCGCGCGGCCTCGGGGTCAGGGTCGTAAACCTCAACGTCCCAGCCATTGAGCAGGAACCGCGCGGCCCAACCACCACCGATCACACCACCACCGATGATTGCTGCTTTGTTCGTCATTTCTTCACCTTGAGTTGGCTCACATCGTAGCCGTTGAAATCGAGTATCTCTCTGGCCGCCTTGATCCGGTCTGCGCC
>CALFWM010000016.1 GCA_937928635.1 uncultured Sulfitobacter sp. | reverse complement strand
GCCCAGATAGTCTTGCAAGGTTGTCCGCAGCCATTCCTTGCCAAGGTCGGTTTTGAGCGCTGTACTGGCACGTTCAAACTTCTGTGTCGGTTTTCCCCCTGCGGCGGAGGCCGCGTGGTTCATCAATTGGTGATGCGGTATTGCGCTTTCGTGATCCATTAGCGCCAGTTTGCGCTCAAGTGCTGCGCCAAATTGATCGCCTGAGAGTTTTTTGTAGGGCACAACATCAGGGCTCGTACCGTCATGGGCGCG
Source organism: uncultured Sulfitobacter sp. (assembly GCA_937928635.1). GTDB lineage: Bacteria > Pseudomonadota > Alphaproteobacteria > Rhodobacterales > Rhodobacteraceae > Sulfitobacter. The sequence continues at coordinate 42,974 of CALFWM010000016.1, read as the reverse complement.
CAGGATGGCCTCAATCCGTTTGCCAACCTTCCCAAAATCAGTGCCGTAGTAGCTGCTGCCCGGTTCGGTGGTCATTTCGGGCCAGTTGCTGATGGTCCGCAATTTTTCGAGCGCGGCGTCGGGCAGCGGACGTTTTTTCGCCTTACGCTCAACCTGCTGCATCATAAATCCGATGGGCCAGTTTTCGTAACCCATGGGATAGGTGCTGCTGCTTGCGCGGGTGTCTTCTTTTAGCTCGATGATCCAATCCAGCAATTTGTCTGCCTCAAGCTGCAGGTTCGCGCGCATCAGGTTGACGAACAGAAAATACCCCGGCCATTGGTTGTGGAACCAAGTATCATCCGTTTTGAGAGGGCGGATAATGTGATGGCGGTTTTCAAACAAGAACCGTGCCACCCGCGCCTGCTGCTGGGGTTGTTTTTTCAGCGCGATGTAGGCAGGGCTGACGCTTGTTTTCAGCTCATATTGGTCGGGCGCGCCTTCTATCAGCTCGCGGTGGATTGTGGCACATAAGCTGCCCAATTCGGTGGCCTCAGACGGACCCGCCACATTGGGAGCGCTGCAAAAGTGCTTTTGCAGGGTTGGCGCGCTGCGCATGATCAACCCCCTACCAAAGGTGTCAGTCTGAGGAATGTCACCACCGAGTCAGGCGTCAGTGACAATGGAGTATCCAGTGTTTCGATCTGCTGGTCATCCACCAACAGGATGAACCCGTTGCTTTCAAATGCGTCCAGCGCCACGTCGATCTGCTTGTCCACATCCGCAGGTCCGGGCTTTTTAGGTTCCCCGTTCAGGGCGGTCTCTTTTTTCATTGGCTCTACAAGGGTGCGGGTCGCGTGGCCCTGTAGATTGCGCAGTTTGCGATCCCACTCCGTCCGCACCCGCTCCGTGATCAGATCGCGCGCACGCAGTTCGCCAGAGGACAGCTGCAACAGCGCGTCCACCACTTCGCTGCGCGGCACGCTTTCGTCGCGGATGGTGACGCTTAGCGGGTCTGCCTGGTTATGAGGTGACATGAAAATCTCCTTTTCGCATGGATGGCACCGGGCAATGCCAATAGGGGTGGGTGCTAGTCAAAGTGCAAGCAATCGTCTTGAATATGTAGCAGTCTTTCCCCCAACCCGCAGCGCGCTCAGGAATTCCCGTGTGACCGGGTCAGACAGTTTTTGCCGGGTTTCGACGCAGAGTTCAAACGGCAGTTCCAACAACCCGCCCAGATCATGAGGGAAATCATCGGGATCAAACTGAACAACCTACGTGAGAATGGCCGCGATCTGTTGCGCATGGTGCGGTGTGACCTTTGCGACCTGCGCAAAGCTGCGCCGCCACCGCGTGGCCGGAAAACGCGCATCCGCAATCAGCCTGCGGGTGGCCCCGGCAAATGTTTCAACATCCAAAAGATCGCGTTCTATACAGGTGATCAGCCCCTCAACCGCTAAACCGCGCACCGCACCATCGGTGCTTGCCAGATAAAGCGCCAGTAGATTGTGCCCCATAGGGCCAAGGGCGGTGCGCGCGGTGAGAATTGGTTCGACAAAGGCCGCGAATGGTGAGTTTGAAAGTTTTTGCGCCGCATCAAAGAGGCAAATGCCCTGGGCAAAAAACGGTTCCAGATTTTGCGGCCAAAGGGTGCCGGCCCAGCGGATGTCATCAGCCTGATGGCCACTGACGCTGCCGTTGAATGCGCCTACGGTGGTCAGGTGAAACAGACCAGTTAAATAGGTGTTGGGCAGCATTTTTTTGATCGGTGGTGTGGTTCTTACACGGACCTGGGGAAAGGAATATGGGACGCTTTTTCGGCACGATGCGACGAATTGATAGCGTGCCACACAGCCCACGTCAGGGGCGCTGACGCCTGATAATTTTGCAATGCGCGGCGTGTCTTTGCGGTCGTTTCGCGCCGCCGCCGCAGCCACCCACAGCCATTTGGTTTTGCCAATCTGCATCTCTCCGCCAAGGGCAAAGGTCAGTGCACGCATCATCTCATTGTCCGGGCGCAGGCCCGCGCGTGCATCATCCCGGCCCTCTGCGTCTAACCGGAGCAGCGCCAAGGTCATATCGTAAGGAGAGGGCGGCACCTTTGCCGCCTCGTAATGGGTAAGCCGTGTCACCAAAGCCGCGGGCGTGATCATGCCGTGTTCATGGGTTGGGGCGCAGAGTATCGGCAGGGCATGCCCAACCTGCACCTGACCCAGAATGTCACCATTGCGTTTGAGAAAGGTGGTGACGAAATTATGCACCCCCAAATTGGTGCCTTTGTAGGCCCAACCCAATGACACCATGGATCCAAACGACATTCGCTCTGGCAAAGTGGGTGGGGAGTTGCGGCAGTACTGATCTGCCAAATGTGCAAGGCAGTAGCGCAGGTTTGTATCCGTTGCGGAAGTCAGAATTTGACCCGCACGTTTGGCTAGGGGGCAAATGCGCGCGTCAAAATCGGCGGGTTTGTCTGCACCCCGCGCGGAACTGCGCAAAATCACGCATGAGCACGTAAAGAGTGGCATCCAACACACGTTCACGCGCCATCAGCCCTTGTTCTGACAGCGTTTGCAGGGTACGCGCCCAAGACTGATCTGGCCCGCTGTATTTGTCATAGGCGGCCAGGCTGAACTCTCCGTTGCCCTCAACGTCAAACAACCGCCACGGGTCAGGAATGACATCGGATTGGGCCTGCAAACGTTCAGCCAAGGGTTTGAGGTCTTTCCAATGCATCTTGGCGTGTGCGGTCACCGGGCCCGGCCAATGCATGTTGCGCGGTGCGACAAACAGGGCCAGAACATAAGCGGCGCTGTCCGGTTTTGCGTATAACCCATTTTCCCACAGATTGCGCACGCGGTGCAGGTTAAAGGGGCTGTCCTCCAACATGAACGTGACCCAATCGTCTAGCCAATCGGGGCGCACCTGCGCAAAGGCCTCCAGCATCAGCGCGGGAGTGAGGCAGATGTTCCATCCGCAGGATTTGACCTGACTGAGGCTTGCCGTGCACAGAACTGCAACGCGTGCGACGTCGGGCCGGACCTCGGTGCGCGGTCTTCCATCGGCCAGCGCGGCCTCATGCGCCTTGTCCCACTCCATGAACAGCGTCATCGCGGTTTTGCCAAAAGCGGCGCGCTCGTTTGGGGCAAGCGGGGCCAGAAATTTTACACAGGCGGCAGGCGTCCCGGTCTTGATGATCTGTGTCAGCTGGTCGGTGTCTGCGACCCTATCCATGTTCAGCATCCCGCGTGATCTCAACCGCAAGCATATGTTTGCATGGCCCGCGCGTGGCATGGTTTTTTGCGAACCATGGACAGGTGCAGGTGATCTGACCGGCCTTTTCGCGGACTCGGTGCACAACATCGCCGCTTTTTACGTCGCCGCTCGTCGTGCCTATCAAGGTGACAGCCCCGGCATTTACCAGCGCGCGCGCGTCTTTCAGGCGGGGATAGAGGGTGTCAATCTTGCCCAGATCAAAGGACAGAACCCGATGAAAATAATGCCCCCCCGTCAGATCGAAACCAAGCAGCCCTGCGGCGGCCAACCGGGCCAGCCCCTGTTCCGCCGCTGCCTGCGAGATCGCACAGGCGGCAGCGACCGCTTTTGGTGTCAGGTCAGATTGCCAATGCAAATGGGCGCGGATCTTGGCGGTGATGACATCGCGTGCGCTGTCCGGTCCCTTGGCGAGATCAGACAGCAGTTGCCCGTCACCGGAGAACCCGCGCCACGGCTGTGCGTTCAAGACCAGCGTAAGACGCTGACCCTCAAAGGAAAGCACCCAGGCCGAACTGCCCAGATCGTCGTTAAAATAGACATCCATTTGGTTCGCCCGGTGGGACAAACGCTCCAAAACCCGCAACCTTTGGGCACCACTCAGACAGGCGCTGTCCGCCCCCTTTTGGGCCGACAGACGTGCCATGCCACCCTGAACGAGCAGCCATTGGGGTTGGTCAGACGCTGCACGCGGCAAGGCGCGCAAAAACCGTTGGGTGGCCACTTTATCCAATTGCACAATGTGGCGCATGTTGGCCTGATGGGTCTGGACCTCGGCAAGCCCTTTGAGCCAACGCAACGGCAACGGGACCTTTTTTCAATCACCCCGGTGCCATCCAGATCAACAGCGACGGCATCTGCTGACACAGTGAGGCGCATCGTGGCCTGAGGCCCGACATTTGCCAATGCGGCGCGCATATCATCACGAAAATCAACGTTGACCGTGCTGGGCCGTAGGGAGCTTGCATCAAAGGCCGGGCCCAAAATATCGTGGCGCATGTAGGTGCTGCAACAAGCGGAAAATCCTTCAAAGCGTAGGCTGTCTTTGCTGATGGTTGCGATCGGATCCGCCTCCTGCAGGATACGCGCGAGCATGGCAGGGGGAGTGTAAAACCGCGTCCCGACCATGTCTGACACCGCCCGCAGGCAGGCAGCGGAGAGCGCAGGATGCGTCAGTTTTCCGTCGAAAAAGCAAGAGCTTTCACCTTGCGCGGCGGCCAGGCGCAAGTTGGGTTGCCCGGCGTTCTGCCCAAAGGAAGATGGTGCCGCGTAGTGGTAGTGATGTTCAAGCAAAGCCAATGGGGTGTTCCGTCTCGCTGATCAGCCAATGGTTGAGGGGTGCGGCACTGAAGTCTCGGGACTTTAGTGGGATATACCTCGATTTGGTGGCCTTTTTATGGCGGGCATTGGGGTGCCCTGAACCCATGACTTTCTTTGTTGCCGGGGTGGGGGGCATGCGTTTGACGTGAAATGCCGCACATATGCCGAGGATATGAAAAATGGCGCTAAAGCGTCATGCGCGACACCACCGGCCAGTTGTCTAATGGCCGCCATTTTTGAGCGTCGTGGGCCTGCAATATGGCCTCCTCGCGGCCTTGCCGAATGCGTCGGGAGACATGCAGCGTTTGAGCGAAATAAGTGTTCAGCACAATCACGGCAAGGGCCGCACCCCATGGCACGGCCCTGTTGGTTTTTTACTTTTTCACGTTGGTCCAGATCCGGTCATAGATCGCCTGCGTGGCTTCATCGCAGACTTCGATAAACACACCGGGGCCCGCAGTCGAGGGTGGGTTGGATTCTGGCAACGTGGCCAGTTCGGGGTCCAAAAACGCCTCTACGCCCGCAAGGCCAGAGCCATAGCGCGCAAAGTTGGACACAGCCGCGATGTTTTCAGGTTCCAGCAGGAAATCCATGAACTTGATCGCACTGTCGCGGTTTGGCGCGTCTTTCAACAGCACTACATTGTCCATCCAGGCCACATAGCCCTGTGTGGGGAATGCGTATTTCAGACTGGCCTTTTCCGCACGTGCCTTGGCCCCAAACCCGTCATAGATTTGCCCGACGGAGACATCGCCAGACACCAGAACTTCCTTGGCAGTGTCAGAGTTGAACGACGCCCAGTTGCCTTTTGCCTCTTGCAGCATGGTGTCGAGCGCTTTCAACTGCTCGCGGTCCTGAGAACACTGCGGAATGCCAAGGTGCAGGGAGGCCATGGCCATCACTTCGCCCTGACTGTCCAGCATGTTGATCTTGCCCGCCAGTTCTGCCGGTGGATTGAACAATATGTCGGTTGTGTCGATGTTGCCGTCAAAAGCCGCTGTATCCACCATAAAGCTGGTGGAACCCCACTGATAGGGAATGGAGTGTTTCCAGCCGGGATCAAAGCTGGGGTTTGCCCAGCCGTCTGCGATATTGCCCTTGTTTTTCAGCTCACCCTCGCCAACCTCGTCCAGCAATCCTTCACCGATCATGATAGACACCATGTAATCGCCGGGCACGGCCACATCATAGCTGCCCATGCCCCCCGCCTTGAGCGAGGCCAGCATCGCCTCATTGCTGTCGTAGGTGTCCATGGTGACGGTGATGCCGGTTTCTGCGGTGAACTTGTCCAGCAGTTCCTGCGGGATGTATTCAAACCAGTGGTAGATCGACAGATTGCCTTCGGCCTGCGCGCCGCCCGCGATCAGGGCCGCCGCGACGGCAGTGGATGTCAGAAGTGATTTCATTGGTAGTCTCCCTTTATGGTTTATTATTCTCGCCAGACTTGCTGACGAAATACGAAATCGTGACCATGACAATCGAGAACGCCAGCAGCATCGTCGAAATGGCCATGATGTTGGGCTTGATGCCCTGTTTGACGGCACCAAAGATGGCCGTCGGCAGTGTCTCAACGCCCGCACCTTTCACGAAATTCGTGATGATGAAGTCGTCAAGCGAAATGATAAACGCAAGCAGAAAGCCAGAGATGATCCCAGGCATCATCAGCGGCAGCAATATCTTGGTGAACGCCTGCCGCTTGGTCGCGTGAAGATCACGCGCGGCTTGCTCATAGGTATCCTCAATGCCCTGCATCCGCGCGGCGATGGGCAGGTAGGCAAAGGGAATGCAGAACGCGATATGCGCCAGCAGGATTGTCAGAATGCCCCGTTCAAATCCGATGGAATTGAAAAAGATCAGCGTGGCCACCGCGGTCACAATTTCCGGCACCATCAGCGGCAAGGAGATCAGGCCAAAGGACAGCGTGCGATATCTGAACGTACCCCCCCGGATCATGGCCGTTGCCGCCAGCGTTGCAATGGTGGTCGATACTGATGCGGCAATGATCGCAATCACAAAACTGTTCCGCGCGGCGACCTTAAACTTGGTACTTTCCGGCCCCACAAAAACATCCCCGTACCAGCGCAGCGAAAACCCCTCCCAGACCACAATGGAGGCGGAGGCGTTGAAGCTATAGACCGCCACAACCATCAGCGGCACGTAAAGGATGGTCAGGCACAGCACGGTTATGGCCAGAAAGCCGGGGTAGGAGCGCACGTCAAACTTACGCGTTGCCATCGTTTAGCGTGCCCCCTTGTCAGGACGCGCCTGTTGGCGGGCGTAAAGGGTCAGAATGACCAGCACGAGGGTCAGCAAGATCATCGAGGCTGCCGCACCAAAGGGCCAGTTGCCTGCGTTGCCCTTGAATTGCTCTTCGATCAGGGAGCCAATCATAAAATTTTTGGCCCCGCCCAACAGATCAGGTGCCAGGAACGCCCCCAGTGAGGGCACAAAGACCAGAATGCACCCGGCAATCACCCCGGGGCGCACCGCAGGCAGGACAATGCGCCGCAGCGTTGTCCATTTGGAGGCATAGAGGTCAGAGGCGGCCTCACTCAGCGTGAAGTTATAGCGCTCCACCGCCGCATAGATCGGCAAGACCATAAAGGGCAGGTAGGAATAGAATAGCCCAATCTGCACTGCGAAATTGGTGTTGATCATTTGCAACGGGTTGTCGATCAGACCGCTCCACATCAGCGCATTGTTGATCGGCCCCTCCTCGCGCAGCATAAACCGCATCGACACGGTGCGGATCAGCAGGTTCACCCAATAGGGAATGGTGATCAGAAACACCCACAGCGGGCGCACATGGGCCGGACGGGTGGCGATGAAATAGGCCGTGGGAAAGCCGATCAGCAAGCTCAGGATCGTGGCCAGCCCCGCCTGCCAGATCGAGCGCCAAAATATGTTGATATAGGTCCATTCAATCGCGCAGGGTTCATCGCCAAACAGCCCGCGGTCACAGAAAAACTGCTCATACGCGGCAAAGGAAAATTCCCAGATGACCCCGCCGCGAAATTCCTTTGTCAGAAAGGAATAGACCAGCATCAACAGCACGGGCAGCAGCACCAGCACAATCAGCGTGACCCAGGCCGGGGCCAGCAACCAGTCGCGCACCTCTTTGTAGGTGTCGCCCTGCGTGCCGTTGTCTTGTGCGGTCCCGCCTGCCATCAGTGTGCCATCAGCCGCGCCGCGCCGCGCTCAACATCAACAAAGACCTCTGTGCCGGGTTCAAAAACCATGCTGTTGCCCAGATCCGAATTTTGTGTGCGCACGGTCAGTTTCATATCGTCCTTCAGGTGCAGAATGCTCTGCACATGCGTGCCTGCATAGACGTTTTCGACCACCCGACCGGTGAAATTTTCCGGGTTTACCTGCGCGGCATGCAGTTTCATCCGTTCAGGGCGAATGGACATATGCCCGGTTTGGCCATCCTCCAGCCCCGCGCGGGCATCACAGGTCAGGGTCAGTCCGTTGGGAAATTCACACAAGGCCCGCTGCCCGTCTTGCGATTTGATAGTGACGTCAATCAGGTTGGTTTCCCCAATGAAATCAGCCACAAACCGGTTTGCGGGTTTTTCATAGATGTCACGTGCATCGCCCAGTTGTTGCAATTCGCCCGCCGACATCACCGCGATGCGGTCGGACATGGTCAGCGCCTCATCCTGATCATGGGTGACAAAGATAAAGGTGATCCCGGTTTCGCGCTGCAGGTGTTTCAGCTCCAGCTGCATTGCCTTGCGCAGTTTCAGATCAAGCGCGGAAAGGGGTTCATCCAGCAACAGCACCTTGGGCTGCGGGGCCAGTGCGCGGGCCAGCGCCACACGTTGTTGCTGCCCACCCGACAGCTGCGCAGGCTTGCGGGCCGCAAAATCGGAGAGCTGCACCAGTTCCAGTATCTCACCGGCCCGTTGGCGCGCCTCTGGCTTGGATTTGCCCAGCATCTCAAGGCCGAAACTGACGTTGTCCAACACGTTCATATGGGGAAAGAGCGCATAGTTCTGGAAAACAGTGTTTACCGGGCGTTTGTTGGGCGGCAGGCTTTCAATCTCTTGGCCATACAGGAAAATTTCGCCCTCAGTGACGTCCTCAAACCCGCCAATCATGCGCAACAATGTTGTTTTGCCACAGCCCGACGGGCCCAGCAGGGTGAAAAATTCGTTGTCGTGGATCGAGAGAGAGATGGTTTTGAGCGCGGTAAAATCGCCGTAGCGTTTGACCGCCTGCCGGACGTCGATGGCGTTTGTGCTGTCCTGAGACACGAAATCTCCCCCATTGCGCGGCCTGTTTGTGACTATAGAAACCGGTGCTGACACGGGTAAGCATTGTCTGCCTCAGTCTCTGTTAGGCAAAACCTAATGTCGAGTCGGGCCGCCTGATCGCCCCGGCGCGATGGCCAGAACTGCGGTCATCTGCTCAATTCTTGCACCACACCGTCGAGCATTTGATCACAGGCGGAAAGCTGGTCGATCTCGATATATTCATCCGCTTTGTGCCCCTGGCCTGCCATGGAGCCGGGACCACAGACGATTGTCGGAATGCCAAGCGCGTCGAAAAATCCGGCCTCTGTGCCAAAGGCGACTTTGGTGGTTGTGTTTGACCCGAGCAATCGCTGTGCCAGTTGGGCCGCATCGCTGGTTGGGGCCGCATCTAGCCCCGGATAGCTGTTGTGCGCCGTGATACGCACATCTGCCCCGGCAAATTGTGCACGGTACGGGGCGGCGACCTGTTCGGCCAGCGTTTGCAGCCGCGTTATGATCACCTCGGGCGCATCTTCCGCAAGATGGCGGTATTCAAATGTCAGCGTTGCAAGGTCCGGTACGATGTTCAGCGCAGTGCCGCCGGTCATTTTGCCCACATGCAGCGTGCTATAGGGCACGTCATAGGCCGCGTCCCGTGCGCCGTTTTGTTCAAACCAGTGCTGGAGCGCGCGCACGCCTGCGATAAAATCCGCCGCCAGATGCAGCGCGTTGACAAACTGTGGCGCGAGGGCCGAATGCCCGGCCTGCCCGGTGCAGACGGCTTCAAGTGCGGCTTTGCCCTTGTGACCAATCGCGACCTGCATCTCGGTCGGCTCCCCCACAAAACAGGCGCGGGGGGTGCCGATCAGACCGGGCAAGTGATCCATCATTTCCTGAATCCCAACACAACCGATTTCCTCATCGTAAGAAAACACCAGCTTGAGGGGGGCGTTCAATTGCATCCCCGCTGCCCTGTCCGCCGCAGTCAACATGCAGGTAAGATACCCCTTCATATCCGTGGTGCCCCGCCCAAAAACCTGCGTGCCCGTGCGGGTCAGCTGAAAGGGAGGGCGGGTCCAATCCTGACCCGTGACAGGCACCACATCGGTGTGGGCCGATAGCAGAATACCATCCCCCCCTTGCGGGCCAATTTCGGCATAAAGGCCCAGTTTTCCGTCCGTTCTGGACGGGATCGGCACACAACGCGCGCCGCGTTGCGTTAGAAAATCGCGAATGAAACCAATGATTTCAGCGTTTGAATTGGCGCTGACGGTGTCAAAACTGACAAGGTGTTCCAGAGTTTCCAGTGTCAGCGTCATGGGGTCAGTCCATCGCCAGTTCAGTAATTTCACGGCGGAAGGGCAGGGCGTCGCCAATATCCTCACCGTCCAGTTCGCGTGCATAGCGGTGCCCTGCATAGGTCGACCATGCAATGGGGCCGGGGGCATTGGCATCACCAATCAGCTTGACCGAGGCAATGCCTGCATCGGCCCACTCCGCCTCGCGCGCTTTGAGATCGTGAAAGACCGTGTTGTTTTCCAGTTTTGACGCCACCATGACCACCGCGTCGCAGGCAAAATCCTGCGTCACGCCGGTAAAGACACAGTCAGACACCACATGGCCTGCGGCAATATGCGTGACACCGCGGTTCAGCACGATGTTTACCCCCATTTCGGCCAGTTTTTTGTGGATCGCATGTTGTTCCAGCGTGTTCACCGTCCAATCCGACAGATAGGCGGAGGGCGTGATGATGGTCACCTCACACCCCGCGCCAATCAGCAATTCGGCCAGCACACCGCCCATGTAATAGTGATCATCATCAAAGAGCACCACATTGCCGCTGGGCAGGCGCCCGGCCATGATATCATCCGGGGTGAAGAGTGGCATGGCGGCATCTATGGGCATCGGCACCAGATGCTGGCGGCTGACCCCATCTGCGCGCCATGTGGCCCCCGTGGCGATACAAACGTTCTGAAAGCCAAACTCCAGAATGCTCTGCGCCGTCAGGGCGCTGTCAAAATAGGTCTCGACGTTGGGTTTCTGGCTGATCTGATATGCGCGGTAATCCACAACGCGGCCCCAGGCGGACAGGCCCGGCAGGGTGCGTTCGCGCGTGACACGCCCACCAATCACGGTGCCGGCCTCGGCCAGCGCCACATCATACCCCCGTTCGGTCAGGGCGCGCGCAGCCTCCAGCCCCGCAGGGCCAGAGCCGACAATCAACACATTGTCGCTGCTGCCTTTGGCGTTCATCTGTTCGGGGTGCCAGCCTTTGCGCCATTCCTCCATAAAGGTCGGGTTTTGGGTGCATCGGCTGATCGACATTGTCATGTCGCCCGTGATGCAGATGTTGCAGCCGATACATTCGCGAATGTCTTCTATCCGGCCTTCCTCGATTTTCCTGGGCAGAAACGGGTCAGCAATCGAAGGCCGCGCGCAACCGATGAAATCAAGCGTGCCGGAGCGGATCATTTTGGCCATCACATCGGGTGAGGTAAATCGCCCCACCCCGACAATGGGTTTATCCGTAAGGTCATGAATGCCGCGCACCAATTGTTCCTGCGCCGCCTCACTTGTGAAACGTGATGGGCCGGAGCAGTCTTCCCATGTGCCCTGCGCCAAATCCCACAGATCAGGCAGATCGCGGTTCATCTCGATAAAATCGCGCACCTCTGCGTTGGAAAACCCCAGATCACCAATGGATTCGTCCAAGGAAACCCGCAGTGTGATGCCCATAGTGTCGCCCACTGCATCGCGCATTTCGGCCACAACTTCGTTCACAAACCGTGCACGGTTTTCCAGGCTGCCGCCGTATTCATCGCTGCGCTGGTTGGTGGCGCGGCTGAGGAAATGTTGAAAGATCCCAAAGCCATGCGCGCCATAAAGGCAGATCAGATCAAACCCCGCCGCCTTGGAGCGTTTGGCCGCAGTCACAAACCAGCGTCGTAAATCGCGGATGTCTGATTTGTCGAGCGCGCGGGCCTGCACCGGGTCATTTGTAAAGGTGCGGATCGGGGCCGCGCTGACGGCCAGCGGCACCTCTTTGGTATATAGGTTGGGCCCGTTGATGCCGGAATAGGCCAGTTGAATGCCCGCCAGCGCGCCATGTTCTTTCATCTTTTCGGACATCTTGCGCAGTTGCGGGATGTCTTTGTCCTCCCACAGGCGCAGTTCAATAAACGGCGTGATTTCGGATGTGTGGTGCATTTCGCATTGTTCGGTAAACACCACGCCCCAGCCGCCTTGCGATTTGATGCCGCGCATTGCCGCCGCGGCGGAGGGGTCACGATAGCCACCGCCGTTGCAATGGGGCACCTGATAGAACCGGTTTTTGGACGTGACCGGCCCGATCTGCACCGGTTCAAACAGAATGTCATAGCGGGGGTCGCGCATCGGAGGGCTCCTTGCTTTGGCTCAGACTAACGCGCAGGGCTGGGCGCTGACAGACAGGGTTGCAAAATCGCTGGTTAGGATGGGGCTAAGGCCGCGGTTCAATCAAGGTTCAGCCCCGGCACAAGGCCGCTTTGATGTTCGGCCTTGCAATGGTCGATAAAGGTGCGGATGACATTGACGCTGTGCGCCTCACGGGTGGAAAGTAACCCCATGTTCATGGGCCGCGCATCGCCATCCAAGGGCACAAAATGCAAGGGTTTGCCGTCAGGTGACAGGTCATTTAACGGGCGCACATTGGCAATCGAAAATCCAAACCCATTGGCCACAAGGCTGCGCATCACGGCCATGTCGCGGGTGCGTTCTGCGATGATCGGCTTTTCCCCGGAAGCACCAAAGAACGACAGAAAATACTCAGAACTGAACGGCAGATCGAGCAGAACCATCTTGTGCGGCAACAGGTCTTGTACCGTCACGCTGGCGCGGCCCACCAATGGGTGGCCGTCACTCAAAATAGCATAAGGCGGCAGAGAGGCGATGGGTTCAAACGTCGAATCACTTGGCAGATCAAGGTCATAGGTGATTGCAACATCAATTTCGCTGCGCCGCAGTTTGTTGAAAATCTGGGCCTGATCCAACTCATGCTGGGTGACGCGCACATCAGGGTACAGCGTTTCAAAACTGGCGCGCAGGGCAGGCAACACCACCTGCGCAAAGGTCAGCAATCCGCCAATCGACAGGGGCCCCTGCACGTTTCCCGAAATGTCACCGGCCAAATCCACCAGCTTTTCGGCATTGTGCAAAACGACTTTGGCCTGTTTCAGCATCTCACGCCCGGCGATGGTCAGCGACAGCCCCTGCGCGTGCTGGCGCACGAACAGCGGCAGGCCGTATTCCTTTTCCAACTGGTTGATCGCGGCCGAGATCGAGGGAGAGGAGACATTCACCTTTTCCGCCGCCAGTGCGATGCTGCCCATGTCACCAACAGCGACAAAATACTCCAACTGGCGCAGGGTAAATCGCAACATCTCGGGGGGGGTCCTTTGGCTCAGGCGGGGCAGGTCTGCCAAGGTGGCGCAACCGCTTGGGCATTGTCAAACGTTGATGGTGTTATCCCTCATCCCCCGGCACGCCGTAGGAGGGGGCCTCGCGTGGGTCGAGGGCGCGTTGGATATAGGCCTCAAGCTGTGGTTTGTAGACGCCCCATGCGGTTGCGATGTTTTCAATCGGGCAATCCTCGCTCCAGTCACAGCGCAGATCGGCCACGGGCCAGCTGACCTTGTCGGCAATCTGCATGCCGGCTGAATGAACCGGGCCCGCCTCACCCCCTGCCGCTAATCCCGCGCGCAGGGCCGCGATCAGGCGATCACCAATGTGGCCCGTGGCCGCCAGATACCCTTCGACAATGGCTTGGGGCACGCCGTCATTTGCCAAAAGGTTCCCACCGGAGGCAACGTTCTGGCCCTGGGCCTGTGTCCAGATGCCTAGTGAATTTGGCCCCGAATGGATCGCTGTGCGTCCGGCGGTATCAACCGCCAACACTTGGCGATATTCGATGAATGCGCCGCGCGCCTGCACCTGCGCTATCGCATCCTGTGCGCCAAGGCCTCGCGCCATCAGGTCCAGCGCCAAGGGGCCCAGTGACGGGTCCGTCACATTCTGCGAGGCCACGGCCCCGACGCCCGCGCGCGTGTAGGAACACCGTGCCGCAACCGCCGGAGAGGACGAGGAAATGGCGACACCAAACATGCCCGTATCCGGGCAGCGGGCAACAAGGGAAAAGGTCATTCCGGGATCACCGCTGTGCCATCAATTTCAACCAGCCATTCGGGCCGCGCCAGCGCCTGTACCACCAGACCGGTTGACACCGGGTGCACCCCTTTGATGTATTCGCCCATGGTGCGATAGACCGCCTCGCGGTGGCGCACATCGGTGATATAGACGACGACCTTGACCAGATGTTCCATGCTGCCGCCCGCCTCTTCGATCAGCTGTTTGATGTTCTGCATCACCTTGTGGGTTTGGGCGACCGGGTCGTGACTGTCCAGATTGACCGCATCGTCCAGATTTTGTGGACATTGCCCGCGCAGCCAGACCGTTTTGCCGCCCTGCGTGACGACCGCCTGACACAGATCATTGTCAAGGTTCTGCTCGGGGTAAGTGTCTGAGGTGTTGAATGTGCGGATGCGGGTGTGGGCCATGTTGGCTCCTCTCTTGCGGCTGTTGGGGGCAGCGTACTGCGCAACAAGGCGCAGGGAAATTGTAAATCGGGTGGCTGGGCCACACGGCTTGCCTCATTCCCGGTTAGGTTTTTCCTAACCGTAGGCCGCACCATCGCCCGCGCTGATGTAGGTTTAGCCTAAGCAGTGCTGAATGAATTCCTGTTTTCGCCGTAGGCCCGTGCGCCCTAGGCTGGACCAACCGCTGACAGCCGGGAGGGCGCACGCATGGCCGTTGAAAAAGTAGACACCGTGGTGGTTGGCGCCGGGCAAGCGGGCATCGCGGCAAGTGAGCATCTGAGCCATCACGGCATTTCCCATGTGGTGCTGGAGCGGGACCGTATCGCCGAGAAATGGCGCTCCGCCCGGTGGGATTCTCTGGTGGCCAACGGCCCGGCTTGGCACGACCGGTTTCCGGGCCGTGATTTTGATGACCCTAACTTTGATGCTTTTATTCCCAAAGAGGCGGTTGCGGATTATTTCGTTGATTACGTCAAACAGATCAATGCGCCGGTGCGCTGCGGGGTCACGGTAGAACATGCCGCGCGAATGGCGGCGGGCGGCGGGTTTCGGGTCACAACCAGCGATGGCGTGTTTGAAACGCGCCACATCATTGCCGCAACCGGCGCCTTTCAGCACCCCGTCATCCCCCCTTTGGTGCCCGATGATGCACCGGTGGTGCAAATGCATTCAAATGAATATCGCAACCCCGATCAACTTGCCCCCGGTGCGGCAATGGTCATTGGCGCAGGGTCATCCGGCGCGCAGATTGCGGAGGAATTGATGGAGGCCGGGCGGCAGGTTTACCTGTCTGTCGGGGCCCATGACCGCCCACCGCGCAGCTATCGGGGGCGTGATTTTGTCTGGTGGCTGGGCGTGCTGGGCAAATGGGACATGCAAACTCCCGGCCCGGGCACAGAGCATGTAACCATCGCCGTCAGCGGGGCCAATGGAGGCCGAACGGTCGATTTCAGGCGTTTTGCGGCCAGTGGCATGCAACTGGTTGGCATGACAGCGAAATACAACAACGGCATTTTCCATTTCGCGGATGATCTGGCGCAGAACATTGCCAACGGGGATGCAAATCACCTGGCCCTGCTGGATGAGGCAGATGCTTACATTGCGCGCCACGGTCTTGACCTGCCAGAAGACCCTGAGGCGCGCAAAAACTGGCCAGACCCCGCCTGCCTGAGGGACCCGATCCAACAGCTTGATCTCGCAGAGGCCGGGGTCACCACCGTTTTGTGGGCCACCGGGTACACGGTTGATTACGGTTGGCTGGATGTTGAAACCTTTGATGCACAGGGCAAACCCCGGCACAAACGCGGCGTGTCTGAGGAACCGGGGGTCTACTTTCTGGGCCTGCCCTGGCAATCCCGGCGCGGATCATCGTTTATTTGGGGCGTTTGGCATGATGCCAAATTCGTGGCCGATCAGATCGCAATACAGCAGATGTATGCGACATATGCGCCCTCTTCCTCGGGCTAGGGCCTGTGGACATTCAAATTAGTTCAACACTTTGGCGGCCTGTTGCAGATCGCCATGTTTCACGGTCATGGTGAATACCCGCAGCGCGTTCAACTTGATTTGTTTCATCGCACCGCCCCAAGCCGCTAGATTTTCTGATGGCTTGTGCAGAAACCCCGCTTTGTCAATTGGATCAGGGGCGGTGATATTGTGTGCAATTGATTCACGATTCCCTGAGAGAAAGCAAAAACATGCCCCACTCTGTGCGCCTTGCCAGATATGGCGATATTCCCAGACTGATCGAGCTGTTGCTGACGGACGCAAAAGACCGCGCAGCGACGGATAGCGCTCTGTGGAAACTGTCAGACACCGCTGCGACGGACGTCGAAAGGGCGCTGATCTTTGCCCTCAGCGACGATCCGCAGCCGTTTCGCCAAATCTGGCAGGTTGCAGAGGATCAGGGCAGGATCACTGGTGTTGTTCACTCAATGCTGTTGCCGGTTCCGCCGATCTATGCAGGTGAATTTGGTGAGCCGGGGCTGATCCTGCCGGACAGCTTTGCCGCAACTGACGCGCCCACAGGGACGGTTGATGCCCTTGTTGGCGCGGCGGAGACCGCGTTGCAGGAGGCAGGGGCACAAATTACGGTGGCGTCGTATGTCACGGGGCAAGACTGGCAAGAGGTGTTTCAGGCCAGGGGGTATGACCCGCTGACGCTGTATTTGTCCCGAACGGACTTTGCTACAACCGACATGCAGCCCGGTGTAAGACCAGCCAAAAAAGCGGATGTGCCGGGCATCGTTGCGCAAAGTGCTGCGCATCGGCAGATCATCTTTGATATTGATCCCTTCTGGCGGATTCACCCAGAGGCGGACCAACGCTTTTCCGCCTGGATGACGCGCAGCCTGACACTGCCAGATCGGGATATGTTTGTGACCGGGGCCGATGACGCGGTGACCGGATATGTGATCGCACAGCCAGCCACGCGGCTGCACTTCCCACCAGCCCATGAGATTTCCAGGACGGGTGTGATTGATGATTTTTACCACACTGATTTGGCTGATCGTGACCAACTGGCACAGGAGGGTATCGGCGCCACGGCCCTTATGCGGGCGGCGGAAGCGGCATTTGAGGCGCGCGGGATAGGCACCGCATTTGTGGTATGTCCGGCAAAATGGGGTGCAAAGGTCAAGATGTTGGAAGCGGCAGGATATAGAACCGCTATGCTTTGGTCGATCAAAGGCAACGCCTAATCTGGCAACGGAATATATTCGTCATTGTCTGTCGGGGGCAGTTTATGGCGGCTATGCTGCCAATCCGCTGCGGCCCAGACCTTTTTTGCGACGTCGATCTTTTCTTTGGAAGAGGCGACAAAATTCCACCAGATGTGATGCAGCGCGGTTAACGTCTCACCCCCCCGCAACATCAGCCGCGCCCCTGCCCGGATCAACGCACAAAGCAGAGAGGGCATGGCACGCAGATGACCCCGGCCCTGAGGTGTATCAGGCGCAACTGTAACCAGCCGCGCAACCATCTGTCGTGGCGTTTTTCAGGGCGCGCCCCACGTACGCCTGGAAAAATTATCTTAAAAATTTCAGGGCTTAATGCGCCTGAAGTCCTGGGCCTTAACCGGAATTTTCAGGTTCTTTGCTAACCCGCCTTTGACCAGACACTGCGCACGCGGGAGAGCTGTTATGACCAAGACACAGGGATCTGTGTTTGCAAAGCTAACGAGGGCACTGGGCCTTGATACATTGTCTCTGGACGGTTTGTCAGGTGACGCTGCAAACCGGTTGCGGTGCATGCAGATTCGTGGCGCGATTGAGCAAATGCGGGTCTTTGTCCTGGGCAATACGCTGTTTGCGCCGGTCCTGGCCATTCAGGCGTGGGGTGCTGGTGTCAATGGCGTCGTGCTTGCCTGGACCAGTTCAATGCTGGTGTTTTCTTGGTGGTTGTTCTGGAACTGGCGCACCAGCTATCAGACAGACGGCAGTGCTGCTGATATGGACAGATTTGTCAATGAAACCAAACTGAACGCGTCGCTTTGGTGCCTTGGCATGGTACTGTTTTATCCCTTTGTGCAGGGAGATGCGAAATCGGTCTTGCTGGCCATCATGATCGCAAGCCTGGCCCTTGGCACACTGGGATTCTCTCAGGCGCCCCGGGCGGCATTTTGGTATCTTGCGATACAGGCGGTGACTTTTGTGCTGGTCCCTTCGCTGCATGCGTCGTTCAGCGGTACGTCGCACGATCTGTTGCTGGGCGTATTGGCAATGGTAGCCGCCTGGGCGATTTTCAATGCAACGCTTGAGCGCGCAAAAGCACAGATCAAAGCGTTCAAAAACCACGAAGATCTGGCGCAAAAGACCGAAGTCGTGGATCTGCTGCTGAAGGACTACCAGGAGCAGAGCAATGAATGGATATGGAGAAGTGATGCCAATGGCAATTTAATAAGCTGCCCCGGTCAGGTGCTTGCGCTTTTGGGCGTAGACAAAGACGTGATGCAGGAAACCAATCTCGTCACCGCGATTTTGGCGGCTGTTGACAAGGAAGGGCGCGGCGAGGTTGAAAAAATCCGCAGTGCCTTTCGTGAGAAAGTGGACCTCAACGACGTTACGCTGCAACTGCGTAACGACCTGGATACGGCAAACCACTGGATTGTGATGAAAGGACGCCCCCAATTTGAAGCGGGTGCCTTTGCGGGGTATCGCGGTATCTTTGCCGATGCCAGTGATACCGTGGAGGCGCAAAAACGTGTGGAGTTCATGGCGACACATGACCCTTTGACACGGGCCAAAAACCGAAATTTTGTGCATTCAAAGCTGCAAGGATTGGATACTAAAAAACATAAGGCGATGATTTTCCTTATTGATCTGGACGGATTTAAGCAGGTCAATGATGGGTATGGTCATGCCATTGGGGATGCATTGCTCAAGATTGTAGCGCAACGGCTGACATCTGTGGTTGGGGAAGATGCGCAGGTCGCCAGACTGGGCGGCGATGAATTTTTGGTTTTGTTTGAACCCAAGGGCAATGATATTTTGCCGGTCCATGATGAGATCGGGCAGCGCATTCTGGTCAGCCTTGCCAAACCCTTTGTGATTGAGCGGTTGGACATCGGGATTTCCTGCTCCATCGGCATTGCGCGTTTCCCGCTGGACACTGAACATGGGCCCACTTTGCTGAATCAGGCTGACCTTGCGCTTTACGCTGCAAAAGGCGGCGGGCGTAACCGATGCGTCACCTTTGTTGACAAAATGATGGATGGCCTACAACAGCGCATCGTCGTGACAGAAGGGTTGCGCAAAGCCGTTCAAAACGATGACGTCAGGCCTTATTATCAAGCCCAAAATTGCGCACGGACCGGAAAACTGGTAGGCGCAGAGGCGCTTGCCCGTTGGACCGACCCCGACCTTGGATTTGTGGGCCCCGATGTGTTTATCCCAATTGCGGAGGAAACCGGGCTTATCCACGTGCTTGGCGAAAACCTGTTGCGGCGTGCCTGTCTCGATGCCTTGAGGTGGCCCTTGGGCGCCGATGGCAAACCCCTCACGCTGGCCGTTAACCTGTCGCCTGTTCAGGTTATGCGCGGCAATATCGCAAAGCTGGTCAAGCGGGTGCTGGCGGAAACTGGGTTTCCCCCGGAACGGTTGGAAATCGAAATTACCGAAGGGGTATTGATTGACGATGTACCCGCCACCCGTTTCCTGTTGGAGGAGCTTTCTGATGCAGGCATCGACATTACGCTTGATGACTTTGGCACGGGGTATTCATCGCTGAGTTATGTGCGCGCCTTGCCCTTGAATCGCCTGAAAATCGACCGGTCCTTTGTGGTGGGCATCGAGGAGGCTGAGGCACAATCAATTGTCGCGGCGATCGTAAGTCTGTGTGAACGTTTGAATTTGGAGGTGGTCGCAGAGGGCGTCGAAACCCAAAAGGCTTTTGAAATACTTGGTGAACTTGGATGCCATGTGCTTCAAGGGTACTTCTTTTCCAGGCCGCTTTCGGCTAAGGATTTTGTGGAGTTTGCCTCGGATACAGAACAACAAAGGTTGGGTTGAGGACCGATGATCCCTGCACGCTGGACAGTCATACAGCCGTCCGTGGGCTGCGATATGTTCAGGCGCATGTGGCGCGCTCTCTTTTTTGGTGCATCCCCATAATCGCGACCTTTGCGTTTTGTAGACCTGCGGCACAGCGGATCAGGACCATAAGACACCTTCAATCAAGCCAGCGTGTACGCCGCAGGATCGGAACCATCTGATCGCGTTTATAAACGGTTACCTTGCACAGCCGATCACGGCTGCGGACGTGGTTTGGAGCTATTCTGGCGTGCGCCCGCTCTATGATAACGGGGCAAGCTCTGCCGCTGCGGCGACACGCGATGATGTGCTCCAGTTCGACACCACGCACGGCGTGCCTTCGCTGAACGTGTTTGGGAGCAAAATCACCACCTATCGCCGCCGCGCGGAAAGCGCGATGGCTGAGATTGCAAAGACATTGCTCGTGTCGGCCTGGCCCTTGACCGCCGGCGTTGCCCTGTCCGGGGGGGGTTACGCTCGATGGTATGGATGCGCTGATGGCGCAGGCCAAACAGGGTTTTCGTTTGCTATCAATCTGTTGGGCCGTGGCTGATGCGGGCCTATGGGCGCGAAGTGGCAGCAGTTCTGAACCACGCAAAAGATAAAATGAGTCCTGGCCGAGACTTTGGCGCTGACCTGTGGCAGGTTGAAGTGCAATGGTAAATGGACAACAAATACGTGTGTTCGGCCGATGATCTGGTGTGGCGGCGCAGCAAACTGGGCCTGCGTATGAGCCCGGAACAGATCAGCGTATTGGACCAGTGGATCAACGACCGGCGCAGTGCAAACCGCAGCGCAGCAGCCGAATAGGGGGTGGGAATGACGCTAGAATTAAGAGGTGTTTCAAAATCCGTTGAAGGGGTTGCGCACATCTATCCCACTGATTTGACGCTAGAAAAGGGCACGATGAACGTCCTGCTTGGCCCTACATTGTCTGGCAAAACCTCCCTGATGCGCCTGATGGCGGGGCTGGATGTGCCAAATGAGGGCACGATCCATTGGCACGGGCGCGATGTGACCGGCATGCGGGTGCAGGACCGGCAGGTGGCGATGGTGTATCAACAATTCATCAACTACCCGTCGATGACGGTATACGAAAACATTGCCTCGCCGCTCAAGCTCATGGGAAAATCCGCAGCTGAGATTGACACAGCCGTTCAAAAATCCGCCGACTTGATGCAGCTGACCCCAATGCTGCACCGCAAACCGCTGGAACTGTCGGGGGGCCAGCAACAGCGCTGTGCCCTTGCGCGGGCATTGGTCAAGGACGCGGGGCTGGTGCTGCTGGATGAACCCCTGGCGAACCTCGATTATAAATTGCGCGAAGAATTGCGTGTCGAAATCCCCAAAATTTTTGAAGAAGCAGGCTCGATATTTGTCTACGCCACAACGGAGCCGGAAGAGGCGCTGTTGCTGGGCGGCCATACCGCCGCCCTGTGGGAGGGGCGCGTGCGACAGTTTGATCTGACGCCGACCGTCTACCGCCAGCCCGTGGATGCCATCACCGCGCGGGTCTTCAGCGACCCGCCCATGAACTTTCTGAACGTTAGCAAGACCGGTGCGGAAATCACCTTTGGCACCGGGCAAAAAACCGTTGCCACAGGCCTGATGGCAAACCTGGCGGATGGCCGGTATATCGCGGGCTTTCGACCGAACCATGTCGAAATCACGTCACATGTCGATGGGGTAATGGGGTTTGACACCACGCTTGTTGTTACGGAACTGACCGGTTCTGAGACCTTTGTGCATCTGGACCATGACGGTGAAAAATGGGTTGGATTGATCCATGGTATTCATAACCTTGAATTGGGGGGCCCCTTGCAGGTTTTTATTGATCCGAGCCATGTTTATATTTTCGATGAATCAGGCGACCTCGTTGCGCCGGCGTCTTACGCGCTTGCGGCATAGGGAGAGAGCGGATGGCGAAAATCACACTCGATAATCTGGCGCATGCCTATTACCCCAATCCCAAAAGTGAGGATGACTTTGCGCTCAAAGAGTTGAACCACGATTGGGCGGATGGGGAGGCCTATGCGCTGCTGGGCTCCTCGGGGTGTGGAAAATCGACATTGCTCAACATCATCTCGGGCCTGTTGCACCCCTCACAGGGCCGCATTTTATTTGACGATCATGATGTCACACACGCCACCACGGCAGATCGCAACATTGCCCAGGTGTTTCAGTTTCCGGTGGTCTACGACACGATGACCGTGCGCGACAATCTGGCGTTTCCGCTTAAGAACCGGGGTGCGGACCCAAGCTATATCAAGCAACGCGTGCAGCAGATTGGCCAGATGATCGGCATGGAGGCGATGCTGGACAAACGCGCGCGTGGCCTGACCGCCGATGCCAAGCAAAAGATCTCGCTGGGGCGGGGGATGGTGCGCGAAGATGTGAATGCGCTGTTGTTTGACGAGCCTTTGACCGTGATTGACCCCCACATGAAATGGGAATTGCGCACCCAGCTCAAATCGCTGCACCATGAGTTTGGCCACACGATGATCTACGTAACCCACGACCAGACAGAGGCGCTGACCTTTGCCGATAAGGTGGTCGTCATGTACGATGGTCGCGTTGTGCAGATCGGCACGCCGCAAGAACTTTTTGAACGGCCCGAACATACCTTTGTTGGCTATTTCATCGGCTCGCCAGGCATGAATGTCATCCCTGCTGAGGTCTCTGGCAACTTGGCCAATGTGCATGGTGCCAGTCTGACGTTGCCCCGTGGATATGCGTCGCTGACAGGCAAAGTAGAGATTGGCGTGCGCCCCGAATTTGTGATGTTGACCGCTGGTGAAGGACTGCCTGTCACTGTGCGCCGGGTGGAGGATGTGGGCCGCCACAAGATTGTGCGCGCCGCGCTTTTTGGGAATGACATCAACGTCGTTGCGGGCGAGGGCCAGGAAATATCCCCGGATATGACCCGGATCAGCTTCGACCCGGCGCACGTGAATGTCTATGTCGATGATTGGCTCACGCAGGGGGAGGCCGCCTGATGGAAAAGACAGTCAATCAAAAGGCGTGGTTTCTGATCCTGCCGGTTTTGCTGTTGGTGGCGTTTTCGGCAGTGATCCCGTTGATGACCGTTGTGAACTATTCGGTGCAGGACACCTTTGGCAAAAATGAGTTTTTCTGGGTGGGCCTTGAGTGGTTCGAGGAAATGCTCGGTTCTGACCGGATGTGGGATGCGCTGGGGCGCCAGATCATGTTTTCCGCAATCATCCTGACCATCCAGATTCCGCTTGGGATATTTGTGGCGCTCAACATGCCCAAAAGCGGATTTTGGTCCAGCTTTTGTCTGGTGATGATGTCGCTGCCCCTGCTGATCCCATGGAACGTGGTGGGCACCATTTGGCAGATTTTTGGCCGTGTGGATATTGGCCTGTTGGGCTATACACTGGATGCGCTGGGCATTTCCTACAACTACACGCAAAACAGTTTTGCGGCCTGGGCGACCATCATCGTGATGGATGTCTGGCACTGGACCTCACTGGTGGCACTGCTGGCCTTTGCCGGGCTCAAATCCATCCCGGACGCCTATTATCAGGCGGCCAAAATTGATCAGGCCAGCCGCTGGGCGATCTTTCGCTACATTGAATTGCCCAAGATGATGGGTGTGCTGATGATCGCCATTCTGCTGCGGTTCATGGACAGTTTTATGATCTACACAGAACCCTTTGTGGTGACGGGCGGGGGGCCGGGTAATTCCACCACGCTCTTGTCGATTGATCTGGTCAAAATGGCGCTGGGGCAGTTTGATCTTGGCCCGGCAGCGGCGTTCTCGATCATGTATTATCTGGTGATCCTGCTGATCTCATGGGTGTTTTACACCGTCATGTCAAACCTGGACAACAAGGGGGCGTGACGCGATGAGCGATGTAACAACAGCCCCCGCAACCACCGCGATTGTCAGCACGCCGACCAGCCGCTTTCGGATCAAAGGCTCCGTCGTGGTGATCACGCTGTATCTGCTCTTTTTGATGCTGCCGCTCTATTGGCTGCTGAACATGAGCCTGAAGACCAACACCGAAATCCTGAATGAATTTACGCTGTTTCCCCGCAACCTGACCTTTGCGAACTACGCGACCATCCTGTCGGACCCGGCCTGGTACATGGGTTATGTGAATTCACTGATCTACGTGGTGATGAATACGGTGATCAGCCTCGCCGTGGCCCTGCCGGCGGCCTATGCATTTAGCCGCTATCACTTCATGGGGGACAAGCATCTGTTCTTCTGGCTGCTGACCAACCGGATGGCACCCCCTGCGGTTTTTGCCCTGCCGTTCTTTCAGCTTTATTCCTCCGTAGGCCTATTTGACACCCATATCGCGGTGGCCCTGGCGCATTGCCTGTTTAACGTGCCGCTTGCCGTGTGGATTTTGGAAGGGTTCATGCGCGGTGTGCCAAAGGAGATTGACGAGACGGCCTATATCGACGGCTATTCCTTTGGCCGGTTCTTTGTCAAAATCTTCACCCCGCTGATCGCCTCCGGCATCGGGGTCGCGGCGTTCTTTTGTTTCATGTTCTCCTGGGTTGAACTGCTGCTGAGCCGCACATTGACCACGGTGGATGCAAAACCCATCGCGGCCATCATGACCCGCACCCAGGGGGCGGCGGGCATTGATTGGGGCGTTTTGGCGGCGGCGGGTGTGCTGACCGTGGTACCGGGGGCCTTGGTCATCTACTTTGTGCGCAACTACATTGCCAAGGGCTTTGCCCTGGGGAGGGTGTGATGGGAGTGTTAACCACAGGTTTACCAAAGCGCGCCAACGTTGTCCTTGGGCTTGACCCAAGGTTCTCTGACAGCGGGCGCGACAGATATGATGCATGTCTACATCATGACCAACAAGCCACGGGGCACGCTTTACATTGGCTGTACCAGCGACCTGATGACACGCGCCTTTGCCCATCGCAATCACATGATTCCGGGGTTTACCAACCGCTACAATCTCACGCAGTTGGTCTATGTGGAGCCCCACGACGCACCCGCATTGGCAATCCAGCACGAAAAGTCGCTCAAACGTTGGCGCCGGGACTGGAAAATTGCGCTGATCGAAAAGACCAATCCACAATGGCTGGACTTGTGGGCAGGGGTTTGCGCCGCGGATTAGCCACGCAGGTATCCCATTTGGCCAAACCCAGAGATCCTTGGGTCAGGCCTAAGGATGACGCCGCGCCTGTTGCCAGCATTTTGTCACATCACCCGAGGAGCGCATAATGGCCTGGATGGCATGGACCTGGCCCACCGCGATATTTTTTATCGTGATTGCCACAATCCTTATCACCTTCACGGTGTTGGCGATCAAATTTCCCGAAACACCCCGCAAAGGGGTTTTACGCATAGAGACGACACGCGGTGATCGTCTCTTCATCACCCTGCTCGGTTCTGCCTTTATCAATCTGGCATGGCTGGGCGTGGTCGGTGCGAACCAACCGTTCGCATTGATAGTCTGCCTTGTCTACGCCGCAGCGGTGTTTCGCTGGGTGTAGACAAGACGGTCGCCGCCCCAAGGAATGAACGGTTCCTTGAGGTGGCTCAGGAAACGACGAGTCCACAACTGGGAGGAAACAATGAAATTATCGCTTAATTCAAGTACAGCACTGGTGCTGTCGCTTGGGCTGCTGAGCACACCTGCTTTTGCCGATCTGGAGGCCGCCAAGGCATTCCTTGACGGTGAAATCGGTGATCTCTCCACGCTGTCCCGCGCAGAGCAGGAAGCCGAGATGCAGTTCTTTGTCGATGCGGCCAAACCCTATGTGGGCATGGACATCAAGGTCGTCTCGGAAACCATCGCAACGCACCAGTACGAAAGTGAAGTGCTCGCCCCCGCGTTTGAGGCGATTACGGGGATCAAGGTCACCCATGATCTGATCGGTGAAGGAGACGTTGTTGAAAAGCTGCAAACGCAAATGCAGTCGGGCGAAAACATCTATGACGCCTACATCAACGACTCTGACCTGATCGGGACGCACTGGCGTTACAAGCAAGTGCGCAATCTGACAGACTGGATGGCGGGCGACGGCAAAGACGTCACATTGCCCACACTGGATGTGGACGATTTCATCGGCACCTCGTTTACCACTGGTCCTGATGGCAAACTTTATCAGCTGCCCACACAGCAGTTCGCGAACCTGTACTGGTTCCGGTATGATTGGTTCAACGACGAGAAAAACAAAGCCGACTTTAAGGCCGCCTTTGGGTATGATCTTGGCGTGCCGGTCAACTGGTCTGCATATGAGGATATTGCGGAGTTCTTTACCGGTCGTGACCTGAGCCATCTTGACGTTGAAGGTGAAGTCTTTGGCAACATGGATTACGGCAAAAAAGACCCATCTCTCGGCTGGCGGTACACTGATGCGTGGATGTCCATGGCCGGCATGGGCGACTCCGGGGAGCCAAACGGCCTGCCGGTGGATGAATGGGGCATTCGTGTTAACGAAAACTCTCAGCCAACAGGCTCCTGTGTGGCGCGCGGGGGGGCGACAAACTCGCCCGCGGCTGTCTATGCTGTGACCAAGGCGATCGACTGGCTTGAAAAATACTCGCCCCCCGCCGCAGCCGGCATGACGTTCTCTGAGGCGGGGCCAATCCCGGCGCAGGGCAACGTTGCACAGCAGATGTTCTGGTACACCGCCTTTACCGCGGCGACAGTGGAGCCAGGCCTGCCCGTGATGAATGAAGATGGCACGCCCAAGTGGCGCATGGCGCCTTCTCCACACGGTGTGTACTGGAAAGAGGGTCAGAAGATTGGCTATCAGGATGCGGGTTCCTGGACATTGATGGAATCCACACCCGTGGATCGTGCACAGGCCGCGTGGCTTTATGCGCAGTTTGTTGTGTCCAAAACGGTTGACCTTAAAAAGTCTGATGTTGGTTTGACGTTCATTCGTGAATCCACAATTGACAGCCAGCACTTTACCGACCGTGCGGACAAGCTGGGCGGTCTGGTCGAATTCTACCGCTCCCCTGCGCGCGTTCAGTGGTCCCCAACAGGGACAAATGTGCCTGACTATCCAAAACTGGCACAGTTGTGGTGGCAGAACATCGGCGATGCGATGTCTGGTGCAAAAACACCGCAAGAAGCGCTTGATCAGCTCTGTGCCGATCAGGAAAAGGTGCTGTCGCGGCTTGAGCGGGCGGGTGTGCAGGGGGCCCTTGGTCCAAAGCTGAACGACGAGATGAGTGCGGAGCACTGGTTGTCACAGCCCGGTGCCCCATATGCCAAGCTGGAGAACGAGGACGAAGCACCCAAAACGATCGCTTATGATGAGCTGATCAAATCCTGGCAGTAAGGTACGAAGGCTCTTTCTCTGCCTGCGGGGCGCGCAATGATCTGCGCGCGTCCCGCAATCAAACACACACTCTCCCTATGCCAGTTTCTGGCTACCTTTTGGGGGCGGCCCTATCGCCGCCCCTTTTTTCTGCGGTATGATATGACCTGTCGCGCCCAGATTGCTCCGCGCCAAAAGCGTCATGCGAAAAACCTGACGCACCCGGCCCAGCCTGAAGGCAAAGATTTCAACAGGTTGTGTGATATGTCATGTTTCAGGTGTTTCGTCAGACGCTATGATGAGTGGTTTTTGGGACCACACTGCGGGCCTCTTGCCGCAGGGTTTCAACCTCGGACAGATCGGAACGCAAATCAGGAATCCCATCAGGGTTCATTGGGACTCCGGGCTTGCGTCGATAACCGGTCATGGATGTCCCCGCCGGGAGCACAACCTGCCGGGAAGCGTGCTCCCAACCGGTTGCAAAGACACGCACTGCCCCCCTCTCGCGCGGGCAGACAAGCCTCGCCCCTTACGTGATCAATTAACCAACCTTACCGAATTGTTCAGGGGTAACGGGTGGCGGTGTCAGTACCAAAACAGGCGTGTGATGAACCTGCGGAGGCGGGTAGGAGAGCTGAGAGCGGATAAGCGCCCGAGCTATGTTCTGTGTTTTTTGACGCCCCCTCATCAGAACGAAACCCGACAAGGTGCCCCGGTATTGATTCGTCAAAATGGATCTTAAGGTGAGTTGTCCCCGTTCTGTGTAGTTTTGAGGTGAATTTTTAAGTGACCACCTACAAAAGCGCCGCACCGAAACGCGAACAGGAAGCGCCAATTTAGCCCTTCATATTGAGCTTTTGCTGTGCATTGCCGCTGATATCTGGGCCTTTGCTAAACCCCAGATATATCTAATAAAAATGTACTCATCCATTGATTGAAAAGACCTGTTCGCTTTGCCTTTATGCGGGGAAAGACGTATCTGATTTGAGCTGAATTTAATCTCAATTCATTTCAGTGGTGCCAACGATCACGACAGGATTTTCGTTATGCCTTTCACCGGAGACTCAGGTGACAATCTCTTTGTTCTGGAAACGGGGATTTTCCGGGATGAGACGTTTGATGGCTCCGCTGGCGCGGATGTATTTAACGCTGTTCTCACCAGCGTTGGTCACACCTTTAACCTGTCGGCATCGACAATTTCCAATGGTTTTGAAACCGCTGAAATTCTGAACTTTGAAACGGTCATTGCAGGCAGCGGCGATGATGTGCTGATCGGCGGCATACAGGCGCAGCCAAGCGGCTTGTTTGGTGGGGCCGGTAACGACACCGTCATGAGCGGCCCGCAAGGAATTTCGGACGGGGACCAGTATGAGGGTGGGGTTGGCATTGATGTGCTCAGCACCACGGCTGCGGATGGTACGATTGATCAGATCATTGATCTGGCAGCGGGCATCTGGGCCCAAGGCGCGCGCACAGCGACCATTGCGGGCTTTGAACATGTGATCGCCAGTGGGGACGATGATGTCATCCGGGCCAGCACACATGGGCAGGAAAGTCTGGAGGCGGGTCTGGGTGACGACACAATTGTCATTGGCCCCGATGGCCCGGCGGGGGGTGAGGTGTTTGACGGCGGTGCAGGCACAGACCTGCTGGATTTCTCCAATCAGGACACCACCGGGTATTTACTGGATATGGACGCGGGCCTGTTTCACACGTTTGACGGGTCCATCATAGCAAGGGTCCAGAACTTTGAACGGGTCATTGCCGGGGCGGGCAATGACTTTGTTATAAGGAATACCGCAATGGGTGCCGCTCATACGCTGGATGGGGGGGCGGGCAACGATACAATCACCTTTGGTGCGACGGGGCCGATTGCGGGGGATGTCTTTATCGGCGGGGCAGGAACGGACCTGCTGAACCTGTCTGACGTGCGCGCGTCTTCTGCCGTGACAATTGATGTCGGGGCGGGGACTTTCTTTGCGACGGAGCAGCCTGCACGTGGCACTGTTACGTTCACGGGGTTTGAGCGTATTTACACCACCTTGGGGGATGACAGTATCATAGCCGGTCGTGTTGAGGGGCCTGCTTTGATGCTGTCGGGCGGCGAAGGACAGGATACTGTTGTTTCGCGCGTCGGCGGGCTTGTACAGGGCGATGATTATGATGGCAGCTATGGCGTCGATACCTTTGATTTTGCCAGTGATCGCACCGGATATCGCCTGAACATGGACACAGGATTGTTCCAGACCGCAGAGGGGTCTGTCACCGGAACCGCGCAGAATTTTGAGGTCATTTTTGCCGGTGAAGGGGCGGACGTGGTTGCGGGAACCTCCTTTGGGAATACGATGTTTGGTGGTGGCGGCGCAGATCAGCTGCTGGGGCGCAATGGGCAGGACTATCTGCTTGGTGACGCGGGCAATGACTTGCTGCGCGGTGGAGAGGACAGCGATACCCTGAATGGCGGCACCGGAAATGACCGGCTGTTTGGTGATGCGGGTGACGATCTGTTGCAAGGCGCGGCTGGCAATGACACGCTGGTCGGTGGCACTGGGAATGACACACAGCATGGTGGTAATGGGGTCGATGCCCTCGCGGGGAATACGGGCAATGATGTGATCAATGGTGATGGTGGTAATGACCGGCTGTGGGGCGAGGGCGGCTTTGACACGCTGAACGGGGGCGCGGGCCGCGACCGTTTGGATGGCGGGGCGCAGGCGGATAATCTGCTGGGCGGCACGGGCAATGACACGCTGATTGGCGGCGCCGGTTTTGACCGGTTGTTTGGCGGCGACGGTGACGACCTTGGCTATGGCGGCACCGAAAATGACGCGCTCTTTGGTCAGAATGGAAATGACACGTTGATCGGGCAGGCCGGCGATGATCTCATGAACGGCGGGTTTGGCAACGATCTCCTGGGCGGCGGCACGGGCGATGACGGGCTGTTTGGCGGTGGCGGGTTTGACACGCTGATTGGCGGTTCCGGCAATGATCTGTTGCAGGGCAACTTCAACGCAGACCTGTTCATTTTTGCCGATGCAGACGGCGGATTTGGCCGCGATATGATCAGTGATTTTGACGCCACCAATGATCTGGAACGTATCGACCTCAGCCGGGTTGCCTCCATCACGGATATATTTGATTTGCTCAACAACCACGCCACCCAGATTGGCACCCATGTACTGATCAACGCCGGCGGCGGGAACACGATCAACCTGCAAGATGTTGCGCTGAGTGAACTAGACAGTGCTGATTTTATCTTTTGAGTGACCGTAAATGTGGTGCGGCTCATCAGGTATTTCTAAAAGCTGCAATCCTGCCGCCTCATCTATGATCCACGTTCCGGGGTGTACGGCTTTTGGCGTCGTGCGGATAATATATGAATTTTTCTGGCCCGCGAGGTGCCAATACACTGTTGGATAGTCGCGCGATGTGATCCGTTGAGGCGGAGATATTGCGCGGGTTCACCGGGTGATCCTGCGGTGCACCGCGTTGATTGATCTGGTGGTAGCTGATCTGAACACCACGCTTTCTTGCATGGAAAAGACGACCCTGAACAGCTATACTGCCGGGCGACGCAATCAAAAGGCCTGCAATCATGCGCAGTTCTTATCCGAACCCAGGTGCATTGACTCTGCCACTGCGTGACCTCGCGCGCGGGGGGCCTCAGCATGGCGGGCCTGCGGCGGGGATGCGGGGTGCCAACATATCTGCGTTTGCTGGCGAGATACCCAATGGGGCGATGCCGGGATATGTCACCCCACGCCATGTTGAAAAGCAACTTGGTGATGCTGTCCCTTTGAAAAAGCTGACCTGAGATGCGCGTCGCTGTATTGATCGTCGCCGCCGGACGGGGCCGCCGTTTTGGGGATGAGGTGCCCAAACAATACCTGCCCATTGCAGGCATCTGTTCCCTGCGGCGTTGCTTGCAAACCTTTCTGTCGCTGGAGTCAATCGCGATGGTGCAATCGATCATTCATACCGATGATCAGGAACGCTTTGACGATAGTCTTGCTGGTCTGGATGATCCGCGCATTTTGCCACCTGTCCTGGGCGGCACAACACGCTCCAAGTCGGTGATCTGCGGGCTTAGGGCCCTTGCCGCCTATGCGCCCGACTGCGTGCTGGTCCATGATGCCGCGCGCCCGTTTGTGACGCCAAAAATCATCAAGGATGTTCAGAACGAGTTGTTAAACGCAGAAGCCGCCTTTGCCGCGTTGCCCGTAGTGGATGCCCTTTGGCAGACCAAAGATGGTGCCGCGATCAATCCAGTGGCGCGGGACGGGGTATGGCGGGCACAAACACCGCAGGGGTTTCATTTCGATAAACTGCTGGCCGCGCATTTGAGCTACGGGGGGGATGCGGCTGATGACGTTGAGATTGCCCGCGCGATGGGGATGGAAGTGCGGCTGGTCATCGGGACCTCGGAGAATTTCAAAATCACCACGCCACAGGATCTGGCGCGGGCAACTGAACTTGCCGCGCGGATCGACAGGGATGTCTTGCACAGGGCACTGCCCTTACACTCCACAAGTTGAACTGACATTGAGAGGTGCCGCCAATGGGCAGGTATTGAGGCATAAACGGCCTGGATGGCTTTGGGTAGGGAAGAACAGCTGGAGCCGCAGCCGTGAGGTCGAACAAAGCTGCACCGCTTGGAAACCATGCGCTTGCCCAACTTGGCGTTGATTTTCAGGTAAATCTAAACAACACTGCAAGAATCTGAACCGATGATGATACCAAAAAATTAGTGCATTTTTAAGAATCCTTTAAGAATCCTTTAAGAAACCTTATTTGACTCAACCGGCTGAAAGTGCTCCGCGAAAGGGGCAAACCTATGCGAGAAGGCCAGTAAATTTGTATCCCTTGGGTTGTGTCGTGTAGGGTTGCCAGACGGCAAGCCCATTGGAGAATGTCAATTTACGATGCGAAGCAACCTGCGCCAGATGACAAGCAAAATGCGAGAAGCCGTCTGGTGTTATTTCTGGATCAATTTTCGCGCGAGAATTTTGCAAAAGGATTCAAAGCTGAAAAGCGTCGCAGGCGGGTTTCACCGGTACGAAATTTGGCGCCTGTCCAAATGGGCCACTGCGCTGCTGGGCAAGCGCTGGCACCGGTCGGCCAAATTGCTGGAAATTGACCTGACCTATAAATGTAACATGCGGTGCAATGATTGTAACAGGTCGGTCACACAGGCCCCCGAAAATTCGCATATCACTCGCGCGAAAATGGCCGAATATGTTCAGGGCTGGATCGCGGATTCCTATCAATGGGACCGTATTCGCCTGCTGGGCGGAGAGCCGACCCTGCACCCAGATTTCCTTGAGATCGTGGATGATCTCAGGGCTTATCGTCAGGATCACGCGCCCAAAATGATCATCGAAGTGATCACCAATGGCTTTGGGAAAAAGGTAAATGCGGTTCTGGATCAGATTCCCGCAGACATCAAGGTCGTCAACACCTTGAAAACAAGCAACAATCAACCTGTGCATCAAACGTTCAACCGCGCGCCATGCGATTTTGCCGAACATGAAAAAAGCGATTATGCCAACGGGTGTTTTGTGACCGAGTTCAGCGGCACGGGCCTTGCGCCAACGGGGTATTATCATTGTGCGGTGGCCGGTGGGATTGACCGCATTTTTGGGTTGAATGTCGGGCGCGATGGCCTGCCCGCATCAGATGATGAGATGCGCAAGGAGATGGAGGCATTGTGCCGCTATTGTGGGCATTTTACAGCGCAGATGCAGGCGGTGCCTGAGGCCGAAAGGATGAGCCAAAGCTGGAAAGACGGATATGCCGCTTGGCGCGCGCGACGTGCGGCACCCCGGCTTAACAAAAGCCGCACCATTGACCCTGCCCCAACACCGTGCCCGGCGCAGGAACGCGAGCGCGTCAGCAACAGCTAAAGCGACCTGCAAATTACCTGAGACAAGACTTATCGCCTCTAACGTGAAGCATCACGTATCGCCGGTGTCCCGAGAGCGCGGAGCGCGGCAGGGTATCGGCGACTCGGGTTTTAGGAGGGGCGCTTTTACCCGTTGTAACTGAAAGTTTCAGGCGGGGTTGGGTGATCTATGGCGTCTGACCCTGCGCACCTTCCATCCTGTGTACCCACACTTCGGCCTCCGGTTCATGGGGCGCTCGGGTGCCGTCCGTGACCGCACCAAGGCGTGTTGCCACCGCCTGAGACCGCGTGTTGGTCACGTCGATATAGCTATGCAATTGATCCAACCCCAGATCCGCGCGCGCCCATTCCTTGACAGCACATGCCGCTTCGGTGGCATACCCCTTGCCCTCTGCACCCTCAAACAGATGCCATGCCAACTCAACGTCTGGCCAATTGGAATGTTTGATCAACCCGACACGTCCGACCGCATGTCCAGTGTGTTGTTCAACAACGGTGAAAAAACCAAAACCATGCCAATGCCAGTGACCAATGCCGATCAGAAACCCAAACCACGCCTGCTCCGCTGTGCCGGTCTCACCCTGTGCTTTCATGGAGGGGGCACTTGTCATGAAACGGGTAAAAGGTGGCAAATCACCCTGTTCTGGTCCACGCAAGACCAACCGCTCCGTTGTCAATATGGGGGCCGCTGAGAGCTTTTGCATGGGCGCTGTTCCTTTTGAATACGTAGGCATCCGCCCGGATTAACAGGACGCCCGGTTGCGCAGAACAAAAATCGCCCCGTCTGTCCGGGCAGGTCAGTCAGCCGTGCGCACAAGGAATGTCTGCCCCGACTCCATATAGATCGGCAAAAACTTGTGCCCGTCGGGTTCAGACAGGAAATCCTCAAGCGCGAGCCGGGCACCGATACAGGCGGGGGTGTGGCCGGCATCCTCGGCCACGATAACGCCCCCTTGCACCACCAAAGGCGCAACTCGGCGCAAGGCGACAAGGACCGCCTCAAACATATCGACATCAATATTGGCCACCGCAATTGATTTGACCGCGTTCGGCAGAGGGTCAGTGATAATGTTGGATTGATGCACCGCAACAGTTAGCCCCGGCGTGTTGCCCGCCGCCGCCTGCAACCTGCCCAACACAACTTTGGGTCCTTCGGTTTCATGGGTGCCGGACCACAAGGCATCAGCGCTTGTTTGCGCTTCCTCATAGTCAAATCCCGTGAACACGTCCAGGAAATGACAATCCCGTTGGATACCCGCCTCTTGCATATACCGCAGGGCCACAGCGCCGCTGCTGCCCCGATAGCACCCGATCTCCACATAGGCCCCGGACAGGTTGCGCGTCGCCTCGATCACCTGCATCAGGTTCAGAAAATCGCCATCCCCAAGGTCAAACTTGTCAAACCCTTCGGATTTCTGGCGCAGATATTCGCTGCGGCTGACCTGACGCGCGATTTCATTGACATGCGAATATCGGGCCATCTGATAGCCCGGTGCCGCCATAAAGCTGCCGCCGCCCTCAACGATATGACGTACAAACGGCAAACCCAGACCGTCCAGATCACAGGCATAGACAAATGCCGCCTGATCAAGTGGGGGCAGAACGCTGGCGGGGTCCGCATCTGGCGCGCAGTTGATCACCTGTACCGAACGCCCGGCGATACGGTTGAGCGTGTCGCCCATCGTCTCGAACTGCCGGGGGTCAACAAGCAGGGCAATCTGACGGTCGGGAAACCGCCTGCGCGCGGCATGAAGTGCATCTTCAATTTCGGAACCGACGACGCGCAGCGGCGCCTCGGCAATGTCATTGGACAGCTCAAAGGTGCCGCTGTCTGTGGCGCGCACCAACCGCAGACCAATCAAGCCCAGTGCGCTATTGGCCAATATGACCAAAGACCGTGCAACGCGGCGCAATGTAGCGATCATTGTGTGACCTCCGTTGGTGTTTCGGCAGGGGGGCCTGAAAGGGCCGCCTCAATGTGCGAGATCGCAATATCTGGCGAGGCCAGCAGATCATCCTGCCGCACAAAGTGGACGGTGCGACCAAAAATATTGCTTTGTCTGAGGCTCGCGATATGTCGATCCTCTTCTGCGACGGGGCTGCGCGGCAGAACATAAAGCACATCTGCACCTGCAAAAGAGGCAAGTTGACCGTAGCCCGAAAGCGGACAGATCAGCAGCGATGAATCGTTCAGCAATCTGACCTCTTCCAGCAAATCGCCGATGGGCACGCAGAGATCTTCATTGGCAAGGCCCGCAACCCGCTCCGCAGGCAGGCCACAGACGTAGATGGGCACCCGCCCGCCAAAGGCCGGGGTTAGATGATCCCGGATCAGGTCATTCCAGAAGTCGGTTTCGACGTTTCGGTCTTCACCCCCGGGCACATGGCGCAGGCGGGGCAGGATGAGGATGTTACGCTGATCCCGCGTGCGGGGCTCGACGGTGATCGGTTGTCTGATCGAAAAGATCGGGAAATACGGGGTGCCTCCGCGCTGCACGCGATTGTAAAAAAACGACCGGACGCGCCGGACGGCACCGCGCAGCAAAGCCTCGTTTGGAATGCGTTGTCTGGCAAAATACAAGGGCCGCCGTACGCCGATTTCTGCCGCCAGCCCTGAGAAATCCTCGCGCCCCGCGACGATCTGGTCAATCTCTTTGGGGTACTTCCCGACAAGCCCAATGCCACAGCGATGCGCGCCCAGCGGCGGCCCGTCATAGGGTGTCACGACGATGTTGTCAGGAAACAGGTGGCTCAGCAGTTTACCAAAATCCGAGAATGTCAAAATGTCGATCTTGGACTGTGGAAACCTGTCAAAATACCGCTCAAAAGCCCCAAGTGCGAACTGAACAAAAACGCCCAATTCACCGAGGAAATAGAGTTTCCGCGTGGCTTGACCTGTCATTGAGCATGACCTTGGCTAAAGAATGTTGATGATTGGATGAGGTCTAACATCATTCAGAATGAAAGGCCCAGTTCATGGCCCAACGTCCGAAAACGATGCAGCCATGTGTGTTCGCCTTCGCCGCGTTGCCGGGCGGCCAGTCTGATCTGTGCGCGCGCAGTATCGCGTTTTGGAGACAACCAGAAACGAACCTTGTCGGCCAGTTCCTCCTGACTGGCAAAGTAAATCATCTCCCGATCTTCCTCGAAATATTCGGCCAGCTCGGGCAGTCGGTTTGCCACATGAACAGCGCCGCACATCGGGGCCTCAAACTCCCGCAACCGGATAAACAATAGGGGGTTCTTGAGCACATGGGTACTGGCCAATTCAAGCGAGCCGAGGCTCAGCGCGGTGGCGCTGAAGGCCTGCCCCATGTTTTCAAAAGTGGGGCTCTCGCGCAGCTCATACGCCTCTGGCCCCAGCGTTTTCTCCGGCGGGTTCCCAACGGTTTCCTGCACCGAGCGCACCAGCGCGGCATAGATAATCTGGCGCCCTTCTGGGAATGAGAGACCCTTCACCGTCCGCTTCCAGGATTCCCCGAAGGTGGCGAATATCCGGGCCAGCGGGTGGTTCACGGCCGCAATGTCTCCATACATCTGCGAGGGTGCCTGCCCGTAAATCCGCACCGGCAAACCCGCCGCCGCAAGATTGGCCAGATGCCGCGCCCGCGCGCCGTAAGGTGTGCCCATAAAGGAAATCACACTGTCCTCTTGCACCTTTTCCGGGCGAAAGACATGTGGGTTTGTACCCCAGGGCAAGACAACCACCTTGCCGCCGTAGGATTCAATCCGCGCTTTGCTCTCGCGCACCGTGCTCCAATGGATATCAAAGGCGGAGGCCAGTTTTGTGACACGGAAAGGGTGCGAAAGGTCGTCACACGACAGGTGCAGTGTTGGCACCCCCATGCGCCGGATGTCCTGCACCGCATCTGCGGTCAGCAGGGCGTCCTGGGCAACCGCAAAGAACAGATCATAGCCATTTTTCGCGTGTTCGGCCCGGAATGCATCAATCAAGGCCTGCGAATACTCCGCAGCTGTGCCCGCGCGGCCAATCTCTTGTGCCGCATTGAAAAAACGGACGTCATGGCCCGCGTGCGTCAATTCATCAACGATGTGCGGCGTCTGCCACGAGTTTACAAAACCACGCGTGAACGCCGTGTAATGGAAAATCCGCATTTCACCAAAATATGTTTGTTCAAAATTCGTTTCCAAGCTAGGGAGTCGGTGGGAAGAACGCAACAACGCGGTTCGCGGGTGCCATGGCGCGTCTAAAGACAATCTTTCGCAGGGCGCGCGCGTTTGCGATGTCACCGGCCTTGTTGCTCTATATTGGATCAATGGCGCGCGCGGGATTTGCGTTTTTGCTGGGCGTCATCATCGCACGCCAGTTTGGTCCTGCCGAATTTGGCCTGTTTCATGCCTATACCGTTCTGATGGCTCTTACACTTTGTGTGGTGGGGGAGGCGATGGATCACGGTCTCATCCGCCACTACACCTATCGTTTGCATCACGCCTCTGCGCGTGCAGGTGATGTGCTGGGCAGTGCCCTTGCGCTGCGGGTGGGTGTGGCGTGCATCGTGGCCATCATTACCCCCGGCATCCTCGCCGCACTCACGTCTTTCATGCCCGAGACAGAGGTGCGCCAGCTTGTGTTGCCCGGCCTGTTTGCAGGTGCGCTTGCGGGGCTGGTGACCTTTGTGGCCGCCGTTTACATCGCCCAGGAGAGGTTTTTTGCACGCGCCGCCCTGCTGCCAGCACTTGCTGCCTTGCGCCTGTGTATTATGGGGGGCGGTGCAATTGTGGGCGGCATGGCGATCGGAAATCTGATATGGCTTGATGCGGCCGTCATCGCGATCTTTGCGGTGTTTTCCCTGCTCCTGATCCGGCAGACCTTGGCTGTTGCCCGGGTCAGCATGGCTATGATCACACTTCTGGGGCGGTTTTCGGGTTGGTCGATTGCAACAACTCTGCCCTACGTCGCCTACATGGGGTTGGGCTCACCGCTTCTTCTTCATTTTCATGGGCCTGCTGCGGCTGGTGTTTTTGGCGTTGCCATCAGTGTTGCGGTCTTGATCGAACATGCCACTGCGGCATTCATCAGCGTGCTTCAACGCGAGGTCAGCGCCATTCGCAAAGAGGAGGAGTTGCGCGGTTTCTTGCGCACAGCGACCCGGCGCGCGCTGCTGCTTGTTCTGCTGGTCAGCCCTTTTGCGCTGTTTGGCGGTTGGTTGATTCCTTTGGCATTTGGCCCAAAGTTTGCGGATGCCGTTGCCCTGTTCCCTCTCATCATGGTGGGCGCACTTTTGCATATGGCGAGCATGCCACGCGCCCTGATCTTTCTTGCGCTTGACCGGCCCGGGCGGCTGTCTGTGGGGGCTGGAGTTGGTTTTGCGGCATGGGTATTGGCCGCGGTTTTTCTTGTGCCTTCTTTGGGGGCGTTTGGTGCTGTTTATGCGCTCCTCATTGCGCGCGCGACTCAGGCGGTTGCCTTGACGGCGATGGTCTCTATCGCTCCCTTTCATGAGGTTGGCCGCACTGAGGTCACCGGCGATCTGGTATAAGGCTGCAAACATCGCAGTTTTGCGCGCCGGAAGATCGGGACCTTATGGCTCAAAACACGGCTGTTTCGGCGCTGGCTTGAACTGGGCCGCGCGATGTGAGGTCCCCAAAACCTGAATGAAACGTGGCAGCGCTACAAAAGCTGTGGCAGGATGTTTGTATGAAAGAGCCCATTTTTAAGGGCGCCGAAGGGCGCGCGCAATTTATAGTGCAGGCAGGGGGGCGGGGGTCTCGCCTGCGTCATCACACATGGAACAAGCCCAAATGCCTTGTCGCGGTTGAGGGCAAGCCGATCCTGTACCACCTGATTGATCTGATGCCTGCGGCACGTTTTGTGATCATTGGCGATTACCAATTCGACACGCTTGCAACATACCTAAAGGTGGAGCCCCCGACGGGCGAATGTAGCCTTGTGCGCGCGGAAGGGGGCGGCACGGCTGCGGGGATCAGAGCCGCACTTCAAGACATAGATCGTGACCGACCTGTTTCGCTGGTGTGGAGTGATCTTATTTTCACAGACCCATTGCCCGCGCCCTCGACGGACAAGCCGACAGTTTATGTCACCTCTGATTTTATGTGCCGTTGGACGGTATCAAAAGACGGCGTTCTGCAAGAGAAACCGGGTGCATCGGGCGGGGTCATGGGGGCCTTCCACTTCCCCGATGCATGGGTGCTTGACGATGTGCCAGAGTCCGGCGAATTCGTGCGCTGGATGTCCGAAACCATAGAAGACTTTGACGTCGTCAACGTGTCAGGTGCGTCCGAACTGGGCGATTTCCCCAAGATTGAGGCAGCAAATGATCGGTTGGGCTTTAGCCGCTTTTTCAACCAGGTTGATGTG
The DNA here is from genome assembly GCA_937928635.1 of uncultured Sulfitobacter sp. Classification (GTDB taxonomy): domain Bacteria; phylum Pseudomonadota; class Alphaproteobacteria; order Rhodobacterales; family Rhodobacteraceae; genus Sulfitobacter. Next base: position 3,495 of record CALFWM010000016.1, on the reverse strand, counting down.
GGTGAGGATGTTGTCACCAAGACCGTCATTGATCCCGCTTATGCCAATGTGCACGAAAACGAAGTTGCCTGGTATCGCGCCGCGCAGGACCTTGGCTATCGGCGCATTCCAAAAATCCACGGCTATGACCCGCTGGTGATGGAGCGTATTCACGGGCGTCACGCATTTGAATTTGATGACCTGACACACCGGGAAAAAGGTGCCCTGCTTGCTGATATGGTCGGCGCGCTGGAGGATTTGCATGAGCGTGACACGCGTCCGGCAGAACCCAATGCGATTGCCGCCGTCTACATCGGCAAGACAATCGACCGGGTGCGACAAGTCTGTGAACTGATCCCGAATATGGAGCGTGAGACCATCACCGTGAACGGCAAAAAGTGCCCAAATCTGTTCCATGGTGATCCAGAAACCGCGCTGCGCGCCTTTGAACCGGCGTTGCAAACGGATCGTTTTGCGCCAATCCATGGCGACCCGACGTTTTCCAACGCGCTGGTGGAAGACCGTCTGCGCACAACGTTCATTGACCCGCGCGGGTCTTTTCGCGATCCGGGCATTTATGGCGACCCCTGGTATGACATTGGCAAACTCTATTACTCTGCGGTGGGCGGATACGACGCCTTTAACCGCCGCCGTTTCAAGATGCAGGTTGATGCAACAACCGCCGACATCATCATGGACGCCACGGGGTTTGAGGACACGGCAGAGGCATTGCTGAAAGAGTATTATCCAAAGGACATGGGCCGCATTGCCGTGTTGCATGGGCTGATCTGGCTGTCACTGGCGGGATACACGCGTGACGATGTGGATTCGGTGATCGCGGCGTTCTACCTCGGGCTTTATTGGACCACGGTAGGGGCCGAGCTACTGTGAGTGAAATCCGCCTTAGCCCCTTGCCACATACGTGGATTTTTGATGTGGACGGTGTGATTGTCCGTCACAATGGCCATAAGGACGGCAATGATGAATTGCTGTCGGGCGTGCGCGCCTTCTGGGATCAGATACCGGCGCAGGATGTTGTCGTCCTGATGACGGCCCGTAGCGCAGAGGAAGTTGAGGAATTTGTCGATTTCCTGCGGGCCGCTGGTCTGCGCTATGATCGCATTCTATGCGATCTTCCGGTTGGTGAGCGCATTTTGATCAATGATCAAAAACCATCGGGGTTGCAAACCAGCATCGCGCTGAACCTGCCCCGCGACGCGGGACTAGAAGATATCACCGTTCGGATTGATCCCACCCTTTGAGTGCCGTGCACACTTAAAGAGTTAGCTGGCCAAGCATAATCCGTTTGCCGTGAGAGTTCTTGCAGCAGAGGCAATCCGGGAAGCGGCAGGCACGGCTGGATCGCCTTGGCGCGCGCCGTTGCGGATGCCTATGGCGAGCGTATCGAAACCTTTGAGGGACAGGCTGATCTGGGGCATGGCGTGACCAGCCTGCCGTTGCATGGCCATACACCGGGGCACAGCGGGTTTATTGTGGATTCTGGCAATGACGCCCTGTTGCTTTGGGGCGATGCGACCGCTGTTGCGGCGTATCAGTTCAGCTACCCCGAAGCAGGCATCGCGTTTGACGCGGACGGCGCGCAGGCTGCCGCATCACGTGTGAAAATGTATGACATGGCCGTTGCCGACCGGCTGACCGTGGCAGGCATGCACCTGCCGTTCCCCGGATACGGGCATGTTGAGCGCAGCGGAGGCGCCTGCACATGGGTTCCCGAAGAATGGAAGCACAGCTGAACCCAAACAACTTGGAAAGGCGCTCCCAACTGGGTGCCTTTCCCTACGCCAGAAACGGGGCGGATTGATGAGGCGGGCACAGATGTGGCCGTGCTGTCAGATGTGCAACGCCGCAATCCTGCCACCACCTTGGATGTTGCATTGCGGCCCCTCATTGCGGACTTTGCTTCCGTTGACGGGTCACTTATACGTGTGCGTGAGTTGACCCAAACAGCGCAAAAGGATTTGGGAAGAGCCTAATTGACCTCTTTTCGACAGGACCATGACCAGCAAGCCTTTTCGGTTTTTTGACAACCGGCTCAAATATCTCACTTATGTAAACACCACGAATGAGAAATGGCGGATCTCGGAGCGCATCACGCAAGAGCTAACGCATATTCAGCCCAGCCCACCCGCGCTGCGTGTTTTTGATGCCGGCATGGGCGATGCAACAGTTCTATCCAATACAATGCGGTCGATGCACAGGATGCACCCCAACACACCATTCTTCCTGGCAGGCAAAGAAATCAGCCTCGAAGACCTGCGTTTGTCGCTCGACAAATTACCGGATCGGCTCGTTGAACATCCGGCCAGTGTGGTGGCAATGACCAACATGTTTTATTCAGAAGCACCCTGGCTACACCCGAACAACCCAAAAGTAGCAGAACAACTTGTCTGGAAGACAATCGTCTTGGAGGGTGACACATCCATTGGCTTTCAGGAGCAGCTTCGCAATTTAGAGCCGTTTTTGGTCGAAAACTGGCAAGTGCGTTCATCAAAAAAGACCGGAAATCCGCTTTACGTTACGCCAACGGTTCTAATCATCTATCGAAAAGATCATAGTTTCTTACTCAACAACGTTATTCCTCGACCGGGAGAAAGGTACGCAGAGTACGATCTGGCGCTTGCATCGCAGCCTTGGCGCGCACGCACAGATCCTGTTCAAAAAGCACGATCCGTGCTCGCCCCGCTTGCCAGAAGCCTCGCCCCGGGAGGACGTCTGGTGACTGTCCAATCTTCTGGAAACGACGCAGGTGAAGAGATCGTAAACGCCATTTGGCCGCAAATTGATCTGTTCCCTGTCACACGATATGATCTGGTTGCAGCATTACGCATCGAACTGGGTAATGACGCCGCAAATTTTGACATGTCCATCCCAAGTGACGCAGATGCGCTCTTGTCTTACCGGATGCATACGCTTCCAGAAGAGATCGGCCCATCCATCGGTACTTCGACATTATCTGCTGCTTGGAACGCGGCCACCTATGTCGCACAGATTGATGATAAATTACTTGAAGAAACCCTAGACGGATCACGACACTTCAACGTAACCGCTGATGTGCTGCAGAAATACGGTGATCTTTGGTTCAATGATGAAGTCTTCGTTGTGTCTCGCTCGCGTTGAAATCTTTGATTTCAGGTAGCGTCAAGTGATTCAGGTTTATGGGTTTCTGCTTTAGGACAAAAAAGAAGACATATTTCTGAGGTGAGCGTTATTTCAATGACGACGTCGAAGGAACCAATCTTGATCACCGGCGCACGCGCGCCGGTGGCGTTTCACCTTGCGAGGTTGCTTATCGACGCCGGGCACGCAGTGACCTTGGTGGATCATTTGAAATACCCGTTGGCCGGAGCGAGCCGATTGGAAATTCCATACTTTCAGATTCCAGCCTTTGGCGAAAATCCAGATGCCGCAGGTGACGCATTGCTTGGTATTATTGAGCAACGTGGCATCGCCCTGGTCATCCCTACATGCGAAGAGGTTTTGCATCTTGGGGCGCTA
>CALFWM010000015.1 GCA_937928635.1 uncultured Sulfitobacter sp. | reverse complement strand
GACTTCAATGTCCGCGAGATGGTCGATCTTCCGGATGGTGCGAACTATCCAAACCGAGATCCGAATGCGCGCAATGACGAGGTTTCGCTAGAGCATGATGAGACTGCCATGATTGACGTGCTGGCAAATGACCGGGACCCGGATGGCGATACGCTGGAGATCACCAATGCCACCTCTGACAACCCCAACGTGTCCGTGCGGATTGTCGATGGCAAGATCATGGTCGACCCGACTGACATCAGCACGGCGCAGACGGCGAGCATCACCTACGAGGTCTCGGACGGCAAGGGTGGCACCGACACGGCAACGCTGTCTGTCAACATCGCCGCCGCACCTGTGCAGGATCCAAACACGTCTCCTATCGCCGAAAATGACGAACTGTTCCTGGCAAACAACCAGTCAAAGCGTATTGATGTGTTGGAAAATGATCAGGACGCGGACGGTGATCAATTAAGCCTGACCAATGCGATGTCTGACAATCCAAACTTCACAGTCGACATTGTCAACAACCAGCTTCGTGTAACGCCCAAAGATGGTGTGACGACGGCCCAGACTGCCACGTTGACTTACACAATTTCCGATGGAAAGGGTGGAACGGAAACGGCCACGGTTGAGGTCATCATGGCCGCTGCAGAAAGCCCGAATGTGGGCACATCTGGCCGGGACTATCTGGTTGGTGATCGTGGCGACAACACATTCTCTGCGGGTGACGGTGATGACCGTGTCGACGGGAGGATCGGGTCCGATAACATTAAAGGTGGTAGTGGAGATGACCGTCTCTTTGGCAACCGCAATGACGATGTTATCAAAGGTGGCAAGGGGGATGATTTCATCTCGGGCGGCCATGGAAACGACATCCTGTTTGGCGGGAAAGGCGATGACATCCTGACAGGCCGTGGCGAAGACGACACCCTCACCGGTGGTCGGGGTAACGACACTTTCGTGTTCCACAACGAACAAGGACGTAATGTAATTACCGACTTCGGTCGCGGTGAGGACAAGATAACCTTTGTCGACAAGATTGGTGGTCGTTTTGAAGCAGGCAGCGTCCTGAATGCGGAACAGTTGGAGGAAGGATTGATGCTCCGTATCGGCGAGGTCGAGGTGCTTCTGAATGGTGTACAGTCCGAAGATGTTGATTTGAGATCGGTGGTTGAGCTTCAGGATGATATGCGGTTTTCTTCTGAAATTCCGGCGGCCGGTCAAAGCGATAACGATGCTCTCGAGCAGATGCTGAACAGTGACACGATCGATTTGTTCAACCTCTCGCAAAACAACTCAAGCTCAACTACGGTTCCGACGTCGGGCGTAAATGCTAGCGGACAGACCAACGACCCCGGTTTGACATACCAAAATGCAACACCACAAGTGAGGCTAGTTGAGGAACCGGAACCTCACGACAACGGTAGCTTACTACTTTAGAAATGAGAGAGGTGGTTCTAGATTTAGACCAGATTTCAGCCAGCTTAAGGTGGATCAGGGTTTGATTTAGGCTGCCAATTTCATGGGTTTGGTCTTGCTTCCATAGGCCTCATCCGGCGTAAATACACCGTGCGTCGGATGGGGCCGCTCTACGTTGTGGTAGACCATCCAATTTCCGATACCGGGCATTAGGATGAATAGTGAAATGCAATCCGTATCTACATACTTCCTAGCAACTGTATGTCTCAGAGTAAGCGGTGCGCCGGTCACACGGGCTTGGCATAGTACCAGGGCAGTAGTTCGTTGATATCGGTTTGTTTGTGTCTTTGTGCGATGGCGGTGAGAACAGCTGACAGATATCCGTGGAGTTCGATCTCTTTGAGTTTGCAGGTCTCGATGAGGGACGCGATGACGGCCCAGTTTTGCGCCCCGGCATCATGTCCGGCGAAGAGCGCGTTTTTGCGGTTGAGGGCGATGGGACGGATGGTGCGCTCGACGGGATTGTTGTCGATTTCGATGCGACCGTCGTCGAGGAACCGGATCAGCCCGTCCCAGTATTTGGCGATATATTTCAGGGCTTCTCCGGTTGGCGGCTTCGCTGAGACGCGGGCGCGGCTTTGGGCAAGCCAAAGCTCAAAATCTTTTATGATGGGTTTTGAGCGGTCCTGCCGTGCAGCGTATCGGTGGTCGGCAGGCAAGCCCCGCAGATCTTTTTCGATGCGATAGAGCGCCTGGATTTGCGCCAAGCCTTCCTGTGCGATTGGTGCCGCGCCAGATTGCGTGACGTCGTGCAGTTTGCGGCGAGCATGCGTCCAGCAATAGGCCAGTGTCACGTCCTGAACTGGGCGTTTGAGTAAGCGGTTATAGCCTGCGTAACCATCGACCTGCAGGATGCCGCTAAAGCCTTTCAAAATATTTTCGGCATGCTGACCGGAGCGTCCCGGTGCATATGTGAAGGCAACACTGGGAGGATCATCACCACCCCAAGGCCTGTCATCACGGGCCAACGCCCAAAAATATCCAGTTTTGGTCTTTTTCCGCCCTGGGGACAGGACTGGCGCGGTTGTTTCATCCATGAAGAGCTTGGTGGAGCGCTTCAGATTGGCCATCAGGGCATTATAAATGGGGGTCAGCTCAAACGCAGACTTTCCAACCCATGCGGACAGGGTCGAACGATCCAGATCGAGCCCCTGGCGGCTGTAAATTTGGGCCTGTCGGTAAAGGGGCAGATGATCCGCGTATTTTGAGACGAGCACATGGGCCAGCGTGGCTTCGGTTGGCATGCCGCCTGCAATGATGTGGGCAGTCGCCGGGGTCTGGGTGATCCCACCTTCGCAGGATCGGCAAGCGTATTTAGGGCGGCGGGTTACGATCACCCGGAACTGGGCCGGGATGATGTCCAGCCGTTCGCTCACATCCTCGCCAATGACATGACGCTCGGTTCCGCAGGCGCAAGACAGCTCTGGCTCAATGACCACTTCAACTCGCTCCAGATGTTTGGGCAGTGATCCGCGATTGGTCTGGCGCGGCTTTGCTGGCCGCACAGGCGCGGTGCGCGCGTCGGCGTCAATCTCGGCCTCCACCTGCGCGATGGCGGTCTCGATATCCTCGAGTTCCAGTTCATACTGGGCCGGGTCAATCTTCTCGGATTTACTTCCAAAGAGCGCCTTCTTGAACGAGGCGACCAGTGCCTCAAGCCGCGCATTCTGGTCCTGCTGCGCACGGATAATTGCCTTCAGTTCGGCAATGTCGTTGGGCAATTCATCGGGTGCAGTCATGCCCGATACTATAGCACAATGACTCGTGCAAAGACCGCTGTGAGTCACTCCGCCGCAGCTGGTGCTGCCACCTCCAAAGGGCGCACGCGCCGCCAATCCAAACCTGCGAACAGCGCCTCGAACTGGGCCAGTTCCAGCCGCATCACCTCATTCTTGATCGCGGGCCATGTGAAGCTGTTATCCTCCAGCCGCTTGTATGCCATCACCAATCCGCACCCGTCCCAATAGATCAGCTTCAGACGATCCGCCCGCTTGGCGCGGAAGACATAGACAGCCCCATCGAATGGCTTCTGGCGTAACTGGCTCTGCACCAAGGCGGCCAGCCCGTCATGACCTTTGCGGAAGTCCTACCACTGCCCGGCAGGCGATTGCGACGCAATCTGCTGAGAGGGGGCATCACTGGCCACAAAGATCCGCACCTTGTGAGACGGCGTGATCACGGGGCTATGGCCCGTGCGATCTCGGCGACCCGCATTGCTGGCGTTGCTGCATCAAGACGCACGGTGACGTCGCCCTTGATCACATCCAGCGTATTGGAGACCAGGTTGGGCAAAGGCGGGGCAACAGGCACAGGCGCAGGCGCTTCAACCTCGACTGGCACAAAATCCATGCCATCTAGGTTTGGCAGAACCAGCTTGCCCTGCCGCGCCATCCGCCACCAGTCAGATACCGTGCTGGGGATCAGCTCGTATCGCTTCGCCACCGCCTTGACCGTCTCGCCTTCGATCAACGTCTCCGCCACGATCCGCGCCTTCAACTCAGGCGGCCAATCCCGCTTCCCGTCCACCCGGCGCGGTACCATTGCTAGAAACTCGCTTGTAGCTCCCATCGAGAAACTCCCAACAAACCAAAGAAGCCTCTGAATCGCAGATCAAGCGCTACGCCGTAAGTGTGGAGGCGGCGCACCGCTTACGTTATTCCTCGAGGACGGCCGGATCGAAATGGATAGCAACGCCGTCGAGCGCACCATCCGTGCGATTGCCTCCAACAGAAAGAACGCCCTGTTCGCAGGCCATGATGACGGCGCCAGAAACTGGGCAACCTGCGCGACCTTGATCGAGACCTGCAAGCTCAACAAAATCGAACCCCTTGCCTACCTGACCGGCGTCCTTACCGCCATTGCCCAGGGCCACAAACAGCGCGACATCGAGCAACTCCTACCCTGGAAACTCAGGGCGGCGTGACCGCTTACAGAGCGCCAAAGTCAAGTTGATTTCAAAGAGTGACAATACGCAAAGTAGCCGTTCTCACTACGCCGGTCGCCTTCATTGCGTGGCCGGCGAACATTTCATCATTTGTCAGCGATCATTCTTGCTCCGAAGAGAATCAATACTGATCCAATGCCTCGTTCAATCCAATTTGCGCCAGCTTCATATGCACTACGAAACGCGCCTTGCGAAAGCACGCTAGAGAGGAGACCGTACCAACCAAGTTCGAGGGCTGCTCCCCCAAGAAGAATGGCTATTCGTGTTTCAACTGTAGCATCTGGCGGCACTGCAACCGCATAGAGGCCCACGAAAAATGCTATTGCCTTCGGATTGGAAAAATTTACGAGCGCCCCCAGCCTGAGACCAGAAACAAACGTCTTGCGCTGCTTACCATTAGCTTGCTGACCAGACGTTCCCGCGCCTACCGATGATCGCCAAGCGGTAGCGCCAAGGTAAACAAGGTATAGACCCCCAGCAATCTGGACAACGCGCGCAACCCAACCGATTTCAGTCAGTATTGCCGATAGTCCAACCATCGCGAGCACGGCATAAATCGTCGCCGCTAACGCAAGCAAGGCCACAAATAGCACCCCAGCAGGCCGTTTTACGTCCTTGCAGCGCCAAACGGGATACAAGCGCAAAGTTGGGCCCGGGGCTAACCACAATTGCCGCGTAGATGCCAAGTGTGTAGGTAACTACGGCATAGTCGATTGAGATATTGTCCATGCTGTCTCCGTTGTTACAATCCCGACCATTTAGGGCCAACCAAAGAGGTGCATCCTCATGCGATCAGGATTTATCTTAGTACCAATGCGGTCAGCAGTGCAGCATTTATTCCTCTGGGACAATCAATGATCCGATCTGATACCGAAGCAAAAGAGATGACCGTTGGCATTCTTGCATTTGACGGAATTGATGACGGCAACCTGTTCGGAAGCTCGCTTGTATTTTCAGCATGCAACGGTATTGCCGGAAGATCCCTCTTTAATGTGTTTTGTGTATCCGTTGATGAGCAGAGCTTTACAACAGATAGCGGAATTCAGGTAACGTCCCACGTGCATATTTCCGATCAGCCTGACATCGACATTCTGGTTCTTCCTGCTGGGACAGGGATCGAGTTGGCGGCTCAGAGCCGGACGCTTAGAAAGTGGCTCAGAACACTATCGACCGAGTCATGCCTCCTTATTTCCATTTGCCGTGGCGCAATGTTGGTGAAAGACATGCTGGATACCCACGGCATTGAATTTACAAGTCATCCAGATACAATTTCCGTGATGTCGGATGCCGCACCTGGCAGCCATATTGTAAGCAACGTGGTGTACAGGGAAAACGGGAACTTGCTCACGGCTTGCGGCTTAATTGGGCCGATCGAAGCGGCTCTTCATGTAGTCAGCGGGCTTCACGGAACAGAGTTCGCCCACAAGGTCGCTCGAAAGATTGAATACGATTGGTTCGGACCTGATACGAACAAAGAGTTAGCAAAAAATGGTGCCTTGACGGCTGATTAGCTCTGCAGAATAGTATTTTTCAAATGCGATCAATAGCTCGTAAAGAGGTGTTTTCTACACTCAAAAGTGCAGCGGCGAATCGTCCCGGTCAGCTATCATCGGGAAGTGGTGCGATGAGCTGATCACCCTGAATGAATCCTAAAAGGATTCGACTAAGTGGTGCTATGGCAAGCTCATTTTTTTGATCTGGCGAGTACCATCTCATCTCCTCAATTTCCGACGCAACCACTGGCTTTGCAGCCAATTCAACGCGAAAGGCATGCGCTTTCCCATATCCAATCACAGCGCGGTTGGGCACTTTGGGTCCAGATCAGACGCCCTAGTGGTTCAACCACTCCCCAATGATCGGAAAGTCCTCATCCGCGATGGCGCGGGCCGAAAGAATACCGGCCTGAAAACTCGCTTCCATGAATGCCAGATAGAGGTTGTTGTCCGTCCAGTCGCCCGTCACCACCAGATTGTCATACCCGGTTTCTCCTGCCTTCATGCGGTGCCGGTTTGTACCAGGCAGGGACAGCGTACAGCGCTCTGAGGGGCCGCAGTTGGAATGGCAGTATTGCGATTTCACCCGTTCAATGCCTTCTGCGCCAGAGGGGTCTACGATGCGCGACCAATCCAGAACTTTCGGGTTTTCGGGATCAGCGGCACCGGGCCACAGGGTTGTCAGACCGCCAATGGCCGGGTCACGGTCAGGATTGTGGGATTCGCTTTTCAGGAACTTTATGAAATCCGTGTAGGCGTTTGCGTCCATTTCCTTTTGAAAGCCCAGATCACTGGGGTCAGGCGGGTCCGTCGGGCCGGGCTGGGCACCGGTGAAATAGGCAATGTTGCGCACAGGCGTATCCGTGGGCCAATCCTCGCGCTTGATCACCTGAGACATGTCAGCCCAAGTGTTATAGGGTTCCACAAACAGGCTCAGCAGGGGCTGCGGTGTTTCCCATCCCAATTCTTCCAGATCGCGGTCCATCCACAGCTGCGCAGCCACGGTTTGCACCGCTTTGACGTTGTCGACCATGTCAGCCCATTGCGGCGTGTCTTCATTCGCCACCAGTTCCGCACAGACAAAGCGCACAGCCGAGATCGGGATGCCAAACAGCACCTCGTCATAGTCCTCTCCCATGGTTTTGGTCACGGGCGTGCCCATTTGGCCGCTGTAATAGCTTTCCAGATCAATGCCCTCAATCTTGCCCGGGTCACTGATCTGCTCAACGCGCGGGCCAGCGGGCCAGCACTCCAGATCCTGCACTGTTTCAAGGGGGTCGTATTCCTTGCTGGGGTCAATCAGATCAACCTGCCGGTTCATGCTCATGCTGGCGATGGATTTGCGGTCATCCGACAGGTGCAGCGCGTCAACCTTGTGAAAGAACTCAAACTTTACGCCGCGCTCTTTCAGAACAAGATAGAGCGGAGTGAACACCGTGTCCCCCATGCCCGCCTGCATGCGGAAAAACGCAGCCCCTTTGTACGTGGAGACCCAACGCAACAGCACACGGACGGTGGCACCCGCAGAGACGCGTTGCCTGTTTGGATCACCGTTTTCGTAGGAAAATGCGGCGTCATAGATCGTGCGCACCAGCGTGGTGCCCAGCGTTTCCTTGTGTAGCCCGTGCTTTACCAGCCATTCGCGGAAATCCAGATCGTCGATCTTTGCGAAGCCACCGGGCAGTAATAGCCCGTCCACAACAATGCCACGCATTAAGGTGGTCATGGTGTCGATGTCGAGCCAGAAGCGATGGGCGCGGCGGCTCTTGCGCGCCAGTCGTAGCAGAAAAAACCAGACAAATCGGCGCACCGCCTGATAGCCCCAGCCAACCCAAGGCACGTATCGTCGGATGCCCCAGATCAGCCAGGTCATGCATTTCAGCACGAAATACCCTATTTTAAAGACCAGCATCGTGCCCCAGGGTTCTTTGCCGCCCAGGGGTGGGTCTTTGCCCTCTTCCCAGGCGTCGCCGCGCAGGTTCAGCCGTTCGTCCATCTTGTAACCAGCGCGCCAGCCAAACAGCAGGGTGATCATCCCCTGAAACAGCATGGAGAGGTATTGGAAGATGGTGGGCAGGGCACCGCCGGACCCCGGCACCCCGGAATTGCCGGGAAAGGGGATCACCCATGGGTCCCATGCGCCTTGTACGTATTCTTCTTCCACGCCAATCCGACCGGGGTGAAAGGCCTGCCGCCATGTGCGCAGAGGGTGCCCTTTGGGGCGTCCGAGTTCAGCGTAAGCATGACGCATCATGAAGAAAAAGTTCTGGTAAAAACCAAACAGCACGTGCAGCCCGTGTTCCAGAATACGACCGTCTTTGCCGCGTCCGCTGGCCCCTTTGCCGCCCAGACGCCAGCCCATCTGGTAGACGGTGATGTCATACTTTTCGCGCAGCTCCGGGGTGGAGGTCAGCCAATAGACTGCTGACATGGCTGTGGGCCCTCCGCCAAGTACGGCGATTTTTTTCTTTTTGGTCATTTGCCCCTCCCCCGAGGTCGTCTTTATTGGTCTGAATAGGTGGTGCTTTGAATGTGCTGTTTCTTGAAATATGCGTTGTCAGAGGCCGGTGTTTTCACCGGGGATCACGCGGGGTGATCCGCAGATGGCACGGCTGGCCTGATAGCCCGACATGATGGCCCCTTCGATGCTGCCGATCAGGTAGTGGTTTGAGGTCCAGTCCCCCGCCAACACCATGTTTGAAAACTGTGAATCGTCAGATGCCAGACGGTGCTGCGCCGTACCTGCGCGCGCGGTGGTGTAGCGTTGCAAGGGGCCCGAATTGGCGCGCACGTATTGCGCGTTTAACCGGGCCTCGCCCGTGGCCTCACTGGAATCCATCAACAAAGACCAATTCACTCCCAATGGGTTTTCGAGCGTTGCGGCCTCAGGCCAAAGCGCACCGATGTTGTTGTTCAGAAACTGCCGCGTGTTTTCCACGGCGATCTTGTTCTGACGCTCGGGATAATCGTGATCTGTTGCAGGTGGTGGTATGCGTGGCGCAGGGATGGGCCCAAACAGGGTGGCGATGGATTTTGGCGCCTTGCCGGGGGGCCATGTCTGTACCTTGATCAATTCGCCATTGTCCTCCCACGTGGCAAAGGGCAGGGCGTAGTTGGACAAAATGGGTGTGGGCAGGTTCCACCCCATCTGATCCAGCGCCGTGCTGAAATAAAGCCGCATGGTTTGGGTCTCGACGCCGGTCAGATTGTCTGTCATGTCGCGCCATTTTTCTGAGCGCGCGACGAGTTTTGAACAGGACGTCGTCAGGCTGGCGACGGGCATGGCCATGACAACTTCATCAAAATCCAGGCCCCGGCGGAGGGGGGGCAACATCTCACCCTGCCATCTGGTGTAAAAGGATTCCAGGTTTTCAGAAGGGTCGGGCGGCGTCTGTTCAATTTGATCCCACAGCGGCGCACTGGGCCAGACCTTTTGCCCCAGAACCTCGATGAAAGGCTGATAGGAGGTCGGATCACCGGATTTCAGGGTCACCTGCTGTTCAATCTCGATCTCTGCAATCTCATTGTCCTTGCCCGGTATGACGTCGCGAATGCGGTGAAAGAACTTGAACTTAACACCGCGCGCGCGCAGGGCCTCGTAGACCGGGCCGACCAGAGTATCGCCAATTTCGGCGCGCATCTGATAGGCAAAGTGCCCTTTGTAGGTGAACAACGCGGCGGTGATTGCCATCATGGACACACCGGCAGAAAGGTTGGGGCGGCTGGTATCGCCGTCCTCATAGGCTGCTACCGCATCATACCAGGTGATCACAAAAGGCGACCATAGGGACAATTCAGAGGCCCCGTGATGATCAAGCCAGGCGCGAAATTCCATTGGTTCAATAACGCTTAACCCCAAGGCGGGCACCCGGTCACGCAAAAGAGCGATGCCCAATGTGCAGGCAAAATCCATCAAGACGTACAGTTTGTAGAATGGCGCAAACCGCTTTGCCAATCGAGCAAATACCAGGTTGTTTAACCAACGAATGCCCGACAACACTTTGGCAACGAAAAGAAAATCAGGATCACCCAGCAATCGCAGCAGATCAGCGGTCAGGCGCACCAAGGCCAGGCCAATTGCCCAGAGGATCCAGCCAAGGACCGTAAACACTGGCTGCAAAACGGCATAGACCGCAAGCAGGATCGCGGGACGGTCCGTATCAAACGGGGCCGGGGGGCGCAGAAAATAGCCAATGCGCACGCCAAAAATGAAATAGATCAGCGACTGAAACGCCATCATCATGTATTCGCCGGGTTTCAGAAAACCTGCCGTCTTGCCGGGGGCGGACTCATTTGCGGGCAGTGGCACAGGCCAAAGCCGCCATTGCCCGCGAAAAAAGTACTTTAATGCCAATAGATCGCGGGGCAGGAGGGAGGTCTTATAGTCGCCAAAGTCGGTGTTGCCCGCCGCTGCCAGCTCCGCATAGGAGGCTCTTCCCAGCTCCAGCGTGTTGTCATAACAGCCAAACAGATAATGTGTGCCGTTTTGTTCCACCTTGTTTTCAGGCCCCGCGCGCCCGGAGGCGCATTTGCCCCCAACACGCCACCCGGCCTGGTAAATCGTTACGTCATAGGCTTCGCGCAAGGCGGGCGTCGCTGTGAGGCCAAAGGCGGCGGCGAGGCCGCTGGGGCCACCGCCAAGGATCGCAACTTTCTTTTTGTCTGTCATATGGTTGTCTTCTATTCTTGGGTCTCAAATGAGGTGCGGATGGTGGCAAGCTCCAGCGACATGTTGTGACGTTCAAATACATCTGTCGCCTGGCGCAATAATTCATGTTTCTTATCACCGTCGCACAGTTTTGACAGTTCGACCAGCGCGCGGCCCAACTCAAAGGGATGGTTGGCCTGTGTTGCGGCAGAGATGGCGATATTGAACTGCTTTTTTGCCTTGTCTGTTCGGCCCTGTCTGACCTCCCAGAGGCCCTGCCACAGTGCCTGCGTGGGGAGTCCAAGGGGGGCCACCTTGGTCAACTTTTGCACGCGCTTCAGGTCCAGTGCGGCACCGTCGTCGCCGCCCAATTCTCCCGTTTGCAAGCGCACATTCAGGATGGAGGAATAGCCAAATATGCCACTGTAATAGCCGGTGCCGTCGTCCTTTTCCGTGGCTTGTTGCTCGGCCTGCGCGGCTGCGGCAAGTGCGGCCTCTTTCTGTCCAAGTGCCCGCCTGACCTCTGCCATCACGCCCAAGCACAAAATGGGGGAGGCGGGGACACCACAGGCCAAAGCATGGGCGACACCGTCCGGTCCCTCCAGCAGGTCCAGGGCATCTTGCGCTCTACCCAGACGCAAAAGGTTAAGGGCGGCCATGGCGGTGGCGGTGCTGACCGCATGTGGCTCAGCGCTGTGGGACAACACGGCGGTGTCCAAAAACAGCTGATGCGCTTCTTCGTAACGGCCCAGCCAGGTCAACGCATCTGCCAGCATGTATTTGCACCGGTGGCGCCAGATCCCGGCAATCAATTCGCCTGATGCGCCCTCTGCGGCTTCAAACAGGGGCAGGGCCCGGCCAGCAGAGCCATTTTGCGCCAACACCATGCCAGAAACCACCTGCACGCCAATCAGCTGTGGCACATCGCCAAAATCCTCTGCCATGCGCACAGCCTGCAACGCGACCGTTTCGGACTTTTTGCGCAGGCCCGCTGAGGACATCATAAAGGCCAAGGTCGCGAGCGCATTGGCAGATTCGCTTGTCGGACCCACAACGGAGGACATGCGCACCAGATTTACCGCGTTCAGGGCAAATTTGTTCAGATCACTTTCCCATAGGTAAATCGGGCCCAATTCACGTGCAGAAGTCAGACCCGCCGTAATTCTGTCGCGGTCCTCGTCCTTCAGACCGTTGGGCCGGGGCACATCAAGGCTGGAGGGTCTGAAAATCGCCCGCAGCAAGGTTGGGATGATGCTGAGCACCGGACGGCGCGGGGCCACACCAGCCTCATCAATGGCGCGGCGATACCAGTTTGCGGCTTCGGGTTGATTGTCCTGATTGAAATAGGCCTGCCCAATCAGGCGGCACCAGTTGGTGCGGGTCAGATCAACGCCGATGTCCTTGCCGCGATGTTCTTCGTCCAGCCGCAGCGCAGTGGTCAGCAATTCGATGGCATCCGAACTGGCGTAGGCGTCCAAGGCGGTACTTCCGGCGGCGGCAAGGGGGGGCGCAGCCTTTTCCGGGATGCCCGCCATGCGGAAATGATAGCCAAGGCGCGCGTTGATCTGTTCGGTGTTGCCTGCGTGTTTGACCTCCATCGCCAGCGCGGTTTTGTGGTGCAGGGATTCCCGCTGGGCAAATGACAGCAGGTTATATGCCGCATCGCGGGTCAGGGCGTGGTGAAAAACATAGTCGTCTTTGCCGGTGTTGCGCAGCAAAAATCCGTTTTCCTCCAGCACAGCAAGCTGGGAGTCCAGCAGCGGCGGGTCAAGCGACAGCGGGTGCACCGCCTGCAACAGGTCCGCATCAAAGGCGCGGCCCAGAACGGCAGCGGCCTTGATGGTGATCTGCGCATCGGTTTCCAGCCGGTCGATACGTGAGGTGATCACGCCGTCCAATGTGTCCGGGACGGGTTCGGCGTCATCCTGCCGTTTGAGCAATTCAACGCGGTCATTTGTGACCTTCAAGGCACCCGCTTCGATCAGATTGCGTAGAATTTCTCGCACAAACAGGGGGTTCCCCTCTGCCCGATTAAAGACCAGGCTGAGTGTCTGCTCGGACACCTCTGTGACGCGCAGCTGTTGGCGGATCATGTCGAGCGTTCCCGCGCGCGACACCGGTGAAAGGTCGATAAATTGGGTGCGTTTGTCCTGCAAGACAGGCGCTCTGGCACCGGCCCCTTCGGTCAGGGCGCGCGTGGAGAGCAAAACCAAAAGGCCTGAAATATTGTCCAATAGGTGGGTCAGAAAGGCCCAGGACGCGCCGTCCATCCAATGCCCGTCTTCGATCAGGATCACGGCTGGCGACTTCTGAAAACTCGCCGCAGCGATATGGAGCAATACCCGCTGGGTGTTTTCCGAACGCAACTGCCCGCGCAGGCCTGAGGTTAGGTCCGTCTCAGGGATGTCCACCCCGATAACAGGCCCCAACAAGGGGATCAGCGGCACCATATCCGGGGCATCCGCCAATGTATGTTCAAGCTGCGCGATAATGGCTGTTTCATCGTCGATGCCATCAAGCCCACACCAGTGACGCGCGATGTTGCGAAAGGCGAAATAGGCGGTTTCGGTTTCAAAGGGATCCGTCGATCCGTTGATTGCCAGCAAATCCTGTGCCGCGGTGATGGCGCGGGCCTTTTGCAAGAGGGCGGATTTGCCAACACCGGCATCCGCACGGATCACAAGCAGATTTGAGGTGCCACTTGTTGTTGCCCTGGCAATCTGCGCCGTGATGTCGGCAACCTCACTTTCGCGCCCAACCAGCTCGATGTCATCCACATGTGCCACAATGCGTTCACTGCGCGCACCGGGTTTGTAGATCGGCACTGTATCTTTGAACCCTTTGGGCAGGGTACTGCCCGATTTTGCAAAATCGAAATCATTCAAGGCCTGTTTGCGGGTTTGTCCGTCGCAAAAGGTCTCACCGGGTTTTGCGATGCTCATCAGCCGCGCTGCAAGATTTACGGTGGAGCCGAGAATGGAGTATTGCTGACGATCTGATGTGCCAAGGGGGCCACAAAACGCCGTCCCTGTCGCAATGCCAAGACGCGGCGAAATGCCAAGCTGTTCAAAAGACGCCGCGATCCGTTGGGCAAGCAAGAGCGCACGCACGGGGTCATCCGCATGTGAGCTTCCCGGCAACCCAAAGACAATAACCAGTCC
Source organism: uncultured Sulfitobacter sp. (assembly GCA_937928635.1). Taxonomy (GTDB): domain Bacteria; phylum Pseudomonadota; class Alphaproteobacteria; order Rhodobacterales; family Rhodobacteraceae; genus Sulfitobacter. The sequence continues at coordinate 76,623 of CALFWM010000015.1, read as the reverse complement.
GGTCCCTTTGTCATCCTCTTGCAATTGGTACACAACGCCGTCGAAATGCTGCACGTCTTGTTGTGCGGTGCGCACCGCCACATGCAAGGTTTCAGGGCTGGTGTCAGAAATGTCAGCAAACAGGACCGTGATCCTGCGAAATTCAGCGGCGACAGCGCTGCTGGGGTAATAGAGGTGGCGGTGTACGGCCTCGCTCAGACGCTTACCCAACAGCTGTTCCTGTTCCGCACTCAGGGTGTTCTCTGCTGAGTTGCGTACAGGCAGGGGCCGCTCAATGCCGTTGAGCCGCACAAACCCAATGCCAATAGGGCTGATGTCCGGCAAAAAGGGGGCCAGATGGCGCGCGCAGTGTTCGGTCATCACAACGGTCCCGCCGCTGCCTTGTTCATCCGCGCGGCAGGCCAGGTCAATGGCGCGCCCACGCACCAGCTGCATCCAGTTGTCATCCACACCGCCAACTTCAAAAGCCTCTACCGGGCCGATGCCCAAAGAGGCCCGAAACGTGAGCGGTTGTCCTAAAGGGGAGGTGATTTTTGCGATCCGTTGCTGAACGGCCAAGGCGCATTGTGCCGCGCGCGCACTGGCCTCTGCCGGGTCATTGTCGTCGGCAAGCCAGATGATACCCAATGCATCGCCCGCAAAAAACAGCACGTCGCCGCCGTGGTCCCGTATGGTATCCAGGATCGGGCGGAAATAGGCCTGCAACACGTCAGAGAGCACTTCGGCGCCTTTGAGACCCTGTTCGCTGAGCTGTTCGCCCAGCCGGGTAAAGGACACCAGATCAAGGAACAGAAATGCGCCAAGATGGGTCTCTGAGCTCAAGGCAGGCTGTGTACTTGTGTGGGATTTGAGGCGCCGCAGTTGCATCGATGAGAAAAACGATCCAACGGGCGCAGATTGCTTAAGCTGTTCAGCCGGTTGACCAGTTGTCATGACGTGCAGAATCCCCCCGGATTATTCTACCAGTTGTCCATATTGTTTAACAAAAACAAAGCCCATTGGCTTGATTGTTTTTGTGTTAAGTAATACGATCCACACGTCTCGCGTGTATCTTGAGGGATAGGTCGGATGCGGCTGTCGGGAATTTGTTGCCTATTTGATCAATTGGCGCACCGATCGATTTACGACAATTCTCCTATGGTTGTGTCGCTCCGTTGCCGGTCTAGTTGATTAAGTATTTGTGATTAATTCACTTTAGTAAGAAATTAGGTGGGTAATACCCTCGGTATCCCACTAAAATCGCACTGCCGGGCTACCCTTAGGCGGGTCAACTGGCCCGTTCGTTCTTTCTCCCCGGCAAAAATTGTGCCCCTTTTACTTTGAGGGAAATAAAACGTATGAAATGGCGCAATCGTTAGTTCAGGCAGGCCCACCATCAATGAAGAAACTCAACACGCATACCGTTGGTGTCGATAACGGGGATGTGGTCTTGTTCACGGACTTTCAGGATGGTGGCGAGATGTGGACCGGGCGTGGTCAGCGCGAACGCCGTCGTCGGATTAAATTTTCCGAGGAATATAAGTCGCCCCCAACTGTGCAATTGTCGCTGTCCCTGTGGGATGTGGACGCGACGACAACCATGCGCGTGGATCTGGAAGCCGAAACCGTGACCACTACTGGATTTGACATGGTGTTTCGTACCTGGGGGGACACCCATGTTGCGCGTGTGCGCATTGCATGGCTTGCGATTGGGGAAATGTCTGACCCCGAGGATTGGGACGTGGTTTAAGCGCCGGATCTGCCGCGCCTGATCTCCCTCACTCGGCTGCGTACATACCGTCATAGATCGGGCCCAGGCTTTCTGCTTCAAACAAGGATGACACCGACGTGCCGTTCCAGATGTTCAGGATGGCCTGTGCAAACATCGGGGCTGTGGGCACGATGCGAATGTTCTTGGCTTTCTTTATTTCATCGGTGGGGGCAATGCTGTCGGTGATGACCAGTGATTTCATCACTGATTTTGTCACTCGGTCGACGGCCGGGCCCGACATCACGCCGTGGGTGATATAGGAGTGCACTTCTTTTGCACCGTTTTCGATCAAGACCTCTGCCGCTTTGCACAGGGTCCCGGCAGTGTCACAGATGTCGTCCACAATCAGACAGGTTTTGCCTCTGACGTCCCCGATCACGGTCATCTCAGCCACTTCGCCGGGTTTTTCGCGCCGTTTGTCGACAATGGAAAGGGGCGCGTTGACACGTTTTGCCAGTTCACGCGCGCGGGCCACGCCGCCCACGTCAGGTGATACAATCATCAGATCACCCATCTGATCCTTGAAGTGGCTTTTGATGTCCAGCGCGAACACGGGGCTGGCATAAAGGTTATCAACCGGAATATCGAAAAAGCCCTGAATTTGGGCGGCGTGCAGATCCATGGTCAGTACCCGCTCAATCCCTGTGCCCACCAGCATGTTTGCCACCAATTTGGCCGTAATCGGCGTGCGTGCTTTTGTGCGTCTGTCCTGCCGGGCATAGCCGAAGTAGGGCAAGACGGCCGTGACACGTGCAGCAGAGGACCGGCGCAGGGCGTCGGCCATGATCAGCAGCTCCATCAGGTTGTCATTGGCAGGGTTTGACGTGGATTGGATGACAAACATGTCCTCGCCGCGCACATTTTCGAAAACCTCAACAAAAATTTCACCATCATTAAACCGTTCGACCCGCGCTTCACACAGCCCGACGTTGACCCCCCGGTGCAGGGACATGCGTCGCGCGATAGCTGTTGCAAGGGGCAGGTTGGCATTGCCAGAGATGAGCTTTGGCTCGGACGTGCGGGGCATATGTTCTCCGTAGGCAGCGTAAGCAGATTCGCGAGATTGAACCTCGCTTAGCACGGGGCTACGGTGCGGCAAAGCAATCAACCCAATAGGACCCCCCAAATGGCTCAGATCGACTATTATTTCGCGACGCTTTCCCCGTATTGCTATCTGGCTGGGACCCGTTTGGAGGATGTAGCGGCCAAACATGGCGCGACCATCAACTACAAACCCTTTGATATCGTCGCCGCTTTTGGCCGCACCGGCGGTACGCCGCCCAAAGACCGCCACATCAGCCGAATCGAATATCGAGCACAGGCGCTGGTGCGTGAGGCGAAAAAGCTCGGTATGCCGCTTAACCTGCAGCCGGCCCATTGGCCGACCAATGGCGCACCGTCCGCCTATGCCTTTATCGCGGCGCAAAATGCGGGTGGGGGTGATCTGGGCAAATTGGCCCATATTATTTTCCGCAATGTCTGGGCTGACGAAAATGACATCGCAGAAGATGCCATCGTGCGCGCGTGTCTGAGTGAAGCCGGGTTTGATCCAGGCCTTGCCGACAATGGTTTGCTGGAGGGTGCCGAGACCTATGCCCGCAATCTGGAAGAGGCGGTTGACGCAGGCGTGTTTGGTGCACCGTTTTATGTGGTCGGGGACCAGCGGTTCTGGGGGCAGGACAAGCTGGAAGACCTTGATCTGCATTTGGCTGGCAAATTGTGACGGCACAGCCCGGGTTTACGCCACACGTCACGACACTGGGCACAGGCCCGCGTCGCATTCTTGCGCTGCATTGCACAATGGCTTTTGGCGGGGCATGGGGCGGGGTGTGCAAGGCGTTGGGAGAGGGGGTCACCCTGGTGGCCCCTGACATGCCCAGCCATGGCAAAAGCCCGGATTGGGACGGGATCTCTGATTTTTCACAAACCGTGTTTGAGGCATCGATGTCATGTTTGGACACGGGGCCCATGGATGTCATTGGCCATTCATTTGGCGCGGCGACCGCGCTGCGCATGGCCGTTGAGCATCCCGAGCGCATTCGCAGCCTTACCTTGTTCGAGCCGGTGTTTTTTGCCGCAGCAAAAGCCGTGTCGCCCGAGGCGCTAGGTGACGACGACGAAAATCTGAAAGTGATGGAGGCAGAGCTGCGGGCGGGCAATCACATTGCGGCAGCCCGCGCATTTAACCGCATGTGGTCGACCGGCCCGGGCTGGGACACCTTGCCGGAGCGCGCCCAATTGGCCATGGCGCGGGCTGTGCCCGTGGTGCCTGCCACCAAGCCGTTTTTATACGACGATGCCCAGGATTTGCTTGCCCCGGGGCGGATGGAGGCCGTGGGTGCGCCTGCTTTGGTCATGCGCGGGGCGCTTTCCTTGCCCGTGATCAATGCGGCGAACGCAGGATTGTTGAACCGGCTTGGCAATGCCCGCGAGGTTGTGATCGAGGGTACAGGCCACATGGCACCGATCAGTCATCCGGCGGATGTTGCCGCCGCGATTGCGCAGATGCTGGCGCGCAGTTAAGGCAAGGCCGCCTGCCTGTTTTGCCACCTCAACGCAGGATGTGATGGGTGCAAAGCCGTCAGAAATGAGACAGGAACTGATCAATTTTGTCGCGCGAAATGGACCAGTCACAGACCATCCGCGCGGCGACCATTTCGTCCGATGGCCCATCAAGCGGGCCGTCCCAGAGATAGTATTTTGCACCCGCTGCATGCAGTTTTTGATGGGTGGCACGGGGAAAGCGGGCAAAGAGCATATTGGCTTGCGGTTCGTGCAGAAACGCGGCCCCCGCGTTGCGCAATCCATTGGCAAGATAGGCCGCGTTTTCATTGGCTTGTGCGGCGGTCTTTTTCCAAAGATCATCCTGCAGATACCCTGCCATTTGCGCAGAGAGATACCGGTGTTTGGAAAACAGATGCGCCCCGCGTTTGCGGCGCAATTCAAATTCCCACGCCTTTTCAAGGTCAAAGAACACAACCGCCTCAACACCCATGCAGCCATTTTTGGTGCCGCCAAAACTCACCACATCCACGCCCGCTTTCCAGGTCATTTCTGCCGGAGTACAGCCCAGGGCCATCATCGCATTGGCAAACCGCGCGCCATCCAGATGGACCGGGCAGTCAAAGGCGCGTGCGACCGCGGTCAGGGCCCTGATTTCGTCTAACGAATGTACGGAGCCGCGCTCCGTCACCTGTGTGATCGACACCGGCCCGCGCTGGGCAGAATGCACATCGTTTGGATCACGCGGTTCAATCTCCGCGCGCAGACCCTCCGGCGTCATTTTGTCATCCGTGTCGATGATGGTCAGTTTGGCCCCCCCTGCATAGAATTCAGGCGCGTTGCACTCATCCTCTTGGATATGCGCGGTCTTTGCACAGAAAACCGTTTGCCAGGGCTGGCAGTAGGTCGCTAGAGCCAGCGCATTGGCGGCAGTGCCGGTGGCGACCAGATAAACGGCGGCCTCTGGCGCTTCAAAGGCGGTGCGAATCCCGTCGCGCACTTCATCCATGATGGGGTCTTTGCCATAGGGCATGGCGTAATCGGCGTTGGCGGCGATCACCCGTTCCATGATCTGCGGATGTACGGGGCCTGCGTTGTCAGAGGCAAAAAACATCGCTCAGGTCTCCTCGATGATGTGATCTTCCCATTCTTCGAACGGGGTGTCGAACTCGGACACGGTAGTGTGTTGCACCGATATCCCGGCGGCATGTACCGAGGCCTGCGTGCCACTGATCAGCGGGTGCCAGTCGGGCAGGGCGTCCCCCTGATAGATCAGGCGATAACCGCAGGTCTGGGGCAGCCAATACATGTGGCTTTCAATGTCCTGCGGTTTCAGCACAATACAATCGGGCACAAATTGATGCCGGTTTTGATAATGTGTGCACAGACAGCTCTGATCGTCGAGCAACCGACAGGCCACGCGGGTCAAGGCGACCTCGCCGGTGTCTTCATCTTCCAGTTTGTTCAGGCAGCATTTGCCACACCCGTCGCACAAGGCTTCCCATTCCTTGTTGGTCATCTTGGTCATGGGCACGTTTTCCCAAAACCGGGGGCGCAGGCCAGCACGGTCGATGGCGTCGTCGCTCATAGCGCGGCCAGAATTGTGCGTGCCTTGTCGCTGTCGCTGTCCATCTGGGCGATCAGCGCCTCCAGAGTGTCAAACTTTTCCTCGCCGCGCAGATGTTCGATCAGCGCAACAGAGACGGGCTTGCCATAAAGATCACCTGTGAAATCAAACAGATGGCTTTCCAGATTTGCGGTGTTTTCGCCAAACATCGGGCGCACGCCCAGACTGGCGACACCGTGATAGGTCCCGGCTTGCGGCCCTTCCAGCACATCCACCAACACGGCATAGACGCCAAAGGCGGGGGGGTGCAGGCCGTCGATGGACATATTGGTGGTCGGATATCCCAACTCGCGCCCGCGCTTTTCTCCGTGCAGCACCTTGCCCTCAATGCGGTGCCAATGGCCCAACATTTCGGCCGCACCGCGCGGGTTGGCAGCACTCAGAGCCTTGCGAATGGCCGTTGATGAGATCGTCTGATCACTGCGTTCCATCAGCGGTGCAATCGTCACGCCAAACCCAAACTCACGGCCAAAGGCGATCAGATCATCGGTGGTGCCTGCGCGCCCTTTGCCAAAACAAAAATCCGCCCCCACAAGCACATGGCACAGGCCAAGGCCATTGTGGATCACGTCCCGGACAAATTCCCGGGGGCTGAGGCCAGCCAACCCTGCGTCAAAGGGCAGTTCATAAAGCACATCCACCCCGACCTTTTCCAATCGGTGCGCGCGCGCAGCCGCACCCATCAAACGAAAAGGGGGCGCATCGGGGGCAAAAAACTCACGGGGATGCGGCTCAAACGTCAGGATGCCCAGGGGGGCGTAAGGTTCTGCATTTTTGGCCCGCTCAATGACGGAGAGATGGCCGCGATGCACGCCATCAAAATTACCAATCGCGGCGATGGCACCACGATCGGCTGCGTCAACAAACTGATAGTCGCGAACGATCTTCATACCCCTTGCCTAGCCTTGGCGCGCCGCAGTGGCAACAGGGCCTTTTCCACCTTTCCACTACCTTTTTGGGGTTTGGGGGTGTGCCCCGATTGGATCAGTCGAACTTGCGCGACGGTGCCAGCACCTTTGCCTCACCGATCAGCACTTTTTTGCCCTCAACGGAGCAATGGCAATCCATCTTCACAATCCGTTTTGCAGGGTCGATGTCGGTGACTTTCACTTCGGCATAGACCATGTCGCCGGGGCGGACAGGGGCCAGGAATTTCAAGGATTGCCCCAAATACACCGTGCCATGGCCCGGCAGTTGTTCACCAATCACCGCAGAGATTAGGCCAGCCGTCAGCATGCCATGGGCGATACGCCCCTGAAAGATCGTGTCTTGGGCATAATCATCGTCCATATGCACCGGGTTATGATCGGTTGAAACGGTGGCAAACATCTCAATATCTGCATCTGTCACCTGCTTGCGCAGATAGCGGAACATGCCAATTTCGATGTCCTCAATGACGATGGTGCCGCGTGGAAGATTGTCCAACATATCATACCTTCAAGAAACAAAGTGCTATCTGACGGATCAGATTTGCAATTTTATTACTTTGCAGGTGCAGAAAATCAAGGAAAAAATGACTAGCGCAGAAACCCAATGGCATAGGTGGGGCCGGACATTTCCTTTTCTAAATAGGCGGTTAGCGCGCTTGCGTCCGGTTGATAGCCAGTTTTGGTTTCTGATGCAGCCAGTCCGCCGGTTATAAAAAGAGAATCAATATCCTCGCCCATCGCGCCTGCAATATCCGTCAAAACACCATCTCCAATCGCCAGAATCCGGCTGTCATGAACATCAGACCCCAACGCCATCAGGCGTCGGCGGGCCAGATCATAGATCGGGGGATGGGGTTTACCAAAATAGAGGCTTTCGCCGCCCATCTCCGCATAAAACCGGGCCAGCGCGCCGGCGCACCATTCGCGCTGCTCGCCGCGGTCGACCACAATGTCAGGATTGGCACACAGCAGTTTCATTCCCCGGTCGCGCGCCACGGCAAAAAACGGGCGCATCTCGCTTGGGTCCGCTTGGGGGTCTTCCGGACCGGTACAGACAATGCCAGTGGCCTGTTTCAGGGGAACACGTTCGATGTTGATGGGATTTTCAAGCAGACTAAGGGGTTCAAAAAACGGCAGATCATGGGGCTGGCCCAGAAACCAGACCTTGTCCCCAACCGCGCCCTGAAACATGGCGGAGCGCGCAGAATCTCCTGAGGTGGCGATGGTGTCATAGCAATCCGGGGGCACCTCAAAATGATCGAGCTGTTTAATGACACCTGCCCGGGGGCGCGGGGCATTGGTGACCAAAACCACTTTGCCCCCGCGTGCGCGGTAGTCACGCAGGGCCTGCACCGCGTCAGGAAAGGCTTTGATCCCGTTGTGCACGCAGCCCCAGAGGTCAACAAAGAGCGCGTCGTAGCGGTCTGAAATGTCAGCAAGATGTTCGATGATTTGGGTCATGATGGGGCTCCGGATGGGGGACGCCAAAGCCTTAGAGGAAATTAGGCGGGGAGGGAACCGGAGGGCGGGCCAAGGCCCACCTTACGAAGAGAATGAACGCCGCCGCTTGGAATTAGGGGCAGGATTAGGGTTATTGAAAGGGTGAAAGGGAAGGTCTGGCACAAAGAGGAGTGGTTTGTCGTAAGGCGGGCCAAGGGCCCGCCATTACTTTGGAGACTTGAGAGGTTGATCTCCCCTGACGATGTCTACTCAGCCTGTCGCAAAATATCTTTGATAAGCGAGTTTACCGCAGCGGGTTGCATCAACGGCGCATAATGGCCGCAGTTTTGGATGACGTGCAAATGTGCGTTTTTCGATTGTGCGACAAGCCTGCGCGCATAGGTCAAACCCGGCAGATTGTCCTGATCTCCGGTCACGATATGGATGGGCGTGGTGCTGTGTTTCACCCGCTCTTCCTGGCTACGTCTGGTGTGAAAGGCGGTCACCCCGTTGATCAATTCCGGTAGGGTCTGGGCCTGCACAATCTCCTCGGCTTTTTGTGCGGTCCCCTCATTGCCGTCGAAGAAGGGTTTCCAGAACCGTTTCCAACCAGCCAGCACACCCTGAGTTTCAATATACGTACAGGTGTCTGAAAAAAAGGGCCGGATCAGGATCATGCCGTGCTTTTGTGCCGATCAGAATGGTGGCGGCAATACGTTCTGGGGCACGGTTCAGGATCTCCAGGGCGCAGGACCCGCCAACAGAGCATCCCACCACGACAATTTGTTGCTGTTTGACCAGATCGAGGCATCCGCTTGCCCAATCCCCAAGACTGTCGCCAAAGGGGTACAGATTGGGGGCGTAGGTCAGCTCAGGTTTGATCCCCCGCTGGTGTTCCCACATGCGGCCATCAAGCGGCAGGGCATGAAGAAGCAAGAGAGCAATATCAGATTGGGGTGTCATGCCGATAGGAGTAGTGCTGCGGGGCGCAGATGTCAGGCAAGATGATGCGGGGATGGTCAAGGCCCCCCTGAGGATTTCAGAAGGGCCTTGTTACCTGTCCATTTATTGCAGGGCAGATGTGTTCAAAGCGCGAGGTTCGGGATGATCTGCTTTTTGCGGCTCATCACGCCGGGCAGCACCACGTGATCGCCGGACACGGACACGCCAAAGCTGTTTTCTGCGATGTGTTTCACCATGTCGTTGGGCACCAGCAATGTGGCTTCTTCTTTGATGATGTCTACGATGAACAACAGCACCTGGGCCGCGCCGTCTTCTGTGGCGACGCCGGGCATCGCGCTCATCAATGCGTCCTTGCGGGCAAGCAGGGGCGTGGGGGAGGTTGTCTCCAGCACGGAGACCCGCAGGCCTGTGCCGTTAAGGTCAAATTCCTTGCTGTCCATGCGCAGCAGTTCAGCATCTGAAAACGCAGAAACGTCAGATTTGGCCGCAAACATGTCAGCGGCATAACTGGGGATATCAACACCCAGATCCTCTGCGATGGCATGCGCGATGGCGCGGTCTTCCTGGGTTGTGGTGGGGCTGCGGAATTCGAGCGTGTCTGACAGGATGCAGGACAATGTCGCACCTTTGACAGAGATCGGGGCCTGCGCCCAATGCTTGCCAATCATTTTGTACATGATGGTTGCCGTGCAGGCGAGCGGCTGGATGTTGATCTCGATCGGGCCACGGGTCTCAAGCCCGGCCACCAGACGGTGGTGGTCGATGATCCCGGTGATGTCGGCCTCATTGATGTTGTCAGGCAACTCTCCGGGGTTGTTGGTGTCCACGATCACAACCGGCGTATCTGCCGAAAGATCGGTCAGGATTTCGGGTTTGTCGAGCTTCCAATGGTCCAGCACAAACAGCGCCTCAGTGTTGGGTTCGCCCAACAGCATCGGTTTTGCAGGGATACCTTTGACCTCAGAAAGATACCATGCCCAGACAAACGGGCTGCCTGTGCTGTCGGTGTCGGGGGATTTATGGCCAAAAACAAGCGTGGTCATGGGCGGATTCCTTGCCTCATAGTGTGAGATTTGTCCGGCTTATAGGGGGTGCATTCAGCCTTGTCACCACCTTGCTGCATCGCAGCGTTAAAGGCTCAGTTTGAGGTGTTTTTTAGCACTTAGCGCGGGAACAATCATGTCGTAAGACGCCTTGATGTGTTCGCGCAAGCTGTCGTCTGACAGGCCGGGTTCGTCGTCGTGCCGGATCCATTTCAACCGCGCGAGGCCATGTAGGGGTCAGGGTGTAGGTCCGGCCTGCCAGAGGGGATTTCAAACGCCATTTCAGAGGCTTTGAAGGTTACGGTGGCGCCGCTGTTGCCCATGCCAATGACCGCAAAGACTTTGCCTGCAGCCTTGTAGACGTCTGCATTGCCCCACTGCACAACGCAGGTTGTTCGGAGCAAGTCAGCGCAGAAGGCGCATAGGGCGGTTCGGGTGAGCATGGGAACGGTCCAAAACATTTTGGCGTCACATCGAGCGCGCGCTTGAGTTGCTTGGAGGGCCTGTCCGTGCAACCCTTTTCCAGAGTGCGAAATAAGGGTATACTTGTGAATGGATTTGTCTTGGGGACACTGCTGCTTGTTCTCAGTGCCTGCGCGGGCGATCCTGAAGGGCCGTCGCTTCTACAGCCTCCGCGCATGGATGCGCCTTTTTATCCAACGCCAGAGCCTGTTGTGGATCAGCAAGAATTCATGGCGCTTTTTGAGACGCTTTGTTTGATCAGCCCCTCGCGCCTTAGTCACTTTGATCGCGCTGCCGCTGGTCTAGGGCTAAAGCGAAAGGGTGACCGGACACAACAATCCTACATTTGGGAGAAGCCAATAGTTGGCAAGATGTCTGCTGTGAAGATCGCAGTGGGCAGAAGTGAACTTGTGTATACTGTCACAGGAAGTGGGTCAGGGTTGCCAACAGAGGAGAGAGCCTGTTCGGTGACGGCCTTTCTGCCCAAGGCAGAGTTGGACCAACAACAGGAAATAATGCGTGCCACAGAAGGTGCCTTTCGCAAAAAGGCGAAGGGGCTCGACTTTCAGGTCTATGCAGAAAATTATGTGGTGAAACCAAGGGACATTGCTGTGAAGTTGAAACCAGCTCGCGTTGGATCCTTTCGGGACATGCGCCCCGGTGCGGCCTGTCCGACTGGAGACCCGTGTTGGAAGCTGACGCCTGCAACATTGTCTGTGACGGTGGTATTGGAGCGCATTCCATGACGGTGGGTCTCTTGCCATTGCCAGCAGCGTTTGTACTTTGGCTTCATGACCACCAAACCCCGCGAAACAGACCTTTATCCTGCCGTGAAGTCCTTTCTTGAGGATCAGGGTTATGTCGTGAAATCCGAAGTGGGGGCGGCAGATGTGGTGGCGGTGCGCGGCGCAGAGCCGCCTGTGTTGGTAGAGTTGAAGCTGGGGTTTTCGCTGGCGCTGTTTCACCAGTGCATTGCGCGGCTCAAGATCACGGATGAGGTCTATATGGCCGTGGCCCGTGTGCCGGGGAAGCGGTTTCTGAAGGCGTTGAAGGAGAATAAGGCGATGGCGCGTCGTCTTGGATTGGGGCTGATCACGGTGCGGCTGTCAGATCAGTTGGTGGAGGTGCATTGCGATCCGGGGCCTTATACGCCGCGCAAATCGCCGAAACGCAAGGAACGTCTGTTGCGCGAGTTTGCGCGCAGGCAGGGCGACCCCAATGACGGGGGGCAGACCCGGGCCGGGTTGGTCACGGCCTATCGGCAGGATGCGTTGAAACTGGCAGTCTATTTGTTTGAGGTCGGGGCCAGCAAAGGGGCGGATGTCAAGCAAGAGACCGGCGTGGAGCGGGCAACGGCAATGATGCGGGCCAACCACTATGGCTGGTTTGAGAAGGTCGAGAAGGGTGTTTACGGGCTGACCCCCGTTGGGGCGGAGGCGGTTACGGCAAGCGGGCGGGTGCTGGGCGCGTGATTGGGGTTGCGTGCATTGTCGGTAATCATTGGCTTTGAAAAGCCAATTGGAGGCTCTGCCTCCAAACCTCCGGGAAGAGTTATGGCCAGAAAGAAAGAGGCATGTGCCTTTGGGGCTGCCCCTAGAACGCAAGCCGTTCCAGCGTGTATCCTTGTTGTTGCAGCAGGTTCAGAATGCCGAATTTCCCGCCCAGATGCAGCGCGCCCGCGGCAACGACAATTTGATCTCCTTGGGTGGCCTCAATCGGGGTGATCCATTTTTCGTTGCGCTGACGCACCAGCAAGTCGATGAAATCATCATAGAGCGCATCAAATTCCGCAGGCGGCAAATCAACCGCCGGGCGGGTCAGCACACGAGAGGTTTCAAGCCCGGCAAGGATGTCTTCCTCAAAGTACTGCTCTTTCAGGGTTGTTGTCGCGTTTTCAGAAAGCTCTGCTGGGAGAAGGCCGACGCGGAGCAGGGCGATCTGTTCTTCAATCGGGTCCTGCCCGAACAGTTCAAAGATAGTGGTGAAAGGTTCAAGGGAGGCTGTTGGCACAGCGGCGTCTGCCGCGATGGTCATCAGGCGGGCGTCCAACCCTTTGGCACCGGTGGCGACGTTGCGCAGTGTGCAGGGCGACATCGACAGCATCAAAGACAGATACCAAGGCTGAAATTTGGCGGCCATGAAGCCGGGAATGCCCCGTTCTGAGGCGGCAGCGGCAAGGGCCTGCCAGTCTTTTTCCGGCATCAGCTCAATCAGGGTTTTACCCGTCAGAAAGGCCAATGCCGGGTTTGTTGCTACCGCGCGTTCCAGTGCTTTCTGATCTTCTTGTGTCGCTTCGACCAGCAGATAATCGGCGGCCTCGATCACCCCGCGCAGACGGTCTGCGAGCGCGTCCATGCGCGGATCATCAATGTGCATGGTGCCAATGATGTTGATGCTGCGGCTGCCCCTTGTGGCGCGCCAATGGTTGCCTTTTGCAAAGGGTTGGTTGGCCACGCGGGCCTCAATTTCAGCGCTTTGGGCTGTGCTCAGGCTTGGGCGCAGGTCGATACCACCGCAGGCCGCCCAAAGGGAAAAAGGGGTCAGAAGCAAGGTGAACAGAAGAATAAACCGCATGATCGGGGCCTCAGATGTTTGTGCTTTGGGTGAGGGTAGTGTACCCGCGCCGCAGTCACAAACCGGATATCAGAAAACTCAGAGCAGAAATGCAAAAACCTCTCTCACACGATCCTGCCTGAAACCACAAATTTCAACGGGTTGTATGATATATGATATATCAAGTTATTTAAATTTCGCTACAGGCCAAAAAATGTCCGCTGGGCATGTTGACTCACCCCGGTCCCATCCTTAGCTATGCGCCGTTAGCAATCCTCGTTGGTGAGTGCTAACGCCTGATCGCCCGAAAGAACGGGAGCAGGCTGGGAGAAAACTTTGAGCCTTAAGGAGCTACAAAGATGGCATTGAAACCACTGCACGACCGCGTGCTGGTCAAGCGCACCGAAAGCGAAGAGAAAACAGCGGGTGGTCTGATCATCCCTGAGTCCGCAAAAGAAAAGCCCTCCGAGGGTGAAGTTGTTGCCTGCGGCGAAGGTGCTCGCAAGGACAGCGGCGAATTGATCGAGATGGCTGTAAAAGCCGGCGACAAAATCCTGTTCGGCAAATGGTCCGGCACCGAAGTCACCATTGATGGTGAAGAGATGCTGATGATGAAAGAGAGCGACATCATGGGGATCATCACCTGATCTATCGGGTGAGGTGCGCATGAATGCACACCCTACATGAGACGCTGAATTCTAAGAAAAACTGGAGAAGATAAATGGCAGCTAAGGACGTCAAATTTGACACCGATGCCCGCAACCGGATGCTCAATGGTGTGAACATTCTGGCCAACGCGGTTAAAGTCACGCTGGGCCCAAAGGGCCGTAACGTGGTTCTGGACAAATCATTTGGTGCACCCCGCATCACAAAAGACGGTGTATCTGTCGCCAAAGAGATCGAGCTGGAAGACAAGTTCGAAAACATGGGCGCACAGATGGTCAAAGAAGTGGCCTCCCGCACCAATGACGAAGCAGGCGACGGTACAACAACCGCCACTGTTCTGGCGCAAGCCATCGTCAAAGAAGGTATGAAGTCTGTTGCCGCCGGCATGAATCCCATGGACCTCAAGCGCGGCATCGACATGGCCACCACAAAGGTCATTGAGGCCATCAAAGCGGCAGCGCGTGAAGTTTCCGACAGCGACGAAGTTGCGCAGGTTGGTACGATCTCTGCCAACGGCGAAGCCGAAATCGGTTCCCAGATCGCAGGCGCGATGCAGAAAGTCGGCAACGAGGGCGTGATCACCGTTGAGGAAAACAAAGGTCTGGAAACAGAGACAGACGTTGTTGAGGGCATGCAGTTCGACCGCGGCTATCTGTCCCCGTACTTTGTCACCAACTCTGACAAGATGACAGTTGAGCTGGAAGATGCAATCATCCTGCTGCACGAAAAGAAACTGTCCTCGCTGCAACCAATGGTTCCACTGTTGGAGCAGGTCATTCAGTCTCAGAAGCCTCTGCTGATCATTGCCGAGGACGTTGAAGGCGAAGCACTGGCCACACTGGTTGTGAACAAGCTGCGCGGTGGTCTAAAAATCGCTGCTGTGAAGGCACCCGGTTTTGGTGATCGTCGCAAAGCGATGTTGCAGGACCTTGCCATTCTGACCGGTGGTCAGGTGATCTCTGACGATCTGGGCATGAAGCTGGAGTCCGTGACAATGGACATGCTGGGTTCTGCCAAGAAGGTCTCCATCACCAAAGACGAAACCACCGTTGTGGACGGCAATGGCGATAAGGCAGAGATCCAGGCACGTGTTGCGCAGATCCGCACACAGATCGAAGAAACCACATCCGACTACGACCGTGAAAAGCTGCAAGAGCGTGTTGCCAAACTGGCAGGCGGTGTTGCCGTGATCCGCGTTGGCGGCATGACCGAGGTCGAAGTGAAAGAGCGTAAAGACCGTGTGGATGACGCGCTGAACGCGACACGTGCAGCGGTACAGGAAGGTATCGTTGTGGGTGGCGGTGTAGCACTTGTTCAGGCGGGCAAAACGCTTGAGGGTCTGACCGGTGACAACAGCGACCAGAACGTTGGGATCGGGATTATCCGTAAGGCGCTTGAGGCACCTCTGCGTCAGATCGCTGAGAACTCCGGCGTGGACGGTTCCGTTGTGGCGGGCAAGATCCGCGAGAGCGACGACAAGGCGTTCGGTTTCAACGCGCAGACCGAAGAATATGGCGACATGTTCAAGTTCGGCGTGATTGACCCGGCCAAAGTGGTGCGTCACGCGCTGCAGGACGCGGCCTCCGTTGCCGGTCTGCTGATCACAACCGAAGCCATGGTTGCCGACAAGCCAGCCAAAGAAGGCGCTGGCGGCATGCCAGGCGGCGGCATGCCCGACATGGGCGGCATGGGCGGCATGATGTAAACACCTGTTTCGCTTTTGCGAGACAGGTGAGGCCTGATGTTCTCAGGCCAACATCCGCTGAGAAAATGGAAAGGCGCGCTGTTTTCAGTGCGCCTTTTTCACGTGCAGGATCGATTCATGGGTCAATATGGGCGGCGCAAACCTGTGAAAGTCATGCCCATTAAGCAATTCGCAAGGGGCGGGGTGTTAGGGTCCTCCCTACAATTGCCCGGAGGCCATGATGCAAGTTGAAACAAGTGACAATAGCGTGGACACAATGGTCAAGGCCCCCCAAGGCGCGTCCCAGGACATTGAAGATTTTATCTATCTGATCAGCCATGACGTACGCGCATCGGTGCGGGCCTTGATCGAATTGCCACAATGGATCGCAGAAGATTTGGAAGAGGCGGGCGTGCCTGTGAGCGGCAGTGTGGCATCGTCGATTGATCTGATGAACCGCCATACTGGTCGGCTGGATCGGATGCTGGTGGATTTGCTCAGCTTTTCGCGGGTTGGTCGCATGCAGGAGGTCACGGAGGTTCAACTGGAAACCGCGCTGCTTGAGGTGATGGAAGACATGAAAGTGCCTGCGGGCTTTTTGGTGGAATACAATTTTGAGCACCCTATCGTGACGATGGGCAACCGTGATGTGCTGACACTCCTGCGCGCATTGATCTCAAACGGCATAAAACATCATGACAAACCAAGTGGCCGCGTGTTGCTAACCTCGCGGCGCGATGCAGGTGCTGTGGTGTTGAGTGTCAGTGACAATGGCCCCGGCATTGACGACATCTATCACGAACGTATTTTTGCGCCGATGACAACATTACGCCCCCGTGATGAAGTTGAGGGCAGTGGCATGGGCCTCGCCGTCACCAAAAAGATCGCGATGCACTATGGCGGAACAACTTCGATCCAGAGCTCGCCCTTTGGCCGGGGTACTCAGGTAGATGTGTGTTTGCCGGTGTCTTATCCGCATTAATGGATCATTTTGATCGCTGGGTGCATTTGTGTCCGTGCGCTATTGGCTAGGTGCAGACGGTAGTGCTGAGGATTTGCGTTTGGCCGGTGCTGGCCATCACGTGATGACGCTGACAGTGCATGGTGACACGTGATGCCGGGTACGGTTGGTGAAAGCAGGATAGACACGCCTTACCAAAATATTGCCCCATTCAGAATTGAACGCTGGCTACAGCAGTGTTCGATCAAATGCATCATTAAGCGCTGGCTGACATCAGAGGTTTCAACGCCTTGGGAGGGTGTCTCAGATGATATTGAAAAGGCTGTCAAAATGCCTGCCGGTGCGGTGTCGAAACGGCCTGTGTGGGTGCTTCAATGCCATGCAAAAACATTCTCAGTTCATGGTTGCTCATCCTTCAACAACACAATTTTCCATAAATCCCAACGAGATAGTGTTGCATCCGTGCGGCGTGTTAATGTTTTGGCACCTCTTCAACGGCATCCTTACACAAGAGCGTAGTAGTGAAAGGGTGAGAGATGTTTCAGGCAATGCCAGTGGAGAATATGGGCCTTGTTGATGTGCCGCCACCAACCATCGTTCGGGCTTTGCTGTTGGATGACAGTAATTTTGATCGTGCGCGGATTCGCCGGTTAAGCCAGCAAACGGGATTGTGCATTGAGCTGGATGAGGTGGGCAGCATTGTTGAAATGGAACAGGCTGTTCAGCAGGAACGCTATGACCTGATTATGATTGATTACCGGCTCCCTGTTGGGGACGGCATGCAGGCTCTGGATCATGTGCTGCAGAACCCGCTGAACAAGGATGCGGGAAAAATCATGATTACCGGCGACAACGCACAGGAAACCGTCATCAAGGCGATGCGCGGCGGGTGTCACGACTTTCTGACCAAGGAAACCATTGACGCAGAGGTGCTGACCCAATCCATGGTCAACGCCATGACACTGGCGCGTCAACGTCAATACGCCAGCGCACAGGCAGCGCATCAGCGCGAGATTATCAAACAAGGACTTGTTGCGGCGCTGACGGACAGCGAGGTGCAGGGCAATGTCGTGTCAATGATCGCCAAGCAATTGCAAAGCACGATGCCGGACCGCCCGCGCATATTTAACGTTATAGATCAGGGCGAGATGGATGCGCTTTTGCAGGGGTTGGACGAGGATGACGAGTTTATCTTTCACTAAAGTGTCCAGCCTTTAACCCGAAACATAAAAAATCGCTGATGTCCCGAGAGCGTGGAGCGTGGCAGGGTATCAGAGATCCAAGTCTACGGTCGGGCGCAGTAGGGGTGTTATCAGCCCGGTTATTCGACCAAAGTTCCTGACCTAAAAATCTCCCCCATTTCCTACAGCACCGGGCGAACCTTCTCGCCCGGATGCTGCTCAGGTTCATCAAAGTCATTGCGCATCCGCAGTCTGGGCTAAATCCCTTCAGTCACGATTGCGACAGATGTTATGTTCCAGGCAACCTTTGCACCTTGGCCCTTGCCGGGTGACGGGATAGCCTTGCGCCATGCGCATCTTTGTTTTGACCCTCCTCACCATGATCGCCTTTGCGGCGAACTCCATCCTGACCCGAATGGCGATTGCTGGGGGTTTCATTGATCCTTCCGGATTTGCCATTGTGCGGGTTGCGGCGGGGGCTTTGGTCCTTGGGATGTTGATCAGCCTGCGGGGCGGTGGCCTGCCGCTGTTTAAGCGTAGTCGTTTGCCTGGGGCGATCAGCCTGACGGTTTACATGATTGGATTTTCGCTGGCCTATCTGACGCTGGATGCGGGATTGGGGGCGTTGATCCTGTTTGGGGTGGTGCAAATGACCATGTTTGGCCATGCAGCCCTGACGGGTCAGACCCCAAACCAACGACAACTTGTCGGTGCCGGTGTGGCCTTTGTTGGGTTGTTACTGGCGCTTTGGCCGGGGCCGGGCGGGGCCGCTGATCCGATTGGTGCGGCGTTGATGGTTTTTGCGGGGCTCGGCTGGGCCGTCTATACAATTGTCGGGCAACGCGCCCTTGACCCACTGGCCGCTACTTCCGCCAATTTTCTACTGTGCCTGCCGATGGTCTTGGTTTTGCTGGCAGGCACGGGCCTGCGTTTCAGCATTCCGGGCGTTGCCTTGGGCATCCTGTGTGGCGGTCTGACCTCCGGCCTGGGATATGCGCTGTGGTATTCGGTATTGCCCCATCTCAAGGGGGCGACGGCCGCAATTGTGCAGTTAAGCGTGCCGATCATCGCTATTTTTGCCGGTGTCTTGTTTCTGGGGGAGCCGCTGGGCCTTTTGCTGATCCTCTCTGCCGTTCTGGTGGTGGGCGGGATCGCCTATGCGATCACTTCAAAATCAGCTCCAGCGGATCATAGGTAATGCCATCCGATGGCCCAAAAGCCACCGCGCCCAGTGAATCCGGTTTGTGCGGCACTTTGGCCAGTTCCGCCTCGCTGACCCAGCGGCGGTCAGACACGATGGCATCAACGTCTTGCCAGGCGGGATCCATCCGGGGGGAGCCCACAAGCGTGCAGCGAAAATAGACATCCACCTGATGAAATTCGCTGTCGGGGTCATGAAATTCATTCACCAGACAGGGTGCGCCAACCTCAATTTCCAGACCGGTTTCTTCGCGCACCTCGCGGATCAGATTGTCCGGCAGGGAGGCACCGGTTTCGACGCCGCCACCGGGTGCACACATCAGCGACAGGCGCTTGTCTGCATAGGCGTTGACCAGCAACACATGCCCGTCATGCACCAGAATGGCGCGCACGGCGAGGCGGACAGAAGGGGTGGCCATCGCAATTCTTTCGCTAGATCATGTGGCGACAGCATTTCACATGGATGCAATTCAGTCTATCTCAATGGGATGATGATCCCGCGCCTGACCTTTGCCCTGACCCTCAGCACTGTCGCGTTGCCCGCGTTGGCCGCGGACAGATGCGCGATTTTACTGCATGGATTGGCCCGCACGGAAAACTCATTTGCCCTGATGGAGGCCGCGCTTGAGGCCGAAGGGTACAGTATTGTACGCCCGGGATACCCCTCAACCTCCGCCCCAATCGAAGACCTGGTGCGCCAGACCCTGCCCGAAGCCGTCGAAACCTGCGGGACGTCAAAGGTTGATTTTGTGACCCATTCCATGGGCGGCATATTGGTTCGTCAATGGGTGGCTGCGGCCGGATCAACGCGTGTTGGCCGCGTGGTGATGTTGGGCCCACCCAATCAAGGCAGCGAAGTGATTGATGAACTTGGCGGCACAGCCACCTTTGACTGGATCAACGGACCTGCAGGCTCACAAATGGGCACGGGGGCCGACTCCCTGCCGCGCAGCCTGCCTGCGGCCAGTTTTTCCTTGGGGATCATCGCCGGGTCACAATCCCTGAACCCTTATTTTTCATCGTTTCTGCCGGGGCCGGATGATGGCAAGGTTTCTGTTGAGGCGACCAAGGTGGTGGGCATGCAGGATCACATTGTGCTGCCCGTGACCCACACGTTTATGATGAACAACCCGCGTGTGATTGCCCAGACGATGGCGTTTTTGAACACAGGTGCGTTTGATCATTCCATGACATGGCTTGACGGTGTGCTTGAATCGCTGGGCTGTGAAGAGGGGGCCTGTTTGCCCGGTGTTGAACGGTCCGATGACTGAGCTGTGTTTGACAGGTGCTGAGGTTTTGCGGCCCACCGGGCTGGAGAAAGGCGATTTTTCGTTTTCGGAGGGCCTGATACAGGCGGCACCCAACGGACGGCAGGTAGATCTGAGCGGTTTCATGGTGTTGCCCGGCATTGTTGATCTGCACGGAGACGGGTTTGAACGTCATCTGGCGCAGCGGCGCGGGGCGATGAAACAGCTGGACGCAGGGCTGATCGCCTGTGAGGCGGAGCTTGCCGCCAATGGGATCACCACCGCCGTGTTGGCGCAGTTTGTCAGCTGGGAAGGGGGCATGCGCGGCCTCACCTTTGCCCAACAGGTGTTTGCCGCAATCCGCGATACGCGTGAAACGCTGGTGACGGACCTGCTTGCCCAGCTGCGTTTTGAAACCCATCTGTTGGACCTTTATGCCGATCTGCCAGCGATGTTGGCGGACTGGGAGGTGGCATATGTGGCGCTGAACGATCATTTGCCCCATGACCGGCTGGCCGCAGGCAAAACCCCGCGTCGTTTGACCGGGCAGGCACTCAAGGCGGGGCGCAGCCCGGAGACGCATTTAGCCTATATGAAGGATCTGCACGCGCAAGCGCCGCAGGTGCCAGATGCCTTGGACTGGCTGTGCAAGCAGTTGCGCGTCCAAGGCGTCAAGATGGGCAGCCATGATGATGCCACCGCTGAGGCACGGGCCGCCTGGCGTGCGCGCGGCGTGGAAATTGCTGAGTTTCCTGAAACGCAAGACGCGGCAGAAGCCGCACATCATGCCGGTGATGCGGTGATTATGGGGTCTCCCAATGTGGTGCGGGGCGGGTCGCACAACGGCAACCTGTCTGCGATTGATGTGATTCTCATGGGCTACTGCGATGCGTTGGCGTCTGATTACCACTACCCGTCGCCGCGCCGCGCCGCCTTGATGCTGGCAGAGGCAGGGGCGCTGAATCTGACACAAGCCTGGGGTTTGGTGTCTGCCGGTCCCGCCCGCGTGTTGGGGTTAGACGACCGGGGTGTTTTGGAGCCGGGCAAACGGGCCGATTTTGTGGTGTTGGACGCGCTTACGCGGCGCGTGGCAGCAACCTTTGTGAAGGGGCGCGTGTCGTATATGTCCGGGGAAATCGCGGAGCGGTTTTTTGGATGAGAGTGCGGGATTGAGTTTACTGGAAGGGTGAAATGGGCTGCGAGGGGTGCGCTCTATCGCGTGATCCGGTTCACGTGGCCCATCTTGCGGCCTTGTTTGACGTCGGCCTTGCCGTATAGGTGCACGGCTGTGTCGGGCTGCCGGGTCAGTTCGGGCACGCGGTCCATGTCATCGCCAATCAGGTTTTCCATCACCACGTCCGCATAGCGCGCACCATCGCCAAGCGGCCAGCCGGTGATGGCGCGGATGTGTTGCTCAAACTGATCCACCGCACAGCCGTTTTGCGTCCAATGGCCGGAGTTGTGTACGCGCGGGGCAATTTCGTTAACGATCAACCCTTGTGGCGTGACGAAGAGTTCGACGCCCAGCACACCCACATAATCGAGCGCATTGAGGATTTTGGCCGCAAGCAGCACCGCGTCGGTTTTCTGTGTGGCAGACAGGCGCGCGGGAATCGTGGTTGTGTGCAGGATGCCGTTGCGGTGCACGTTTTCTCCAGGGTCAAAGCAGGCCACATCCCCTGCCGCATTGCACGCTGCGATAACTGATACCTCGTGGGAGAAGTTCACGAACCCCTCAAGGATGGCGGGCGCGCCGTTCATTTCGGTGAGAGCGGTATCTGCATTATCAGCAGTTTTAAGGCGCGCCTGTCCTTTGCCGTCATACCCAAAACGGCGGGTTTTCAGGATCGCGGGCGCGCCGACCTCGGCCACCGCGCGGGTCATGGCGGCTTGATCAGGTACATCTGCAAAGGGCGCAACGCGTAGCCCGAGCTCTTGCAGAAATGTCTTTTCAGTCAGGCGATCCTGCGAGATTCGCAATGCCTCGCGGCCCGGGTGAATGGGGGCGTGAGCCTCAATCACATCCAGTGCGGCAGTGGGGATGTTTTCAAATTCAAACGTCACCACGTCACAATCATTGGCAAAGGCGGTCAGGGCAGCGTGATCCTCGTAAGGTGCGGTTGTCAGTTGATCTGCGACCTGCCCGGCAGGGGGCTGCGCGCCCGGTTCAAAGATGTGGCACCTAAAGCCAAGCCGGGCCGCCGCCACGGACAACATGCGGCCCAATTGCCCACCACCCAGAATGCCAATGGTGCTGCCAAGGGGGAGGGGATCAGTCATCGCTTGGGCTTTCGGGAATAGAGGCGCTGAGTGCGTCGCGCCATGCGTCCAGACGGGCGGCAAGAGCCGGGTCTTGCAGGGCCAGAATGCCCGCCGCCATCAGGGCAGCATTGGCCGCACCCGGTGCCCCGATGGCCATGGTGGCAACCGGGAAACCTTTGGGCATCTGCACAATCGAATAAAGTGAATCCACGCCTGAAAGCGCCTTTGTCTGGACCGGTACACCAACCACAGGCACGCGGGTTTTTGAGGCCATCATGCCCGGCAGATGCGCCGCACCGCCGGCCCCTGCGATGATCACCTGCAAGCCGCGATCAGCGGCGGTTTTGCCATAGTCCCACAGCCGGTCCGGCGTGCGGTGGGCGGATACGATGCGGGTTTCGTAAAGAATGGACAGTTCATCCAGCACGTCGGCTGCCGCGCGCATGGTGGCCCAGTCAGATTGTGAACCCATGATGATGCCAACGGGGGGCATGGACATAAACTGGCAGCCTTTTGTTCAGGAGTGTTAAGCGCGAGATATAGCCACGGCGCGTGCTTGGCAATGTGTGCCTCAGGCGATGATATCCGGTGTCAGGCGGTCTTCGATCTGGGCGATCTGATCCCGCAGCAGCAATTTGCGCTTTTTCAGGCGTTTGAGGGTCAGCTGGTCTGCGGTGCCGCGCTCCTGAAGGGCGCTGATGGCGTCATCCAGATCACGGTGTTCGCGGCGAAAAACCTCCAATTCCACGCGCAAAACGTCGTCGGTTTTCATAGACAAGTCGTCAGAGTTCATCCGGTATGATTCCGTGGCTTCAGGTCCCTTTGCAATATAGGCGTTAGCCATCCTTGCGCATAGCCCTTGCATGAAGGCAGGAGTGTTCCCATATTCAACGAACGGTTGCCGATTGCGGGACCACAAAACAATTGACTGTCGCTTGAGATAATAAGGACGTGTCGTATGAGTAAACTGACCTTGGCCTCTTACCCCCATATGTTGGGGTTTGAACAGCTGGAGCGCGTTCTGGAGCGCACGGCCAAAGGCGGCAATGAGGGGTATCCCCCTTTCAATATCGAACAGACGTCTGACTTTAGCTATCGCATCACCCTGGCTGTGGCCGGGTTTGGCGATGATGATCTTTCGATCACCGTAGAGGACCGGCAATTGGTCATCCGGGGACGCCAGAGAGACGACAGCGAAGGCCGGGTGTTTTTGCACCGTGGCATCGCAGCGCGCCAGTTCCAACGCTCTTTCGTGTTGGCCGATGGTGTGGACGTGGGCGAGGCGCAGATGGAGCATGGATTGCTGCACATTGATCTGACACGTGCCAAGCCAGAGACGGTCGTGCAGACGATCCAAATCAAGAAAGGGTAAGTCATGGAAAATCTAACATCCCAGAGTGGCGACCGGACTGTTTATGTGAAAACGGTATTGGTGAACGACCTGCCCCGCGAGGTGCGCGATCAGGCGCAAGGCCTTGATCAGATCTATGCGGTGCACGACGCCGAAGGGCAGCAATTGGCATTGGTCGGGGACCGAAAGCTGGCGTTTGCCCTTGCGATTGAGCATGATTATGCGCCGGTTTTGGTGCATTGATTAGGCATTGACGTTTGAGAGGATGTGGGGCCGTGGCGGATGCTGCGGCCCTTCTTTGTGCGCGGTTGAGCGTGGATGCTAGCTGTGCAGTGACAGTCCCGGGGTGGCGCATCCCAACAGGGGTTTTGCCCACTTTATGGTTGCCAAACCGGTCTCTCTTTTATCTGCGGAGCATCAAGCCTCACCATAGCGCCAGCCCATGCGGGGGGGGGCTGGCGCAGCACGGCGGGTTACGCCCTTGTTCCGTGCTGGGTGGATCAGAATTATCGGGTGCTGGCTCCGCAGCTAAGGTCAACACTCAAAAGTTGCGCATTCCCTGTGCACCGCTTTGATTGGCCAAGGAAGGTGCGCCATGAATGCGCACCCTACGGGAGGGTTACCCCGCGATCAAACCCATGCTTTCCAGCTTGAGCAGAACCTGATGCGCGCAGTTATCAACCTCGACATTCTCCGTCTCCACACTCAGCTCAGGGTTCTCAGGCACATCATAGGGGTCTGAAATGCCGGTGAATTCCTTGATCTTGCCCTCACGCGCCAGCTTGTACAGGCCCTTGCGGTCGCGGCGTTCACATTCCTCGATTGTGGTCGCCACGTGCACTTCGATAAAGGCACCAAAGGATTCGATGTCTTCGCGCACCGCGCGGCGTGTGGTCGCATAAGGGGCGATCGGTGCACAGATCGCGATGCCGCCGTTCTTGGTGATCTCGCTCGCCACATAGCCGATACGGCGAATGTTCAGATCGCGGTGCTCTTTGGAAAACCCAAGTTCTGAGCTAAGGTTCTTGCGCACGACGTCACCATCAAGCAGCGTCACAGGGCGGCCACCCATTTCCATCAGCTTGACCATCAGGGCATTTGCGATGGTGGATTTGCCCGAGCCGGAGAAACCGGTGAAGAACACCGTGAAGCCTTGCTGAGAGCGCGGTGGCTTGGTGCGGCGCAATTCCTTGACGACCTCGGGGAAGGAGAACCACTCGGGGATTTCCAAACCTTCCTGCAAACGGCGGCGCAATTCGGTGCCGGAGATGTTCAGGATCGTGACCTTATCCTTGTCTTCGATCTCATCAATCGCTTCATATTGCGCACGTTCCTGCACCCAGACCATGTGTTTGAAATCGACCATTTCGATGCCCATTTCTTCCTGATGCGCACGGAACAATTCTTGCGCGTCATAGGGGCCATAGAAATCTTCGCCCTTGGAATTGCTGCCGGGGCCCGCGTGATCGCGACCGACGATGAAGTGTGTACAGCCGTGGTTTTTGCGGATCAGACCGTGCCAGACGGCCTCGCGCGGGCCGGCCATGCGCATGGCGAGGTTCAGCAGGGACATGGAGGTGGTGGCGGATGGGTATTTGTCCAGCACCGCTTCGTAGCAGCGCACGCGGGTGAAGTGATCCACGTCACCCGGTTTGGTCATGCCCACAACGGGGTGGATCAGCAAGTTGGCCTGCGCCTCACGTGCGGCGCGGAACGTCAGTTCCTGATGGGCGCGGTGCAGCGGATTGCGGGTTTGGAAGGCCACGATGCGGCGCCAGCCCAGCTTGCGGAAATAGGCGCGCAACTCGTTTGGTGTGTCGCGGGAGCCGCGGAAATCGTAGTGTACGGGCTGTTGCAGGCCCACAACCGGACCGCCAAGATAGATTTTACCGGCCTGATTGTGCAGGTAGTTCACGGCGGGGTGCGCATCGTCATCTGCACCAAAAACCTTCTCGGCTTCGCGGGCCTTATCGGGCTCCCAGCGGTCGGTGACGGTCATGGTGGCGAGGATCACGCCTTCCTGATCGCGCAGGGCAATATCCTGCCCAATTTCCAGCGACGCGGCAAAATCTTCGGATACATCCAGGTTGATCGGCATGGGCCAGAGAGACCCAGCGGCCAAACGCATATTTTCGACAACACCGTCGTAGTCGGCCTCAGGCAGAAACCCTTTGAGCGGGTTGAAGCCGCCGTTCATCAGCAGTTCCAGATCGCAGATTTGGCGCGGCGACAGGTCGTGGCTGACCAGGTCTGCCGCCTCGACTTTCAATTTCTGGGCCGATTCATGTGAGACATAAAGCTCGCTGATCGGGGACAGGTTATCTTGCATCAGTTTGGTCCTATAGTTTGAAGGAGAAAGGCCAGAAGCGGTGCCGGTCAGCTCTGCATGCAGGGCGTCATATTCGGCAAACTTCCGGGCAAGGAATTGGTCGGTGAGCTGGTTCTTGGTGGCCGCCCCACGGGCGGTCAGGGGGTATTCAAAGCGTGAGCGCTTATCGGCCGCATTGCGGTTCGCAACAGTGACAAGCCCGCTTTGGGTTGCTGTGCGCAGCAGCGCGTTCAGCCGTCCCAATGATACACCAATCGCTTGCGCCATCGCCCGCTGAGACGCGCCGGGGGCGGTGTCCAGCTGGCGCAACAGGCGGAACATCTGATCCTCCTGTTCGGAGGTGATTTTAGTGGGCGAGGGTGCCATACAAGCGACTTAATGTTTGTTCATGCGTGAACATATGTCATACTTTGCATCCGCAGCATAGAAAAAAATGATGGCCATTTCGGGGCAATGCCAAAAACCCATGAAAAAATGAAAACGCCGCCCCTTTTTGCAAGGCGCGGCGTTTGTAAATTGGTTAATTTCCTGGGGCAGGCAATGTCAGCCGGGTATTTTCCTACCCCTCGCCCTCATTTTCGGCCAGAAAACGCTCCGCCTCCAACGCGGCCATACAGCCCATGCCAGCGCTGGTCACAGCCTGACGGTACTTGTGATCCGTCAGATCACCAGCGGCAAACACGCCGGGAATAGATGTTTGCGTGCTGTCCGGTTTGGTCACAACATAGCCCCCCATGTGGGTTTCTAACGTGTCTTTGACCAGCTCATTGGCGGGGGCATGGCCGATGGCGACAAACACGCCTTTGGCAGGGATGTCGGTGATTTCATCCGTTTTGGTGTGCTTTACTTTCACACCTTCAACGCCCAATGGGCTGTCGGTGCCGTAAACCTCTACCAATTCGTGAAACCAAAGCGGCTCAATCTTGGGGTTCTTTTCCAACCGGTCAATCAGGATTTTCTCTGCGCGCAGTTCATCACGGCGGTGCACCAGTGTAACTTTGGAGGCGAAGTTGGTCAGAAACAACGCTTCTTCAACGGCTGTGTTGCCGCCGCCGATCACGACAATCTCTTGCCCGCGATAAAAGAAACCGTCGCAGGTGGCGCAGGCGGAAACGCCAAAGCCTTTGAATTTTTCTTCCGTTTCAAGCCCCAGCCATTTGGCGCGGGCACCCGTGGCAAGGATCACTGAATCCGCCACATAGGTCGTACCGCTGTCACCTTTGGCATGAAACGGTCGGCTGGAGAGGTCCAGATTGGTGATGATGTCACCAATGATCTCGGTGCCCATCGCCTTGGCATGGGCCTCCATGCGCACCATCAGGTCAGGCCCCTGGACTTCGGTATCACCGGGCCAGTTTTCGACCTCGGTGGTGGTGGTCAGCTGGCCGCCGGGCTCAATACCCTGCACCAGAATGGGTTCCACCATGGCGCGGCTGGCATAAACGCCCGCCGTATAGCCCGCCGGGCCGGAACCGATGATCAGAACTTTCGTTTGCCGTGTCTCACCCATGGGGACCCCCGCCTGTATGTCATTTTGCAGCCCCGTGGATATAGACGCAGTCAGGCGCGGCTTAAACCCCTTGAAATACCTGCGACAGGCATGTTCAAGGAAGTGTGTTTTTGCAATGGCATTGATGTTCAGAAAGATTCTTGCGCAGACGTGAAATATTATTGCGCAGTTTCCCGGCGCTGCTATAACAATCGAAATTTCCGGGGGGTAGAATGGCCACGACACGACTTGATCCAATTGATCGCAAAATCCTGGCCGAATTGCAGGCGGATGGGCGGATGACAAATGTGGAATTGGCTAAACGCGTTGGCATTTCTGCGCCGCCTTGCCTGCGCCGTGTGCGTGCCTTGGAAGAGCAGGGATTTATCATCGGCTATCATGCCGACGTTGATGCGCGCGAACTGGGGTTCGAGGTGCGCGTTTTTGCGATGGTCGGCCTTGCCAGCCAGGCCGAAAGCGATCTGAGCGCGTTTGAGCGAAAATGTCGCGAATGGCCCTTGGTGCGTGAGTGTCACATGCTCAACGGTGAAGTTGATTTTATCCTGAAATGCGTGGCACCCGATCTGTCGAGCTTTCAGAGCTTTTTGACAAGTGACTTGCTGACCACGCCCAATGTGGCCAGCGTCAAGACATCGCTGGTGATCCGGGGGGCCAAGGATGAACCGGGCGTGCCCTTTGACGTTCTGGAAAAGCGGTTGGAATCGGCACCCTAAAGACTAGCAATTGTATGTCTCAGACCGTCTGAGACATACAATTGCTACAGCACCTCAGCGGTGTCGGTCTGCGGGGCGCGGGGATGCGCCAGTGGTCCAAAATCGGTGACATGGCCGATCTGTGGAAACATCCCCAAAAACCGATCCCGCATGGCATGGGTTACCGCGCGTGTGGCATTTGCACCGGGGTGGAAGGTTTCCATCTCGATTCCGCCGGCCTGAATGGCCGCGTGACGTGTCAGGCACAGATGAAACAGGCGCACCGGGGTCGGGGGCACCACTTCAATCACGTTAACCCCGTCGACGAACTCTTGAACAGGGGTGAGCAGTCTTGCTCCATCGGCATCTGCGCGCAGGTGATGTGGCGTGTGCAGCACGCGGGCCCCCGGACCAACGGTCAGGAATGAACTGGGCCGGGACTGGCCAAAACTGTCAGGCATGATGCGGATCAGGGGGATGCGCCGCCCAGCGTCAGAGGGCACAAAACTGGTTGAGCCGATCCAGATCAACCTAGCAGGCTCCCCCGAGGATGTGGCGATCATTTGACCGGGTTGCAGATCTTCGATCGCGACCTCGCCGTTCGGAGTCAGGATGAGTGTGCCGCGGGCAAAGGCGGAAAAGGCTGATTCAAACAGCGGCAGCGCTGGCGCTTTGTCCTGACCGATATAGAGAGACCCATCCTCACGCAGGGCGGCGATCTCAAAACTGCGGGTGGGAATGGGGGTCGAATCCCGCAGGCCTTTGGCATTTGGGCCGGAGCCCGTGAGACCAAACCTGCGGGCAGATCCGTTGGAGATGGTGTGGCGCGAAGCCTGGGCAGCGGTCGGTGTCATGCGAGTACCTTTAGCGTAGGTGTCACATCCGTGTCGGCCCCCACCGACAGCACGGAAACAACTTGGAGTGTTATTTCATGTTCTCAACGAACCCTAAATCGCCATGTCCAGCCATGATTGTCAAAGTTATCGACACATTAAGCGCTGTTTTCACCCCAATTTGACCAAAACTTACAACTTTGTTTCCACGAAATTGTTCGTTGCGCCACAATTACGAAAACAAAAAAGCCCCCCGCACGAATCAACATGCGGGGGGCGGGCACAACAAACCAGCGCGCTGGTGGTGCTAAATCGAAATTTGAAACCGGGGGTTTAGGCTGACTTGCGCCCGATCAGCTCAGCGTTGCGCTTTGCGATAAACGCAGCGCGTCGGGATCCGCGGGCCCAGGGCATGACCGTCGTTTCCTTGGCAGCAGCGTCGACAATGTTCTTTGTATAGATGGATGCAGTCTTCATGTATCTGTCCTCGGCTTGGTCACTGGCAGGTAATTAACCTTTTCTTAAGGCACACCATGCGGGGACAATCAGGCCGGTTTTTGGCAGTCGGCAATATTTTATTAATATTTTCGCCCATCCGCAGGTCAGAATGAGACGATCCTGCCCTATTTGCCAAAGACCTTGTTTCATTGGCCCATTGATGTCGCTTTGGAAAAAGCCATGTGCGGGCGTCCGGGATTGTCAGCAATCAGTGAACAATACCCAAGGCAAGACTGGGGCAATTATCGCCCCATTTGCGCCGCATTCACAGGGTGATGGCCGCGATCAATCGGCCATAGTCGGCCTCTTTGGCGTGGGTGGCGCGGCGATAAGAGTAAAACCGCACCGGGTCGCTGTAGGTACAGTGACGGGTCCATTCCGCATGGCCCACGCCAGCCGCGCGCAGGCGGTTCAGGCCAAAACCCGGCAGGTCAAACATCATGCGATCACCGGTGCCTTGGGCAAAGTAACGGGCGTATTCCTGACCCTCAGCCATGAAATCCTCAAAAAACTCCGGGCCCACTTCGTAGGATTGTTGACTGATCGTGGGGCCAATGACTGCCTTGATGTTCGCAGGGGTCGCCCCAAGCGCCTGCATCGCGTCAACGGTGGCCTGCAACACCCCGTCCAGCGCCCCGCGCCATCCGGCATGGGCCGCCCCAATGACGCCCGCCTGTGAATCCGCAAGCAATACGGGCTGGCAATCAGCGGTCAGGATTGACAGGGCAATCCCGGGGGTGGCCGTTACCATGGCGTCGGCGCGGGGGCGTTCATTCAGGGGCGCGTCCAGCGTGATCACATTGGCCGAATGTACCTGATGCACCCCTGCCAGATGATCCGGGTGCACGCCCATTGCCTCTGCCACGCGGGCGCGGTTGATGGTCACGATGTCCTGCTGATCGCTGCTGCCATAGCCGCAGTTCAATCCCGTGAAAATACCCGATGACGCGCCACCCCGGCGGGTAAAGAACCCGTGTCGCAGGGGGGCCAGACAATCGGATGTCAGAATTTCGAGTGTCATGTGCTACGCTCCAGTCCCGGGGGCGGGGCGCTGCCGTCCGGGTAGAGCCCCATCACCTTGAACAGGTTTCCCATTTCATCCGGGTGCGTCAAGCGGCGATGTGCGGCAATGTGGTTTTGCAAGGCATCCTCAGCAAGCGTTGCGGCAAGGGATTGCGCGCGCGCGGTAATGCCAAGCCGCTCCAGAAAGACACCCTGAGGCGTCAGGGTCGTGTGCAGGCAAGGCGCTGCGGCCTGCGCAATAGCGCTGAAATCCACATGTGCTGTCAGATCGGCCTGACCGGGGGTGGCAAGCGGGCTGACATATGCGTGGGATTGTACGGCCTGAAATGTGTCACCCCGTCTGTCCCAATCGCCATAATCAATGATCAGCGCTGCGCCCCCATGGGTCGCGATGCGGCTGGCCAAGGTGGCTGTGAGGGGAGCGATGCCGGCGCAAATCTCCACCAGATCACCCTCTGCGGCGCTGTGATGGGTCGTTTCCAGCATCGGCTGGGGCTGCTCAGGGCCAAGCCCAAACATCAAATCGCCGTCCTGCACGCCCACCTGTCGTTCGCACCATTGATCCCCCTTGCGCAGGAATTGCCGGATCGGCAGCGCGTCAAAGAACTCATTGGCGATCAGGAAGAGCGGTTGTTCCGGCAGGTCGTCCACCTCGGCCACCCAGGTCGCCCTGTGCGGCGCAATGGTGCTACGCTGGACGTCTTGCAATGTAGGGGCCGCCTCAACAAAAGTGATCATGCCCGCCGTATGAAACCCCGGCACCTTGGCAGTGGCGCGCAGAATGTCAGCCATCAATGTGCCACGGCCAGGGCCCAGTTCGGCCAGCGTGAAGTGATCGGGGGCACCTTGATCCAGCCAGCATTGGGCCAGTGCCAGGCCAATCAGCTCCCCAAACATCTGACTGATTTCGGGGGCTGTGATAAAATCACCCTTGGTGCCAAACGGGTTGGCCGTGGTGTAATAGCCCAAGGTTGGATGCAGCAGACAGGTCGACATGTATTCATCCAGCCGCATCGGGCCCTGCGACGTGATGCGTCGGATGATCTGTTCTTTGAGTGTCATGCTGTGGTGGACGCGCGCCGGTTTGCCCGCAGGATCAGGAACGCGCCCACCAGCATCATCGGCAGGCAAAGGATTTGCCCCATGGTCAGGCCGAATCCGTTCAGGTGGAATGCCAGCCCCAGCGGATTTCCCTCACTGATGAATTGCGCGTCAGGCTGGCGCACAAATTCAACCATAAACCGCGCGATCCCGTAGCCCGCCAGAAACGTGCCGCCAATCAGCCCGGGCCGTTTGAGGCCCCCGCGTTTCCACGCCAGCCAGATCAGCAGCAGGCCCAAAAGGAGCCCCTCCAGCAGTGCTTCATAAAGCTGTGAGGGGTGGCGCGCGCAAATGCCAGTAACCTGCGGGCAGAATTGCGCCGCCTGACCGGGAAAGGCGACGCCCCAGGGCAGATCGGTCTGGCGGCCCCACAGTTCCGCATTGATGAAATTGGCGATACGGCCCAGCAACAGGCCCGGTGCCAGGCCAAGGGCGACCATGTCACCGGTGGAAATGACAGCCAGCTTTTTGCGCCAAGTGAACAGGAGAATGGCAGCAATGACGCCAAGCGCGCCGCCGTGAAAGGACATGCCGCCCTCCCATAAGGCCAAAATCCGCTGTGGTTCCTGGAGATATTGCGCCCCGCCATAAAACAGAACGTACCCGAGCCGCCCGCCCAGAATGACGCCCAGAATGATCCAGAACAGCAGATCCTCAACCTGTTGGGGACGCATGATGGGGGTGTTTGCCTGCCACAACGGCGCATTTCGCACCGCCCGCAGACTGATCCGCCAGCCCAGAATGATGCCGACGATATAGGCCAGTGCATACCAGCGCAGCGCGAAAGTCATGCCAAAAAGGCTGATGGAAAAGATATCCGGCGAGATGTTTGGAAAGGTCAGCATTGCGTTCATGACGCTGATTGAGCGTGCCGCAGGGGGGAAGTCAACCTTGCAGATGCGCGCGATTATGCCCATATAAGGATCAGACAAGTGCCGGAGGCTGACCCATGCAAACCCGTAACAAGTTTTTTGACGATATTGGCCAGATGATGACCAACGCCATGGGGGTTGCCCAGGGTGCCAAGGACGAGGCGGAAACCGCGCTGAAAGGCGCGATGGACCGTTGGTTGGCAGACCGCGATTTTGTCACCCGTGAGGAATTTGATGCGGTGCGCGCCATGGCGCAAAAGGCCCGCGAAGAAAACGAAGCGTTAAAGGCCCGTCTAGATGCGTTGGTTGCAGATAAAAGCTAAGCGGAGGCGCTGACGCGCCACGACATATTTGGTTCTGTGCATAGAGCCAATGCGCCCCTGACGCTGTCGGGGGCGTTTTTTGTCGGGGAGGGATGAGTTTAAGGGAAGGGTGAAGGGCGGGAGTGGCTATGTCTTGTTAGGGACTTGTTAACTGTCCACAAGATATTGCACTTATCCCCATAAAATGTGTCTCTCCCCAAGAATAGGGGGTTGCCAGGCGTGGGTACAGGCCGCACCATATGTAGTGGAGACGTTTGTTTGCACCACGTCTCTTAGTACAGGCAACAAGGAAACGGGGTCCGCAAGAGGCTCCTTCTTTTAAGATATGAGGTAGAGTGATGGCTCTGAGCGAGCAGTACTTGGGAGATGATCTGCATCCTATTGATATTGTTGAGGATCTCGCGACACATCATGCGTGGGATTTTGACCGTATCTCGGATGAACAGATTGCGATGGCCGTTGAAGGACAGTGGCGAACTTATTCGATCACCCTGGCATGGTCCGCGCATGATGAAACCCTGAGGATGATTTGCACGTTTGAGATGGAGCCTCCGGAGGAAAAGCTGCCGGGGCTTTATGAATTGCTGAACTCTGTGAATGATCAATGCTGGGCCGGGGCGTTCAGCTATTGGGCCGAGCAACAGTTGATGGTCTATCGCTATGGGTTGGTGCTGGCGGGCGGGCAAGAGGCCTCTGCCGAGCAGATTGATACATTGATCGCCGCCGCCGTCATGAGTGCGGAGCGCTATTACCCCGCAATGCAACTGCTGGTCTGGGGCGGACGCACGCCAAAAGACGCCATGCAGGTCGCCATTGCGGAAGCCTACGGGCACGCCTAACACTGTCCCTCAGCAAATGAGGGGACATGTGATGAAAAACAGTCGCATTGCGAAACAGGGCCTGGTATTGTTGGGCTGTGGCAAGATGGGCTCTGCCATGTTGGCCGGCTGGCTGGCGCGGGGGCTGCCGGTGGAGTCGGTTTGGGTGATTGACCCAAAACCATCAACCTGGCTCCGGGAAACGGGCGTGCATCTGAACGCTGATTTACCGGTAACCCCAGCAATTGTACTGGTCGCCGTGAAACCCCAGATGATGACCGATGCGCTGCCCAGTTTGACGGCGATGGGCAATGGGCAAACGCTGTTTGTCAGCGTTGCAGCGGGCACGCCGATTTCATATTTCGAAAACACACTGGGGGCGCAAACGCCGGTCGTGCGGGCCATGCCCAATACCCCCGCAGCGATTTCACAAGGGATCACGGCAATTGTTGCCAATGGGGTTGCGGGGCCCGATGCACTGGATGAGGCAGAGGCGTTGTTGCGGGCCGTGGGTGACGTGGTGCGGTTGGCGGATGAGACGCAGATTGATGCCGTCACAGGCGTCAGCGGGTCTGGCCCGGCCTATGTGTTTCACCTGATCGAAACGATGGCGGCAGCGGGGGCAGCACAGGGTCTGCCCGCAGAACTGGCGATGGCGCTGGCCAAGGCGACCGTGGCCGGGGCCGGTGCGCTGGCGTTGCAGGCGCAAGAAGACCCCGCCCAATTGCGTGTGAATGTAACAAGCCCCAACGGGACCACACAGGCCGCACTTGACGTCTTGATGGATCAAAACGATGGATTTCCGGCCTTGCTGGCGCGCGCGGTGGCCGCAGCGACAGACCGGTCAAGGGAGTTGGGGCGTGGCTGAGATTGGGTTTGACGATTTTGAAAAGGTAGACATCCGCGTGGGGACTGTGACCCGCGCCGAGCCGTTCCCGGAGGCACGCAGGCCTGCACTGAAACTGTGGGTGGATTTTGGGGGTGAGATTGGGGTGCGCAAATCCTCGGCGCAGATCACCGTGCATTACTCGCCTGAAACGCTGATCGGGCGTCAGGTGATGGCGGTTGTGAATTTCCCACCGCGCCAAATTGGGCCGGTCAAATCGGAGATTTTGGTGCTGGGTGTGCCGGATGAAAACGGTGAAGTTGTGTTGCTTGGCCCGGATCAAAAGGTGCCAGACGGAGGGCAGATGCATTGACAAAATTGTTTGTTACCAGACCTTTGCCGGGCGATGTTCTTTCAAAACTTGAAGGATTTGATTTGACGGTACGGGATCAGACGACGCCGCTGAGCGAGGGGGAGTTGCGCGCTGCCTTGCAAGATTTTGACGCGGTGCTGCCAACTTTGGGGGATATGTTCTCAGCCCAAGTGTTTGCGGATGTGGGAACGCCCTGCTGCAAGATTTTGGCCAATTTTGGCGTGGGGTATAATCACATTGATGTAGATGCCGCGCGGCAGGCCGGGATCATTGTGACCAACACGCCGGGGGCGGTGACAGACGCGACGGCAGATATCGCAATGACGTTAATGTTGATGTCTGCGCGACGCGCCGCTGAGGGAGAGCGGTTGGCGCGTTCGGGCACCTGGGAGGGGTGGCATCCAACGCAGATGCTGGGCCTTCATCTGAGTGGCAAAACCGTCGGTATTGTCGGGATGGGCCGCATTGGTCAGGCGATTGCGCGACGTTGTCATTTTGGGTTTTGCATGCAGGTAAAGTACTTTAGCCGCAGCCCGAAAGACATTGATTTCCCTGCTGAAAGTATATCCGATCTACATGCCTTGGCAGGTGGCGTGGATGTCTTGGTCATGGCGGTGCCAGCAGACCCGCAAACCCATCATATGGTCAATACAGAGGTACTGAAGGCCATGCAGCCGCATGCACATCTGATCAATATCGCCCGGGGTGACGTCGTGGATGAAGCCGCTCTGATTACAGCGTTGCAAGCGCGTCGGATTGGTGGGGCTGGCTTGGACGTCTATGAGGGTGAACCACTTATCCCTAAGGCGCTGCGCGATCTGGATAACGTTGTGCTGTTGCCGCATTTGGGCACTGCTGCACTGGCGGTACGTGTGGATATGGGGCTGATGGCGGTTGCAAATTTGCAAGCCTATTTCGCGGGAAAAGAACCGCCAAACACGGTTTAAAGCAGAAATCCGTAAATCTGAATCACTTGACGCTGCCTGAAATCAAAAATTTCAACGCGTTAAGTGATGCTCCGCGTTGCAGATTGAACGGATTTCACTCTAGCTGTCACCCACGGCTGCGCGCCAGTGACGTCGGCAGAGCGAGACGTAGGTCTCGTTCCCGCCGATCTGTATTTGCGCCCCATCACGCAGTGCCTGTCCGGCTTCATCCTGACGCACCACCATGGTCGCCTTTTTCCCGCAGTGGCAAATGGTACGTATTTCGCGCATTTCGTCGGCCAGGGCCAACAGGGTGGCAGAGCCGGGAAATAACTCACCACGAAAATCGACACGCAGGCCAAAACACATGACGGGCACATTTAGATCATCCACGGCGCGGGCCAATTGCCAGACCTGATCCGCCTCCAGAAACTGTGCTTCATCTATGAAGACACAGGCACAAGGCCCCTGATCTAAATGATTTTTGATCTTTACAAATAGATCCTCGTCATGGCCAAAGGTGTCTGCCTCTTTGCCAATGCCAATGCGCGACCCGATGCGCCCCTCGCCAGCGCGATTGTCAAATTGCGCGGTCAGCAAATAGGGGTTCATGCCACGTTCAACGTAGTTGTGCGCGGCCTGCAACAACACCGTCGATTTGCCCGCGTTCATGGTGGAATAGTGGAAATAGAGCTTTGCCATGGGTCCGTGTTACGCGCAGCGCAGCTTACGTTCAAGACAAGCGTTTTATCGGTATCAGAGGCTCGCACGATCAGCTGCCGAAACCGGCCCACAGCGCCCCGACGCTATAGAGATCCACGAACCCAACCATCTTCCGCTGCGGGGTAAAGCGGTCACTCATGACCCCTACGACACCAGTAGGGTTGCTTTTATGAATGACATTTTCCTGGCGAAGACTTAATGGGAAAAACCAAAGTGCTTTCCCCTACGTTTGTTTTGGGCGAAGGTGGCGTAACAATCGGGGGATGGGCTATGGCCGGTATTGGCAGCTATTTAAAAAAACACACTGAAGCGCTGGTCAAAGATGTTGGCATTGAACCTGCGTGCACGCTGACGGGGAAGTCAAAAGCGACGCTGGGGCGATACTATTCTGACAATTCTGAGCATGCGGACCGTTTCATGCCCGTTGACGCGGTGGCCTTGCTGGAAGAAGTGTCGAGCTATCCCCATGTCACTGCTGCGCTGGCGGAGTTGAAGGGTATCGGGCTGGAGTTTGATGACCGGCGCCCCAACAGCGAGCGGACAGGTGGTGTAAACGCTGATGTCATCGCGCTAAGCCAACGGTTTGCGATGCTGATGGCGGAATATCAGCAGTCCATGGAAGACGGCAAAATTACCGTGAACGAGGCAAAGCGCCTGCTGAAAGAAACCACCATGTTGCAGCAGGTCTTGATCGACATGAAACTGCATCT
This sequence comes from uncultured Sulfitobacter sp., assembly GCA_937928635.1. Taxonomy (GTDB): domain Bacteria; phylum Pseudomonadota; class Alphaproteobacteria; order Rhodobacterales; family Rhodobacteraceae; genus Sulfitobacter. Next base: position 39,245 of record CALFWM010000015.1, on the reverse strand, counting down.
GGAAGACGAAAGTGTCTGACGACCTGCCTGCGCTGCATGCAGATATGCTGCCGCAGGTTGATGTTTCCCTTTTCAAATCTGATGCAGATCCGGGACATAAACCACGGATTTTGCTGCTTTATGGCTCTTTGCGCCCTGAAAGCTATTCGCGCAAAGTGGCGGTTGAGGCCGAGCGGATATTGGAGCATCTGGGCTGTGAAACGCGCCTGTTTGACCCTGGCGGTCTGCCACTGGTCGATGGGGCCGCGCCGGATCATCCTAAAGTGAGCGAACTGCGCGAATTGGCTGTGTGGAGCGAGGGCATGGTGTGGTCCAGCCCGGAGCGTCACGGTGCCATGACGGGGCTGATGAAAACCCAGATCGACTGGTTGCCGCTGTCCCTTCAGGGGGGCATTCGGCCCACACAGGGCAAGACGCTGGCGGTGATGCAGGTCAGCGGCGGGTCGCAGTCGTTTAACGCGGTGAACCAGATGCGCATTTTGGGGCGTTGGATGCGGATGGTGACGATCCCAAATCAGTCCAGCATTCCCAAGGCGTGGCTGGAATTTGACAGTCAGGGGCGCCTGCCACGTGGGCCGTTTTACGCCCGCGTTGTGGATGTGATGGAAGAACTGGTTAAATTTACCTGGCTGGTGCGGGGTCGTGCGGACGTACTGGTGGATCGCTATTTAGAACGTGTCGAAAGTGCCGAAGAGGTCCACAAACGGGTGTCCAAAAAGTCGAGTTAATACGAAAGCTGCACCTTATCCGCGTCGCTCCACAATTACAGAGCCCACGGAATACCCCGCCCCAAAAGAACAGATCAGGCCGGTTTCGCCATCTTTCAGGTCATCAGAATATTTGGCAAAGGCGATGATTGACCCTGCAGATGAGGTGTTGGCGTAATCCTGTAAGATATTGGGTTGCTCACCGGGTTCTGGCGGTCGGCCCAGTACCTTGCGACCGATAAAGTCGTTCATGGATTTATTGGCCTGATGCAACCAAAGCCGTTTGAGATCAGTGGTTTCCACGTTGTTGTCATCCATATGAGCCGCGATGTGGTCGGCAACCAGCGGCAAGACCTCTTTGAAAACCTTGCGCCCGTTTTGCATAAATTGCATGTCGCGCCGATCCTTCACACCGTCCGGGCGGGAGCGGCGCAGGAACCCATTGTTGTTGCGGATGTTATTTGAGAACTCCGTCGCGCAACGGGTTGATTTGATTTCAAAATAGGAGCCCGTAGCATCCTCAGAACGCTCAATAAATGTGGCCGTTGCCACGTCTCCGAAAATGAAATGGCAATCGCGGTCGCGCCATTCCAAATGTGCCGAGCAGATCTCTGGATTGACGACAAGTGCAGAGCGAATCGAGCCAGAGCGGATCATGTCAGCCGCCGCTTGTATGCCAAAGGTTGCAGACGAACAGGCAACATTCATGTCAAAGGCAAAGCCGTTGATATTCAACAGATTTTGTATTTCGATTGCAACAGCGGGATAGGCGCGTTCGAGGTTTGACGCGGCACAAATAACCGCATCAACGTCAGCGGCGGTTTTGCCTGCCTTGGCCAGCGCCTTTTGCGCGGCATCCAGTGCCATTTCCGCCATCAGAGAAGGTTCGTCATCCTCGCGTTGGCGCAGCAGCGGGTGCATCACTTGGGGGTCAAGGACACCTGTTTTGTCGATGACATAGCGCTGTTCAATGCCTGAGGCTTTGAAGATGAACTCCTCAGATGAATGGGCCTTTGGCGTGATCTGACCTGCATCAATGGCCGCCGCGTTTTGAGCATTAAAGAGATCGACATAAGCGTTAAAGGCAGTGACCAGTTCGGCGTTGGTGATGACCTGATCTGGCGTGAAAACGCCGGTGCCTGTAATGGCGGGTGTGTACATCTATTTTCTCTCTTTATTACCAGCAGTTTGACGCCTGACCTTCATCCAAAGCGTTAGAGCCTACCTTGCGTCTAAAGCGCACCAGTATCATGGCAGATAGCGACAACGGCACCGGGGCAACGCGTGCCACAATCACTTTTAGCTGGATTTTTCGCGGAGTGCTACGCCAACAACCAAGTCAGAAAATGACTTTGGTTGTGATGTGAAGAACAGGGCGCAGGCCCGCACCAGAGCGATGCAGGCCTGCGCAACTGGTTAGTTGATGTCTGAAATCAGTGCGGGGTTCACAACCAGATTGCGCACCCCGTGGGCGTAGTTTTCGTCAAAAATATTCCCGGCAAGCCATGTTTCGAGGCTTGCGATGGACACTTTTTTGACTTCCGGGCGCACGCTCCATGATACCTGTAACGGGGAGGCTTTTTCATTGAAACTTGGCCCGGTCGTGGAACCCGCATAGGTGATCGGCGCACCGGTGTCAGTGGGGATATTCAGGGCCTGATGATAGCCATCAACCATGCCCACAGCCGTCAGTTCGACGAAGTTGGCGGCATTTTCATCATTCACGAGCACATATACTTGCGTTTCGACACGCAGTTGGGGGTTCATGATGTTGTCGCTCAGGCAAGACCCAAGGGTTGGGCCAGGCGTGATTTGAGCCGTTGTGTGCACGTAGTGCAGCTCAATCGTGTCACCAGGCTCAAGGTCACCATGTGTGCTGGATCCGACCTTGCGGCCAAAAGGCGCTTTTTCGGCGTTGGTCAGTTGGCCATCATATTTGAATCCGGTGCCATAGCCTTTGCCATCGCCGTTCCCGGCAAAGGTGGTGAACTGGCCGCCCTTGTGTTCGGCATTTTCGTGGAAATGGATGTTACACAGGTTCATTTCTGTGTAGACAGGTGCGGTTTCAAAACTGCGTTTGTTCTTGCCCTTTAGGGTGCTCAAGTCACGGGGCGATTGCGGCCCAAACCCTGCGCCATCCGTGTTTGCCGCCAGTGCAGCACGTTGGGCTGCGATAACATCGTCTCCCACGTTTGCGTTGTTTTCTGCAAGTGCAACGCCAGAGGTCGCAAGGAGGGCAAAAGGAAGGCTCAACAGATGGTCGCGCGTCATTTTCATCAAAGGCTCTTTCGTGGTTTTGGATCGGCTTGATCGCAAGGTGGAAATTCACACCCAAAAGATAGAGCGTTCTGTCACGGGGGCAACCTTTTGTGAACGCGCTTTCTTGTCATTGGCAGTTTCTTAATGTCGCCCCAAGAAGTATGGCGATCACTGGTCAGGATGCGTGTTTTGTGCCGACTACGCCGTTAAGGTCGCATTGGCCGTGGCAATGCCCTGCGCGGTAATTTCGGCAAGGTCTGTAAGCGTGATCTGGTCCGGGTGGGTGCGGCCCTTTTCAGACGCATTCAGCCTAAATCAGGAAAGGTGATGTGCCCCACGGGAGGAAGATTGATCTGCTCTTTCCTTGCCGCGCGATAGGCGTCCTTGATCAGGGGCGCGGCTGTGGCCGGATCAATTAACGCTTCGATTTCCGGGCGGGCTAAGATAACCATGGCATGTTCCTAAACGCGCGAGAGTTCAGCCGATGACAACACTGCCAGATTTCCGACTGGAAACGCATTTCGCCAAGTGGGAGTTCAAAGCGCGCTATCACATGACCGCCTCTGATGCAGAGGCGATGTCGCTGCGTGACTTGTTGGCGATGGCCACGCCAGAAGCACGCGAGGCGTTTGAAGGGATGTGGTTGGGCTATACCGAAACCTTTGGCGCGCCGGATCTGCGCGAGGCGATTGCCGCCACCTATCAGCGGCAGACGGCATCAGATATCTTGTGTTTCGCAGGGGCCAGTGAAGGGATTTTTGCCGCCAATTCAGTGCTGCTGGACAAGAACAGTCATGCCATCGTGGTCACACCCAATTATCAATCCCATGAAACGCTGCCCGTGGCGATTTGTGAGGCCACAGGCGTGCCATTGGACCCTGAGGACAATTGGTCGCTTGATATTGACCGTGTTGCGGCGGCGATCCGGCCCAACACAAAGTTGATTACAATCAACTTCCCCCATAATCCGACCGGAGCCATCCTGCCGCTGGATCGCTATCACGCGCTGATCGCGCTGTGCCGCACCCATGGCATTTACCTGTTACATGATGAAATCTTCAATGGACTGGGCCCGACGGGAACACAACATTTACCTTTTGTTGCAGACCTTTACGAGCGGGGGCTCTCACTGAATGTGATGTCCAAATCCTACGGGTTGCCGGGGTTGCGGGTGGGGTGGATTGCCTGTCAGGACGCGGTGGTGCTGTCAAAGATGGAGCGGATGAAGCATTATCTGTCGATCTGCAATTCGGGGCCAAGTGAGCGCCTGACAATGATTGCGCTGGCCAATCGGGAGCGTATTCTGGCGCGCAATTGTGCCATTGTGGATGAAAACCTGCCCAAGTGGGATGCGTTTTTTGCGCGCTTTCCGGAGCTGTTTGAATGGCAACACCCGGATGGTTCCTGCATGGCGTTTGTGCGCTACAAAGGGTCAGAGGGGGTTGAGGCATTCACCCGATCATTGGTGGAGGAAAGCGGTGTGCTGTTTCTGCCCAGCACGATCTACACCTCTGAACTGGGCGAAACACCGCAAGACAGATTGCGTCTGGGGTTTGGCCGCCTGGGGTTGGACGAGGGCATTGCCGCACTTGAGGCCCATCTGCGGCGAAATAGCTGACGCTAACGGTCCAGCAACTCGGCCACATATTCCACATGCGCGACCGAAAGCGGCTTGGTGATGAAATCCTTGACGACACTGTAGCTGCGCGCGCGCCGTTCATCTTCGGGGTTGAGTGAGGTGGTTAGCATTGCCACGACCACTTTGGCAAAATTATCGCCCAGACGTTTTGACGCCGCCTCAAGAAACTCAAAACCGTTCATACGCGGCATGTTGATGTCTAAAAAGATCACGCTGATCTCACGATCCGGATTCTGAACCATAAATTCCAGCGCATCCTCGGCAAAGATGAATGACAAAACCTCTTCGACCAGATCCGAATTCTTGAGCACGCGCTGGTAGTGGCGCTGATCAATTTCGATATCATCAATCAGGACCGCAAGTTTAATCGGCTTTGGCATCCGGTGCCTCTTCAAATGTAATTTCGAAAATGGTGCCGCCGCCCGGGCGGGGTTTGGCAACAATTTCCCCACTATGGTTTGACACCACGCGCCGGCACATCGACAGGCCCAGACCGGTGCCCTCGTATTCCGTTTGAATGTGCAGGCGGTTGAACATGCCAAATACCCGCTCGCGGTGTTCTTCTGCGATGCCAATCCCGTTGTCGCACACAGAGATCATCACACAGCCGGGCATGGATTTGCCCATAATTTTGATCACCGGGGGGCGATCAGGGGCGCGAAACTTGACCGCATTGGCGATCAGATTTTGGAACAGAATGCGCAATTGCATCGGATGGCCGTGGAAGTCCGGCAAAGGGTGACGGGTGACTTTGGCCTTGGCGCTGGCAATGTCAGAAGCAAGATCGACGATGATGTCATCGACCAATGCATTGCAATTGACCGGCTCAAACTGGGCGCTACCTTCTACAATGCGGGAATAATGCAGCACATCCTCGATCAGCTGTGCCATGCGCCGGTTGGTGACTTTCATGTCCGACAGAACACTTTTGACATCGGCCGAGATGTTTTGCTCGTCTTCCAGTTCGGAAATCAGCATTTTGATCGTATTGGTAGGGGATTTCAGATCATGAGAGATGGAATAGGTAAATTCGGCCTGTTCGCGATTGGCCAGTTCCAGTTCGGCCACAAGTTTCCCCAAGGTGGTTGAATGGGCCCGCTGACGTTCAAAATCCTGCTCTTGTTGTACAAAGATCAGCTTTCGCTGATGGTTTCTCTGCCAAAGGAAGCTGCCCAGCAACAGCAAAAAGGCGGCACTGATCGTCCCAAGGACAAAGCTAAGCCGTTTGGCGCTCCAATAGACTTCGGGGCCGAAATATTTGTTTCTGAGCGCAATGTAGTCATTGGACAGGTGATACACCGGAATGACCGCATTGAGCCGTTCGCGTACAAATCCCAGACCGGACCGCAAGCCGATGGTACGTGTCAAGGCAAAGTCAGGTGCCTCGATTGCACGAAACCTTTCGCTGATCCCAGTACGCGCAAGCTTTTCCGTGGCCCCAACGATGGCGTCGATCTCATTGTTTTCCAGCGCGAAGATGAGTGCGTCATGATCTGTAATTCTGGTAATCTCGGCGGTCTGGAGTTCAGCGTGCTCTAGCAAAAACCTTGGGTCCGTAAACGTGCCAATGCGTGCCGTTTTCAGGTCATCTACCGATTGGTATTTGACGTCATCCGGGCGCACCAGCGCGCTCATCGCGACAATGTCCGTCGGCAGCGTGTGGTCCATTATGTCGCTAAAGTTCTGGTTGCGCGTGACCAGCGGGATCAAATCAGCGTCCGCATTTGCGACCATGTCAAATTAGGCATCAACGCTGACAGGCTCAAACGCGATCTCTAAACCTGCGCGTTTTGCCAGATGCTGAACCAGTTCAGCCATGAACCCGGAGACATTTTGCCCCTCCACAATGGTCCAGGGGGGTAAATGGGCGACAGGTGCGCGCAAGACTTCTGGGGCCGCTGCGGGCACGCGCAGTTGAAAGGCTTTGCGCAGGGCATCAATGCGCCCATCCGCTTTCATACGGGCGATAGCCTCGTTGATGGGCTGCAAGAGTTCCGCGCGTGATTTGTGCAAAACGACAACGCGCTCCAGAATTTCTACGGGCGCGCCGACAAATGCGATGCGGTGACCCACCCGTGCGGCATTTGCCTCTGCAAAGACAAAGCTGGCCTCGGTCGAAAGGGAGTCGATCTCATTTGATAACAACGCCATCAGGGCGACACGTATGTTCGTAAAGCGAACGAGCGTCGCATCTGGATAATGCGCGGGGTTGGAACCGGCACTGGGCGAAATCAACCCAATGCGTCTGCCCACCAGATTGCCGGGATCAAACCCCATGCTGTTTTCTACAGGCACAACAAAGCGCACCTCAGAGGTGAAAACGACGTTAGAAAACAGGTTTGTTTCGTCAAGAATGGGCAATCTGGCAGCCATCGGGATGATCTGGGAGGTGCCGTCCTGTTGATCTTGGGCCCAGTATTCAAAGTCCTTTACCTTGTAGGGGGCAAGGTCAAACCCAACTTCCGCACCAAGGGCATATCCAAACTCGACAGCCAATCCAGAAGGCGCGTCATTATAGTCGGGGCGAAAAAGTGGTTTGATGTTGGTCCAGGCCATGGAGACCGGCTTATGAGGGGCGGGCGGAGTGGACGTTTGAGCAAAAGCCTGGGGCGTGGTGGTGCCTGTTGCGTACAATGTCACAGCAAACGTCAGCAAGAATGCAGTCCAAATTGGTTGTTTTTGTCGTTGAATCATTCGTACGCTACGCAAGAAACCTCACCCCTAAAAACAACCTATAAGTGAGTTGCGGGCAGGGCAACACAATTGCAGCCGTTGCCGGTTGATTGGGGAAAGCGAAGAGGAACAGGCGTTCCAGCCAAAGTGATCAAGTGCGTCACCTGTTTTGGGCGTCATCACCTGATGAAGAATTTTGCCGTAGGTGTCTGACTCCGGTTACAGGTCACTAACAGCGATGCCATCAGATTGGCTGCCGTCGGGGCTGAGCATGACGGTGAATGCGTAATTCCCAACCGGTGCTTCCATCGCGCGTTTTGGTAAGGCATGGAATGTCGGATCAGGCCTTAACTTCACAAAGATGTCCCGCAATTTCTGAATGGTGCTTTGACGGCTGTGGTTTATCCGGTTCTCCGGGGCTATTTTGGGTGCAGGCAGGCAGGGTTTGACGACCCTCGGGGAAATCCGAACACCAAAAAGTTGAAAACGCGGAGCCCAAAAGTCAGACACGGGCTATCGCCGGGGCCCGCAGGGTGCCGGGATTGAGAAAGTGGGCGGGCGGGGCCCTAGCCTTGCAGGCTTTTTACCCCAATTTCATCCTCTGCCTGCGCTTTTATCGCCAGTGCGGCTGCGTAGGCACCCGCTGCGGTCGTGTAATAGGGGATCTTGTCATAAAGCGCGATGGAGCGGATGGACTTTGAATCCTCAACCGCTTGTGCGCCTTCGGTGGTGTTCATGACCAGATGCACAGCGCCGTCTTTCATCATGTCGGTGACGTCCGGGCGGCCCTCATAGACTTTGTTTACCGTCTCGCAAGGAATGTTGTGCGAGGATAGCCATGTCGCGGTGCCGCGGGTTGCGACGATGGTGAAGCCTTGATCACGGAGGATTTTGGCGGCTGAGAGCATATCCGGTGTTTTGTCCATGTCTTTGATGGACAGGAAAGCGCATCCCGCCGCAGGCAGGATAGTGCCAGCGCCCATCTGCGCCTTGAGGAAGGCGCGGGGGAAGTCGCGGTCCCAGCCCATGACTTCACCGGTAGAGCGCATTTCAGGGCCGAGGATCGTATCGACGCCGGGGAAACGGGCAAAGGGCAGCACCGCCTCTTTGACCGAGAACCACGGCATGTTGGGATCAGCAAGTTCCATCGGATCACCCAGCGGCAAGACCTCTGCGTAATTGGTTTGGTCAGGATAGGGCGCGCGTTTGGGGAAGGTGGAGAGTTTCTCCCCGGCCATGACACGCGCGGCGATGGAGGCGATGGCGGAATCCGTGGCCTTGGCAACAAACGGCACGGTGCGGCTGGCGCGCGGGTTGACCTCAATCAGGTAAATCTCGCCGTCTTTCACAGCGAATTGGATGTTCATCAGACCAACCACATTCAGGGCCTTGGCCAACGCGCGGGTTTGGCGCTCCACCTCTGTGATGATGTCAGCGGGCAGGGAATAGGGCGGCAAAGAACACGCACTGTCGCCAGAATGCACGCCAGCCTCTTCGATGTGCTGCATGATACCGGCCACATGCACGTCGGTGCCGTCAGACAATGCATCAACGTCCAGTTCCACCGCGCCCGACAGGTAGCTGTCAAGCAACACGGGGCTGTCGCCAGAGACCACCACGGCGGTCGAAATATAGCGTTCCAGCGAGGCCATATCGCGCACGATTTCCATCGCGCGCCCGCCCAGAACATAGGACGGGCGGATCACCAGCGGAAAGCCGATTTGCTTTGCAATTTCAAGCGCTTCGGCATCGGTGGAGGCGATGCCGTTGCGGGGTTGTTTCAGGCCAAGGTTTTGCACAAGGTCCGCAAAACGTTCGCGGTCTTCGGCAAGGTCGATCATGTCGGGTGTCGTGCCCAAAATCGGGATGCCCGCGTCGTGCAGGGCTTGCGCAATTTTCAGCGGGGTCTGGCCGCCAAACTGGACTATGACACCGTGCAGGGTACCGTTTTCCTGCTCCACGCGCATGATTTCCATGACGTGTTCAAAAGTCAGCGGCTCAAAGTACAGGCGATCAGAGGTGTCATAATCGGTCGAAACCGTTTCGGGGTTGCAGTTGACCATAATGGTTTCATAACCCGCATCCGTCAGCGCATAGCAGGCATGACAGCAACAATAGTCAAACTCGATGCCCTGGCCGATGCGGTTGGGACCACCGCCAAGGATGACAACTTTTTTGCGGTCCGACGGGCGTGCCTCGCATTCCACGTCGCCAAACACCGGCGTCTCGTAGGTGGAGTACATGTAGGGGGTTTGCGCCTCAAACTCAGCGGCACAGGTGTCAATGCGTTTGAAACTGGCTTTGACGCCTGCGTTCAGGCGGGTGTCACGCACCTGTGCCTCCGTCTGGCCAGCCAGCTTGGCCAGCCGCGCATCGGTAAAGCCCATCATTTTCAATGTCCGCAGGCCCGTCTCATCGCTTGGCAAACCGTTTGCGCGCACCTTTTCTTCGGCATCAATAATCTCGCGGATGCGGGTCAGGAACCAGGGGTCAAACATGGTGGTGGCGTGGATTTCATCGTCTGACATGCCGTGGCGCATGGCCTGCGCGATGGTCAGCAAGCGGTCTGGCGTTTGTTTGGAAATGGCAGCGGTCAGGGCGGCAACGGCTGGCGCGCCTTCAATCTCGATCTCGTCAAAGCCGGTCAGGCCCTGCTCCATCGAGGTCAGCGCTTTTTGCAGGCTTTCGTGGATGGTGCGGCCAATGGACATGGCCTCGCCTACGGATTTCATCGCCGTTGTCAGATAGGGCTCGGAGCCGGGGAACTTTTCAAAGGCGAACTTTGGGATTTTGGCGACAACATAGTCGATGGTGGGCTCAAAGGACGCGGGCGTCACGCCGGTGATGTCGTTGTCGAGTTCATCCAAAGTGAACCCCACCGCCAGTTTCGCGGCGATTTTGGCAATCGGGAAACCGGTCGCCTTGGACGCCAGCGCGGAGGAGCGCGACACGCGGGGGTTCATCTCAATCACCACCATGCGGCCATCTGCCGGGTTCACGGCCCATTGCACATTGGAGCCACCCGTTTCCACGCCGATTTCGCGCAGCACGGCGATGGAGTGGTTGCGCATGATCTGGTATTCTTTGTCCGTGAGCGTCAGCGCGGGGGCCACGGTGATGGAATCCCCGGTGTGCACGCCCATGGGGTCCACGTTTTCGATAGAACAGACGATTATCGCATTGTCAGCCGTGTCGCGCACGACCTCCATCTCAAACTCTTTCCAGCCCAGCAGACTCTCGTCGATCAGGATCTGACCCACCGGAGAGGCATCCATGCCCGAGCGGCAGAAATGTTCGTAATCTGCACGGTTATAGGCCACGCCGCCGCCCGTGCCCCCCATGGTAAAGGCGGGGCGGATGATGGCGGGCAGGCCGATTTCCTCAAGGTCTTGCAGGGCCAGTTGCACACCTGCGACAAGGTCTTTTTTGCCGTCCGCACCAATTGGCGCGGTGCAGATCGTGGCCTTGGGGTTTTCAATGCCAAGCCGGTCCATCGCCTCGCGGAACAGCTTGCGGTCCTCGGCCATCTCAATCGCTTCGCGTTTGGCCCCGATCATCTCAACGTTGTATTTGTCCAAAACACCCATTTCCTCAAGCGCGAGCGAGGTGTTGAGGCCGGTCTGCCCGCCCATGGTGGGCAGCAATGCATCGGGGCGTTCTTTTTCGATGATCTTGGCGACAATGTCAGGCGTGATGGGCTCAATGTAGGTCGCATCTGCCAGCCCCGGGTCGGTCATGATTGTCGCGGGGTTGGAGTTGACGAGAATAACGCGATAGCCCTCTTCCTTGAGCGCCTTACAGGCCTGCGCGCCGGAGTAGTCAAATTCGCAGGCCTGTCCGATGACAATAGGGCCCGCACCAATGATAATGATCGACTGGATGTCGGTTCTCTTTGGCATGGCAGCAGCCCCCTGTTTGATTATGCGAGTCGCGCGGCCCCTGCGCGTCAAATTGTCCTGCGTTATAGGGATCGCGGGCCGGGGTGCAAGGGTGGAATACGCTCTGACAACAGACGTCAGAGAGGATGTTTTTGGGTGAGCTGCGGATAAAGCGTTTCTTGTGGCGTTTTTTCGCGTATAGGTGGAGGGGGCTTTGACAGGGGTCTTTCTGGTTGTGCTGTGGCACCACCTGTGGGCGATTTAATCAGTTGCAGTATTTTGGAGCAGAGCGTGAGCCAGACGATTACGCTGAACATTGTGAACCGGATGGAGGATCGGGACACGGTTGATGTGTTGATCTGTCAGCACAACGCGGCTGCGGGCATCAGGTGTAATCCGATCGCCTGGCGCGTGCTGCGCGGGGTCACCGCGCAAAACAATCAAATGGTCGCCGTCCCGCAGGCATTTGAAATTTCTGTGCAGGATGTCACCGGGCACATTACAGCGGCGCAACCGGCCATCTCAGGGCAGCTCTATGGGGCGGCCGCCAGCCCGGCAGGAACCGTGCTGATGGCAACCGCCACATCGGAGAGCGTGCCGCAGTCAGTGTCGGTGCGCAATTTGCTGCGCGAAGGAGAGATTAGCGCGCAGGCTTATAAGTCAGGGGGGCTGGCCGCCGTGCGCACCAACGTTGTGCCGGGGCAGGATGCGGCATTTGAATTTATGGAACATGTTTACATCGGTCTGGCGGGAAAGATGCAGGAGGGCCAGATGATCCCTGAGGCCGTCGCCAGCCGGATCACCACACGGTTGAATCTGTTTGGGGTTGCAAGCGCAGATGTCATTCTTTCGGACAGTGAAGACGGGCCGCACCGCCCGTTGATCCGCCTGGAGAACATTCAATGCTGATTTGTCAGTGCGCGACAGACACGAGGTAGAGAAGACGATGAACAAAGACAGATCGCAGATCGCGTGGAAATCCGGCAGCGTGCGGGGCTATAACGGGGACGGTATTTCGATCACCGCGACCTTTCAGCTGCCGGTTGGCAAAACCACACCGGAGCGGATTGATCTGCGGTTTTTTGACAATTCGATCCGCCCAAACGGGCCGTCCTCGCGGCTGCGTTCTTTTCCATTGAGTGAGGAAAACTGGATTGAGGTTCCGATGCCCGACCCGGATGGAAAGTTCGGTGAAGGGGTCAACGAAGGATTTACAATCAAAGGTCAGGTGCGGCTGGTGAAAACCGACAAGGGGCATTTTTTGCGCCTGCGTCTGAACTGGGGTCAAGATCAGGTTCATGCCGAAGAGGGCTATGTGATGATGCTGGCGGGTGAGGCATTGGCCCCCTGACTCTAGGGTTGATGTAGATAGTCCCGTGTCAAGGGCACCGCGTCGCGTTTGTGGGCCAGTTGAAAATGGTAGACCCCCTGCATTTGGTGCTCAAACGCGGCAATGCAAACGGCAAAATAATAGCGGAACATGCGGATGAACCGCGCGTCATATTGGGCGGCGATCTTGTCATGGTTGGCTTCAAACCGCGCGCTCCAATGGCGGATGGTTTTGGCGTAATGCAGGCGCCAGATTTCGATATCGGTCTGCCAGAGGCCAGAGCGCTCCATCGGGCGGGCCAATTCGGACAATGACGGCACATAGCCGCCGGGAAAGATATATTTGTTGATCCAGGAGGAATGCGCCATCGGCGGGGCGGAGCGCGCGATTGAGTGGATCAGGGCAACCCCATCGGGTTTGAGAACCTCAGCGATTTTTTCAAAATAGGTGTTGAACTGTGGCACGCCCACATGTTCCAGCATGCCAACACTGACAACGCGGTCAAACTGTTCCGCCACCAGCCGGTAGTCCTGCAAGCGAAAGGTCACGCGGTCCTCCAGCCCTTCGGCTTTGGCGCGGGCCTGCGCGGTGGCCAGTTGGTTTTCAGACAGGGTCACACCGGTCACCCGCACGCCATGATCACGCGCCAATGTCAGCGCCATGCCGCCCCAGCCACAGCCGATGTCAAGCACGTGACACTCCGGGTTCAGGCACAGTTTGGCGGCGATATGCGCTTTTTTAGCCTTTTGCGCGTCCTCCAACGTCATGTCGGGGGCGCTGAAGTAGGCGCAGGAATATTGCATATCCTCGTCCAGAAACAATCGGTAGAGGTCATCGTTGATGTCATAGTGATGGGCCACATTGGCCTGCGCGCGTGCAGGTGTGTTGGCCTGAATAAAACGCCGCGTGTAAAAACGCGCGCGGTTTGCCAGATAAAGCCATGTGGGCACGCCGCCATCGTTGCGGTTGATCAGCAACACGCGCAGCAGGTTTTCCAGGGTGGTATTGTTCAGGGTCACGGTGCCATTCATGTACCCTTCGCCCAGGCCCAGCTCCGGGTTCTTGCCAAAAATGCGCAGGGTTTCATCGTCTTCGATGGTCAGGGCCACGGTTTCGCCTCCCTCAGGCCCATAGATGCCGATGGTGCCATCCGGGTAGGTCACGCGCAACTGGTCGTGCACCATCATGGTGTGCAGTGCTTTTTCAAGAAGTGATTTCAGCATGCTGTGCGCCCCTAACTCCCACGACGTTAACCTTTTCGTGTCAAAGCGGAGGGGTCAAGAGTGCGCAACCGGTGTGTCGAGGGTAACGCGCAACGTTGCTTCAAAATCGCGTGGTTTTTCAGCATGCAGCCAATGGCCCGCGCCCGGCAAACTGGCAAATCGGGCGGCGGGAAAATGTGTTTTGATCACGGGGCGATGTGCGCCGCGCACATAGTCAGAGGCACCGCCCGACAGAAACAGCGTAGGCCCGGTAAACCTGCCTGTGATGGCGTCGGGCCAGCCGATGATCTTGGGCATCTCCGCCTCAAGCACATCAAGGTTCAGTTGCCAGCGCTTGCCCGGCACATCAAGGGACTGGGTGAAAAAGCTCTGTAGCGCAGGTTCAACCCCGGCAGCGGCCAGTTGGGCGGTTGCATCCGACCGGCGGGTCAGCGCGCTGAGGTCCACCTGGCGCATGGCATCAATGAACATCGTTTGCGTGTGCGCATAGGCCATCGGTGCGATATCTGCGACAATCAGGCGGCGCAGCAAGCTGGGCTGGGTCAAGGCCAGCACCATCGCCGCCTTGCCGCCCATGGAATGCCCGCAGATGTCCATCGGCGCACCAAGATGGGTGATCACCTCTGCCAAATCATCGGCCATGTCAGGATAGGTTTGTGTTTCTGCGCGCGGGCTTTGGCCGTGGTTGCGCATGTCAACTGTAACAACCTGCCGGGTGTCCGACAGGCGCTTTGCGATAACACCCCAATTGCGGCCAGAGCCAAACAGCCCATGTACAATCAACAAGGCGGGGCGTTCAGCGGTGGGGGCAATGTCGCCATGGAGTGTGTAATTCAGCATATGCTCAAAGTAGAGCCATTGCAGCAGGGGGGCCAGTGCGATTAGATGCGCGCCATGAAAGATCATGCAGATATCGCAGCCAGGTCCAAAGACCTGCAACACCAGTTGCAGGCCAAGCTGGGTGTAAAAAGCGCCAGTTTGGAACAGGCGTTGCAGCGCGCAGGGCGGCGCTTGCCCCGCCGTGCGCGCCAGCGCGGTGAGGCGATTGTCAAGGCCCAAAAACTGGCCGGGAACCCCAGACTGGCCCGCCAGATCAACGCGGTTGAGATCAAACAGGCCTATGAGGGGCTCAGCACGCATTTGGAGCAGATTGACGTGACGGACCGGCGCAAGGGCCAGATGCTGAGCCTTGCCGGGGCGATTGTGGGTAATCTGCTGTTGGTGGTGGGTGGATTTTTGATGTTTCTGTGGTGGCGTGGGTATGTCTAAGCGAGGCGCCCCATGGCGGTGTTGAAAATCGTGGCCAATCTGGCCAGTGCAGATGTGCAGGGATTGGCCGGGTTTTATGCGGACCTGTTTGAGCTGAACATTCTGATGGATCAGGGCTGGATTTCCACCATGGGGAACGATCAGCTTGGGCCTGTGCAACTCAGCGTCGCTGCACATGGGGGCAGCAATACGCCGGTGCCTGATCTGTCGATCACGGTTGAGGATGTGGATGCAACCCACGCGCGGGCCGTGGCGCTGGGCTATGACATTCTCTATCCGCTGACGGATGAACCTTGGGGGGTGCGGCGGTTTTATGTGGCAGATCCAATGGGCCGCGCGATCAACGTTTTGACGCATATATAAAGGGCAGATGGCATGGCAGGCAAAGTAGCCATCAGGCAGGCAAAACTGCGCGAGGCATTGATAGACGCGGCCGAGGCACAAATCGCGGCGGGCGGGTTGGCAACGCTCAAGGCGCGCCCGCTGGCACAGGCGGCGGGCTGTTCGCTGGGCGCGATTTACAACATTTTTGATGATCTGGACGCGCTTGTGATGGCCGTGAACGGCCGTACCTTTCGCCGGTTAGGCGCGCAGGTCAGCGCAGCGGTGCGCACGGTGGCGGATCAAAGCCCTGTGGCGCAACTGGTCTGCATGTCGCATGGCTATCTGCACTTTGCGTCGGATCACACACATTTGTGGCGCGCGCTGTTTGATCTGGAAATGTCGGTCGAGGGGCCGGTGCCCGCCTGGTATCTTGAAGAGCTCGGTGCGGTTTTTGGCCTGATTGCGGCACCCCTGGCGCGGTTGTTTCCGGATATGGCGCGCGCGGAGTTGGACCTGATGGTGCGGGGGATGTTTTCCTCGGTGCATGGCATTGTGCTGTTGGGGTTGGAGCAGCGTATCTCAGCCGTGCCGCTGGATCAGGTGGAACGGATGCTGACTCAGATTGTCACCCGCATTGGAAACAAATAATTTCTGAACGACGTTCATTTTTATCTTGAACAACGTTCACATCTTCGCTATCTACCTTTTCATGAACAATGTTCACGGAAAGGAGAACATAATGTTATCAACAATGAGAACACTTTTTCTGGGGGCCAGCGCCCGTGCCGAAGAACAGGTGCGTGACCAGTTTGCCATTGAACTGATTGAGCAGAAACTGCGTGAGGCGCAGAACCAGCTCAAGACGGCTAAGGTCGCTCTGGCCCATCTGATCCAGCGTGAGCGCGGCGAGGCCCGGCAGATTGAAACGATCACGGTCCGTGTCAAAGACATGACCGGGCGCGCAGAGGAGGCCCTGGCCGCAGGGCGTGAGGATATGGCAGGGCAGGCCGCAGAGGCCATTGCCGATATGGAGAATGATCTTGCCCGTCGCCGCGAAACGCTTGCAGGGCTGGAATTGCGCATTGCACAGCTTAAAACCTCAATTGAACGGGCAAACCGTCGGATCATGGACCTGAAGCAAGGTGCCATCGCCGCAAAGGCCGTGCGCCGCGAACAGGACATGCAGAAAAAACTGGGCCGACATCTGGGCGGCAGCAGTGCGATGGACGAGGCGGAAAGCCTGATCGCGGATGTTATGGGGCGCGATGATCCGTTTGAGCAGAACCAAATTCTTGCAGAGATCGACCGGGGGCTGGACCACACGTCGCTGGATACGCGCATGGCGGATGCCGGATTTGGTCCCAAGGGCCGCGTCAGTGCCAGCGATGTACTTGCCCGGCTGAGCCCCAAACCCACAACGTAACGCAATCCCCCGGCAGCCCCGGGACCCAAATTTTGATACACTTAGGAGAAAACCCATGAACTACGAACGCAATGATAACACGATGATTATGTTTCTGAACGGTGCCGGTGTGGCAGCAGCCTATTTTCTGCTGTCAATCTCGCTCTGGCTGTCCACAGAGGTGCCTTTGGCCACCAAAGGATATTGGGGCATGGGGATCGTGCTGCTGACGCTGAGCCTGATCAATGTGGTGAAATACCGCTTTGACTGGCGTGGGGCGGAGGACCGTATCCGCAAGATCGAAGAGGCCAAGAACGAGAAAATTCTTGAGGAATTTGTCAGCGATGAAAAACGCTGAGACCTAAGGAAGACTGAACACCGTAAGGCGGGCCTTGGCCCGCCTTAC
This sequence comes from uncultured Sulfitobacter sp., assembly GCA_937928635.1. Classification (GTDB taxonomy): domain Bacteria; phylum Pseudomonadota; class Alphaproteobacteria; order Rhodobacterales; family Rhodobacteraceae; genus Sulfitobacter. Next base: position 22,135 of record CALFWM010000015.1, on the reverse strand, counting down.
GGGTTATAATCTGCATCCGTCACATGTTCCTGCCAGGTGATGACAGAGCCATCTTTGGCCTCTTGCAGGGCAATGTGGGTCATGGCGCAATCAGGCGCCGCCCCGTGCCAGTGCCGCTCTTCTGGCTCAAACCAGATAACGTCGCCCGGGCGTATGGTTTCGATTGGGTGTCCTTCGCGCTGCGCGCGCCCCACGCCCGCGGTCACAATCAGCGTCTGGCCCAGCGGATGGGTGTGCCAGGCGGTGCGCGCGCCCGGTTCAAAGGTCACGCTCACCGCGTTGGTGCGGGCCGGTTCGGGTGCCGAAATCAGCGGGTCCATCCGCACAGTGCCGGTGAAATATTCAGGTGAGGCAGAAGCGGAAGGGCGGGAGCCCGCGCGATGGATGATCATGGGGTGGTTCCTTTGGGATGCACTGGGTCGTGGTCAGCCTAACGGAGAAACCATGTGAGGTGAACGTTTGTTCATGCGCGACGGCGGCGGGCCGAGGCCCACCTTACGGTGGTCTGTGGCAACGGGCAGATGTCATTTTGGCCTTTGCATGGGGGTGGAATGGAGGATCGTCAGATCTATTCAATCTGTGCTTTGGCACCATCGCATGGTTGGAAAACACGCTGGTATCTTACGGAAAAGATGCCAATCGGGAGGACGGATTTTGCCCGGAATTAATCTGCTGATCGCCTTTGGCCTCGCCACGTTGGTCTTTGGTTACATGTCGGGGCCGGGCATACTTTATGCAACACATCCAATCGCCGGGGTCTGACACGCGCATGTGAAAGATAACAAAGTTCACGTCAAGCCTGATGCCATCAATGTTCGCGACGGTTGTCAGCAAAGAGTTCGATACCGCGTGAAACGCGTGGATGACGGTGTTGCTGGGGGAGGATTCGGGTATGATGTTCGGGGCCATGTTGATTTCGCCTTGGCCTGCTGGTGCATGCGCCAGCAGAAATGCCGCTCAAATCGGCACCTTTCAAAAGTTTCCCTCAAAAGATATCGGGTTTGGAAACGGTAAAAGTTTGCCTGTCGTCAGCGTCTAATGTGGATTTTGGCGCACCGTGAGTCGGGCGCTGGCGGGCCGTTTACTGGTGCCCTGCCCGTGGCAAAACAAAAAGGGCCCCGGCGATACACCAGAGCCCCCTTTTCAGTTTTTGCAGATTTCAAAGATTGGGATACATCGGGAAACGCACGCACAGGGCCTCCACTTCACTTTTCACCTTGGCCTCAACAGCTGCATTGCTGTCTGCTCCATTGGCGGCCAGACCATCGACAACCTCAATAATCCAATCCGCGATCTGGCGGAACTCAGTCTCGCCAAAGCCACGGGTTGTGCCAGCAGGGGAGCCGAGGCGGATGCCGGAGGTCACGGTGGGTTTTTCAGGGTCAAACGGCACGCCGTTTTTGTTGCAGGTGATATGGGCGCGGCCCAACGCCTTGTCGGTTTCGTTGCCTTTCACGCCTTTTGGGCGCAGGTCTACCAGCACAACGTGGGTGTCTGTGCCATGTGTGATGGTGTCGAGCCCGCCTTTGATCAATTGATCCGAGAGGGCCTGCGCGTTGGTGATGACCTGTTTGATGTAGCTCTTGAAGCTGGGCTGTAGCGCCTCGCCAAAGGCCACGGCCTTGCCCGCGATCACATGCATCAGCGGGCCACCCTGAATGCCGGGGAAGATGGCGGAGTTGAATTTCTTGGCCAAAGCCTCGTCATTGGTCAGGATCATGCCACCGCGCGGACCACGCAGGGTTTTGTGGGTTGTGGTTGTCGCGACATGGGCGTGGGGGAAGGGTGAGGGGTGCTCACCCGCCGCGACCAGCCCGGCAAAGTGGGCCATGTCCACGTGCAAATAGGCACCAACAGAATCCGCGATTTCGCGCATTTTGGCAAAGTCGATCTGGCGCGGGATGGCGGAACCGCCTGCGATGATCATCTTGGGCTGATGTTCGCTCGCCAGTTCCTGCACCTGATCATAATCCAGCAGGTTGTCTTGCTTGCGTACGCCGTATTGAATGGCGTTGAACCATTTGCCGGACTGGTTGGGCCTGGCCCCGTGCGTAAGGTGCCCGCCTGCGTCCAGTGACATGCCCAAAATCGTGTCACCGGGCTGCAAAAGCGCCTGAAACACACCCTGGTTGGCCTGTGAGCCGGAATTGGGCTGCACATTGGCAAAGCCGCAGTCAAACAGCTTGCAGGCCCGTTCAATCGCCAGATTTTCAGCCACATCAACGTGTTGGCAGCCCCCGTAATAGCGCCGGCCCGGATAGCCTTCGGCGTATTTGTTGGTCATGATGGAGCCTTGCGCCTCCAGCACGGCGGCCGACACGATGTTTTCAGACGCGATCAGTTCAATCTCGTCGCGCTGACGGCCCAGCTCATCGGTGATGGCGGCTGCGATTTCGGGATCCGCCGAGGCGAGAGAGGTGGTGAAAAATCCGGACATGGGCAGATTCCTTTTTGGAGCACAAGTTTGGCCGTTTCCTATCGGAAACCACTTAGGGGAGAAAGCCGTGATTGCGACTTAAACACTGCAATGTGCGGCAGCGCTGGAAGGCATGGTGAATATGTGGTTCTTTGGGGAATTATTGCACCCGATCGGAAACCTGTGAGCGCCTATTCATGAAGATTGCCTTTGTTGCCAGCCCCGCGCGCGTCGCCCTCTCCGCAAAGGAGGCGCTGATCAATCGCTATGGCAATGTGCCTTTGGCGCAGGCCGATGTGATTGTGGCGCTGGGCGGTGATGGTTTCATGTTGCAAACCCTGCACGAGACCCAAAGCCTGTTTGCCCCGGTTTATGGGATGAACCGGGGGACCATCGGGTTTTTGATGAATTCTTATGGTGAGGCGGATTTGGTTGATCGTCTGCATGCAGCGGAGCGGGCAGAGATACATCCGCTGGAAATGTGCGCAACCCATGTGGATGGCTCCGTATCGACGGCCCTGGCGATCAATGAGGTGTCGCTGTTGCGGGCCGGGCCACAGGCGGCAAAGCTGCAGATCACGGTTGATGGGCGATTGCGCATGCCAGAATTGGTTTGTGACGGTGCCTTGGTCGCGACGCCCGCCGGGTCCACCGCGTATAATTATTCGGCCCATGGCCCGATTCTGCCCATTGGCGCGGATGTGCTGGCCCTGACGGCCATGGCGGCGTTTCGGCCCCGACGCTGGCGCGGTGCCTTGTTGCCAAACGCCGCGCGGGTGCAATTTGATGTGCTTGAGGCGGAAAAACGCCCCGTTATGGCAGATGCAGACGGCAAATCGCACCGCGATGTGCTGCGCGTTGAAATACGTTCGCAGGCCGACGTCAGTCATGCGATCCTGTTTGATCCGGGTCACGGGTTGGAAGAACGGCTGATTTCCGAGCAGTTTGCCTGAGGGAGGGAGCGACTACGCTGCCCGGCGGCTGCTTACCCCTTTGGCCCTACATATTTCAGTGCAACCTCGGTCGCGCGTTCAGCGTCCAGAACGGGTGGTATCAACGTCAGCACTGTGCCCGCCTCATCCAGCAGATAAATCAGCGACCCATGGGTATAGACCGGGCCATACGTCGGATCGTCGTAAGCCAATTTGTGATCCACGGAAAACGCTTTGTAGGCCATATCCAGCGCCTCTGGCGAACCTGTCAGGCCAACAAGGTCAGCATGATAATTTGCCAATGGCACTTTCATGTTTTCAACAGTATCGCGGGCCGGATCAACGGTGATCATGACCGGGCTGACGGCAATGCCCTGATCGCTGAGGTTATCGACCACATCGGCCATCAGGGGCAGGGCGGCGGTGCAGATGCCGGGACAATTGGCATAACCAAAGAACAGCAGTTGCGGATGCCCTTGCGGGTTGACCTGTGTGCGGGCCTCACCGGATTGGCTGATGAGGGCAAACGGCCCGCCCAGATCAAAGGGCAGGGGCGACTGCGCCATGACGACCGCTGGAGCGGCAGCGAGGGCAAGCGGAAACAGCAGGTGTTTCATCACTCAAACAGGTATTCGATGAATTCGGCATCGGTTTCCAGGCCCAGACCCAGATAGCCTTCCTCTGCGATCAAAGCCTTGATGCGTGGATCGCGACGAAACCACGGCCCTTTGCCTTTGGCGTCAGGGTTTTGAGCGGCCCAGACTTTGGTGAATTGGCTGGCTTTGCGCCAATCCCCATCGTTGGTTTTGATGCGCTGCACAAGGTAGACATTTTTAATCGGAAAATCTTCATCCTCGATCATCAGACCATCCACAGCGACCTCTTGCCCACAGTAGGGCAGCAGATCAACAACAGCGCCGGTAAAGGCCGGTTGGTTGTTTTTGAGCGCCATTACCAGCACGTCATCGGCCTTGCGCAACAGCGCGAGTTGGCGGTCACCATCGCCGCAATTGGCCGGGCAATCGCCGGTGAGTTCACACATCACATCGACCACTTTGGCCTCAAAGGTGGCGGGGGCCTCCGCATAGAGGTTCCAGGTTTTGGCTTTGGAGTTTTCAGAAAAATCCTGTGCGTCCAGCGGGGCCGCCAACAGGGCGAGAGCGGGGAGAAGAGAAAAGCGCATCATTTCTGGGGCTTCGGAATGGCAAAGGAGGGGACCACGTCATAATCCTCATGGGTTTTGTTGACGATACCAAGGTCCTCAATGACCTTTTCGACAATGATGTAATTGACGCCATCACGGGTGTAGGACATGCCATCGGCCGTCACGGTATGTGAGGCTAGCCGCAACGCCGTATCGCCACCGGTTGCGTTGCCCTGGGCCCCAAGTTTCAGGATGGTGTAAACGGTGCCATCCTCAGTCAGCAGGCCAATCGGGATGCCCGATGCAGAACACCAAAGCGCGCAGGTGTGATGCGCAGACCCCACAACAGAGTCCGGCCCTCCCATGACGCCTGAATAGTAACACCAGGTGTCGATAATTTCTCCTGTGACGGTAATCCGCTCCCCTTCAGCCGCAGCGGCGGGCAGGGCGAACAGGGCCAGAAGGCCAGCAAGTGTCGCGCGCATCTTACATTCCCTTATTGCTATTCTGTCAGCTTAGGCTGACAGTTGCAGGAATGGCAATTCACAATTTCTGGATCAGCGGAGGATGGATCAATCGAGGGTAAAAAGCTCCATGCGATCAGCGACACCGCGCAGGCGGTATTGGCCGAGTGAGACCAGATCCGCACGGCTGTCGCGCAGCGCATCGGCCACAGCGGCGGAAATAACAATGGTCTGATCCAGCGGGCCAGACATGTCTAAAATGCGCGCTGTGGCGTTCACCGCCGGACCAATGACCGTGAAATCAAGCCGCGTGCGCCCGCCAATGTTGCCATAAAGGACATCGCCGGCATGTAGCCCGAGGGTAAAGCCAGTGATCGGCAGCCGGTCTGCCGCGCGTGCGCTGTTCAGCGTTTCAAATATGGCGCGCATCTCCACCGCGGCCTCTATCGCAACGCGGCGAGCATCAGGCACCGTGTTGAGATCAAAGATCGCCAGCATGCCATCGCCCATGAATTTCAGCACATTCCCGCCATGTTTTTCGACCACATCCACAGCTTCGGCAAAGTAGTCATTGAGCAATTCAATGATCTGCGTGCCCTCCAGCGTCTCTGACATCCGGGTGAACCCTTGCAGGTCAAAATACCAGATCACCGCCGAAATTGTCTCGAACGAGCCACGCGAAATATCCCCTGACAAAACCCGCTTGCTTGCATCCTGCCCCAGATAAGCGGCTGTGATGTCTTCGGCCATGGCGCGGTTGGCACCGCATTTCAGGGTCAGGCAGATCGGCTGGATCAGGGTGCGCAAGCCATCAAGCTGGGCCTCGGTGAACCCGCCGGGCTGGTCCGTGGTCAGGGAAATAACCATGCCTTCTTCGGGTTTGCCATCCACAACAGGCGCGGTCTGGTTCTTGCGCAGAAAATATCGCTTGGTGGCGTAGTATTCGGTGGCCCCTGCCGCGCGCAGTTCTTCATAAATCGGGAACTCCATATCCGGGTCCGGTTGATCCAACCGCTGGCGCATCTCGGCAATGTCGTGGGTGATGAGGTGGTAGATCGGGCTTTGCAGAAAATCATCGCCCACCGTGCCGCGCCGTTCATATTCGAACCGTTCATTGACGCCCCCGCGAAACCAACGAAAGGCCAGCGTGCCAATCACCGGATGGTGCGCGCGGGTTGTCAAATTGACCCGTTGCAACGGAATACCCGCCGCCACCAGCCGGTTGCAGCATTCCTCCAACCATGTCTCAACCGGGGTGTTTTCAAGCCCTTGCTGAATCAACCAATCCGCCAGATCGGCAAGGGCCGCCGTCAATTCGAAACTCTCGATGCTGGGCGCGGCCATGGGCTTTCTCCTTATAGCGAAGTTCAAATAACTTGATCTATCATGCATCATCCAACCTGTTGAAATCTCCGATTTCAGACAGGCTTGTGTGATGGAGGTTTTTGGATTTCTGCTTTAATCTGTTTCACAGACTGCCTGTGCGGCTCTTTCAGGTCAATGTCTGCGGGGAGCCAACTAAATGCCACCCAGCGCGGATCGAGGGCGTAGCCCGCCGCGCAGCGCCAGCCCCCCGGATGGGCTGGCGCTATGGTGAGGCTTGGTGCTTGGCTTGTGAGGGTAGGATGTGTTTGGCGACCATAAAGTGGACACAACTTCTGTCGGGATGCGCCATCCCGGGGCTGGCACTGCACGGCTGATGTTTTGAAAACAAACGACGGCAAAAAAAGTCCGCACAGCGGTCATCTGTCCGAAACGCCAACTAGTCCCCTTTAGCATATCCGATCGTTTGCAGGGCCGCTTTGATTTCATCCAGGATCACTGGGTCATCAATGGTTGCGGGCATCTTGTAGGGTTTGTTGTCCGCAATGCTCACCACCGTGCCGCGCAGGATTTTGCCAGAGCGGGTTTTGGGTAAGCGGTCCACCACCAGCGCCTGTTTGAAGGCGGCCACCGGGCCGATCTGGTCGCGTACACGCTGCACGCATTCGGCGGTGATTTCATCGTGCGGGCGGTTTACGCCGTTCGAGAGGCAAACAAGACCCACAGGGGCTTGGCCTTTGAGCGCGTCTGACACACCCACCACCGCGCATTCGGCCACATCGGGGTGCCCGGCAAGCACTTCTTCCATCGCGCCGGTCGACAGGCGGTGGCCCGCAACGTTGATGACGTCATCGGTGCGCGCCATGATATATAGGTAGCCGTCTTCGTCCATCATGCCTGCATCGCCGGTTTCATAGTGGCCGGGGAAAGCGGTGAGGTAGCTTTTCTTGTAGCGCTCCTCAGCGTTCCAAAGGGTCGGCAAAGTACCGGGGGGCAGGGGGAGTTTGATGGCAATGGCACCAAGTTCGCCGGGCGCGACCGCGTGGCCCGCGTCATCGAGGATCTGCACATCATAGCCGGGCATCGGCACGGTGGGGGAGCCGATTTTCACCGGCAGCGCTTCCAGCCCAGCGGGGTTGCCTGCGATGGTGTAGCCGGTTTCGGTTTGCCACCAGTGGTCATAGACGGGTTTGCCCAGCTTTTCCTGCGCCCATTCGATGGTATCCGGGTCCGCGCGTTCGCCCGCCAGATAGAGCGCGCGCAGGCAGGAGATGTCATAGTGCGCAAGGAACTCCCCTTTGGGGTCTTCGCGTTTGACGGCACGGATAGCTGTGGGGGCGGTGAAGAAGGAGCGCACGTTGTGCTCTTCAATGATGCGCCAGAAGGTGCCCGCATCGGGGGTGCCGATGGGTTTGCCCTCAAACACAATCGTGGTGTTGCCCGCGATCAACGGTGCGTAGCAGATGTAGGAGTGGCCCACGACCCAGCCCACGTCTGATGCGGCCCAGAAGACATCGCCGGGGTCCACATCATAGATATTTTTCATGGTCCAGTGCAGGGCGACAAGGTGCCCGGCAGTGTGGCGCACCACGCCCTTGGGCGCGCCGGTGGTGCCAGAGGTATAGAGGATATAGGCGGGGTGGTTGCCCGCAACCGGGACGCAATCGGCAGGCTCGGCACTGTCAACGGCAGTTTGCCAGTTGATGTCGCGGCCTTCGGTCAGATCGCAAGGGTGCTGTTCACGTTGCAGGATCAGGCAAACGTCGGGTTTGTGGCGCGCCAGGTCAATCGCGCCGTCGAGCAGGGGTTTGTATTCAACCACACGCCCCGGCTCCAACCCGCAGGAGGCGGCGAGGATGGCCTTGGGCGTGCAATCATCAATGCGCACAGCCAGTTCATTGGCGGCAAACCCGCCAAACACCACGGAATGCACCGCGCCAATGCGGGCACAGGCCAACATGGCATCAAGCGCCTCTGGCACCATCGGCATATAGATGATGACGCGATCACCTTTGGTGACGCCCTGCGCCACCAGGGCCCCGGCGAGGGCCGCGACGCGGGTTTGCAGGTCTGCATAGGTGATTTTGGTTTTGGTCCCGGTGATCGGGCTGTCGTGGATGATGGCAACCTGACTCCCACGGCCATTTTCGACGTGGCGATCAACGGCATTGTAACAGCCGTTAACCTGTGCATCCGCGTACCATTCGTAGAGGTCATTGCCGCGCTCAAACAGGGCCTTGGTGGGGGCAACATCCCAGGTGATCGCCCCTGCGGCGTTCATCCAATAGCTTTCCGGGTCGTTTTGCCAACTGGCGTATGTGTCGCGGTAACCCATGGTCGTTCTCTCCCTGTCCTTTCTTCTTTGTTAGGCAGGGGCGCGGGCCGGGGCAAGCCTTTGGGCGGCATGGGCGAGGCTGTGGTCACGAATTTTGCAAGGCAACATTGCGCAACAGTTCAGAAATTTACTGCACCTATGTGTACTATTGCGGATGTACATTGCCCGGTGCCGCGCTACATCGCGCTCAACAGACATCCTACATCTGATCTCAGGAGCAGTTGAATGACTAAATTGGCCCTTTTCCCGGCGGCAGTGGCAGCGATGATTGCAGCGGGCAACATTGCCAGCGCGCAGGAACGCTCCCTTAACTTTGCGCTGCGCGGGGGCGTGACGGTTACGCCGTCCTACCCCGGTGCTGACAGTTATGAGGCGGGCCCTGATCTGGGCCTGACCTTTGGCGCGCTGCGCTGGGGGCGGATCAATGCGGGCAACGGTATTGGCAATGCGCCAGACAACGGATGGTTAGTCAGCCCGGCCTTTCGGGTGATCGGTGATCGCTCCGCCTCTGATGATGCCGAACTTGTGGGGTTGGCCGGTGTTGACACTGCGGTTGAGCTGGGCTTTGTCCTGAATTTTCAGCAAACCCAATGGCGCGCCTTTGGTGAGGTGCGCAAAGGGGTGACAGGGCATAGCGGCGTCACCGGGACGCTGGGGGCGGATATGATCTTTCAACCGTCTGACCGCCTGCGGATCACGGCAGGGCCACGGGTGTCGTTTGGCGACGGTGAATTTGCGCGCACCTATTTTGGCGTGCCGACAGCAACGGCCAATTTCGCCGCGTTTGACGCTGATGGCGGGGCGCTGGGTGCGGGGTTTGAGATCAATGCGATTTACGATCTGAATGACACTTGGGCCATTGACGGGGCCCTGGCATATGAGCGGTTGATCGGGGACGCGGGCGACAGCCCGATTGCGGCCTTTGGGTCAGAGGATCAATGGTCCTTGCGCATTGGATTGCGCCAGGAGTTCACGCTGCGGTTCTAGGGTCAGGACCCATTAATTCTGAACCTCTGGCGTCGAAACCGCTAAATTTCAGTGGTTTGAGACATGCCGCAACGAACGGGTTCCTTGCAAATGGCTCACGCCGCTGAAATGACGCGGTTTCGTCGTCCTTCGGATTTGGCGGATTTTCCCTGTGAGCTGCGTTACATCTGCTTGAAATTCAACGAGAGTTCCTGCGCAGAAGTGCCTTCCTTCTCGGGACATCGCAAGCGATGCCCTGACAGGCAATGGTCACAGAAAAAATCTGCCAAACCAGAGGTTCAGAATTAATGGATCCTGACCCTAGACGTTTCATGATTGTCCTTACGGGTTGATTGCGCAATGCGCGGGGGAATCTGGGATAGGGTTTTGCGGCCTCATGAGCTTAACGTAGTGTTGTGGTTGCGCAGGGCAAAGCCAATCGCGAAGGCTTAATCACCGCCCCCCCACAACTGCCGCCGCCATCAGAGCCGCCGCCCTCGCCGCCGATAAAGCCAAAAAAGCTCCCGTCATCGCCTTGTAGCCCCGGTTTCTTCTGCTTCTGGCTTTTGCGCTCAACAATCACGATAAGGGCGACAAGCGCGATGACGATGGCAATGATGATTTCGATGGTCATGTGGGTTCTGAACGCTCCGCATCGTGATATCCTATCTTTAGGCTAAAGAAGGAATCGGGCACGAACAAGGCGGCGGTCCTTCACGGATTGGCGCCCGCACCAATAGACCCGGGCGTTCAATCCGCTTTACTTGCGCGACGATCAGGGTCAGTCCTGCTGACATGACGGATCAAGCCAAGGGATTGCTGATAACGCTGATTGGGGTGCTTTTTGTGGTGCCTGATGCGCTGTTCGTGCGGTTGATCGACGCCAGTGCGCTGACCATTGCATATTGGCGGCTGACCTTGGTGGGAGCCGTGATCACGCTTGGCCTGCTGGTGCTGCAAGGTACAGCACCGTTTCGGGCGGTTGCGGGCACGGGCATCAATGGGCTGATCTACATGTTTGGCGTGGGCAGCAGTGGCATTTTGTTCATTGTTGCAATCAGCCTGACGTCGATTGCCAATGTGGTGTTCATCATCGCATCCCTGCCGGTTTTTGCCTCGGTTTACAGCCGCATATTCCTGTCTGAACCTATTTCAACGCGGATGTTTTTGACCATCGCCGCGGTGGTGCCGGGGCTTGCGGTGATCGCCTATGGATCGGGCGAAACCCACGGTGCGTCCTTGGCAGGGGATATCCTGGCCCTGGGGGTGTCCGCGTTTTTTGCCGCAGGGCTAACGGCGGCGCGGAGGGCGCGCAGCGTCTCAATGGTGCCGGCGGTGGGTGTTGGATACCTGTTGGCAGGACTGGTGATTTTGCCCTGGGCGGCGCCCCTGTCTGTGCCGGTGCCGCATATTCCCCTGGTGGGGATGCATGCAGCTGTGATCATTGTCAGTTCTGTTTTGCTGGCATTGGGGCCGCGCTATATCACCTCGGCTGAGGTGGGTCTTTTGATCCTGCTTGAATCTGTGCTGGCACCGTTGCTTGCGTGGTTTGTGGTGGGTGAAAACCCGGGCCCCTATGCCCTTTTGGGCGGTGGCATCGTGATAGGAGCCTTGTTTTTGTCAAACCTTGTGGTGCTGCGCCGCCGTGCCTGAGCCGACTTAGAAATCGGGCGTCACGCCGGGCAGTTTCAACGCCTTGACCAGTTCGCGCAGCTCTTGCCGGGCCGCGACGTTTGAGATGTTGAGTTGTTTCACACCCACATCCTTGAGGTCAAGCAATGTCAGCCCCCGCGGGAACAATTCGCGAAAAATCACCCGTTCGTTAAAGCCGGGGGCGACGCGGAACCCGATGCGCGAGGACAGCATGTCAATCACCCGCTCCATCTTTTCCTTGTTGACCATACGTTGCGCGCCCAACCGGTTGCGCACAACAACCCAGTCAATCGGGGTCAACCCGGCCTGCGCGCGCAATTGCCGCGCGTTCCACACCATTTCGGAATAGACCGATGGCCCAGTGATCTTTTCGCCATTGGCATCCGTGTGGGCCAGCAGATCAAAGTCGATAAAGCTATCATTCAGTGGGGTGACAAGCGTGTCTGCCAGTGAATGTGCAACCTGTGACAGCCGGGTGTGCGAGCCGGGACAGTCAATCAGGATAAAGTCATTTGTGGGTTCCAGCCCGGCCACAGCGGCGCTGAGGCGGTGGTCATAGATGTTTTCGCCGGGGCGCAGGGCACCGGCCTCAACTTCTGGCAGTTCGCATAAGGTGGGTGAGGGCAGCTCCAGCTTTTCCTGCGTCAGAAAGTTGCGTCGGTTTTCGATGTAGCGCGCAAAGGTGCGTTGCCGCAAATCCAGATCAAGCCCGCTGACCTTGTGCCCCATCCGCGACAGCGCGGTGGCCAGATGCATCGACACTGTCGATTTCCCGGCACCGCCCTTTTCGTTTCCGACGACGATAATATGCGCCATTTGCCCGTCCCTCTGCCCGCCTGCGTTTGTGCAGGATCGTATTTCGCGCCACTATATGTGGCGTATCAGCGTTTGGGAAGGGCTAGGGTCAGCTATAGTCGCGGATCACAAAATGCTTTGTCGTGGTTTCGATCACGTTCCAAAATCCGACAAACCCATTCGGGATCAAAAAGGCATCACCAGTGCGGAAATCCTGCGTGGTGCCATCCTCAGCGATAAGCTGACAGTGGCCTGAAATGATGTAGCAAAACTCATCCCGCTCGCTGAACGCGTGCCATTTACCCGGTGTGCTGGTCCAGGTGCCGGCCAGCACACCGTTGTCAAAGTGCACTTTGGTCTGGTGATGCGGGTCGCCCTCCACCACGCGGTCAGGCAGGTCAGCCAGACGACGTTGCGATGGGGTGCCGGGATTTGTGGCGAAGTTGATTACAGCGTGTGACATCACAGGATCTCATCTTTCAAATAGTAATAAGGGTACATCATGCGTTGGCCCAAGCGGCGAAACGGGGTCAAAATGCCGTGGCTGGGCAGGGCGGAGTTAAAAATCGGCAGTTCCGGGATTTTCTGGCCCGCCAAGATCTGCGCCAGCCGTTTGCCAGCCTGCGCAGAATACATCACCCCGTTGCCGCCATATCCCATGGCATAATAGACGGTCCGGTCCGGGTCTGGCTGGGAGATGCGCGGCATCATGTCGTGACTGACATCCACCCAGCCCCACCAGGAATAATCCAAATCCACATCGCTGAGCGCGGGGAACTTGCGGTGCAATCCTTTGAGCAGCAGGGCGAGGTGTTTTGGGTTTTCCGCATCACGCCCCGTGATGGCGCTGCGCGAGCCGATCTGAACCCGGTTGTCCGGCAAAAAGCGATAATAGTGCCGCAGGGTGCGGGTATCTGTCAGGGGCGATTTGGTGTGAAAGCCGCATTCTGCGCGTTCGTCGTCTGTCAGCGGCCGGGTGACGACAGAATTTGACAGGATGGGCATCAGCCGATGTTTGGTGCGATAATTCAGACCCGGCGGCGTGTAGCCTGCTGTTGCCAGTGCCACGGCGCGGGCACGCACGGTGCCGCCCGGGGTTGTCAGGTGGTGCACGCCATCAATAACCTTCCACCCCATGACGGGGCTGGCGGTGTGAACACTTGCGCCCAGCTTGCGCGCAAGTCGGACATAACTAAACGCCAGTTTTGCAGCATGGATCGAGGTGCCATCGGGCTCCCACATGGCTCCCTGGGCTTCCATGTCGCGGGCGCAGGTTTCATGCACCTCCTCGCGTGACATCATCTTGGCCCCATAGCCAAATGTATCGTTGAGCAGGTCGCATTCCTGTTGCAATCCTGGCATGACTTTGGCGCGGTGGGCCAGGTAGTAATGGCCACCGGTCTGCGGATCACAGTCGATGTCGTCTGACCCAATCAGCTCATTAAACAGCTCAAATGCCTCACAGACCTCGCCGTGCATCTGTTTGGCAACATCCACGCCCCAGCGCTGAATCCATTGGGACCGTTTAAGCCGCCCCGATGAAATTTGCGCCTGTCCGCCGTTGCGGGTGGAGCAGCCCCAGGCCACGGTGTTGGCCTCCAGCATGGTGGCCTTGATCCCGTGATCGCGCGCCAGATGGATCGCGGTGGACAGGCCGGTGTAACCTGAGCCGATCACCACCACATCAACATCCATGTCACCTGACACCGGTCCGTCATCGGTTGGCGGCGTGCCTGCCGTGCCAATCCAATAGGTCGGCGCATGATCGCGGTTGTGGCCGGGGCCAGCATCCACCAAAGGGTCATATTTGGGATCATAGCTGGCACGGGGCCAGTGGCGGGGGCGGTGTGTGTCGGGCATCGTCTCAATCCTCTGATCAAAAGATGGCGGTGGCGGTATTCTCGGAAAATCTTGCATTTCTCAACCTGCCTGAAATAAGAAATTTCAACGGGTTACAGGATGCGCCGTGGTTTTTTTGTTTTCCGAGAAGTACCTTTATGACGCTTTGAAGGGGGGGCGGGATTTGCGCAGGGCTTGTTTCACGGTGATCATGCCGTCGCGCAGCGTGAAAAGGTCGGCACCCTGTGCTTCAATCCGCATGCCGTCGGCGTCGGTGCCTGAAAAGGTCCATTCGCTGACGGCCCGATCCCCGGACACAAAATGGCTGTGGTGATCCCAGTGCGCGTCTTTCATGCCCGCCCAGACGCCGCAGAACGCAGCGGCGATGGCGGTGGCACCTTCGATCTTTGCGCCAAATACCTCGGGCCCACCCACGGCATAGAATACGCAATCATCGGCAAAGTGGGTCATGACAGCATCCACGTCGTGGCGGTTGAATGCGTCAAAGGTGTCGGCAAGGTCTTGGGTGGTCAGGGTCTTGGTCATTTTGAGGCTCCACAGGGCTAGGGCTCTGGCCGCGCGATATGCGAAAGCCAAAGTGAAATGGGGTGGTCTGCTTGGTCGAGGTCTTGCGCTCAGCTGCCATAAAAACAGGCAGTCGCTGTGCTTCCATTAGGAGGATGAAAGAGAGTCTGATAGGGCCAATTGTATTGTAGGCATATGGCCAGTTTCTACGGTTGCCTCGGTGTATGGCATCTGTCCTAAAGCGCCCCGTCTAAAACTTGAATCACCGATGCCCTGCCACGCTCCGCGCTTTCGGGACATCGACGATAAGTGATGCTTCAAGTTAAAGGAGGGACGCTATAGTTGACAGATTGTCGGGCAAATCCAGAGGTGAGAGGCGGCGCATTTGGGGCCGCAAAATTGCAGTATTGCAAGCTGCAACAGCCACTTGAGTGATCAACAATGAAAAACGCGCCTGGCCAGGCAAGGACCACGCGCATTGAATTTTCCGGTTTGATCCGGGGTGATCAGGCGGGCAGGGTCAGCCGCGGCGGCGTGTCAGACCCAATGCGCCCAGCCCCACCAACAACAGCGGCAATCCCGCAGGCAGTGGCACTGCGGCCACATTCACCGGGGTCAAGTCGCCCGGCACGCGCAGCGTATCCTGATCGCTCCAGTAGGTTGACGACCCGGTAAATCCGCCCAGATCCAGGCCGGTAAAATCGACTGTCATGGTTGTAAACAGATCACCAACAGCCTCTGCGCCAACGATATTGACCGCACCAGAATAGGTTACGTCAACTGATCCGGTTGGGATATCTGTGAGAAAGGCGAACGCCGTACCATCGCCGGAGCCATCGGTGGACCTCTCCCCGGCGGGGAGGATGTCAAACAGTGTCGCGCCAAAGGAGATTGGCACCGGGACTGCGTCAGAAGTGAATGTGTCGGACTGTGATGTCGACATGTCAATTGTGATGCTTGTCATCAGGCGACCATCAGACACGATGCTGACGGTGTCGTCAAAACCCTGGAACAGGCTCCAGCGGTCGCCGTTGACGCCGCCCTCGGTAAAGTCATCAAACGCCTCCCAGATTTCGGTTTCTACTGAGCCATCAGAAAAGGTGGCGGTAACAATAGAGCCGGCAGGATCGACACCCCGGGTGCCTGTGTCAGCGCGAATTCCAAATTCGGTTTCCATGGCGACGCCGGTTTCCGTGCTGAGGTTTATTGTTGCAGCCTGTACGGCAGTGACGCCGGCACTCGCAAATATCGCTGCAAATGCAGCGGATTTGAGCAAGGTGGAATTGAACATATTTATTGTGATATCCTCGTGATGCAAAATTGCGGGGGCGATCCCCGCGCGTTACCTACGTCAGTCTCACTATCCAGCGGACGGCGCAACGGGGAATATCGGTTCAAATTTGGCATTGGCGATGGGTTCGGCAACAAACTGCTTGCAGCGGTGGATTTAGCAAAAAACCCGAAACAATTAGGCAATTTTGCCCGAAAATGAACAAAGCGCGCCCAGGCAGGCGCGCTTTGTTCTTTGTAAGATGTCGCGTGGCTTTAGAAGCCGAGGCCAGCGTACTTGTTTTTGAATTTGGAAACGCGGCCACCTGTGTCCATCAGACGGCTATTGCCGCCGGTCCAGGCCGGGTGGGCGGAAGGATCAATGTCCAGCGCCAGCTGGTCGCCCTCGGAACCCCATGTTGATTTCATCTGCACGACCGTACCGTCTGTCATTTTGACGTTGATCATGTGGTATTCGGGATGTGTATCGGCTTTCATGGCGGGTCTCCTTACGCGTCCGCGCTTTTGCGGGGCTTGTAGTTGGAATTCTCGGTGATACGTGCGGATTTACCACGGCGCGAGCGCAGGTAATAGAGTTTCGCACGGCGCACACGGCCACGGCGGACCACGGTGATGCTGTCGATGTTGGTGGAATGCAGCGGGAACACACGTTCCACGCCCTCACCAAAGCTGATTTTGCGCACGGTGAACGACCCGGCAATGCCGTGACCGTTGTTGCGCGCGATGCAGACGCCTTCGTAGTTCTGCACACGGGTGCGGGTGCCTTCAGTCACTTTGAAGCCCACGCGGACGGTGTCGCCCGCACGGAAATCAGGGATGACGGCCCCAAGTTCGGCGATCTGTTCCGCCTCTAGTTCTGCGATAATGTCCATCGACATATCTCCTATGATGCTCGTGGTATGTCCACGAAGATGTTTGGCGCGATCAGAGCTTCGGGGTCTGTCGGGACTGCACGCCTGATCAGATCAAGGGGTGGCCCGCCGGAGGGTTCATCGGCATTTTCTTGTTTGCGGCGCACAGCACAGCGAACCGGAATCGCAAAAACGACTCTGGCTTGCGCGGGGTATAGGGGGGATATGGGATTGGAGCAAGGGGGCAAGGCACATGTGACGTGTTTCGAAGGTGCCTGGCGTTGCGCCCGTCAAACAGAACCCGATTGGTCAACCGCTGTTGATCCGGTAGGGTGATTAAGGTGACCAAGACCATTCTGGCATTGTGCCATCGCCGCGACTGATTTTACGCGCCTCATTGGACATCAAATCGAAATTCGACGGTATCGCTCAACGGCACGTTGTACAGAATGTTAAAGCCGATAAAAAATTCGGTCTCACCAAAATCATAGTATTCCACGTCATCATTAGGGGCCGCAAAGACACAAACCGTGTTGATCCGGGACCGGCTAAAAAACTGCTGTTTGGCGTCAAATCCTGACAGGGTCACATCAATGTGTCGATCTGCGCTGTCAAACTGGTTCACTTCGTAGACTTTCAAAACGGTGGACTCCGGCGGGACAATCACCGGTGCCCGGGCGAAAAAACCATCGGTGCTTTCCTTTCGGTTTCTGAGGCAGTCGAAGCGTTGAGGTATGATGCCAGCCTTTCTGCCGATATTCACAAATTCAAATTCCAGCTCGCCACGCCCATCCACATATCTTGCATTCACAAATATCTCTGCGGTTGGCGGGTCGATCCAGTCTCTTACCGGGGGGATCGCAATCGGCAACAGCGCAAAAGCTGCGACAAGGAGAGAGAGCGCCGGAATGCCAAGGCTAAAGAATGAATGCCAACCATGCGCGGTTTGACAATGGCGGCACTTCCAGGCGTCAACCGGCATCGTCCCTTTGCAGGCGGAACAGGTCTTGGTTGTGGCCTTGCGCGCCTGAGAGGTGTCGCTGTCTTCGGTTTTGTCGGCGCTCATGTGGCCTCTGGGTTTGTGGTCAAATTGCCTTGTTCAGTAAAGGAAATGCCACAGGAAATAGCAACAATCACGCGGATGTGGTGACGCACTGCCCAGTACATCGCTACTTTTTTTGAGCTTGCCACAGGTCGGGCCGCCGTTCGCGCGTCAGCCGCTCACTTTCCATCTGGCGCCATTTGGCGATCTCCTGATGATTTCCAGACATCAACACAGGCGGAATATCGCGGTCTTGCCATATGGGTGGTCGGGTATATTGCGGATGCTCCAGCAGGCCGTTGGAATGGCTTTCCTCAACGGCACTCTCGGCATTGCCCAGCACGCCGGGCAGCAGGCGAACGGTGGCGTCAATCATCGCTTGTGCGGCCAGTTCGCCACCCGTCATCACAAAATCACCCAAGGAGACTTCGGTGATGGCGTAGTGTTCAATCACCCGTTCATCGACCCCTTCAAACCTGCCACAAAGCAGTGTCACACCGGCACAACTGGCCAGATCACGGGCCATGCCCTGATCAAAACGCCGACCGCGCGGCGACATGTATAGAATAGGCCATCGGCCATGGGCATGGGCCTGCGCGGCCTCGATCGCGGGGCCAACCACATCTGCGCGCATGACCATGCCTGCGCCGCCCCCGGCAGGGGTATCATCGACGTTGAGGTGTTTGCCGATGCCATGGGCCCGCAGGTCATGGGTGTGCAACTGCCAGGTGCCGGCTTGCAGCGCCTTGCCGGTCAGGCTTGCCCCCAGAACGCCGGGAAAGAGGTCAGGGAACAGCGTGATCACGCGTGCCTGCCAGACGTCCGCATAGGTGGGCGTGTCTTGCATCAGCTCGCGTGGTTTCAGTGTGGGGCGCACAGATTGGCGACCGTGGGAGCGTGGCGGTTTCATAGGCCAAGCGCCTCTGCCAGGATTGCCTTTTTTGCGGCTTTGCGGGTGTCGCTTGAGGTGTGGGTGCGGTTGGCTGCCAGCAGTGCGTGCAACACCCCGTCCTCCAGACGTGTGTTTGCGGGGGGCTGTTGGATCAGCTCTGCGCGCGTGCTCAGGGGTAGATCACAGAGGTCAAGCAAGGGGTCAGCAGGCCCATGGGGCAGATCCTTGCAGGCCTCCAACGCGGCGAAATGCACGGGGCAGGGCACGCGGCTGGCCACTTCATCCACCATAGCAGGCAGATCAGCCGCGGCGCGGTATCTCTCGCGAAAGGCGTCAAGGTCCAGCGTCATGTCAGAGGATTGCACGTGTTCCCAATAGGCCGAGGTCAGCCAGGCATCAGGCGCGCGGGTGGTCAGATAAATCATGATGTCGGCCTGCGGGAAACGGCGCTGCGCAATCTCCCAAAACGCATAAAGCAGGATCGGGGCGGCGGAATAATCCATCAGATCACCCCGCCCGGGAAGGTGGCCGCACATTTCCTCTGCTGACATGATCAGGGTGCGTTTTGGCATGGCTGGCACACCGTCCATAACGTGCTCAAACCGGTCCTGTGCCTTGATCAGCGTCAGCGGATCGCGCCAGGTCGAATAGCCGCGTGCAGCGGCCATCAGTTCTTGCATGTGCCACCGACGGCGCAGGGTGGTTTGTTGTTTCATCAGCGGGCGATTGGCACGCAGGGTCGCCTGAACGCTGGTTGTGCCTGTTTTGTGGAACCCGGCATGAAAGATAATGCGGCGGGGCATCAGGTCTTGCTTGGATCGGGCAGGATGCCATCGGGTGGGTCCGCCACGATGCGGCCGGCGGAGAGATCGACCGTTGGCACGTCCTTTTTGGTGAACGGCAGAAAGGTGGTGGCGGAGGAGCCAGCCAATTGCAGCTCCAGCAGGTCATCCGCCCCGTGGTTTTGCACGGTTTTGACCCGGCCCAGCAGCGTGCCACCGGTGTCATAAACCTCCAGACCCATCAGGTCTGCGTGATAAAATTCATCATCCGGCAAGGATGGCAATTGATCGCGCAGGGCGTACAGATCTGTGCCGCGCAGGGCGTCGGCCTCTTCTTTGGTGGAAATATCAGTGATGCGTGCGGCAAAGCCGTTTTTGATGGGGCGCAGAATGGCAAGCGTGAACTGCCGGTCGCGTTTTTCGGACCAAAGTGGCGTGTAGGTTTCGATGTCTTCGGGCAATGCGCAATAGCTTTTCACGCGCAATTCGCCCCGCACGCCGTAGGCTCCTGCAATACTGCCAACGCAGATCATTTCGCTCATTTTGGTAACTCCGTCACAAGGCACAGGCCGTCCTGCCATGATCCATTCAAACGGTCACATTGTGCGCGCATGGATAGATCGCTCAGCTTGAACCCCAAATAGACCCCAAGACCAACAAAAAGAACAAGACGTACAAGTTTGAACATACGCGAGCCCTTTGCAACAGGTCTGGTGGGGGTGGCTGCGCACTGAACTCAGCGCGCAGCCGATGGTCTTATTCTTCAGCGGCTGCTGCTTCTTCTGCCGGTGCTTCCTCGGCTGGTGCGGCGGTGGCTTCTGCTGCTGCGGCGGCCTTGGCTGCTTTTTCTTCAACACGGTCCTGGGCTTTCTTGCCGGGTGTGCCTTTTTTGGGGTTGCTGCGCTCTGTCTTTGGCATCGCGCCTGCGGCTTCCAGCATGCGGCGCACGCGGTCCGTGGGTTGCGCGCCCTTGGAGATCCATTCCTGAACCTTTTCAACGTCCATTTTCACGCGCTCTTCGCTGTCTTTTGGCAGCAGCGGGTTATAGGTGCCCAGTTTTTCGATGAAACGGCCATCGCGGGGCATGCGGCTGTCCGCAGCAACGATGCGATAAAAGGGGCGTTTCTTTGAGCCGCCGCGGGCGAGACGAATTTTCATAGCCATGGTGTGGTAGTCCTTTGTTTTGTTTGGGAAAGATGGGTGCAAGCACCCATCCTACGTTTGGTGTTGTTTGTGGTGCTGAATGACTTCAGCGATGATGAAGTTGAGAAACTTCTTGGCGAATTCGGGATCAAGATCAGCCTCGTTCGCCAAATCTTCGAGCCGTCTGATCTGTGCGGCTTCGCGGGCCGGATCAGACGGGGGAAGGTCGTGTGTGGCCTTGAGTTTCCCCACGGCCTGGGTGTGTTTGAACCGCTCGCCCAGAGTGTAAACGAGGATCGCGTCCAGCCGGTCGATGCTGGCGCGGTGCTCTTTGAGGACAGCGGCGGCAGTTTTGATGGGGTCGCTCATGCGGGTTCCTTTCGGGGCAAAAACGACGTCGGCATTGCATCGGTAACACGTCGGTATTGCTTCGGTATTTCTGGTGTGAACATCACGCGGCCTCCGGCACGGAGGGGTGGCGCCAGATCTGGCAGCGCGTGTCCATGACCGCGCCGTCGCTCTCATAGGTCGCGCCCAGACGTTTGGCCAGCGCCAGTGAGCGGGTATTGTCTGCGCGGATGTAGCTGATGGGGCGGTCCAGTTTCTGGTGTTGGGCGGCATAGGCACGGGCGGCAGTTGCGGCCTCAAACGCAAACCCCTTGCCCTCGCCATGGGCGAAGACGGTCCAGCCCAGTTCAGGTTCGTGCCAGCCCGGCGGGTTCATCACGCCGACCCAGCCCAGAAAGTCGCCATTGTCGCGTGCATCGACATGCCACAACCCGTAGCCGTGCAGCGCCCAATGGCCGATGCGGGAGGCGAGTTTGTTGAAGGCGCCCGTTGCATCCTGCGGGCCGCCGACCATATGGCTGCGCTCGGTCGCGTAAAACGCCGTCAGGGTGGGCAGGTCCGCCAGTTTGGGCGCGCGCAGGGTCAGGCGCGGCGTGTCGAGCACCGGGATCTGATCGGTCATTGCGTTCATGCTGCCGCCCCCGGTGCGGGGTGGCGGAAGACGTGCAGCACCATGCCATCGACAGTGGTGAAGTCATCCTCCTGCACCGCGCCGAGGCGTTTGGCCAGCGCGATGGAACGCTCGTTGCCCGGGGTGATGCAGCTGATGGCTGTGGTCCATTCAAGCGTATGATAGGCGTACTCAAGCGACGCTTTTGACGCTTCATAGGCGACGCCGCGTCCTTCGGCATTTGCGAAGACGGACCATGCGATTTCGGGTTCCGGCCAGTCGTCTGGATAGAAGGGACCGCAGACGCCCAAGGCCGCATCGTTGGTTTTGTCTGCGACGATCCAGCGGCCATAGCCGCGCAGGTGCCAATGGCCGATGATTTCGCTGAGTTTGTCAAAGGCCTGCGCACGGGTGCAGGGCCCGCCAACGCCCGCGGTGCGCACCGGGTCCATGCGGAAGGTGGCGTAGGCGTCAAAGTCACGCATGTCAGGGGCGCGCAGGCGCAGGTTTTGGGTTTCTATTGTGGGGATCATGATGTGATCCCTGTTACAGAATTGACGCCCTGAAGGGCGATTACATGTTTGGTGCCTGCCCGTCGGTGAGCCCTATCTTGTGAGGGTGTGTTTGGGTTCAGGGTTTGCCCTGTTTGCTGAGAGGTGCTTGAGCCCGCAGTGCGTGGCTCAAGATACCTCAACGAGGGTGTGGTGGCGATTCTTCCCAGCCTCAAGGACAAGCCGGGCTTTGCCCGGTCGCTGCGCGATCCTTGACCCCGTGTAGAATCACCG
>CALFWM010000014.1 GCA_937928635.1 uncultured Sulfitobacter sp. | reverse complement strand
GGGTACGGCTTATTCTGCGGCCTTGGCTGCCGGCAGGACAGAGATAAACGTGCGGTTTTTCAAGCCCTTATGGAATTGAACGTTGCCGTCAACGGTTGCAAAGATTGTGTGATCCTTGCCCATGCCCACGCCCTGCGCTGGCCAGAACTTGGTGCCGCGCTGACGCACGATGATGTTGCCGGGAATGACAACTTCGCCGCCGTATTTCTTTACGCCAAGACGACGACCAGCTGAGTCGCGTCCGTTACGGGATGAGCCGCCTGCTTTTTTATGTGCCATTTGGTCTCTCCTTAGCCTTTCGCCAGTTCTTTGGCCTGTTTGATCCACTCTTCGCGACCAACCCGACCTTTGAACGACAGTTTCTCTTCAATTGCTTCCACGTCCGCATCGGACCATGCAGCGATCTGTGCGAAGGTTGTCACACCCTCAGCGTGCAGTTTCTTGACGATCACAGGACCCACACCAGAGATGTTGGTCAGATCATCGCCATCCTTGGAAGCGGCCTTTTTGGGTGCGGCTTTCTTTGGGGCGGCTTTCTTTTCCTCAGCAGCAGGCTTTTCGGCCTTTGGCTCTGCTTTCTTCGCGGGTGCCTTTTTGGCCTTGGCGGGCTTCTCAGCCACCTCAGCACCGGTGATTGCAGCCAGAGCGGCGGCAGAAACGGAGCCTGTGCCAACGGCGGCAATCGCTTTGGACTTGCCTGCACCGGAGGCCATGATCTCACCAATCTTGACCAAAGTTAGCTTTTGACGGTGTCCCTTGGTGCGCTTGGAGGAGTGCTTCCGGCGGCGCTTGACAAAGTTGATGACCTTTTCACCTTTGATCTGGTCAACCACTTCGGCTTCGACGCCGGCATCCTTTACCAAAGGCGCGCCCACCTGCGGCTTATCGCCACCAAGCATGAGCACTTCGTTAAAGATGACTTTCTCACCGGCACTTGCCGCAATACGTTCCACCCGAAGCATGTCGCCCGAGGCTACTTTATATTGCTTGCCACCAGTCTTAATGACCGCAAACATCTGGTCTTCCTTCATTTTTCCGCGTCTTACGGTCCCCGGTTTCGGGCGTTCTGGCCAAGGCCACCTCAAACAGCGCGTCCTCTGGGGACGTCATTGATATACAGTTCCTGCAGAGGGCCCGCAGGAGTGACTGCTTATGTGCCGACAGCGCCGCCCTGTCAAGCAGTCAAAACTGTACTTTCAGCAACACGGATTTGCGCGGCCCAGAGACAAAATGTGGCAGGATAGTGTTCGATTTTAATACAATCTTAACAGATCGAACGGAATAGCCCGCAATGCGTTGACAATACCCTCTAAAAATGAGAATGAATTGGACATGAGTCTGCCTTCTACCTATTAAGGACGAAGTCGCGAATGGCTGATCCGCTCGGGGTTAGTCGCCTGAACTATATATCGAGGATAACGTTCATGAGTATTAAACTTTCTATTGGGGCTGCAACCATTGCAATCTTGACGGCCACTGCTGGTCACGCCTCTACTGTCAACCCTGCCGATTTTGATAGTATCTTTACCGAAGGCCGTCGTACTGCTACCGTTGACGGCGCAGACGTCTCCGGCAACGCCGCTGGGGCCGGTAATGGCGATGTTGGCGTTCTGGACCTCACCACATCTGGCGATAGCTTGCTGGTGGGTCGCGTGACTGGCACCGGCAGTGATGAATTTTCCCTGACTGGTTTCAGCGGTATGGTCAGCTTTGACCTGCTGAACTACGCAGAGTCATCACGTCGTGGTCAGTCGCCGTTCTCGTCCCTGTTTGAGCTTTTGGTCGATGGTGTGGTTATTTCTGCCAACACCTTTACCGGCACAGACAACACTGTTGTGATCGAAGATCAGAACCTTGGTCTCGTTGATGTCGTTTCTCAGAACGTGCTCTTGCGGGTTTCCAGCTTGTTGGGTGTGTCAGACTATGATATCTCATTGACGGTTGTCCCCACTGAGGTCGTCGACCCTGCGGCGGTTCCTGTCCCTGCGGCCGGTCTGCTGTTGCTGAGCGCGCTTGGTGGTGCCGGCGTGATGCGTCGTCGCAAGAAGGCCTGAACCGCCTGAGACGTTTCAAATGACTTTGGAAAAGGCCGGCGCACGCCGGCCTTTTCTGTTCCAGGGTATAATTTGAGGCAAGACAAAGCGTCATGCGAAAGACCTGAATCACCTAAAGAGCGCCCTGCCTGAAACTTGACGAACCGATACCCTGCCGCGCTCCGCGCTCTCGGGACATTGACGATACGCGATGCTTAATGTTAAGGACGGGACGCTATAAAGCCGCCTGAAACCAGAGATTTTGGGCGCGTTACGTGGGATTTGATGCTTCCGGTATTTCGTCAGACGCAAAGAGGGCCGGACCCAGCCAAATACCGCAGCTCAAAGCCACATTACAACTCCTGTGCGGTCATGTTCAGCGCTACCGCGCGGCCCAAGGCATATGAGATATCCTCATAGGCCGTACCAAACCCGTCAAACAAAGCACGGTTCAGAGATTCACCTGCATCAGTCTGGGAAAACCTGATGTAGCTGGCCAACTCCGCATCGCTCAGCGGAGAATAGGCCATCAGAAAGTACCCATAGAGCCACGACGTGGTATCCTCTGTGATCTCTTCCATGTCGCCTGCCACATCCGCCAGGATCTGATCGTCAGACATTTCAAATGCATCGCCATCGGCCATGCCCCGCATGAATTGATAGTTGGAGTTCAGCGCGGATGTGACATTGCGGTTGAGCATATCCCCGGACTGAATGAATGTTTCCAACTGCCCAAGGCGCGGGTCATCCTGCCCCACGAGGGCGGCGTAGCGGGCGCGCGCGGCCTCTTCGACATCGTTTTGGCGCATCGCCTCGCGGGCGGAATTTTCCAGCGAGATAATCTTTTGCCCCACGTCAGAGGCGAAATAGGTAATCACATTTTCCAGTGCCTCGCCCTCAAGCTCCTGCGCCAGCGCGCTGCGCACCCGTTCGACCATCCGGTCTGCATCATAAATTGCATCCACCTGCACCTGCCAGCCTGCTCCGCCCTGCCCGTTTAGCATGTCAGCGTCCAGATCATCGGCATAGGCCAACCCTTCGGCGCGCAGAATATGGGCGGCCTCTTGCAGTTGCAGCACATCAACCAATACCGTCAGGCGCGCGTCTGCCCAGGCGGGAACCGCCAGCATCATCAAAACGGGCCACAGGAAAAAGGCGCGCATCACAACTCCTGGCTCGGCTGCATACCGGCCAGACGCAGGGCCACGGCCTCATACCGGTTTGCCATAATCTCAAACTGCACCGCGTTCATCAGCGCATAGACCTCGCGCATTTTCGGGTGTTCCAGCGCCTCGGCATAGGCCGTGACCTCTTCATCTGAAAATGCCTGATAGGTATAGGCCGCCCCTTCCAGCGCGCCTCTTGCGATGGAGATCCGCATGTCACCTTCTTGTTGGCGGATCGCCTCGCGCAGGTCAGGCTCCTCCATGCGCAGCTCAATCACACCCGCAGCGGCGGCAGCCATCATAAAGCGCACCTGCACTTCCTGAATGGAGCGCACAGAGGTGTCCTCCGTATTGCTCGCCGCATTCAGCCGTTGCAAAATCTGCGGACGTTTGGAGCCGATACGCACAAGGCCGGCAATGATTTCCGCGCCGGTTTCGGATTTCACGTCGTCCTCTTCCACCATGTGCGATTTGTTTTCGACCTCAACCAGCCGCTGTCCCAGATCACCGGCATAAAACTCTGCCGCATGGGTCAGCAAATCATCGCTGAGGGTTTCGGCCAGAATATCGACCGCCATCTCGTGCATCAGGTCTGTCGCAAAGACCTCGCGCACCAGACGTTGCCATTCAGAGCCAAAATCATCCGCCTCAATGCCCAGCATGGCAGGTGCGCTGTCTGCGGACAGTCGGATGCTTTCCAGCGCCACGTCAAAGCCTGTGACCTCCAAGAACGCCTCCAACTGATCCCGGTCTGCGGCACGTGCAGGGGCGGTCAAAAGGCCCATCATCAGGATCAGGGAAAAGACGACACCGACATGGGGCAATCTGAGCAGTTTTTGCATCGTGAAATCCTGTCTGTTGTGGCTATGGGTCAAATACTAGGACATCTGCCAGCGGGGGCAATCAAATTCCCCGTGTGCTGAAGCCATGGCAAGGATTGGCTAAGGCGTCCGGCCTAAAGATGAAGGAATTGCTCCAAATGGGCGCGTTCCGCATCAAATCTTGATGAATCGCCGGTCCAGACAACCTCGCCCTTTTCCAGCACGAAATAACGATCAGAAATGCGCGCAAGGTCATCCAGGTTCTTGTCGATCAGCAGAATGGACAGGTTTTCCTGTTTCAACCGCGCCAGCATGTCCCAGATTTCAGCACGGATCAGCGGCGCAAGCCCTTCTGTCGCCTCATCCAGAACCAGCAATTTGGGGTTGGTCATCAGCGCGCGCCCAATCGCCAGCATTTGCTGCTCTCCACCGGACAGTTGGAACCCGTAGTGCCCGGTACGCTGCGCAAGCCGGGGAAAGGCGTCATAAACCTTGTCCTCGCTCCAGCCATCCGCCACAGCGCGCGCGGTGGCCCGCAGATTTTCACGCACCGTGAGGGAGGGAAAGACATGCCGCCCCTCAGGCACCAGACCAATGCCAGCCTGCGCAATCGCAAAGGGGGGTGCGCCTGTCATGTCCTGCCCGGTCACGTGGACCGTGCCAGCGCTGGGTTTCAACAGGCCCATCAGGCAGCGCACCGTCGTGGTTTTGCCCATGCCGTTGCGCCCCATCAGGGTGCTGACCTGCCCCGCTGCAATGTCCAGATCAATGCCAAAAAGCACCTCGGTATTGCCATAGCCCGCCCGCAGGCCAGTGAGTTTTGCAAGCGTTGTCATGCCGCGCCCTCCCCCAGATAGGCCGCGCGCGCACCGGGGGCCGCACGCACCGCATCGGGCGTGCCCCGCGCGATGACCTTGCCATCCACCAGCACGCTGACACTGTCCGCCAGTTGAAAAATCGCATCCATGTCATGTTCAACCAGAAGCATCGGCAGGCTGCCCCGCAGGTCTGCCAAAAGGGTGATCAGCGCCGCACTTTCTGTGCGCCCCAGCCCCGCCATGGGTTCATCCAGCAGCAGGAATTTCGGTTTGGCGGCAAGGGCGATGCCCAGTTCCAGCAGGCGCAGCTCACCATGGGACAGATCAGAGGCCAGAACATCGGTGCGCGCCGACAGGCCCACCCGTTCTGCCGTGGCATGGGCAATGGTGTTCAACGCCCTCTCCTGTGCAGCCGCACGAAAGAACCGCATGCTGGAACCTCTTTTGGCCTGTGCCGCAATCGCCATGTTTTCCAACACCGAAAAGCTGGGCAAGACAGAGGTCAGCTGAAACGTACGCCCCAATCCCGCCTGCACCCGCTGCCAGACCGACAGGCGGGTGATGTCCTGCCCATCCAGCAGCACCGCGCCAGAATCGGCCTGCAACACGCCTGATATCTGATGGATCAGCGTGGTTTTACCCGCGCCATTTGGCCCGATCAGCGCGTGGCACTGACCCGCGCCAATCTCAATCGAGATGTCCTGACTGACCGCCAGCGCGCCAAAGCTCTTGTTGAGGTTTTGGATTTCCAGCATCGTCAATGCGCGCTCCGCCTGGTGCCCCTGGGCGCAAACAAATCGCTTAACCCGCCCTTGGCAAACAGCACCATCAACACCAGCAATGGCCCGTAAATCAGCCGCCATTCATGCAGGAATGATCCCAGAACTTCCTCCACAATCACAATGAAAAACGCACCCAATATCGCGCCATTGCGGCTGGCCAGCCCCCCGAGCACAACCACAACAATCAAATCACCCGAGCGTTGCCAGGTTGCCAGTGCGGGGCTGACAAACTCGGCGTATTGCACCGTCAGCAACCCCGAAACACCCGCGATCAACGCAGCAATCACATAAGCGGCCAATTGGTAGCGTTTGACCGCAAACCCCATGACTTCGGCGCGTTGCGGGTTGTCACGCGCCGCGCGCAACACCCGGCCAAATCGCGCCCGGCTGAGCCGGTGCACAAACCACCATACCATCAGCAAGGTGCCCAGCACCACGTAATAGAGCCCAGCCCCATTTTGCACCACATCACTGCCAAACAGTGTTGCGAGGTTCCACAGGGTCAGCCCATCATCACCGCCATAGGCCGCCAGCGAGGTCAGCGTGAAATAGATCATCTGCCCAAAGGCCAGCGTGATCATCAGGAGATAAACACCACTTGTGCGCAAGGCCAGCGTCCCGGTGACGAGTGCCACCAATCCTGTCACCGCCAAGGTGATCAGCAGCAGCACAAGGATGTCTTCAATGCCGGATTCCAGCCCGATGGCCGCTGCATAGGCCCCCACACCAACAAAGGCCGCATGCCCCAGACTGACCATGCCGCCATGCCCGATCAACAGATCAAGCGAGATTGCGGCAATGGCCAGCAGCATCGCCTTGATGATCAGCCCGGTCAGATAGGCGGCCCCAAACAGCGGCAGCAGCAGAGGCAGCGCCAACAGCAGTGCAAAGATAAATGCGGCAAGGATCAGCGGACGGTCCATCAGGCATTTGCCCCTTTGGCAGGCAACAACCCCTTGGGGCGGAAGACAAGGATTGCCGCCATCAGGATGTAGATCAACATGGAAGCCAGTGCCGGGCCAATCTGGCTCGCAAAGGACGGGTTGAACACCGCTGACAGCACCATTGTGGCAAGGCTGCGCCCTAGCGTGTCGATCAACCCCACCAGCAAGGCCGCTACAAAAGCACCACCAATGGAGCCCACGCCCCCGATGATGATCACCACAAAGGCGACAATCAGGATGTTGTCGCCCATGCCCGGCTCAACCGCGAAAATCGGCGCCGCGATCACGCCTGCAAACCCGGCCAGCATCGCGCCGACGCCAAAAACGATCATAAACAGCTGCTGAATGTTGACCCCAAGCGCGGACACCATTTCAGGCGTTGTCGCCCCGGCCCGGATCAACATGCCCACGCGGGTATAGCTGACCGCGAAAAACAGCCCCACCGCCACCGCGAGCCCTATAAAGATCGTGACCAAGCGGTAGACCGGATAGCGCAGTGTTTCGGTCAGTTGAATGGACCCTGACAAGAGTTCTGGCGGCGACAGGGACAGGGTGGCGGGACCAAACAGCACCTTGGCCAGTTCGTTCAGAAAAATGATGATGCCAAAGGTCGCCAGCACCTGATCCAGATGCGTGCGGGTATAGAGATGGCGAAAAATGAAATATTCCAGCAGCAAGCCGATGATCAGTGCCGCACCCAGTGACAGCACCACCGCCAGAAAAAAGCTGCCGGTCAGCTGCACGAAAAAGAACGCCAGATAGGCCCCCACCATATACTGCACACCGTGGGCGAGGTTAATAAACCCCATCACCCCAAACACCAGCGTCAGCCCCGCCGCGATCAAAAACAGCAGCATGCCGTATTGCACCCCGTTGAGGCACAGGATCAGAAAGAGCGTCATCGACATCACAAGACCTTACTCTGGCACACCAAAAGGGGCGCGCATCGCGTTGGCACACGCGCCCCTTGGCGCCGTTTACATTTTGCAGTCTTGCGCAAAACTATCCGCATAATCCGTCGCAATCGTGCGCACGAATGAGGTGTGGAATTTGCCATCATCGCGCTTGACCACCTTGGTCATGTGAAAGTCCTGGATCGGGTAATGGTTGTTATTGAACGCAAAATTCCCCCGCACAGAGGTGAACTCCGCCGCCTTGATCGCGCCACGCAAGGCGTCCTTGTCGCTCATGTCGCCGCCCGTTTTGGCAATCGCACTGTCTATCAGATTGGCCGTTTCAAAGGCCTGCATCGCATAGGACCCCGGCACATAATCATACTTGGCCTCAAAGGCGCTGACAAAGGCCTGATTGGCGTCATTGGGCATGTCCGGCGCCCATGTCCCCGCAGACAACATGCCCACCGCGGCATCCTTTTGCCCCGGCAATGTGGTTTCATCCGTTGTGAAAACCGAAAGGAATTTCATGCTTTCGCTTAACCCGGCATTGTCAAATTGTTTGACCAGCCGCACGCCCATGCCACCGGGCATAAAGATATAGGCCGCATCGGAGCCAGAGGTGGACATGCGCGCCAGCTCTGCCGAAAAATCCTGATGGCCCAACGGCGTCAGCACCTCATCGGTGACGGTGCCGTTAAAGGTCTGTTTGAACCCTTCGATATTGTCACGCCCGGCCTGATAGTTGGGCACCATCATAAAGACGTTTTCATACCCCTCTTCATTGGCAACCAGTCCGCTGATTTCGGCATTTTGGTTATTTTGATACGACACCGCAAAGAAATACGGGTTGCAATTGCGCCCGGCAAAGGTGGAGGGGCCGGCGTTGGGGCTGATCAGAAAGGTCTCTGACTGTACGATGGGTTTGAAAATCGCCTGCAACATGTTGGAAAAGACCGTGCCCACCACGATGTCGACCCCGTCACGCTCCACCAGTGACGTCGCTTTGAGCAGCGCCACATCAGGTTTCAGCTCATCATCCTCAACAATCAGTTCAATGCTTTGCCCGCCCAGTTTGCCGTCTTTCTGATCGAGCGCCAGTTGAAAGCCATCCACGATCTGCTGACCAAGGGCCGCGGGTGGGCCGGACAGAGTGACAATCATGCCGATCTTTATGTCCTCTGCTAGGGCGGTGCTGCCCATGGCGCTAAACATGGCAAGGGTGGCAATTGAATTTCTAAGGTGATGTTTCATGGTGAGTTCTCCCTCGTAAGCCCCTGTTTTGAGGCGGTTTCTATACCTTGATCTCTATGTCTTGGCCGTGCTGAACCCGGCCTTTTTGGCGTATCCTTTAACGATGGCCTTGCGCTCTGCCGCGCTCAAAACGTCGTTCACATCATCGAACCCTTCAGGGCTGCGCTTTTCAACCTCATCAATCACCCGCTCGGGCCCGCCAATCCGGTTCAACCGCACAACTTCTGCCGTTTTGGGCAGGCGTTCCTGTTCGTAACTGTACAAGGCTTCGCGCGGATGTTCGGCGCGTGCAAGCAGGTCGGCCAGACAACGGGCATCCAGAATCGCTTGTGCCGCCCCGTTTGACCCGACTGGATACATCGGATGCGCAGCATCCCCCAGCAGTGTCACGCGCCCAAAGGTCCAGCGTGGCAGCGGATCACGATCTGCCATCGGGTATTCAAAAATCGCGTCACTGGCGCGCACAAGCGCCTCTATGTCCATGCCAGGAATGTGAAAACGTTTGGCATAGGGCAGCACCTTGTAGAGCGCGGCCTTGCGCGACCAGCTGTCAGGGGGCGGCGGTGAAACCGCGCCATCCGCCACCCGCACATTCACCACCCAGTTCATCAATTGCTGCCCGTCGCTGGGCGGCGCAATCGGGTAGAGCACAAATTTGCCCGCCAACCCGCCTGCGATGGCCATGGTCTCCCCGTCTTCCCAGATCGGCCAATCTACGGCCCCGCGCCACATCACAACACCTTCCCAGCTTGGCGGTCCTTCGTCGGGGTAAAAGCTGCGCCGCCCGACACTATGGATGCCATCAGAGCAGATCAGAACCTCACCGCGAAACAAACGCGAGGAGGTGCCATCGCGCGCGTCCGTGACATGCACGCTGACCCCGGCCTCATCCTGCACAAACCCCGCAAGGCGCAGGCCCGTGGCAACGCTGCCTGGGCCAAGCCGCTCAATCACCGCGTCATAAAGCAGTTTTTGCAGACGTCCCCGGTGGATCGAAAACTGCGGATGGTCATGACCTGCGTGCAGGCCACGCGCTTCGCGCCAGACCTCTTGGCCCGTGCGGGTCAGATACCGCAATTCGCGGGTGCGCAGGCCAATCTGATCAAGCCGGTCCAGCAGGTTCAGTTCCGCCAGTTCCGCAATCGAATGGGGCAGCGTGTTGATGCCCACGCCAACCGCACGGACCTCTGGTGCCTGCTCCACCACCTGCGCCTTGATCCCGCGCGCGTGCAGCATCAAAGCCAGCGTCAAACCGCCAATCCCCGCCCCGGCAATAACAACTGTCATGTGCCATCCTGTGGGGCGACGTCGTCCTCCGGGGGCGGCAGGAAATCAACCGCATGGGCGGCAGAAATCGCCACCACTTCAGCCGGATTTGGCGTGGGCCCCAGATTATGCAGCGCCCAGAACAGATCATAAAGCCGGGCCGTGGGTGTGACCCAAAACAGCGTTTTGATGGTCTGCCCCGAGTTGTTGAAAATACCATGCGGAATGCCCCGCGGCAGTTTCACCAGATCGCCCGGCGTCCCAACCAATTCTTCGCCATTGAGGTTAAAGTCAAAGCGCCCCTCCAGAATGTAGAGATATTCATCCTGATCGGGATGAATATGGGGCGGCACAAAGGTGCCCGGCGGCAGGGTGGCATGCCAGGAGAAACAGTCCTTGGTCAGGGATTTGGGCACATAGGTCTGGCCAAGAATGTTCCAGCTGATTTCCTCCATGCCCTGTTGGGACGGGGTGATGCTGGGGGCCATCTGGGTCATGAAAAATCTCCTGTTGTGGGCGGCGCGTGCAAGGCCTGGGTGATCGTACCGCGCGGCCTACCCGGCCCGGTCTGTTGGGGGCAGAAAATCAACCTCGTGAAGGGCAGACAGGCGCACCAGTTCTGCCGGGTCTGCCACCCCATCAAGGGCCACAAACAGATCAAACAGCTTGCCCGACGGCGCCACGCCAAACAGGCAGGTCGCCTCCGCACCGGAACGGTTAAAGATGCCATGCGCCACCCCGCGCGGCATTTTCACGGTATCCCCTGACCCGGCAGCGCAGACCTCTGGCCCAAATTCCACCTCAAGCGCGCCGCTCAGCACGTAGATCCATTCATCCTGATGGGGATGGATGTGCGGTGGCACAAAACTGTCGGCGGGCACGACGCCGTGCCAGACAAAGGCATCCGGCGTGTGCAGTTTGGGCGTGTAGGTTTGCCCCACCACGTTCCAGTGCTGCCCCTCAATCCCGTTGCTGGCCTGTGTTACCCCGTGATCCATTGTCATCCCCCCACCTTTTCTACAGCGATGCTAGATCAGAAACCGTCAAACCGTTAGCAAAAAGACGGCGCGGGCCACGCAAAGCAGGCTTGCGCGTGCCGCACCCCTGCGCAAGCGCTTGTTTTTGATCAGACCTCCTTGAAACGCGCGCCCTGAAAGCACCGCTTTGGATTGCCGCGTGCCAGTGCTGCGTGGTGTTGGTAAAGGGCGCTCTTTTGCTGCTCAGCCTCTGCTGTGTCCCGCGCCTCGGCAAGCGTCTGCAACCGCGTCAGGGCCAGCGCCTTGTTGCGATGTTGCGAACGGCCATCGCGCACCACAACCGTGATACCCGTCGGCACATGTGTGGCGCGCACCGCGCTGTCTGTGGTGTTTTGATGTTGCCCGCCCGGGCCCCCGGCCCGCAGCGTGCTATAGGTGACATCACCGGGCGCAATCTGGCGAGACCCAACAGAGGGCCGGGCCAATGCAAACACCCCCACAAACCAATTGCTGCGCTTGTGTTGCGGGCGCAGGGGGCTGTTCATGCGCCATTGAATGGTGCCCACCCATGCATCGGCAAGGGCCTGCGCATTGGCACCGTGCAGCAGCACCACTGCCGACTTTGGACCATGACGCCCTTTGGTTTCATGAGCGGAGCATTCCAGCCCTGTCGTGGCCGCCTCTGTGGCCATGCGATCAAGCACATGTGCGACGGCCATATTGCATTCTTCCGGGCCACCGCCAGCGGTGACCAACAGGCAAACAGACGGGTTCATACGCGCACCTCCTTTCGTGTCTTTTTGAATGTTACCAGTGGGTTGAATGTGGCAGCTAATGTTGCGGCACCCGTCGCTACCAGATCCGCCACCACAGCCTGCCCGGACTTGTACGCCTGTGGCGCTTCTTCGATCAGCAGATCACGGTCCTCGCAGATCACCCGCCCGCCAAACGTCGTGCGGGTCATCGCGGTGAGATCCGATTTCTTGTCCCGCACCCGTCCATGCATGGAGGCACGGTCATACCGCCGCCCTGCCCCATGGGCGAGCGAGCCAAGCGTGTTTTTCAGCCCCGTCGGGCGCAGCAGATAGCTCGGGCTGGCGCGTGAACCGGCCAGCGGGACCAGCCCTGCCGTTGCCTCTGCCGCGCCTT
Source organism: uncultured Sulfitobacter sp. (assembly GCA_937928635.1). Taxonomy (GTDB): domain Bacteria; phylum Pseudomonadota; class Alphaproteobacteria; order Rhodobacterales; family Rhodobacteraceae; genus Sulfitobacter. The sequence goes on along the minus strand of CALFWM010000014.1, from coordinate 164,715 downwards.
TGCGGTGCAGCCAGCCAGCGGCTGTTTCGCTCAGCACATTGTGCGGGGTATCCACAACCAACTCCAGATCAGCGCGCAGGGCCGCCGCGGCGCGCTGTGCAATGACAAACCGGTTTAACACGGCCCATCGCACCGCCTGATCATGTGCCTCGCGGTAGTGCGCGGCGGCGTCCCCTTGCATTCCATTAAATGCCTCAGGCGGCAGGGAGGCAAACGTCGCAGCCCCCACCGCGCGCGAGCCGGAATGCACCAGCAGATAGGCAACGCTGGCATCAAACCCGCAGTCTGCTGCACCCTTTGCAAGCTGCTGCACCTCGCAAAAATGATTGCCCCCGCCGATGGTGCCCAGTGCCTCTGGAAAGAGGTTTTCGGGCATGTCATTCTCCGCCAAAACAGCATCTTGCCCACCCTGAACAGGCTCCCCCAAGACGCGCAAACGACGCGCGGCCTTTTCGATTTTGACCTTGCGCAGGGGCAGGTCAAGACGAAACAGGGCCATCCCACAGCCAATGTCGTTGCCAATCAGCTGTGGATAGATGCGATCGGCCAGAACCGCACAGCCCACCGGCCCGTATTTGCCCGGATGCAGATCAGGAAACGCGGCGATCTGTTGTACGCCCGCCCAAGCGCTGAGCTGTGAAAGTTGCTCTTCTGCGCGCCCGTCGATCCAGGTGGCAGAGGTATAGAAACGTGTGATGATGCCCCCTGACGGCACGTTGGCCGCAGGAGCATCCATAAAAGGAGTGCCCATAGAAATGGTTCCACATTCGTGTGTTTGGAAAACGGCCTTGCGGCCAGACATCACGGGCTGTGCTCAGCCTGCTGGCTTAACCCGTGATACGCCCGGTGAGGGTCACTGCGGTATGGATCATGTGGTGGCCTCCTGATGCTGGCGTGAATATGGTGGCGACCTGCGCCGTGGTGCAGCTCCTAAGACATCCCGGCGATTCGCGCGAGCCCGCTGTGGGCAGGCCCTGCGCGTTGTTGCAGAATTGCACAGTTTGGCGGGGTGAGACTGGCTGACAGGTCGGGTTGTTACCATCCCCTCAGCTTGATCATAGGTCCCTTGCACAACGCCGGTCGCGCTCAACATGCGTCAAAGTGTACGAAAATCGGCAAAGCAACGGCACAGTTCTGCCCCAATCCCAGCGCACGATAAGGGTTCTGCTGCTAAAAGGACTGATGTGATGCTGCCGTCGCACCCCAATTATACCGCGCGCCATGCGCGCATTTTTGAGCTATTGCGCCAAAGGGAATTGGCGCTTACCACCACCCGTCGTCTGGATGACCCTGCCCGCCTGCACGGGTCCGTTGATGTTGAAAAACAAATCCGCAAGGACGCTTTGGATTCCTTTGTGATCGCCAAAGCCAAATCCGTAAAGCTGCGCGGCGTTGTGATGGGCCCGCTGTTGTCAGCTTTCGGTAGATAGCAGGTTCAGCGAAACTGCTTTTTGCACTGCATGGGCCGTGGTTTGCGCATCCAGCGTATCGCGCGCCATGCGCAGGTGTTTTTCCACCGTTGCAACGCTCAGCCCCATGATCGTTGCCACATCTTGCATGGTTTTGCCCTGCGAGGACCACGTCAACGCCTCGATCTGGCGGCTGGTCAGCGGGCGGCGTTGCGGCATTTGCGGCAGCGCACTGATCCGCAGGTGGGTCAACTGGCAGAGCATCTCGACATCGCCACCAACCTCATCCCACAGGGCGTCGGCCTCTGGCTGCAGCATCCCATTGCCCGGGCTGATGCCGACAACGCCGCGCATGCCCGGTACAACGTTGTTTAGACTGCCCACAAAACCGGACAGGCAGTCGTATTTCACATTCAGCTCCAGAATTTTCAGCTGACGCTCCGAAGGGGCCTGTGTGCTGAGGGAAACAGCCTCTGCCCAACTGATGAAACCGGTGTTGTGTTCGGCCCATTCATAGGTTGGGGAATTAAGGTACATCTCATCCCCGATATAGGCATCGGCGTAGCCCTGGGGCCCGCGGTACAGGATCAGCGCATCCTGCCCATCCCCGATAATGCCCCAGGTTGGCATCCGGGTGGCACCATACATGATGTTGGACAGGCCAAGCCCCTCCAATGCGTCACAGCAGATGTTCCAGGCGCTCAAAACTTCCGTCGCGCCAAGAATATCGCTTACGGCGGTGCGCAGAGGAGTCGTCATGGTGTGCTTGGTGATCACAAATCCCTCCAGACGTTACAGTCAGCTTGAAGGCATACGCATTAATTTGCAATGAGTGAGTTAGCCGCGAAACCCTGTCGCCACCACGAATTTTTCAGAACTGTCCGACCGGCTGGACGGGGGTTTTATGTTGGCAACCTTGTTAAAGCGTTGTTTCAATAGTTTTTGCAGGTCGCCCTCGGCTCCGCCCGCCAGCACTTTGGCCACAAAAGTGCCGCCCTCTTCGAGCACGTCAAAGGCAAAATAGGCCGCCGCCTCGCACAGCGCGATGATGCGCAGGTGGTCGGTTTGCTTGTGCCCGGAGGAGGAGGCCGCCATGTCTGACATCACCACATCCGCCGTGCCGCCCAGCCATTCCTTGACCTGGATGTCGGCGTCATCCGCCATGAAATCAAGCACATGCAGCTCACAGCCCGCAATCGGCTCCATCTCCTGTAGATCAATGCCAAGGATCGACCCAACTGATTTGCCGCCCTTTTCGCCCAGCACGTTACAGCGTTTGACCGCCACCTGACACCAGCCCCCGGGGGCCGCGCCCAGATCGACAATGCGCGCGCCGGGCACCAGAAAGCGGTATTTGTCGTCCAGTTCCATGATCTTGAACGCCGCGCGTCCGCGATAGCCCTCAGACTGCGCACGTTTGACGTATGGGTCATTCAATTGCCGTTGCAACCACCGGGTGGAACTGGTTGTACGCCCCCGGGCGGATTTGACTTTGACCTTCAGATCCCGCTGCCCGCGACCGGAGGTGTTTTTGCCTGTGGGTGTCTTTGCCATGCGCGCGTTCCTTGCGTGTTGCGCCGCTACATAGTGGGTCGGGCGGCATTTCACCAGAGTTGTGGGTCAGAGGGCCAACGAAGTACCAGGCCAAAAGCCGGCATGATGCGCCTTACACCCGAGGCAGTGCCAATTGGAGCCCTGCTCTCCAGGCAGCGTTTGACGCTGACAGGGTGCCAGTGAATTGTCCGAACGAAACCACATGATGAGGGAAAAGCGTGGCCGAAATTTCGATCCGAATGGCTGAGAACGAAGCAGACATCCAAACCGCGCGAAAGCTCTGCGAAGAATGGCTGGAGTGGCATTGGGCCGCCTACCCTGCGGATTGGCCGGTTGAGGGAAATCCAATGGACCGTGCGCATTTTCGCGAAACGCTAGATGACCTACCAGATATCCACGCGCGTCCGCGTGGCGGTATCTTTATCGCGTTCGTCGATGGAAGACCTGCAGGATGTGTCATGTATAATGAGGCAAGCGCCGATACGGCAGAATTCAACCGCATGTTTGTCAGTGAAAACGGCCGCGGGCATGGCCTGGGCCGTGCAATGCTGGACGTCATGTTTGGGCAAATGGTTGCGGATGGATACAGCAGAGTGATCTTCTCCTCAGCCATTTTCCTGACCCACGCCAAGACGATGTATGAAAAGGCGGGGTTCGTGGCCATGCCTCACCCCCGGGGGTTTCCCGACGCGTGGCGGCAATACGTTTACTTTATGGAGCGCCCCCTCACGTGACGTGGTTATGGAGCCGCTAATTTCGTTTGGCATGCGCGGCGCGCCCAGCTTTTCATTGAGATCAGCATAAGGGCTCCGAATGGCTTAATGTCCGCTTTCATCCAGCACGCCATCCGCGCTCATCTGTGCATAAAGCAGGCCTTCTCGCAGACCACGATCCGCCACACTGAGCCGGTTGGTCGGCCAGCAGCGCATCAAGGCCTGCAAAATGGCGGCCCCTGACATGATCAGGGTGGAGCGGTCCTGCCCGATGCGCGGATCATCGCGCCGCCCCTGTGGGCCCATGGCAAGGTAGGAATGGATCACCTTGTCAATCTCTTCGCTGCTCATATGCAGCCCGTCCACCTTGGTGCGGTCATAGCGGCGCAAACCCAGATGGCTGGCCGCAACCGTGGTCACGGTGCCCGATGTGCCCACAATCTGGAAATGTTCCTGCGGTTGGGCGGATTGATAAGGTTTGAAGCTGCTCAGGTTTTCTTCAAAAAACCAGCTCATCAGGGCGAAGCGCGCGGCGTCATCCTCAACATCGTTGAACTGGTCCCTCAGGGTTGCCACGCCAAGGGGCACGCTGATCCAATCGACCACGCGGGCGGCAGGCATTTCCGTGATTGATTGATCAAATCCCGCATGCAGGCGCATGATGGAGGCCGCACGTTCTTGCTTGGGCACTTTGGAAATGTCGATCCAGACCAGCTCGGTGGAGCCACCGCCAATGTCCACCACCAGCAGGTTTTCGGTTTTACGGCTGACCAGCGGCGCACAGGAGATCACCGCAAGACCCGCCTCTTCCTCCGGATTGATGATATCCAGGCGCAGCCCCGTTTCGCGCTGGATGCGCAGCATAAATTCTTCGCCGTTGATCGCACGGCGACAGGCCTCTGTCGCAACCAGCCGCATGCGGCGGACCTTGTTGCGGCGCAGTTTTTGCTGACAAATACGAAGTGCCTGAATGGTGCGCGCCATTGATCCGCGCGACAACCGCCCGGTTCTCTCCAGCCCTGCGCCCAATTGCACAGACTTGGAAAAGCTATCTACCACGTGGAAACCACTGCCCTTGGGCTGTGCGATCAACATGCGGCAGCTATTTGTACCCAGATCAAGGGCTGCATATAGCTCGGACGATCTGGGCGGAACTGGCACGGAGCTCAGAGCCGACGTTGTGTCCGTATCGAGCGCGCCCGTACCATCGGGACGCTGTGACGCCATTCTTTGCGCCTTTCATTTCGAGTTAGGATTAGAGTAAGCACTGTCACACGCCGGTGCAAGCGCCAAACACCCGTATGCCTCCCAGCACAAGACGGTCAGCCCCGTGCAGGCGATGACCAGCACGCTGGTCAATGAGAGGCGCTGCCTCTCACACTCTCCGGGAAGAGCTATGGCCAGAAAGAGGGGACGCCAGTGCAGATCGCTGTCCAGGTGCCCGGCTCACAAAGATATTGAATATTTTGGGGCTCCCATGCCCTCGCGCCACTGCGGTGCATGGGTTATCTCCTGCACGTCGCGGATGTACCGCGTTCAGTCGAAAACGGGACCGACATGGGGTGTGAAAGGGCTACACAGATTCTAAGGGACCAAGGGCAGGAATTAGCACATGGTAGATGTGACCATCGTATATTGGCGCGATATCCCCGCGCAGGTGATTGTCGGCAAGGGCCGTCGCGGTTCAAAACGGCCGTTGCCAGAGCGGTTTGAGCAGGCGATTGACCGGGTTGCGATGAAAATCGGAGCCGAGAACAGCGATGCCTATATGGCGGATTGGCGCAAGGCAGAGCCCTTTCGCGTCGAGGGGGAGGCAAATGCGGTTGCAGATGCCCAAGCCCAGACCCTTGATAATGATTACGACAAGGTGCGTCTGAAGGCGCTGATTGACAACGATGGCTGGGCGTAACCCACCCCAAAGACTGAAGGATGCTCTTATGTCTCTGCTGAATTTCCGCCGCAAGGATACGGCACCTGAAACGGCCCAGAAACCAGCGGTTGAAGCGTTTTTGAAGGATTATTCCATCGAGGTGATGCCGCGCACCGCCGAGAAGGTAGAGAACTTTCGCGACCTGCTGCCCGAGGGCACCCGCGTGTACATCGCGCATATCGAGGGCACGCCGATTGAGGATATGGTCGCCACGGCAAAACGTCTGACGGCGGATGGCTATAAGGTCATGCCGCATTTTCCCGCGCGCATCATCAAGGACAAGGCCACATTGGCCAATTGGATTGCCATGTATCAGGGCGAGGCAGACATCAAACAGGCCTTGTTGCTGGCCGGTGGGGTTGCCTCTGCGTATGGCGACTTCTCAGATTCCATGCAACTGATGGAAACCGGGTTGTTTGATCAGGCCGGATTTGAACGCCTGCATGTGGCAGGCCACCCCGAGGGCAACCGCGACATCGACAAGACCGGCACCGCAGGTGTGGATGCCGCCCTGCACTGGAAGAACGACTTTCAGGCCCGTACCGACGCGGACATGGCGATTGCCACGCAATTTGCCTTTGAGGCCGGCCCAATCATTGACTGGGCCAACAGCCTGAAGGAACGTGGCATCACCCTGCCCGTGCACATTGGCATCGCAGGGCCCGCCAAGTTGCAAACCCTGATCAAGTTCGCCATTGCCTGCGGCGTTGGCCCCTCCCTGAAAGTGCTGCAAAAACGTGCGATGGATGTGACCAAACTCTTGCTGCCCTATGAGCCCACAGAGGTGTTGACCCAGCTTGCAGCGCACAAGGCCACAACCCCGGATTTCAACATTTCCCATGTGCACTTCTTCCCCCTGGGCGGGATTAAGACTAATGCCAATTGGGCGATTGAACATGGCGGGGCCTCCGCCCGTCCTGCAAACAAGACAGAGCACTGACACGCGCGCAAAAGCACCCAAACCCCAACGCGCGAAGGCTCTCGCGCAATGGTTGAAACACCTTGGAAAACAGGCGGACCCACGTTTACGATGTCACAAATTGATTTTCAAAATGGTGATAGATATGCGTTTTTCCCGTTTCTGTCTGGCCGTGGTGATCGGTCTTATGCCCGCAGCACTTGTGGCTCAGATCCAACCCTCAAACCCCGCCGGGATTTGGCACTGCGTGTCAAACTCCAATATCGTGTCCATAGATGTGCAAATGCAGGTCAATCCGGACCAGACGCTGATCCATCAGGGCTCCATCGTTTATGCCCAGACCAGCCGCGTCATCTACGTGCGCGGCTATGGTCGTTGGCTGCTGTCCCCGCCCGACGCCAGTGCAAACGCCTATCTGTTTCGCTTTCAGATGCAGCCCCAGGATGGCAACCACGCGATGTTCTCAATCTTCGGGCGCCCCACGGGGAATCCAAACTTTCTGAACTATCGTTTCCAACATCCCCAGACCGGCGACACCGTCGAAACACACTGCCAACGGCAGCAATAGCGCCGCGGTCCCACGCCACTCATCCCCCCGCCTCCCTTGCCCCCAATCCGGCGCAAGTTTGTTCCAGTGTGTCCGTCGGGCAGGCTGTTCCTTTTCACATCTGCGCCTAACAAGGATCCCCCATGACACAAACGATTGTCGAATCCAAAACCAAGACCGCCATCATCGGCTTTGACCAACCGTTCTGCGTCATTGGCGAGCGGATCAACCCCACCGGGCGTAAGGTCCTTTCAGAAGAGCTGGAGCGCGGCGATTATTCCCGCGTGGAGGCCGACGCGGTTGCCCAGACCAACGCAGGTGCGGGCATTCTGGATGTGAACTCCGGTGCTGTCTTCTCCAACAAAATGGCCGAAGACCCCCGTTATGCGGACAACAACTTTGTTGAGCCGACGCTGATGCCAGAGCTGATCAAACGGGTGCAGGCGGTCAGTGACTTGCCGATCTGCATTGACAGTTCTGTGCCCGGTGCGCTGGAAAACGGGCTGGAGGCCTGCGAAGGGCGCCCCTTGCTGAACTCCGTGACGGGCGAGGAAGAACGCCTGGAACTCGTGCTGCCACTGGTCAAGAAATATAACGTGCCCGTGGTGGCGATTTCCAATGACGACACCGGCATTTCCGAAGACCCCGATGTGCGCTTTGCCGTTGCCAAAAAGATCGTGGAACGCGCCGCCGACTTTGGCATCCCTGCCCATGACATCGTGGTGGACCCGCTGGTGATGCCGATTGGCGCGATGGCCACGGCCGGGCATCAGGTGTTTACGCTGGTGCGCCGTCTGCGCGAAGAACTGGGCGTGAACACCACGTGTGGCGCCTCCAACATCAGCTTTGGTTTGCCCAACCGGCACGGCATCAACAACGCGTTTTTGCCCATGGCGATGGGGGTCGGCATGACCAGCGCAATCATGAACCCGGTCGCCCTGCCCGTCTCTGCAAAAAAGATCGCAGAGAAAAAGGCGGAATTGGACGCGCTGGGGGTGGTTCTGCCTGAGGGGATGAGCGACGAATCTTTTGTTCAGCTTTTTGGGATGGGATCGACGCAAGCCCGCGCGGGCAAGGAAATGGAGGCCATTCGCGCGGCCAATTTCCTGTTTGACCGCGACCCACATGGCGGCGAGTGGATCAGAACCAACAAAGTTGCACCAAAAGCAGGTGAAGAAGGCCGCGGGCGTGCCGGACGCACTGGTGGACGCCGCCGCCGCGCCTGACACCAGGCTCTCTCAAAAAATCTGTAATCAGGGTCATCGCTTAGACGCGGTGGCCCTTTTTTTTGTTTGGCACCGGGGACAGATGGGCCATGCGATTTCGCCACTCTCAATCTGTATCAGAACCGGCAAATGGTAACCCGGAATTAACCCAAGCGCCCCTACACAGGCTTATCCCGGAGACCAGCGGAGTGCGACACATGGCTGACTTTTCAGAACAAAAACCAGAGATTTGTCATGACTGAGGAGATTATTTTACCCGCCAAACTGGACATTTCTGCCGCAGCGACCCTGCACGCGGATCTGCTCGCCCGTGAAGCGCAAGACGTGACATTGGATTTGGGCAAGGTAACCCACCTTGGCGCCTTGTGTCTGCAACTGATGATCGCGGCGGCGCGCCGGGCCAATGAAGCGGGCAAAACCTTTGCGCTTTACAACATGAATGACCGTGTCATCACCCAAATGCGCCTGTTGGGGACGAGCCCTGAAACGATTATGGAGGGGCAGCCATGACCCTGAATATCCTTGCGGTTGATGACAGTCGCACCATGCGGGACATGATCCGACTGGCCCTTTTACCAGAGGGGTTTACCGTGCACACGGCGGATGACGGCATGCACGGCATTGAGGTGCTGGACGGCATCAAACCTGACGCGATCATCACAGACATCAATATGCCGCGCATGGACGGATTTGGCTTTATTGATGCGGTGCGCGCACAAGACAATCACCGCGCCACCCCCATCCTTGTCCTCACCACTGAGGCCGCCCCCGAACTCAAGGAGCGGGCCCGCAAGGCCGGCGCGACCGGCTGGATTGTCAAACCTTTTGACCCGACAAAACTTGTCAAAGCGCTGCATATGGTTGCGGGATAGGACCGCCCTATGAGCACTCCCCACGATCCCATGGCCGAAATCCGCGCCTCTTTCTTTATTGAGTGTGAGGAACTCTTGGAAGCCTTGCAGGACGGCCTGCAAGTCATCGAGGACGATGAGGCGGATGATGAAACAATCAACGTCGTGTTTCGCGCAGTGCATTCCATCAAAGGGGGGGCTGGCGCGTTCAGTCTGGAGGGTCTTGTTCGGTTTGCCCATCGGTTTGAAACGGTGCTGGATCTGGTACGCACCGGGCAGATGCAGGTTGAGGCAAACGCGCTGAAGGTCTTTTTTCAATGCGCAGACCATTTGGCCGATCTGGTCAGGGTTTGCCGGGATGATGCGCCCCTGCCTGAGGTCCGGTCCGAGGAAATTTTGGAGCTTTTGGATGCACTGACAGGTGGCCCCCCCATAATGCAGGAAAAGCCTGGGCCGGAGATAGATTTTTCCCCCAAAGCGCTGACACTTGACCTCACATTGGGAGACGAAACCGCTGATGCGGCTATGCCATTTGAGCTGCCTGAACCCGCTGACCTTCCGCCTTTTCCGCTGGCGGATGATGCAGGGGAAGAAGAACGCCCTGGCAACTATGAAATTACATTTACCCCCAGTATTGAGTTGTTTGAGACTGGAAACGAACCCGCGCTGCTGTTTCGCAATCTGGAAGCGCTTGGCGACATCAATGTCAACTGCGATGCCTCTCGTTTGCCCGCGCTTGCAGCACTTACGCCAGAGGCACCCCATCTGTCCTGGCAAATCTCTCTGAAAACCGAAGCGGATGAGGCTGAAATACAGTCCATCTTCGAGTTTGTTGAAGGGCTGTGCACCTTAGAAATAGTGAGCACCAAAGGGCCTGACCTTGACGTGGAACCAACTCTGTCACCTGCCGCCATCCCGACATCAATGGACTCCCGCTTTCCGACATTGCCGCCTGAACCGGAAAGCCCACCGCAGATCACCCCAGAGCCAAGCGCAACGCCTGCTCCAAGTCCGGCGGCAAGTCCTAAACCCGCAGCCACAAAAGACAAAGCCGCGCCGAACGCCGCAAAATCCGTGGTGCGTGTCGATCTGGACCGCATTGAACGCCTCGTCAATCTCGTGGGCGAGTTGGTGATCAATCAGGCGATGTTAAGCCAAAGTCTGGAACAATCCGGCCTTTCGCCACACTCAAATGCGATGAATGGACTGGAGGAGTTTCAACGCCTCACCCGTGACATTCAGGACAGCGTGATGATGATCCGCGCACAGCCCGTCAAATCCCTGTTCCAAAGAATGTCGCGGATCGTGCGGGAATCCTCCGCCGCTGTTGCAAAAGACGTGCGGTTGCGCACAGAGGGCGAAACCACCGAAGTTGACAAGACTGTCATTGAACGCCTGGCTGACCCTTTGACCCACATAATCCGAAACGCTGTAGATCACGGCCTTGAAACCACAAGTGAGCGCCTGGCAGCGGGCAAACCGGCGCAAGGGCAGGTCTCATTGTCGGCCGCACACCGCTCCGGTCGGGTTGTCATTGAAATCAGCGATGATGGCGGTGGCATCAATCGCCCCAAAGTTTTGCAAATCGCAATTGACAAGGGGCTGATCCCGGCTGATGCGACCCCCAGCAGTAGCGAAATTGACAATCTGCTGTTCCTGCCAGGGTTTTCCACGGCAACAGAGGTGTCCGATCTGTCCGGCAGGGGGGTTGGCATGGACGTGGTGCGCACGGCAATACAGGCCCTTGGCGGGCGGATCACCATTAGTTCTGATCCCGGGATTGGCACCACTTTTTCCATTTCCTTACCGCTCACACTGGCGGTCCTGGATGGGATGGTGATTGAGGTTGCCCGTGAAACACTGGTGCTGCCGCTTAATCTGGTCATTGAAACCGTCACTCTCACGCAGAACGACGTCGAAATGGTGCGCCCCGGCGCATTGGTGGTGCGGGTGCGGGATGGATTTGTGCCGATCATCGACCTTGGCAAAGAACTGGGTTACCGCGACGAATTAGAAGACCTTGAAGGCTCTGTGGTTTTGCTGATCGCCCATGAGGATGGCAATCGTGCTGCGCTGTTGATCGACAATATCGTTGACCAGCGGCAGGTTGTTATCAAAGGGTTGGATGAAAGCCTCTACCGCGCGCCAGGCATTGCGGCGGCGACCATCCTTGGGGATGGCCAAATTGCCCTGATCCTTGATCCCTCCGATATCATCGCGCAATCCTTGAACCCCTCGACCGCGCGGCCCGCCCCAATGACAGAAGGAATGATCGCATGACCAGCTCAACCGCCCCTGCCCTGACCGAACTTTTGACCTTTCGCCTTGCCGATCAGGATTATGCATTGGACATCATGTCGGTTCGCGAAATCCGCGGGTGGACCCGAACCACATCGTTGCCCCATGCGCCAAGTTACATGTGCGGTGTGATCAATTTGCGCGGCACCGTGCTGCCGGTGATGGATCTGGCCGAACGGCTGGACCTGCCGGTGCGCGAAAAAAGCGACCGCAATGTGATCATTGTCGTCAAGCAAGGTGAGACGATGACCGGTCTTCTGGTCGATGCGGTCTCCGACATTGTCGCGCTCAGCCCGGATGACCTGCAACCGCCCCCCGAAATGGCCCCGGGAACCACCCAGGGCGTTGTCAGCGCGCTTACGCTCATTGATGATCGTATGATCCGTGTCCTTGACCTCGCGGCGACCGTGACAGTGCCTGAAAGCGCCGCAGCCTGATGCCGCGAATCGCCCTCTCAGCGCCACCGGAACTGGATCCGGACAGCTTTCGCGCAATTGCAGAACTGGCGTATCGTGAAAGCGGCCTGACACTTGTGGCCGAAAAAACGACAATGATACAATCCCGTTTGCGTCATCGCCTGCGCGCCCTGGGCCTGTCCGAATTTGCACAATACTGCGCCTTTGTACGGTCTGATGAGGGACAAGACGAACGGCCCCAACTGATTTCAGCACTGACAACCAATGTGTCTCATTTCTTCAGGGAGAAGCATCATTTTGACCTGATGATTGATGTCTTGTCCTCTCGCATTGCTTACACGTCCGCAAACCCCGTCATGCGGGTGTGGTCCGCAGGGTGTTCCAAAGGGCAAGAACCCCTTTCAATCGCCATGAGCATTCTGGAACAATTGCCGGAATGTGCAGCAAATGATTTCAGGATTCTCGCCACAGACATCGACCCCGTCGTGGTCAAATTTGCGCAGACCGGCGCATATCCCGAACGGATGACAAAAGGCGCGTCGCACAATCTCAAGAAAAAGTATTTTGAACAAGGCAGTTGCGCGGCAAACGAACCGCTTTTTACCGCTGGCCGCCTGCTCAGAGAGCTTATTCGATACAACCAGTTAAACCTGCTGGCACCCTGGCCGATGAAAACGAAATTTGATGCCATATTCTGCCGTAACGTCGTGATCTATTTTGATGTCGAGACGCAGAACAATCTCTGGCCAAGGTTCCGAAATGCGCTGCGCCCGGACGGGTTGTTGTTTCTGGGGCATTCTGAACGGATCGCAAACCCGGAACGCTTTGGATTTGAGTGTATCGCCCCAACCACATACCGACCCATTCATTCCTAAAGGACTCGTTACATGGCCCTACGCGACCAAATTCGAATTATGGTGGTAGATGATATGTCCACCAGCCGCGGACTTATCACGCAGGCCTTGGACAGTTTCGGTGTTCGAAACGTTGCCACTGCCGAAAATGGAAAACAGGCACTGCAAAGCCTCGCCAAGTCGCCGGTGCACCTTGTGATTTCGGATTACAACATGCCGGAAATGGATGGGCTGCATTTGTTACACTATCTGCGCGCGACGCCGCAAACCCAGAAAATCGGGTTTGTGCTGATCACTGGTCGGACAGAGCAACAGATCATTGATCAGGGTAAAAAACTTGGCATGAACAACTACTTGCCCAAGCCATTTGCCCCGGAAGATCTGCGCAAATGCATAGAAACGGTAGTAGGGGCTTTGTGATGGAGAGCGCGTCAGCATTGCCGCTTGATCCCCTTTTGCGCAGGGTTGCTGCCCAATTGGAGGTTTTTGCAACACAAACTGCAAGCCTTGAGGTCGCAGTGAGCAGCGTGCTTGCCAACAATGACTCTTTACCTGACATGCTGATTCGCGAGCTACAATCAATGGACCACATCAATCAGGGCCTGCATGATTTAGCGAAGTTGACAGAAGGATTGGCCAGCCAACTGACCGACGTGTCACTGACGCCGGATCAAGTGACACGTGTCTGCGCTGCGTTACGATTGAGCAATACGAGGTCTATTCTCCACAGCGGCCCGCCGCCCACTGACCTGCCAGGCAGTGCGCAGGGCTCAACAGATATTCATCTGTTCAACAGCGTCTGACGACGTTCCGGAAGCACAGTGTATCACGTAACGCGCCCAAAACGGTCCAAATCAACGTGCGACGAGTATAGGAGTTTCAATGCTGTCGACGAGAGTTTCTGCCACGCGTGAATGCGAGCGACTGGATCGTCGGAAGTTCAAAACAAAGGCCGAGGCCCGCGTCGCATGCTTTGCGTTCATTGAAGGTTGGTACATCCCCTCGCCCAGGCACTCGGCATTGGGCTATACGTCACCAATCAATTACGAAAGGTCCGCCCATGGAGGGCCGGACCCTCTAAGCCCAAAACCGGGGGAATACCAACTCAAGTCTCCGGTTTGCGGGAAAGTTACCCACAGTGCTGTTCATCCCTTCTTGTCGTATCTGCAAAAGCACTTCTATGATTGACCAGTTCTCAACCACGACTTAACCACCTGCGGTGCTACTACCCGTGGAACTCCGTACCATCGCCTAATTTTGGGTGTCGGGAGACAATTTGGGAGAGTACAGTTGGTCAAGAAGCAGTCTAAACATTCGATAAATTTCTTTCGATGCGCGGGAGCCGAAACAAGTGCTTGTTTTCTTTAAGGAACGTCTTGCGTTTTTGTCGGTGCCAAAGACAGGAACAACAGCATATCAGACTGCTTTATCCGCGCGCGCAGACATGGTTATTGCGGAACCTCCGATGCTGAAACACGCGCCTGTCTATCGCTACAACCGATTCATTCGCCCGATGTTCAAGAATGTTTGTGACGCGGAAATGGAGCTAATGGCAGTGATGCGGGAGCCCATTTCGTGGCTTGGCAGTTGGTATCGCTTTCGCCAACGCCCGTTTATGGATGGCAAGCCAAACAGCACCAAGGGCCTGAGCTTTGATGAATTTGTGTTGGCCTATATGAAGGGCGACAAGCCGGACTACGCAGATGTGGGAAGTCAGCTCAATTTCATGAAAACGCAGCCCAATGGCACCGGCATCACCCATCATTTTCGCTATGAAGACCAGACAGCCCTAAAGCGGTTTTTGGAGGAACGGTTGGAGGTGACACTGGACCTCAAGCGGGAAAATGTGTCGCCGCAATTGGAATTGACCCTCTCCGCAGAGGTCGAGACCCGGTTGCGACGCAAATTTGCGGATGAGTTTATGCTTTACGACTCCATCGACTAAAGCGGGACGTCAAGAACCTCTATTACACACCCCTATCTAAAATCAGAGATTTCAATGGGTTGTGTGATACGTGGTGAATCAGGTTATTTGAATTTCGCTACAGGGCAATATTTGGCATTATGGCGTCCCACCTTTAATTTGAAGCATCACGTTTCGCCCATGTCCCGAATGCGCGGAGCGCGGCAAGACAGTGGCGAGTCAAGTTTTAGGCGGGGCGCGTTAATGAAGCTGATTGTGCACCGTGTCCGTAAGATCATTGAGAGAAAATGGTTTTGGCAGGAAAACGGAATTTGGTATCCGCGTTTGTGCTTCATCAAAGCTGTCCTCGGCGTAACCGGACACAAAGACCACCCGCACTCCGGGGCGATCTTTCAATGCCTCGCGCACCCAGCTTGGGCCATCCATGCCGGGCATAACCACGTCGGTCACAAAAACATCAATATCAAGGCTGTTGTCCTCAAGCGTTTTGAGCGCCGCTTCGGCAGAATCCGCTTCCAAAACAGTGTACCCTCTCAGACGCAGGGCGCGGCTGGCAAAGGCGCGCACGGGTGCTTCGTCTTCGACCAGCAAAATCACGCCATCCTCGTGTTTGGCGCGTGGCTGAGCGACCCGGCGCTCCGACGCCGCCTTTGTTGGCTCCATCGCCTCCATCACAGGAAAGTATAAGGTAAAGGCTGTGCCCGATCCCACAGTTGAATCCACAAAAATAAAGCCGCCGGATTGCTTAATGATGCCATAGGCCGTGGACAAGCCAAGCCCGGTGCCCTCGCCCGTCCGTTTGGTGGTGAAAAACGGCTCAAAGACCTTTTGCAATTTGTCTGCCGGAATGCCGGTACCATCATCGCTGACTGTCACCGTGACATATTCCCCGGCAGGGACGCAGACACGGTCTCGCGTCAGTGGTTCCTTCAGGGAGGTGCATTCGGTCATGATCTTGATCTCACCCCCCGCCGGCATGGCATCGCGGGCGTTGACAACAAGGTTCATCAAAACCTGCTCAAGCTGGCGTTTGTCCGCGCGGATGGACTTCAGGACAGGATCATGGCTGAGCGTCAGGGTGATCTTCTCCCCGACCAGACGGTTCAAAAGATGCGTCAGATCAGCAAGCGTGTCGCGCATGTCCAGTGTTTCGGGGCGCAAGGTCTGTTTGCGCGAAAACGCCAGCAATTGCCCCACAAGGGATGCCGCGCGGTTGGCGTTTTGATTGATCTGCACAAGATCCCCGTAGTCCGGGTCGCCCTGATCATGGCGCAACAAGAGCAGGTCGCAATGGCCCGATATGGCCGTGAGCAAATTGTTGAAATCATGTGCAACGCCGCCGGCCAATTGGCCAATAGCCTGCATTTTCTGGCTTTGCACAAATTGCGCTTCAAGGGATTTGAGTTCAGTTGCGTCGTGCAAAACCGCGATCAGGGCCGGCTCGCCCTCTTCGGTAATACGGTTCAGGGTGACCTGAACAAAAACCTCACGGTCCGCACGGGTCAGCCGCAAGAATTCTGACTTTTGCACCTTGCGCCCGGAGAGCGTGTCGCCCAGCCAGTCGGTGATCGACCGCCCAAGCCCCTCCATCAGGTCCGACAGATGCATGTCTTTGGCAAGCTGAACGCCAATCAATGACATTGCCATCTTGTTGAACGACAGTATCGCGCCGTCTTGTGCAACTTTGATCAACGGCACAGGCAGGTCATGAAACGCCTGCCAGCCGTGTTGGGGTGGTGCGTTTTCCGGTGGGGGCAGGAAATAGATTGCCCTGCGCCCAACCCCGGCACCCATTTGCGCGATCAGCGCATCCTGTTGCCCATCGGTGGTGGTAACCGCCATAACCTCGCCCACGCGGGGGGGCAGTGACGTGAAAATCTGATCCAGTGATTTGCACCGCGCGCCAATCAGCTGACGTGCGGCGTTGTTCATAAACAGCACAGTGTCATTGCGGCCCGTGATGATCATCGGCAGGGTCTGGCCATCTGCGGCGGCGGCGGTTGCGCTTTTGTAGGGTATATTTTCGATCCGCCAGACAAAGGCCTCGTGGTCCATCTGATGCACACTCAACCGGACGTGACCGTTGCGTGTGCTGATGTCTTCCTGGGCAGAGCCGGAGGATTGCACGCGTTTTTGCAATCGAAACAAAATACCGCCGGGGTTGGCAAAACTGTCGTTCAGCACCGCGGACAACGTATCTTTGTCCGCATGTTTGAATTGTTTTTCGGCGGCGATGTTGCGAGATGTGATCCGCCCATCTGCAAGCGTGATAAAACTGGGGGCGACATCATGGGTGATGAAACCCGCAACCGTGTCCATCTTTGAATAGACCTGCCGCGCGCCCAATCTGTTGAGATGCCTGAACCAAAGCGCCAGCGCGCACAGGGTTGCACTGGCGCTCACCAACCCGATGGTGATCAGGCGATGTGGCGCGATGAGCGCAAGAACCGCCAGCACAAATGCCAGCAGCATCAAGGTGCGCAGCCGCCCATTGCCATAACGCGGTGCGTCGCTTGATGCTGTCGATGAGAGAGCCTGATCTGACAAATTTTTCCCCGACTTGTGCGAATCACATCCGTATTACGCGTCCCAAGTGTTAATCTTGGCTTAACCAAGACTGACAACCACGTGCATATGTCGCCTTAAAGTTGAGTATGGGGTAGTTTACTCTTGCGTCAAGTGTGTTGTGAAAAATCCATCGCCATGACTATCCACATGAAAATGACGGGAAAATGTTTTCCGCCATCCCGGATTGGCGTTCAGGAAAGCATCTATCCGCTGCTCGTTCTCACTGTGCAGCACGGAACAGGTGGCATAGGCAAGCACGCCACCGGGGGTCACCAATTGGGCGGCGTCCTGCAATATCCGGTCTTGGATTGTGGTTAATTCAGCCAGCCGTTCCGGGGTCAGAGACCACTTGCCCTCAGGCGCGCGCCGCCAGGCACCAGAGCCCGAACAGGGGGCGTCACACAAAACGATGTCGTATTGCGTTTTTTGCAAACGGTCGCTGGACAGTTGGGTGATGTTGGCCCCTGCCCGTTTGGCCCGCGCAGGCAGATCGCGCATGCGCTGTGGATTGATGTCGTGTGCGTAGACAATGCGGGTGGTGTCCATAGCCAAAGCGAGCGATTTGCCGCCCCCGCCCGCGCAATAGTCCAACACCTTGCCCCCCTCCGGAAGGGCAGCAACAACGGCCTGGCTTGCCGCGTCTTGCAGTTCCACCAACCCGTCAAGATACGCGTTTGAATTCCGAATCTTACGCGCCCCTTCTAATACGATGAGCGCCGAGGTGCAGAGCGGGTTCAGTGCCGTTTCAACACCTGCTGCGGCAAGGGTGTCACGCGCAGCGTCCAGGCTTGTTTTGGCGATGTTCACACGCAGGCCAACGGGGGCGCGGTCCTTGAGCGCGCGGGCCGTGGGATAGGCCTTGGGGCCAAGTGCGTCTTTGAAGACGGGGATCAACCAAGCCGGGAGGTTCCACGGCGTATCTGCCCCGGCCTGCGCCCGCAGTTCCGCGGGTTCGTCCGGAGCCAATGGTGGTGGTGCGTGGCTCTCGCCCGTGAATACCGTCGCTGGGTCAATCCCCTGAAGATATAACAGGCCCAGCATCATCGCACGCCCGGTTTCACCGCCCCCGGCCTCCGTAACTTCGGTCCGGCAGCGGAGCACATCAAAGATATGATCGCGGATTGCGGCACGGTCTTTGGAGCCTGCAAATCGGCTGCGTCGTGCCCAACGGGTCAGGGCCTGCTCCGCCGCGAGGCCGGTTGCCATGCTCTCCAGTATTTCAATAGCGGCAGCGACGCGGGCACCGGGAGTCATGGCTGGTCCCTTACTTTAGAAAGTGCGTGTAGCAGTTTGAAGCAAAAGGTTTATCCGGCCCGGTAGTTGGGGCTTTCACGGGTGATCTGCACGTCGTGCACATGGCTTTCTTTCAGGCCCGCGCCGGTGATTTTCACAAACCGGCAGTTCTTGCGCATCTCATCCACGGTGGCACAGCCGGTATAGCCCATGGCGGCGCGCAGGCCCCCGACCATCTGGTGCACCACAGCAGCGGCGCTGCCTTTATAGGCCACCTGACCCTCAATCCCTTCGGGCACCAGTTTGTCACTTGCGGCGTCTTTCTGGAAATAGCGATCAGCCGAGCCGCTGGCCATGGCACCCAAGGACCCCATGCCGCGATAACTTTTGAAGCTACGCCCCTGATATAAAATGACTTCTCCGGGGCTTTCGTCTGTGCCTGCGATCATGGAACCGACCATGGCGCAGCTTGCCCCGGCTGCGATGGCCTTGGCAAAATCGCCGGAAAACTTGATGCCGCCATCAGCGATCACCGGCGTGTCTCCCGCGGCTGTGGCGCAATCCATGATGGCGGTCAGTTGTGGCACACCCACCCCGGCCACCATGCGTGTCGTGCAGATGGAACCGGGGCCGATCCCAACCTTGATGGCGTCAGCACCTGCGTCGATCAGCGCGCGCGTGGCCTCTCCTGTGGCGACGTTGCCTGCCACCACCTGCACCTCGTTGGACAAGGCCTTGGCGCGCGCAACGGCATGGGCGACCCCTTCGGAATGGCCATGGGCGGTGTCGATCACGATCATATCGGCACCCGCATCCACCAATGCTTCGGAGCGTTCAAAACCCGCGTCCCCCACCGTGGTTGCTGCGGCCACGCGCAGACGGCCCAGCTGGTCCTTGCAGGCTGTGGGGTTCAGCACGGCCTGTTCGGTGTCTTTTAGCGTCAACAACCCGGTCAGCTTGCCTGTCCCATCTGTCACCAACAGCTTTTCAATGCGGCGGGATTTCATCAGGCTGATCGCCTCTTCCCGGTCGGCGGGTTCTTTGAGGATCGCAAGATCTTCAGATGACATCATCACCGACACCGGCGTTTTGTCATCCGAGGCAAAACGCATATCGCGGTTTGTGACGATCCCGACAACGCGCCCGTCGCCGTCCACCACCGGAAAACCCGTAACGTTATAGCGTTCTTGCAAGGCCTTGGCGTCTGCCAAGGTCTGATCCGCGGTCAGGGTGATGGGGTTATAGACAATGCCGCTTTCAAAGCGTTTGACGCGGCGAATTTCGCGGGCCTGTTCCTCGATGGTCAGATTGCGGTGCACCACGCCCATGCCGCCCGCTTGCGCCATGGCAATGGCCATGCGCCCTTCGGTCACGGTGTCCATGGCGGAACTCAGCAGCGGGATATTGAGGCCGATGGATTTGGTCACAAAGGTGCGGGTATCCGCCGTGGAGGGCAGCACAGAGGACGCTCCCGGCACAAGCAGCACATCATCAAAGGTCAGGGCCTCACGAATCTCCATCATCGCTCTCCGCAGTTTGAGTTCATTTGGCACGTTCCTATCTCATGGACCGCTGTGGATGAAAAGGGTCAAAGGGCGGTTAGGCTTGCCTCTGGCACCGGCTTGCGAAAAGGTCATAAAAACGGGAGGACCTATGGCAGATCACGGATATGAAAAAGGCAGGCTCGACCTGCCGTTTGTGGGGATATCGACCTTTGGCAAGCGGCGGTATGAGCCCGATTGGGCTGCGTTGGATGCGGATGTGGGCGTGTTGGGCGCGCCGTTTGATGCCGGCACGCAGTGGCGCAGCGGTGCGCGGTTTGGCCCCCGGGGCGTGCGGGAGGCCTCGACCCTGTTCAGTTTTGGCCATGCGGGCGCCTATGATCACGAGGATGATGCGACCTATCTGCCGGGCAATGTGAACATCGTTGATCTGGGGGACGCGGATATTGTGCACACGGACACTGAAAAGAGCCATGCCAACATCGAGATCGGGGTGCGCGCCATTTTGGATGCCGGTGCCCTGCCGGTTGTGATTGGGGGCGATCATTCTGTAAATATTCCCTGCATCCGGGCCTTTGACGGGCAAGGCGATATCCATATTTTGCAGATTGATGCGCATCTGGATTTTGTCGATGAACGGCATGGCGTACGCCATGGCCATGGCAACCCGATGCGGCGTGCGGCAGAACAGGCGTATGTTACCGGGCTGACGCAGGTGGGTATTCGCAATGTGAGTTCCACGGCCAAGGAAGGATACGGTGATGCGCGTGCACTGGGGTCCGACATTATTTCGGTGCGTCAGGCCCGCGCCATGGGCACGCGACAGGTGTTGTCGCATGTGCCCACCGGTGCGCGGGTTTATGTGACAATCGACATTGATGCCTTTTGCCCCTCCATCGCGCCGGGCACAGGCACGCCGTCGCACGGGGGGTTCCTGTATTATGAAGTGCTGGAGCTGTTGCAGGCCGCGGCAGAGCGGCACGAGATTGTTGGTATTGATCTGGTGGAAGTGGCCCCGGATTACGATCCTTCGGGGTCGACCTCGATTTTGGCAGCGCAGATATTGTTGAACTTTCTGGGGTTTATCTTTCACGCCCGCGCGCAGTTGTGAGGGGGGGGGAGCGGGCTTTGCCCGCTATGAGAGACGCTGTCTCTCACACTTTCTGGAGTTTTTTGGAAGGGTGAAAGGGGCGCGGATGGCGGGTGAGATGACGCTTCCGGGGTGGCCTTAACGCGGCGTGGCGATATGGTGCGTGTGAGGTGAGACAGGTGAGACAATGAGCAGCGATCCTTTGGTGATTTTCACGCCCTCCGGCAAGCGGGGGCATTTTGAGGTGGGCACGCCCATTCTGACCGCCGCGCGGCAGTTGGGGGTGGATCTGGATTCGGTCTGTGGGGGGCGCGGGATCTGCTCCAAATGTCAGATCACACCCGGGTTCGGGGACTTTGCCAAGCATGGGGTCACGGTGGCGCAGGACGCGCTGTCAGAATGGAACAAGGTCGAGCAGCGCTATAAGGACAAGCGCGGGCTGATCGAGGGGCGCCGGCTTGGCTGTCAGGCCACGGTACAGGGCGATGTGGTGATCGACGTGCCCCCCGAAAGTCAGGTGCACAAGCAGGTGGTGCGTAAGCGGGTTGAGGCGCGGGATATCGTGCTGAACCCCTCCACCAAGCTCTATTATGTCGAGGTGCAGGAACCGGACATGCATGACCCATCAGGTGATCTGGAGCGGTTGCGCGCAGCACTGTTTGAGCAATGGGAATTGGAGAATGTCGCGGCTGATCTGCACATTCTGCAAAGCATGCAGCCGGTGATGCGCAAGGGCGACTGGAAGGTCACTGTGGCCGTACATCTGGGGGATATGGAAAACAATCCGCGCATCATGCACATCTGGCCGGGGTATTATGAGGGCACGGTTTATGGGCTGGCCGTTGATCTTGGCTCCACCACCATTGCCGCACATTTGTGTGATTTGCAGACCGGGGAGGTTGTGGCCTCGTCGGGGGTGATGAACCCGCAGATCCGCTTTGGCGAAGACCTGATGAGCCGGGTCAGCTATTCGATGATGAATGCCTCTGGCGCGGATGAAATGACGTTGGCCGTGCGCGAGGGTATGAATGCGTTGTTTACGCAGATTGCCACCGAAGGGGAGATCGACAAGAACCTGATCGTGGATGCGGTGTTTGTCTGTAATCCGGTGATGCATCATTTGTTGCTGGGGATTGATCCCTTTGAGCTGGGTCAGGCCCCCTTTGCTTTGGCGACCTCCAATGCGCTGCGGCTGCGGGCGGATGATCTGGACCTCAATATCCACCCCTCAGCGCGGGTTTACCTGTTGCCCTGCATCGCCGGACATGTGGGTGCCGATGCGGCCGCAGTTGCCCTGAGTGAGGCGCCGAATAAATCCGACGATCTGGTCCTGGTGGTGGATGTGGGCACCAATGCGGAGATCCTTTTGGGGAACAAGGAAAAGGTGCTGGCCTGTTCCTCGCCCACCGGGCCTGCGTTTGAGGGGGCGCAGATTTCTTCGGGGCAGCGTGCGGCGCCGGGTGCCATTGAGCGGGTGGAGATTGATCCCGCCACCAAGATTGCGCGGTTCAAGGTGATTGGCTCTGATCTGTGGTCGGATGAGGACGGCTTTGACGCTGCCATTGCCACCACCGGGATCACCGGGATTTGCGGCTCTGGCATTATCGAAATGGTGGCCGAGATGCGCCTGCATGGCATTGTGGATGCACCGGGGCTGATTGGCACGGCAGAGCAGACCGGATCGCCAAATGTCTTTGCCGACGGGCGCACCAATTCCTATCTGGTCCATGATGGCACGGCGGAGGGCGGGCAAAGGATCACGGTGACCAACCGGGACATCCGCGAAATTCAGATGGCCAAGGCGGCGCTCTATTCTGGCGCGCGGTTGTTGATGGACAAGTTTGGCGTCGATAAGGTGGACCGTGTGGTGCTGGCCGGGGCCTTTGGCGCGCATATCTCCACCAAACACGCGATGGTGTTGGGGATGATCCCGGATGCGCCTTTGGACAAGGTCACATCTGCGGGGAATGCGGCGGGCACGGGCGCGCGGATTGCTCTGCTCAACACTCAGGCACGGGCCGAGATTGAGGACACCGTGCGCGCCATCCACAAGATCGAAACCGCGATTGAGCCGCGTTTTCAGGAGCATTTTGTGAATGCCTCGGCCATTCCAAACGCGGTGGAACCGTTTCCGATTCTGAACTCCATTGTCACGCTGCCAAGTGCAACCTTTAACACCGGCGGCGGGGATGGCGAAAAACGCGGTGGGCGCAGGCGGCGGCGGGGATAACCCGGAAAACGCCTGCACATAAGGAGACTGCCATGACGAAACGTCTGATCCCTACCCTCCCTGCCACGCCGAAACGGACGCCGCTGCGGTCTGGTATGCTGGTTGCTCAGAGGCGGCGCTTTTTGATGCGATCAAGGTTCACCTGTATGAACCGGAATGTTGAGGCACCGGGATGAGCGCTGATACGACCAGTGGTAGACCGATCCGCGAGGCTGACAAAGATGCGCTGTGCCGCGAAGGTATTCTGATTGTGGCCGCGCCATGGGGCTGATGGATGAACCGCGCGCGGGCGCGAAAAAGGGATAAGCAGATGCAACCGAACCAGGATCAACAGGAATTTTGGGCCGATACCGTTGGCGCAATCTGGGTACGGCGCACGGGCGACATTGATGCGATTTTTGCACCAGTGTTGCAGGCCGTTCTTGAGGCTGCACAGTTGGGCCGTGATCAGGCGGTTCTGGATGTTGGCTGTGGTGCGGGCACCAGCAGTTTTGAGGCTGCGGCATTGGTCGGGCCACGAGGAACGGTCTGCGGGGTCGATATTTCCGAACCGTTCCTGAATGCTGCACGGCATGATCCGCGCAAAGGTGATGGTGTGTCCTTCATTCTGGCGGATGCGCAAACCCATGCCTTTGCCCCCGCACAGTTTGACCGCCTGATATCGCGCTTTGGCGTGATGTTTTTTGAGGATTCTGTGGCGGCATTTCAAAACATGGCGCGCAGTCTCAAAAGCGGGGGCAGAATGGCCTTTGCCACCTGGGGCACAATCGAGAAAAATCCGTTTTTCACCCTGCCTGCCCGGTTGAGTGCCACCGAGATTGGCCCGATGCCAAAATCGGACCCGGACGCCCCCGGCCCCTTTGCGCTGCGCGATACGGCAAAAACGCTGGACATCCTGCGCGATGCTGGTTTGGCAGAGGCCACCGTTGATGTGTGCCAGATCATGTTGACCCCGCGCGGCACGGCGCAGGACGTGGCAGAGATGCTGTGTGAAATTGGCCCGGCCAAGAACGCGCTGGAGGACTATCAAACCGGCCCGGCGCAGCGTGCGGCGTTTGTGGAGACGTTGGCAGCGGCGCTGCGCGTCTATCAGACGGAAAAGGGCCTTGAGATCCCGGCGGAGATCAACATTTTCACTGCATCCAAGCCCTTGAGCAGAAATGCAAAAACCTGAATCACCTAACCCTGCCTGAAATTAAAGATTTCAACTGGTTAGGAGATGCAGTGTATTTCAAGTTATTTGCATTTCGCTATAAGCGCCCGCGCGCGATGCGATTGTCACCTTGACGCCCCCATGACCCCGGCATATCTGTTGCCCCCAAGGCGGGTATGGTGAAAAGGTATCACGGCAGCTTCCCAAGCTTTAGTTACGAGTTCGATTCTCGTTACCCGCTCCAACCATCAAGATTTCCATCGTAAATCAATGTTTTAGCGCCTGTATTTCATGTGCTGTACCCAAATCACGTAGGTCGGATTTGTCTTTGTCTGCCAAAGAGGTGTGACAGCTTTCCAGCCAAGCACAGGCCACTTGCGGTTAGATGCACGTGGTTTGCCTGCAATGGTTACCACCCTACCAAAGTCAGGGGTCGTAGAATTTCCCCACAGCCATATCCCGTTGATATTTCAGCCCTTTATCGACGAAAAAGTCATACCGTGGTCGGGCATTCTCAGCCCCCACAGCGCTTTTGTACTCAGCGAGGCTTGCGGTGAAATACCCCGCATGAGAGGTCGCCGCGCCGCCATGGATTTGATGAAAGGTTGTCTCCCCCCACAGCAACACATTCTGGGCATTCGGGCGTTCAACCAGGCGTTTGAACAGATCATGATTGCACAGGCCACCGCCGGAGCGCTGAAACCCTTGGTTATAGCCACCCATATCTGTCCACAACGCGCGGCTCAGGCCTAAGGCATTGCTTTCATTCTGATAAAACGCATTGTTGTGGCATTGTGCCCCGGCCCAGACGCTGATTTCATGCAGATGATCCAGATCCTGCTCCCAGGCGATAGTGCTGAGCAATTCATCCTCTGCGGTTTGGTTATACCCGTTCTTGACCGATTTGCTTTGAATCTGTGGGCCCAGATGGCGCGAACTGACGTAGGTGAATGCCGCAGGATTGGCACGCAACACGTCTAATGTGCGCCGCACCAGATAGGGGCTGAACATCCGCGCGCCATCAATGCAGACCATGACAAATTGGGTCTCAACCTGTTCTGCGATGCAGGCGTTGATCGCCACCACCGGCGAGGCATGGCTGCTTTCGGGGGGCAGGCGCCACAGATGCACATCAACCCCGCCACAGTCGATCCCCTCCAGCGACAGGGGCACCTGTGCGCCGTTGTCGATGACAATCACCTCGTAGTCCTGCGCGCTGACGCCGCGTTGCAGGGGCGGCACCATGGAGCGCAGGGTGCGGGGCACTTCACGCTGCATGTTATAGGTGTTGAGAACGATGGTGAGTTTTGTCACGTCAGGACTGCCTGATTGCCATTGCGTTTCATGCCGTATTGCAGCACCAGCAGCAGGGTGGGATTTATGCGTGCCATTGATACCCCAATCGCCGGGCCTGTTCGGCGCAGATGTCCCAGACGGCCGCCGCCTCGGGGTGGGTGTCGGATTGATCGTTTAGGCGCGCGGGGTCAATGTCGATGGGGGTCAGGCGGGCCTCTATCTCCGCCGAACTCAGGCCGATAAAGGCCCCGATCTGGTGTTGGGCATTGTCCGGTTCTGCGCAGAGGTCCTCGTAGCGCAGCAACAGCTGACGCTCCCCCGCCACGCTGTTTTCAAGGGCGGTGACGGCGATATTGGCCTGAAAGGCCCAGCTGATCGCGTTGTGAAGGGGCACGCTGTCGCTTTCGTGGCGCGACCAGGGGCGCCCGCAATATGCATAGGCTGCGGCCAAAACGGCGGCCCCCAAACGGTTGTTGGCCCGCGAGGTCATGTGCGAGCGCCGACAACAGCTCGCCACGGGATGCCGGGCCAGATGCACAAACCGGGCATGGGGAAAGGCGGCGGCAATCTGGGGCACAATCACCGTGGTTTCGGGCAGTTTCCAGCCCCAGAGCCCGCCGGGATCTTGCCCGCCAGCGGCAAGAATATCCACCGCACAGGCGCGCAGGGTGTGCAGGTGTTGCGCAGCGGCGGGGGAGCCTGTTGCGGCAGGTGCCGTGCAGGTTTCAATGGCAATGTCATAGATCGGCGTGACCCATTCCACGGAATCAAAGCTGACGTTCAGCTCATTGCCCAAAAACACACCCAACCCGGCGGTCATTTGTGAGAGCAACCGGGTGCCCCCGCCGCCCCGTCCAATCAACACGATCGGTTGGGCGTCCTTTACGGCTTGGTGCGCGTCAGACATAGCCAAGCGCCTCTGCAAGGGGGGCCGCGGCCAGCATAACGTCGCGGGTCTGGTCGGCGTTCAATTCATGGCTCCAGCGTTCAACGGCAGTGGTGTCAATGCGCCGCGTGCGTTTGGTGCCACCGGGGCCTGTACCCTGATAGACGCTTTCAGGATGATGCGCGCATTGGCTCTCTGGCAGGTCGCAAAACCGCAGGATCTCGGGGATCATGTCATCGGGATTGCGCACCAGATCTTCGTATTTGAGTGGCAGCACGGGCAGGCCTTTGGCGGTGAAACTCTCGACCAGACCGGTCTTAATCTTCCACACTTTCGCGGCCCTGATCCAATAGGGCTGCGTGGTATCGCTCAGCACGTCAAAATCTGACGCAAACGCGGCGCGCACCTGCGGCGCACCTTCCAGATGTTTGATCTGGTTGGTCACAAAATCAATGTCTGACAGGCGCACCATGGAGGCCACAACCGCGCGCGGATCGCGTTGCGGATAGATAACGCGCACCTGCGTGGTCAGGCGGGCGATTTTGGCGGCCTCGAACGTAAGGTTGGGCGCTTTCAGCACGAGGTGGCTGATGTGATCCGCAGGCATCGGGCCGCCCCCCTGTGCCACATAACGCGCGGCTCTATCTGCGTATTTGGCGGTGGATTTCTGCATCACTTTGGTGCTCAGCGTGGCGGCATCGGGGGCCTGATCCGCCTGCGCGTGAAACCAGGGGTAGAGCCCCTCAAATTCGTCAATCATCACGGCATTTTCATGTGCCCCGAGGATTTGCCCGGACATCGTTGTACCACTGCGCTGACACCCCAGCACAATCACCGTATGGGTGGCGGTTGTGATCATCTAGACCACCTCTGAGGATAGGTGTCGCGCGCCCTTTGGATCATGGGTCTCAAGATCAATGTCAGGTTGGGCGTGGCGAACTTCAGCGGCCTTGCTGTCCAATAGCGGCTTTGGCAGATAGGTCGCCCCTGTTTTTGGCGCGCGGATGTGAAAGTTAAGTTGTTCAACCATGCTGCTCTCTATTTCGGAACTTTGCGCACCTGCATAAATTCACGCTGTTCATAGCAGTGCAGAAACCCGTGCTCCAGATTGGCCGCATCCTTTGGCACATCATGGTAGGAGTGCCAAATCCTGACGGACCCGCTGACGATTTCGCCAAAACCGCGATAATTATAGCTTGGGGACCGGGCATAGGGATGAAAATCAGCCAGTTCCATCGCTAAGCTGAGGAACGGCTGATCGCCCCATGCGGTGCCTTCGTATTTTTCGGCCAGGCGCAGCGCTTGCGCAAAAATGGGGGCCACGTTGGGGTGTTTGAGCGAGAAAAAGATCACCCCGGAATTATAAACAATCTGCCCGCGCGCCGGCACGCCTTCCCTTTCCATGATGGTTTTGAAGTTGCGTAAGACCCCAAGGTCATAATGCGGGGCCTGTGCTATGGCGATCCCGAATTTTTCGGCCATGTCAAACCCCAACGATACGTCATCAATGACAACCTTATCAATATCAAGAAACAGCACCGTTTCCAGACCATCCGGCAGATCCCGCAGCAGCGCGCTTTTGCGCCGGTTGCCAGCGATGGAAAATGTTGTCGCCACCACCTGCACATGCGCTGGCAGTGCGCTTGTGTCGGTTTGCGTGTCCGTAATCAGATAAACGGGATAGTCTGGCAACACACAGCCTGACAAACAGCGCGCGATAGGGGCAGCGGCGTTTTTGCCCCACGCCAGAAATACAATGGCCCGTTTGTCTTGTGCCACGTTCATCCCCAACCTGTCCCCAGCTCACCTGAGCCACAAATGCGCAAAAAGTTGTTGAGGGTCAATCAGGTATCTGAGCCTTGCCCTTTTTTGCCGGTGTCTGGCTTGGCTTTGCTCATTTCCCGCAGACCGTCTTGGGGCGCGCGCGCCAGCGCTGCTTTGGTCTGGCGCAGCATGTCAAGAAACCGCGTGCTGGCCGTGATGCGGGTGGTCACTTCTGTGATCCGATCCTCCAGAAATTGCTGTGCGTCATGCGTTTCGCCATCTTGCGCCATGAATTGACCCATAAAAACTGTGATTTCCGCAATCGACAGCCCGGCAGCCTGCGCGTCGCGGATGACCTCAAGCGTCAGCACCGCATCTTCTGCATAGATGCGATAACTGTTGTCCGCTTTGGGGTCCACGTCAGAGCGGATCAGTCCGTGGCGCTCGTAAAACCGGATGGTGTCGCGGCTGACATCCGCCCGTTTGGCCAGTTCACCAATGCGCATCATCTCTCCAAAACCATTGACAATGGTCCATGGTTAGTACATTTTGCCCCTATCAATCAAGGGGGAACAACCATGGCCAAATCTTGTCAAAGCTGCGGTATGCCGCTGAACAAAGACCCGCAAGGCGGCGGCACGGAGGCGGATGGCTCCAAAAGCGAGGCCTATTGTTCAATCTGTTATGACGCGGGCGCGTTTCGCCATCCCGACGTCAGTGTTAGTGAGTTTCAGGCGCACTGCGTCGCGGCGCTGCAACGCTCTGGCATGCCAAAAATCATGGCCTGGCTGTTTACGCGTGGCATTCCCCGGCTGGACCGCTGGCGGCAAGGATGATCCCTGCCCCTAGGGTGGCGCTCTAACCTAACAGAACGTCGCCAAACGACTCGCGCAGGGTGCGTTTGAGCACTTTACCCGTCGCATTGCGCGGCAACTCGTCTGTCCAGACAACCTTGTCAGGCACCTGCCATTTGGCGATCTTCCCTTCAAAGATGCTGAGGATTTCCTCTTCGCTCGGGGTCTCTCCGGGGCCATTCACGGCAATCAGCACCGGGCGTTCGTCCCATTTTTCATGTTTCGCCCCAATCACCGCCGCGTCTGCCAGTTTTGGGTGCGCAATGGCGATGTTCTCCAGCTCAACCGAGCTGATCCATTCGCCCCCTGACTTGATGATGTCTTTGGAACGGTCGCGGATGGTGACGTAGCCGTCGCCGTCCATTGTGGCCACATCGCCGGTGTCAAACCAGCCATTGGTCAGGGTCTCGTCGCGGGTGGCGCGGAAATAACTGTCCAGAATCCACTGACCGCGCGTGACCAGATCCCCCTGGGCCTTGCCATCATGGGGCAGCGGGTTGCCCTCATCATCCCAAATTTCAAGGTCCACGCCATAGACCGGGCGCCCCTGACTTTCACGCAGCGTGTGCTGCTGCTCCAATGGCAGGTCCGCGTGTTTGGCCAGCGGCTGGTTCACGCTGCCCAGGGGCGACATTTCGGTCATGCCCCAGGCGTGGATCACCTCAACGTCATATTCCTCGCGGAACGTGCTGATCATCGAGGGCGGACAGGCAGAGCCGCCCACCACGGTGCGGTTCAGCGAGGTAAGCGCGCTGGAGGCCGCCTTGGCCGCGCCCAGCAGACCCAGCCAGATTGTCGGCACGCCAAGCGCCACGGTCACCTTGTAGGTGTCGATCAATCCGACCAGCGAGGCCCCGTCGAGCCCCGGCCCCGGCAGCACAATCCGCGCGCCCACCATGGCAGAGGCATAGGGCGCCCCCCAGGCGTTGACGTGAAACATCGGCACGACCATCAGCACCACATCACGCGCCGTCATGCCAATGCTGTCGGCGAGGTTTGACCCGAAACTGTGCAAGACGGTAGAGCGATGAGAATACAAAACGCCTTTGGGGTTTCCTGTGGTTCCCGATGTATAACAAAGGCTTGAGGCGGTATGCTCATCCATGTCCGACCAGTCAAAACCGGCATCACCCGTTGCGATCAGATCGTCATAAGCGATGATGCCGGGCAGTTTTTCTGCCGCATCGCCCACGTCGGCCTCCATCAGTACGATGTGCTCCAGATGCTCCAGCTTGTCGCGGATTGCGGCGACCAGCGGCACAAAGGTGGCATCAATGAACAGCACTTTGTCCTCGGCATGGTTGAGGATGTAGACCAGCTGTTCGGGGAACAGGCGCGGGTTGATCGTGTGGCAGACATAGCCGCCCCCGGAGACCCCAAAGTAGATTTCCAGATGGCGGCGGTTGTTCCAAGCGATTGTGCCACAGCGGGTCTGCGCGGCCAGCCCCAGTTTGCCAAGGGCAGAGGCCAGCGCGCGGGCATTGCGCCCGACCTGTCCCCATGTGGTTTCCTCCATGCCGCCGCCGGTGTTGACGGAATGGATTTGACCGGCGTTATGAAACCGCTCCGCATGGGTGATCAGGCTGGAAATCAATAGCGGTTGGGACATCATCTGGCCAAGCATGGGGGCTCCTTTGAAAGTTGTTAACCGCAGCTTGGCCAATGCCGCGCTCTCTTGCAAGCACCACCTTTCCGGCCTACGCAGTCAAGATGACCCTGCCCTTTCACACGCCTCTGACCTCTGCTCAACAAATTGACGCAGGCCTTGGTGCGGCCCAGTCTTTGGCCATGGCGGATCAGGTCAGATTTTCGGAGTTGGACGTGCTGAACCACGTCAACAACGCACGCTACATGGAGTGGTTTGAACGCCTGCGCATCCGCTACGTGCAGGAATGGGGCATTTCGCAATATGACCGCCCCGAAGATCCGCGCATCGTGATCCGTTCGGGCACCATTCATTACCGCCGCGAAATGCGGATGGATGAGGTCTATATCACCACCTGCGCCTGCGCGACCTACCGCAGCACATCGTTTTCACTGCGCCAGCAGCTTTGGGCAGGTGGTGATCTGCGTGCGACGTTTGACTGCGTGCTGGTCCTGCGCAGCCCGGATGGAGCCGCAGGATATCCGATCCCTGCCCCAGTGCTGGACCGGTTTCACCAGATTGATCAGGCCAAAAAGGAAGGATAGCACATGTCAGTTCGCGTCAGACCCATCACCGCTGCCGACCGCCCCGTTTGGGAGGAATTGTTCGCAGGCTATGCGACGTTCTACAAAGTGGAGCAAACGCCGCAGATGCGCGCCACCGTGTTTGACTGGCTGATGGATGACACCCATACGTCCAACGGGTTGGTGGCTGAGGATGGCAGCGGAAACGTCATTGGCTTTACCCACTATCGCCCGTTTGTCAGCCAGCTCAAGGCGGCCACCAACGGGTTTTTGGATGATCTTTATGTGGACCCGTCTGCGCGCGGATCCGGCGCGGCTGAGGCCCTGATCAACGCGGTTGGGCAGATCGCGCGCGACAAAGGCTGGGGCGTGGTGCGCTGGATCACGGCCGATGACAATTATCGCGGGCGCGGGGTTTATGACAAACTGGCGAGCCGCACGATGTGGATCAGTTACGATATGAAACCGTGACTGGTACGTGGGGCTTCTCTGCGTAAGGCGGGCCCTGGCCCGCCTGTGTTGATGAGAGAAATTCGATGATTTTTTTTGGAGATCACTTCTTTGCAGATTGTACCGGTTGGCGGCTATGGCGCGATCACCTCCCCGTTCCTGACATTCCCTTCTGCCATTGGTCTTTTGGTGGTGTCGCTGCTGGTGTCCTTTGGGGTGCCGGGTCTTGATCTCATTCGGTCAGATCTGCAGATCGCAAGCACGGTGCGCGGCTTTGTATTGGGCAAGGGCCGGGCTAAAGCCCGGACACTTTTTTGTTTTTTGGGGCGCTGCCCCAAACCCCGGAGTTTTCAGGAAGGGTGAAAAGGGTCAGACGCGATGTTTATGGATGTAGGTGACCAGCGCCGCGGTTGAGGGGTCTTTGCCATCCGTTGGGGCGTCGCCCTCCACAACAGGTTGCAGGGAGGTTGCCAGTTCTTTGCCCAGTTCAACGCCCCATTGATCGTAGGAGTTGATGTTGAGGATCACCCCCTCAATAAAAACGCGGTGTTCGTAGAGCGCGATGATCTGGCCCAAGGTGAACGGGTCAAGGCGCGGATAAAGCAGCGTGGTTGAGGGGCGATTGCCGGGAAAGACGCGGTGGCGGGCCTGGCGTTCCAGTTCATCGCCGCTGAGCCCTTTGGCCTCCATCAGTTTGCGCGCCTCTGTCAGGTGACGACCACGCATCAGCGCCTCGGATTGGGCCAGGCAATTGGCGATCAGCAAGGTGTGATGGTGCGCCAGATCCGTTTCGTGACCATTGGCGGCGATCAGGAATTCGCAAGGAATCACCCGGGTGCCCTGATGGATCAGCTGGTAAAAGGCGTGTTGCCCATTGGTGCCTGCCGCGCCCCAGACCACGGGGCCGGTGTGATGCTCCGTGTCAGCGCCTTCCATCTGCACGGATTTGCCGTTTGATTCCATCTCAAGCTGTTGCAGGTATGCAGGCAAGTAGGTCAGGCGCTGATCATAGGGCAGGACCGCGCGGCTGGTGTAGCCGCAGATTTGATTGTGCCAGATGCCCACAAGGGCCAGCATCATCGGCATGTTTTCAAGCGGATCAGCGGCGACAAAATGACGGTCCATCGCCTGTGCCCCGCGCAGAAAGGCGTCAAACCCTTTGGGCCCAATGGCGATCATCAGGGACAGGCCAATCGGCCCCCAGACGGAATAGCGCCCGCCCACCCAATCCTCAAACCCGAAGACCTGAGCGGGGTCGATGCCAAATTCGGCAGTCCTGTCCTGCGCTGTGCTCAGCGCGGCAAACTGGCGGGCCGGTGTGCCGCCGTGATCTTTTATCCAGGCGCGTGCTGTGCGCGCGTTTGTCATGGTCTCGATGGTGGTGAAGGTTTTGGAGGCCACAATCACCAGAGTTGTCTTTGCATCAAGGCCATGCAGCGTGTCCGCGATATGCGCGCCATCCACGTTGGACACAAAATGGCAGCGCGGACCATCGTGATACGGCGCAAGCGCGGCTGCGGCCATGGCCGGGCCAAGGTCAGAGCCCCCAATGCCAATATTGACCACATCGGTGATGTCGCTGGCGCGGATTTTATCGGCAAAGGCGCGCATGGCGGCCAAGGTGTCCAGCACACCGGGCATCACGTCATCGCCCTCCACAATCACCGGGCCGCCATCAAGGTTGCGCAGGGCCGTATGTAACACCGCGCGGTCTTCGGTCTCATTGATGCGGCGGCCCACAAACATCGCGTCGCGTTTTTCCGCCACACACGCCTGTTCTGCCAGGTGCAGCAGGTCGGCGCGCGTGTCCGGGTCGATGTTGGTTTTGGAATAATCAAAGCGCATGTTTTCCAGCTCGACGCAGAACATGTCTGCGCGATTTTCTTCCTCAAAAAGCGCCAGGAGTGGGCGGTCCTTGATGGCGGCGTGGCGGCTTTTGAGGCTGTCCCAGATGTTCATTATGCGGCCCAGTGTATTTCGGTGCCCTCCAGAACCGCGCTGATCGGCGCGACCTCGGCAGGCAGGTTGACGGCGTTTTCAAGGGCGGTGCGCTTGTCATCGCCAAAGATCACGAGGTGTTTGGAAAGTGCGCCCTGCAGGGCATGGGCGGGCAAGGTAACCCGCTCAATTTCCTGATCCGGGGCTTTGATCGGGCAGAGCAATGGCGCGTTTTCTGCCAGTGCCGCGCTGAGGCCCGTGGCCCCGGGAAACAGTGAGGCGGTATGCATGTCAGCGCCCATGCCAAGCATCAGAACCGACAGGGGCATGGTGTCTGTCAGCGTCCCGGCGACAGCGGCAGATCCCGCCGACGCATCCAGCCCCGCGCGGTAGAACGGCACAAAGGTGGCGGTGGCCGCAGGGCCCGCCATCAGGCGGTTCTGGATCAGATCCGTGTTAGACATTGCGTGATCCAGCGGCACCCAGCGTTCATCGGTCAGCAGGATGTGCACCCGCTCCCATTCCAGATCAACGCCGCTGAGAATGTCAAAGATCGGCCCCGGCGTTGTACCACCGGGCACGGCCATGGACACGCGGTCCGACACAAGAAGTGCCTTTTTCAAAGCCCCCGCCAGCACATTGGCCACATTCAGAACCAGCATTTCGCGGTCATTGTATTCGGTGATGTTCATGGGGCCACCCCGCGCCAGGCACGCCCTTCGCGGCGCAACAATTCGTCAGAATCCGTCGGCCCGTCAGAGCCGCTGTCATAGGGTTTGGGCACGTCGTTACGTGCCTCCCACCCTTGGATAATCGGGTCGGTCCAGGTCCAGGCGGCCTCCACCTCATCGCCGCGCATGAACAGGGTCTGGTTGCCCCGGATCACATCCATGATCAGGCGTTCATAGGCGTCTACCTGTTCGCCCGCTTCGCCCGCAAGGGCCTCTGCAAAGGTCATATCCAGGGGCACATCAATCAGCCGCATACCGCCCGGTCCGGGTTCCTTGATGGTCACCCCCAGCGTGATGCCCTCATTGGGCTGCAGGCGAATGGAGAGCACATTGCGGTGGCGCCCGGCCTCTTCCCCAAAGATCGAATGCGGCGTGTCCTTGAACACCACGGTGATTTCAGAGGAGCGCGCGGACATGCGTTTGCCTGTGCGCAGATAGAACGGAGTACCGGCCCAACGCCAATTGCTCAGGTGCACCTTGAGGGCCATGAAACTTTCGGTACGGCTGCGCGCATCGCCCACGGCGGTGCGATAGCCGGGATGATCTGCCTCATCCATGGGCACTGCCTGATACTGTCCCCGCACAATGTGATGCGGCTCCACCGGGTCAAGCGCGCGGATGACCTTCAGCTTTTCATCACGCACTGCATCGGGGTCAAATCGCGCAGGGGGTTCCATGGCGATCAGACAGAGCAGTTGCATCAGGTGGTTCTGCACCATGTCGCGCATGGCCCCGGATTTATCGTAATATTCACCCCTGCCGCCAACACCCACGGTCTCGGCCACGGTGATCTGGATGTGATCGACATATTGCGCGTTCCACAGAGGTTCAAACAACATATTGCCAAAGCGCACAGCCATCAGGTTTTGCACGGTTTCTTTGCCAAGGTAGTGGTCAATGCGGTAAATCTGATCTTCGTTGAAATAGGCGGCCAGCGTCCCGTTCAGCTTTTTGGCGGTATCCAGATCGCGGCCAAAGGGTTTTTCAACCACAATGCGCGCGTCCTTGTCGGCCATGCCCCATTTTTGCAGCCGTTCGGCCAGATCACCAAAAAGCGCAGGTGAGACGGAGAAATAATAGGCCTCAATCCGGTCCTTGCCTTTCATCTTTTCCTGTAGCTCTGCCCAGCCCTTGTCGCCACGCGCGTCAATGGCCAGATAGTCAAGCCGATCCAGAAAGGCGCGCAGGGTCTTGTCCTCACAGGTGAACCCGCCGCCGAACTCTTCCATCGCGCCCGCAACCATCTCGCGATAGGCAGCGCCATCCATGTCGGCACGCGCCGCGCCGATAATGCGCGCCTCTGGTGGCATTTGACCGGCACAGAACCTGCGAAACAGCCCGGGTAGAATCTTGCGCCGGGCCAGATCGCCTGTGCCGCCAAAGATCACCAGATCAAACGGCTCAACCGGAATTACGCGCGAAACCATGGTGTACTCCTATTATTCAGCCCAAATCGGGCCATGTTAGCGCAAACATAGCTGGATTTTCGGGCTTCACAAGACTGTGCATCCTGCGCCCAGGACTTCCATTTCTGAGCACACTAGCTTAGCAGGTCAGGAGCATCAAACGGCATAAGACAAGGACCACCCATGCGAGACTGTTCATGAAAGATATGACGGGCACAGACCGGATGGCGAACCGGGGCAAATTCATTAATCCTGAGACGACAGCCAAGGGTGAGCCGCGCGCGCGCGTCGCGCTCAGCAATCCGCAGACATTGTGGTTTAACACCGGCACGCTGTGCAATATTGAGTGCACAAATTGCTACATTGCCTCCAGCCCCAGCAATGATGCGCTTGTCTATATCACGGCTGATGAGGTGTCTGACTACCTTGATCAGCTGGAGGATCGTGCCTGGCATGTGTCCGAAATCGCCTTTACGGGCGGTGAGCCGTTTATGAACCCGCATATGATCGACATCACCGAACGCGCATTGGCGCGCGGTTATCAGGTGTTGATCCTGACCAATGCCATGCGCCCGATGATGCGCAATAGCATGCAGGCGGGGTTGCTGCGGCTTCAGTCGGCCTATCCGGGCAAATTGACCCTGCGCATTTCCGTAGACCACTACCGCGCTGATCTGCACGATGCGGAGCGTGGCAAGGGGGCGTTGGAAAAGACGATCACCGGCATGAAATGGCTGCGCGACAATGGGTTTCGCATGGCCGTTGCAGGGCGCTCCGTTTTTGCAGACACGGATGAGGACAGCCGCGCGGGATATGCAGCGTTCTTTGCTGAACATGACTTTAAAATCGACGCGCAAGACCCTGGCATGACAGTTCTTTTCCCGGAAATGGACGAACGTATTGACGTGCCGGAAATCACCACCGCCTGTTGGGGAATTTTGGATAAATCGCCCAGTGATATCATGTGCTCCAACTCCCGCATGGTGGTGAAACGCAAAGGCGCGGAAAATCCTGTTGTGCTGGCCTGCACGCTATTGCCGTATGCGCCCGAGTTTGAATTGGGCGAGACCTTGCAGGAGGCCGAGCGCGATGTCGCCCTCAACCACCCCCATTGCGCCAAGTTCTGCGTGTTGGGCGGGGCCAGCTGTTCTGCCTAAAGGGTGATGATATGGCCCTGCCGTGGGTTGGCCTGACCTGAGGCGAGGCTGGCATAGACATCCTGCATGGCCTCCAGCCCCTCATGCACCGTGACGTCGAGCCAATCCCCGGCAGTCTCGCCAAGGCGTTGCCAGGCTTGGGTAATTTCCCGCTCCACCACGCCCGGCCCCCAATCTGTGCGCCGTTTGGCGATCTGGGCGGGAGCGAAAAAGAACTGTGGTTTGACACCGGGCAGATCTTGTTTCGGGGCAAATTTGTCCCAGTGGCTGATCCCGACAGCTGCGGAATGTTTAAGCTCTGCCGCCAGATGCCCGTGCAGGGCGTGTTTCACGGCGCTGTTGCCCGCCATATCCACGTAGACTGACGGTGTTTGGGAGATGTTGCTGATCTCGTCATACGTCAGCACCGCGTCACAGGCCCCGAACTGTTCGACAAAGCCCTTGTTTGTCTCAGAGGTCAGGCCGATGATCTTGACCTCTCTGGCGTCGTCTTCGGCAAGAAATTTGCACAGTCCCAGCCCCGTTTTGGAAGAGGCCGAGCCGATAATGATCTGGCGCGCGCCAAAACAGGCATTGTCCCGCAACCAATCCGCCAACAGCCAGGACGTGGCCAACAAGGGTTGCAGCAAGGCGCGCAAATGGTCCTGCGCTGGCGTGCTGTGCGTGATGGGGATGTAGCGGTTATAGACGGCGGGCAAATCGGCGCGGTGTGCGGCCCTGTCCTCCACCGTGCCACTGCGGGTTGTGCGCGGGGTAACAACAAGGGTCTCCGCCGCCGGGTAAAATCCGTAAAGGCGCGTGCCAATCGGCGCGTCATCTGACTGGCTTTCGATCACCTCACCTGTGCCCCAGACCGGCAATTGCCCCTGGCCCATGATGCCTGTCGGAAAGAACTTCCAATACCCGATGGCAAATCCGGACGCCGCATAGGTCACATTGTTGGCGGTCAGTGCAAAGCTGTCGAGCCGCAGACGCACTTGCCCCTTTGCCAGCGGTACGGGGGCGATATCCTGCATCTGAATGTTCGTGATGACCTGTTGATCCACCAGCAGACGTTGCATGTGACGCTCCCCTTTGTTGTCCTCCAAGGGTTGGCCAGAATTGCGGCGGCGGCAAGAGGCACGCAACGTCATTTCATCGCGGATTTGGGGTGCAAAATTACTTTCCAATGAAAACAGCGCCTTGGCCAGATGCCCCCCTTGGACTTGGCACAAGTGGCCCGGAGGCATTGCACCCTATGTCGTGTTTCTGATATAAAAAACAGCAATATATAGACCCCTGATAAACTGAGCAGACAACGTGAGCGACACGCCTGAACCCCCTGAAAACCAAGACGAAAATGCACCTGAGCGCCCCATCTTTGGAGGGCCATCGGTCAGCATCGAAAGTGAGATGCGCACGTCTTACCTTGACTACGCCATGTCGGTCATCGTCAGCCGCGCCATTCCGGACCTGCGCGACGGGTTAAAACCGGTGCATCGGCGCATCATTTATTCGATGTATGAAAAAGGGATTTCGCACGACAAATCCTATCGCAAATCGGCAAAATCCGTTGGGGATGTGATGGGGTCCTACCACCCGCACGGGGATTCCGCGATTTATGACGCGCTTGTGCGCATGGCGCAGGATTTTTCCATGTCGCTGCCGTTGATTGACGGTCAGGGCAATTTTGGCTCCATGGACGGGGATTCAGCCGCCGCGATGCGCTATACGGAGTCGCGCCTGGCAAAGGTTGCGTCTTTTGCGACTTCTGATCTCGACAAAGACACCGTTGATTTCATGGACAATTATGACGGCAAGGAGCGCGAACCCTCGGTGCTCCCTGCCCGCTTCCCGAACATGCTGGTCAACGGCGCGGGCGGCATTGCCGTGGGCATGGCGACCAACATTCCGCCGCATAACCTGGGCGAAGTGGTCGATGCCTGCCTTGGTCTGATCGAAAACCCGGACCTGTCCTCCGAAGAACTGATCGAATATGTGCCGGGCCCGGATTTTCCGACCGGGGGCATCATGCTGGGCCGTTCCGGTGCGCGCAAAGCCTACCTTGAGGGGCGTGGCAGCGTCATTGTACGGGCCAAAACCCGCGTGGAGGAAATTCGCAAGGACCGCTGGGCGATTGTCATTGATGAAATCCCCTATCAGGTGAACAAATCTGCGATGATCGAAAAGATCGCGGAGCAATACCGCGAGAAAAAGATCGAAGGCATCGCCCATGTTCAGGACGAATCCGACCGCAACGGTGTGCGGGTTGTGATTGAACTCAAACGCGATGCGACGGCTGAGGTCGTGATGAACCAGCTGTTCCGCTTCACGCCGATGCAGACCTACTTTGGCTGTAACATGCTGGCGCTGAACGGCGGGCGCCCCGAGACACTGACCTTGCGCGGTTTTCTCACGGCTTTCATAGACTTCCGGGAGGAAGTTGTTGCACGCCGGACCGCCTATTTGCTGCGCAAAGCGCGCGAGCGCAGTCATATCCTCTGTGGTCTGGCCGTGGCGGTGACCAACATTGATGAGGTGGTGCAAACAATCCGTTCCTCTGCGGATGCCGCCGAGGCGCGCGAAAAGCTGATGACGCGGCGCTGGCCGGCGGAGGAAATTTTACCCTACATCAAGCTGATTGATGATCCGACCCATACCGCGAACGAGGACGGCACCTATAACCTCTCCGAGGCACAGGCGCGGGCGATTTTGGAATTGCGTTTGCAGCGTCTGACCCAGATCGGCGTCAAAGAAGTCACGGATGAGTTGGAAGAACTCGCCGGTAAGATCAAGGAATACCTTGAGATTTTGGCCTCTCGTGAGCGGATCATGAGCATTATCTCTGACGAGCTGCGCGAGGTGAAAGAGCTTTTTGCGGTGCCCCGCCGCACCGAGATCGTCGATTGGTCCGGCGACATGGAAGACGAGGACCTGATCGCACGCGAGGATATGGTAGTGACCGTCACCTCGGGCGGCTACATCAAACGCACGCCACTTGCCGATTTCCGCAGCCAGCGCCGTGGCGGCAAGGGTGTCAGCGGCATGGCGACCAAGGAAGAAGATGTGGTCACCACCCTCTTCGTCGCCAATACTCATACGCAGCTGCTGTTCTTTACGACAGATGGCATGGTCTACAAGCTCAAGACCTGGCGTCTGCCCCAAGGGGGCCGCACAGCGAAGGGTAAGGCGATTGTGAACATCCTGCCGATCCCCGCGGGCGTGTCGATTGCCGCCATCATGCCGGTTGATCGGGATGAAAAGGAATGGGACGACCTCCAAGTGGTCTTTGCGACAAGCGCGGGCACGGTGCGACGCAACAAGCTGTCTGATTTCACCAACGTCATGCGCAACGGCAAGATTGCGATGAAGTTTGAGGACGATCATGCGGAGACCACACTGATCAATGCGCGCATTGCCTCCAATGATGATGATGTGATGCTGGTCACCAATTCGGGCCGGGCCATTCGATTCCCGGCGACGGATGTGCGGGTGTTCAACTCGCGCGCTTCGGTAGGTGTGCGGGGCGTGAAATTGGGCGGCGATGACAAGGTTGTGTCCATGTCGATCATCCGCCACTTTGATGCGACCTCGGAAGAACGCACCGCCTATCTGAAAATGCGCCGCGCGATGGCGGGTCTGGCCGATGAAACCTCGGACGAGGACGAAGAGGCGGCACCGGCCGATCCGAACTTCACCAATGAGCGCTACGTGGAGATGTCAGCGGCCGAAAACCTGATCCTGACGATTACGGCGCAAGGCTCTGGCAAACTATCCTCCAGCCACGACTACCCGGTCCGGGGGCGTGGTGGTCTGGGCGTCACCGCGATGGACAAGGCGATGCGCGGCGGTGATATCGTCGCTTCCTTCCCGGTGGAAATGGACGATCAGATCATGCTGGCCACCTCCAAGGGGCAGTCGATCCGAGTGCCGGTTGAGGGGATTTCCTTCCGCTCGCGCAGTGCGGGTGGGGTCAAGGTCTTTGACACCGGCAAAGGTGAGGTTGTCGTAAGCGTTGCCTGGATCGCAGATCAGGGCGACGCTGATGCCGATGGAGATGACGGTGAGGCCCCCGCAGCAGAGGCTTAAGGCACTGCTACACCAAAAGAAAACCGGCCCTTACCATGGGTCGGTTTTTTTTGTGTTCAAGACCTGAGGTACTTGCGCACCAGCCTTCGCAGCGCTGCCATGCGTTCAACGGCAGGAGTGCCCCCCGAAAATGCTAGTTCCCGGTTGAGGTTGTTGTAGATGTTCCGCCATCACTGTCGCTTGCAATTGCGCCAATGGCCACAACGCCCCCAATGATCGCCGGGGCCAGCCCAATGCCAACGCCTGTGCCCGCTGCAAACACGGTGCCCTCTGCCCCGTCACGCAGGCATTCGCGCACCGGTTGACCATTGACGTTTTTGATCTTGGGTTTGCACTTGTAGGTGACCCCGTCACTGGCCTCTACCCGAACGGAATAAACCGGATCGTCAGTCTTACCAGCAACGCCCGTCTGCGTTGGTTGCGCCGCCACGGATGTTGCCCCAAAGGCCAGCACTGCGGATAAAAGTAGTGGTTGTGTCATAGGCTTCTCAGCTCCCCTCACTCAGTGTTCTAACGCAAGGCCGACAAATGCATGGCCCCGCAGCGCAAAGCATGCACAGGGCACCAGACCTCAGCAAGCGTGCAGAAACCGCTGTGCACCGTTAAGGCGCGTTATTGCCGGGGATGGTTTAAGAATGGTTAATTTCCGCGGATTTTCTGGCTATTTCAACAGGTTTGCCGGGGGTCGTGGGCGGTGTTTTGCCGAAATGGGGCATCCTTGCCGATGAAAACATCGGCAAGGATGTGTGCGCATGGGTTAAAGCGCGTAGATATCGGAGAATTTGGCGCGCAGGTAGCGCAGCAATGGCGCCTCTGAGGGCACAATGCCGCTGGCGCGTTCAATCACCTCACGTGGCTCATATAGTCCGCCGTGGGTTTGCAGGTTTTCGCGCAGCCATGTGGTGGCTGGCGTGGTGTTGCCCTGTGCCAGATCATCATCAAGTTGCGGCAATGCCGCGCGCAAGCCCTCATGCAGGCAGCCCGCATAGACATTGCCCAATGAATAGGTCGGAAAGTAACCAAACAGACCCACGGACCAATGCACATCCTGCAACACGCCATTGGAGGGTTTGTCGACAGCGTAGCCAAAGTCAGCCGCAAACCGGTCGTTCCAGGCGGCCTCCAGATCATCCACTTGCAGATCACCCGCCATCAGCGCGCGCTCCAGATCGAAACGCAGCAAGACATGCAGGTTGTATTGCAGCTCATCCGCCTCCGTGCGGATAAAACCGTCAGACACCCGGTTCACACAGGCATAAAAACTTTCGGCATCCGGGATACCAAAGTCACCAAAGGCGTCTTTCATCTGGCCAAACAGCCAGCCGGTAAAGGCACGGCTGCGGCCCAGTTGGTTTTCATAGATCCGGCTTTGGCTTTCGTGCACGCCCATCGACACGCCCTGCCCCAAAGGTGTCAGCAGATGGTCGCGGCTGATGTTTTGTTCATAACAGGCGTGCCCTACCTCATGGATGGTCGAATAGAAACAGCTGAACGGGTCCTTCGGGTTGGTGCGTGTGGTGATGCGCACATCAAGACCAGAGCCGGAGGAAAAGGGATGGACCGCCTTATCCACCCGCCCCATCGACATATCATAGCCAAATGTTTTGGCCAGTTGCCGGGTCAGTTTCATCTGCGCGGTTTCGTCAAATGTGCCTTGCAACCTGGCAGGTGATTCGGCGGCGCGCACAGCCGCACGCAGCTCGCTCAAATGCGGGCGCAGGGCCCCAAACATTGCCGCCACATCAGCCCCTGTGGTGCCGGGTTCAAAATCGCCAAGCATCGCGTCGTAGACATCGCCGCCCTCCGCCAGCGCCTGTCCCTCTTCGCGTTTCAGGGCGATGACGTCTTTCAGCGTGGGGGCAAAGGCCGCAAAATCATCATCCGCGCGGGCCCCGGCCCAGATGCCTTGTGCGGCAGAGGTGGTCCGCGCGATATGGGCCGCAAGATCACCGGGCACCTTGGTGGCGCGCGCATGGCTGCGCCGGATCTGGTGCAGGTTGGCGCGGCCCACGTCGTCCAGCGTGGCCTCGTCAATGGCCATGAGCCAGTCGGCCACAGCGGGGGCCATACGGCGGGCATGCAGCACACTCTCCATCGCGGCCATTTCCTCGGCCCGTTGCGGCGCGGCACCCCGTGGCATGATGGTCTCCTGATCCCAGCCCAACCGGCCCGCCACCTG
Organism: uncultured Sulfitobacter sp.; assembly: GCA_937928635.1. Lineage (GTDB taxonomy): Bacteria > Pseudomonadota > Alphaproteobacteria > Rhodobacterales > Rhodobacteraceae > Sulfitobacter. The sequence goes on along the minus strand of CALFWM010000014.1, from coordinate 121,400 downwards.
GGCCAGCGCCATGGTTTCGCGTTGAAAGCGCATCAGATCGCTGTAGGCTGTCATATCAGGTTCCTCTGATGGAGGTGGCGACGGGATAGCCACTTTGGAAACGGGCGCGGATGATCAGCACCCACAGGATCACGGCAACCGCCTGATGGACCAGCGCAATGTGCACGGGGGCGGCATAAAGCACGGCGATGATGCCCAGCAGGATTTGTACCGCCATTACCGCCATCACCGCGTTAAAGGCAAAGCGTGTGTTGGCATGGGCCGAGCGGCGCCCATGCCGCCAGACCACCATGGCAAAGATCACCAGCAGATAGCCCGCGACCCGGTGCATGAACTGCACAAGACCGGGGTTTTCAAAGAAATTGCGCCAGACCGGCGTGATATCAAAGGCATTGGGCGGAAAGACCTGCCCCGCCATCAGCGGCCATTCAGGAAAGTAACGCCCGGCATCAATGCCCGCTACCAGCGCACCCAGCAGGATTTGCAGGAAGGCAAAGTGCATCAGGCCGGTGGCCAGACTGAATTGTTTTGCCTCTTTGGCGCGGCGGGCCTGCATCAGATCCTGTTCGCGCCGCCCCAGCAGCAGGACGTACCATGTGATGAACCCCAGGATGACAAAGGCCAGCCCCAGATGGGTCGCCAGACGGTAGCTTGCCACATCCGTGGTGCCCTGCCCGGTGGTCACACCAGAGGCCACCATCCACCAGCCGATTGCGCCTTGCAGCCCGCCAAGCCCACCCAGCAAGAGCAATCTGCCGGTCCAGCCGGTCGGGATTTGCTTGCGCAGCAGGAAGTACAAAAACCCGATCCCCCAGACCAGCCCGATCACACGGCCCAGCTGACGATGGCCCCATTCCCACCAGTAAATCACTTTGAAATCAGAGAGTTCCATCCATGAGTTCTGGACCTTGAATTCGTCAATCTGCTGATATTTTTCAAATTCGCTTTGCCAGTCCGCCTCACTCAGCGGAGGGATGGCCCCGGTCACGGGGGCCCATTCGGTGATCGACAAGCCGCTGTCGGTCAGACGGGTCAGCCCGCCCACCGCGATCATGATAAAGACAAGGGCAAACAGCCCCATCAGCCAGCCCCGGATCGCCTCGCGCGCGCCACCGCGCCCGCGGTCAATCACACCGGTCTGTGCCACCGGACGGACCGGTTCAGCACTGCCGACGTCCTCAAAAAGTTTGCGTTTTTCTGCCATTTTACGGGCCTCAGTCGTTTCTGTGCAAATAGGTAGGTTAACGGGGCCGCAAGGTCTAGTCGCGCTCTTTCCAGCGGACCATCTGACGCATCATCCCGTGCAGCATCTGAACGTCTGCGCGGGTCAGCGGCAGGCGCGACCACATGTTGCGCAGGTTCAGCTTCATCGAGGTAATTTTGTGATCGGGAAAAAAAAATCCTGCTGTCTCAAGGCGTTCTTCGTAGTGGCTGGCAAGCGCTTCGATGTCCTGGCCCTTGGCCCAGTCGGTGCCGGCCATTTCGGTGCTTCGGGCCGTGACCTCAGCCGAGGCACGCCTCCATTCATAGCCCACCAGCAACACACATTGCGCAAGGTTCAGGGAGGCAAATTGGGGGTTCACCGGCACGGAGATAATCGCATTGGCGCGCGCAATGTCATCGTTCTCTAGCCCTGCGCGTTCTGGCCCAAACAATACGGCAACGCGTTGACCTTGCGCAATGCGCGCGGCGGTTTCCTCCATCGCGGCCTCCGGGCTAAAGATCGGTTTGGTCAAATCGCGCTGGCGCGCTGTGGTGGCAAAAACAAAGTCGCAATCGCCCAGGGCCTCCGGCAGGTCCGCGCAGAGTGTCGCAGTGTCCAGCAAGCGCCCCGCGCCCGAGGCCATGGCCACCGCCGCCGGATTGGGCCAGCCATCGCGCGGCGCCACGATGCGCATGTGATCAAGGCCAAAATTCCACATCGCGCGGGCAGCGGCCCCAATGTTTTCGCCCATCTGCGGGCGGGTCAGGACAAAGGCGGGAATTTGCGGGGTAAGATCGCTCATGGCCGCCTCATAGCCACAGCGTTGGCGCACCGCAAGCGCCGCCCTGCGCGAAAAGGGTTTTCTTTTGGAGCCGCGCTCCGTTAACAGGGCCGCACAAAAGAGCGAGGACAGCCGCCCATGGAACAGCCCGAACAACCGCAGATCTATCTGATCACGCCGCCTGAGATTGAGCTGAGCAGCTTTCCCGACCGTCTGGCGCGCGTGCTTGATGCGCATCCGGTGGCCTGCGTGCGGCTGGCACTGGCCACGCGGGATGAGGACCGTCTGGCGCGCGCAGGGGATGCGCTGCGCGAGGTGACCCATGCGCGCGATGTGGCGCTGGTGATTTCCGAACATCTGATGATGGTGGAGCGGCTGGGCCTTGACGGGGTGCATCTGCTGGATGGTGCGCGCACCGTGCGCCATGCGCGCAAGGAACTTGGCGAAGAGGCGATTGTTGGCAGTTTTTGCGGCACCTCGCGTCATGATGGGATGTCGGCGGGCGAAAGTGGTGCGGATTACATCAGCTTTGGCCCGGTGCAGGCCAGCGCGCTGGGGGATGGCAGTTTTGTGAAGGCGGAGCTGTTCCAGTGGTGGTCAGAGGTGATCGAGGTGCCGGTGGTGGCTGAGGGCGCACTGGATGCGGCGATGGTTGCAGCGCTGGCACCTTTCACGGATTTCTTTGGGATCGGGGATGAAATCTGGGCGCAGGATGATCCGGCCAGCGCACTGGGTGCGTTGCGTGGGGCCTTCAGCTAAGACGGTTCAGCCCTTTCGGAAAGATTGCCTGCAGTCGCTTGAGTAGCCGTGCAGTGACGCCCCCTGGGGAGGCGCTTCCCAACAGATGTTTCCCTCCACTTTATGGTAGCCAAGTACAGTCTATCCCAAATCGCGAAGCACCAAGTCTAACCATAGCGCAGCCCCAGGGGGCGGCGCTGCACGGCGGGCTGAAGCCCTTGATTCCGTGCAAGTTCTTCAAATGACATGTCGTTTCTTTGATGGGCAGAAAGCCCTCAGAAAAACACCCGCTCAATCACCCAGTAAATCGCGATGATCGCAATCAGCAGCGAGGCTGTGATCGACACCGCACGGAACATCACGGGTTCCTGTCGCACGACAACCTCCTCTCCCTTCAACGGGGACTGCATCGCGGCGCGCAGGGCGAGCCACAGCAAACCCGCCGCCAGGGCAATGACCGTCAACTGACCCAGTTCCACACCGATGTTGAACCCGATCAATGCGGGGATAAACTGCCCCTCCGGCAGACCAAATTCCCCCAGCACGGAGGCAAAGCCAAGTCCGTGCAGCAAACCGAACCCAAAAACCACAATGGGCCGCCACGGGCTAAGACCAGAGCTCAGAATATTCTCCACCGCCACATAAACAATCGAGGCCGCAATCAGCGGCTCCACAATGGAGCCGGGCACATTGACCCAGCCCAAAGCCCCCAAGGCCAGGGTGACCGTATGGGCCAGTGTAAAGGCGGACACCTGCCAGATCAGCGGGCGCAACCGGGTGGAGAGGAAAAACAGGCCCAGCACAAACAGGATGTGATCCAGCCCCTTGGGCAGAATGTGATCAAACCCAACGGGGATATAAGAGACAAACGCCTCTCCCGCGCTTTGCGCACCGCCGCCACGCAGGTCAATTTCCGGGCTGCTCTGCCCTCCATCCATATAGCCGGTAAAGGGTTCTGGCACGCCTTGCTGGCGCAACACCATAGGCCCGCCCCCCTCTGGCCAGGTGACCACAACCTGCCGTGCGCCCTCTGGCAGCGCACCGCGCAGTATCCACACCGCAATGCGGGCCAGTTCGGGGTCAATCCCCTGTGGCATCTCAACGCTGCTGCTGGACAGCGTGACGGTTGTCCCATCAGCGCTGATCAGGGGCAGCGCGTTCCAGCCGGGCAGCAGATCTGGCGCACGGGTGGCAATGCCCTGCGCTGACATGGCGCGCAATGTGTCATACTCCTGCGCGTTTTCGGCATCATTGGTGTCTTGCACCTCGTCAAGGTCAATACCGCCCAGAAAGGCCTCCAGATTGATCTGCAACACCAGTTCCAGCTGGTTCCCGGTCACGGTCATATCAGCGATGGTCGGCTGCGTCTCATGGGCCATGCCGCGCGCAGGTGTGATCACTTGCAGGCTTGACAAGAGCACCAGCAACGTCAGCTTACGCAGGACCGTAATCAAAGGTGACACCATGTTTTTTCCCCGCCTGTTGACCGTACTCTGCTGCACCCTGCCGCTGGCATCTGCTGGCGCGCATGAGTTTTGGATTGAACCAGAGGCCTACCAAGTGGCGCGGGGCGATACAATCCACGCGCACTTCAAAAACGGAGAGAATTTTGCAGGCTCCAACATGTCTTATCTGGACCGCTACGCCGCGCGGCATGAAATGGCACTGGGGCAGGACGTGCACCCCATTCCGGGGCGCGCAGGTGACCGCCCTGCGGTGCAATTGCCCGAGGCCGAACAGGAGGGGCTTTTGGTGCTGGTGCATGAAACGACACCTTCCACCATCACTTATCGCGACTGGGCGAAGTTCCTGAAATTTGCCAAGCACAAAGACTTTGCAACAGCCCCCGCAGATCACATCGCCGCAGGCTGGTCGCAGGATGAGTTTCGCGAACACTACACGCGCCATGCCAAGGCGCTGATCGGCATTGGCAATGGCGCGGGGGCGGACCGCGCCTTTGGCATGGCCACAGAATTTGTCGCGCTCTCCAACCCCTATGCGGCTGATTTTGACGGCACAATGCGCGTCGCCCTCAGCTATCAGGGCACCCCCCGCGCAGATGCGCAGATTGAGGTCTTTGACCGCGCGCCCGACGGCACCGTTGATATTGCCCTCTACCGGTCAGACGCATCCGGTCTGGCGGCAATCCCGGTCACCCCGGGGCATGCCTATTTGTTTGACGCGGTGGTATTGCGCAAAGCGCCTGACGCCGGGGATGATCCCAAAGCGCCGGTGTGGGAAAGCCTTTGGGCAGCGCTCACTTTTGCCGTGCCCGCCAATTAGCAAAAGTCGCCGGTTGCGGGCCATCGCCAAATCGGCAAAAAGGCCTCATGAACAATGCCCCCGATATTCTGTGCATCGGCTCCGTCCTGTGGGATGTGATTGGCCGCTCTGAAACAACCATGCGCCAGGGGTCTGACATGCCCGGGCGCATTACGCGGCTGCCCGGTGGCGTTGGGTTGAACATTGCCATGGCCCTGGCCCGCTTTGGCCTGACACCCGGATTGCTGAGCGCGGTGGGGCGCGACGCCGAAGGCGACGAACTGATCAAAGCCTGCGAACTGCGCGGGTTGTTGCCCCAATTCATCTACCGATCTGAGGATTTGCCAACCGACCGCTATATGGCTGTCGAGGGCGCCAACGGCCTGATTGCGGCCATTGCCGACGCCCATTCACTGGAGGCGGCGGGTGAGAAAATTCTGCGCCCTTTCAGGGATGGCAGCCTGCCTGACCCTTACCGGGGCGCTGTGGCACTTGATGGCAATCTGACTGTCGATCTCTTGTCGCAAATGGCGCGCAGCCCGCTGTTGGCGGCGGCAGATCTGCGCGTTGCGCCGGCCTCTCCGGGCAAGGCCCTGCGCCTGAGCCCGTTTCTGGAGGCCAAACGCGGCACGCTTTATGTGAACCTCGAAGAAGCTGGCCTGCTGTGCCAGACAACTTTTGACGGATCGGCGGCGGCAGCCGCAGGCCTGTTGGCGCGCGGTGGTGTGCGGGCTGTGGTGACCGATGGCGGTGGCCCGGCCACGGTTGCGGATCACGCAGGCAGTCTGACGCTGACGCCGCCTGCGGTGCATGTGGCCCGTGTGACGGGGGCGGGTGATACCTTTATGGCTGCTCATATCGCCAGCGACCTGAGTGGCGCGGATGCCCGGACCGCCCTGTCTGCCGCGCTCAGGGCGGCCGCCCTTTATGTGTCAGGAGAGACCAGAATATGACCACCCTGCCCCTGCATTTCAGCGCTGAGGTTGCACAGGCCCGCGCGGCGGGCACTGCCCTTGTGGCGCTGGAAAGCACCATCATCACCCACGGCATGCCCTACCCGCAAAACCTTGAGGTTGCCCGCCAGGTGGAGGCGGACGTGCGTACCGCCGGGGCCACACCCGCCACCATCGCGGTGATTGCGGGGCGCTTGCATATCGGCCTGGAGGATGCACAGCTTGCGACATTGGCGCAGGCCAAAGGGGTTGCTAAGCTCAGCCGCGCAGACTTGGCCGTGTGCATCGCCAGCGGTGGCACCGGCGCGACAACCGTGGCGGCCACCATGATCGCCGCAGAGCTTGCAGGCATTTCGGTTTTTGCCACAGGCGGCATTGGCGGCGCGCACAAGGGGGCGGAGGAGAGCTTTGACATCTCTGCTGACCTGCTGGAACTGGCACAGACCCGCGTCACGGTGGTGGCAGCCGGAGCAAAGGCCATTCTGGATGTGCCAAAAACACTTGAGGTGCTGGAAACCCAGGGCGTGCCGGTGATCGCCTATGGTCAGGACCACCTGCCTGCATTCTGGAGCGCGTCATCTGCACTAAAGGCACCCTTGCGGCTGGACGATCCCGCACAAATTGCGCGCGCCCACCACACCCGCGCCGCGATGGGCCTGCCGGGCGGGCAGCTGATCGCCAATCCGATTCCCCTGAACGCTGAAATACCCAGCGCCGATCTCGCGCCGATCATCGCCCGGGCCCAAAGTGAGGCCGACACCCAAGCCATCCGCGGCAAGGAGGTCACGCCCTTTCTGTTACAGCGGATCTTTGAGCTGACCGAGGGGCGCTCTTTGACTGCCAATATCGCCCTTGTGCGCAACAATGCGCGGCTGGCCTCTGAAATAGCGCGGGCTTTGAGCACAATGCGCTGATCTTTGATCCAAAAACCTATTTGTTCCCATTGTTTTAGGGTGGGAAAGCCCCTAGCTATGAGCCGACCTAACCCGCAGAACGACACATTCATGAATACACCTTTCGACCCAGAAGCCCCCCCGCGCCGCAGCCTGATTGCGCGCCTGCGTGCCTCGTTTTTGACGGGGCTTGTGGTGATTGCGCCGGTTGGCCTGACGATCTGGCTGATCTGGTCCGTTGTGGGCTGGATTGACGGATTTGTGCTGCCCCTGGTGCCGATGGCCTATCATCCGGACCGGCTTATTCAGGATCTTCTGGGGCTGGAGCGTGAGGTTCAGATCAGTGTGCGTGGTCTGGGGGTGGTGATCTTCCTGGCCTTTACAATTCTGGTCGGCTGGATGGCCAAAGGGTTCTTGGGCCGCAGCCTGATCCGCAATGCGGAAAGCCTTGTGGAGCGCACGCCCGTGGTGCGCACGATCTATTCCGGCATCAAGCAGATTTCCGAAACCATTTTTGCCCAGTCCGAACGCAGCTTTGAAACCGCCTGTCTGATTGAATACCCCCGTCGGGGCATCTGGGCGCTGGGGTTTATCTCCACCAATGCCAAGGCGGAGATTGCGGCCAAATCGGGGGGTAGCGAAGAGATGATGTCAATCTTCCTGCCGACAACGCCAAACCCGACCTCCGGGTTCTTGCTGTTTGTGCCCAAGAAAGATGTGATCGAACTGGACATGTCTGTTGAGGATTCTGCAAAACTGGTCATTTCGGCGGGGCTTGTCTACCCGCAAGACGGCAACGGGCCAACGCTGGTGGATGAACGGCAAAAAAACGTGCTGATCGACGCGCAGACGAAACACACCGGCACCTGACGCCCCCCTCACCTGCTCCACGAACCTGCACTGGTGAAAAGGAACGCCTGCCCTTTTCACCCTTCCCCTAAACTCATCCTGTCCTCACCCAAAACGGGGCCCGCTGAGTTGGTCCCCTTTTGGGCGCAGCAAAGTCCCTCTCAGCCAAACATATCCGGCAGATCAACGGAGGATTTGACACCAATATCCGCCCGGTGTTTGGCCAAAAACCTGTCTGCGGCACCATAGCCGGCATCGTGCAGGGTGGCGATGACGGCGGCGTTGGGCACAAGTTTGGTTGCCACCGACAGCTTTGCCATCAGATCATCATCGGCAATCATATGCACATTGACCCGCGCCATGCCGCCCGAGGGCATGGTGCCGTCCTCCAGCAGACGCTGGACAAACTCAATCGCGCGCAATTCGCGCAACAGGCTCGAATTAAAGCTGATCTCATTCACACGGTTCTGGATTTGCTGTGGCGTCTGGGGGATTTGATCCCGCTCCAGCGGATTGATGTTCACAATGACAATGTCATCGGGCAACTCCGCGTCAAACAAGGGAAACAGCGCCGGGTTGCCGGTGTAGCCGCCATCCCAAAACGCTTCTTTGCGCCCGGTGCTGGGGTCCTCCAGTTCGACGGCTTTGAACATCGTGGGCAGGCAGGCCGAGGCCAAAATCGCCTGGGGCGAGATTTCATTGCCTGAAAATACCTTGATCTTGCCGTTGCGCACCCGCGTCGCCCCGATGAACAGCAAAGGTGCCACCGAGTCGCACACCCGGTCATAATCAAACCGCTCGACAATATCCTGCAGCGGATTGCGGTAAAACGGTCCGTAGCTGTAGGGCGACACAAATTGCGAGACCACATCGGTCATGGTGAAAGGCATCGCAAATTCCATCGCCTGGGAAATCGCGCCAACCCCAAAGGGGGCCATCCAGTGGGTCAGGCGCAAATCGTTCACCCCGGCCACTTTCCCCCAGAGCCAGGCCAGATTTTTTTGTGCCCCGGCACGGCCATTTTCCACCATGCCCGCTTTGAGTGCCGCACCGTTCAGCGCGCCTGCTGATGTGCCCGAGATGCCACAAATCTCCAGATCCTCGTCCTCCAGCAGGCGTTCCAGCACGCCCCAGGTAAAGGCCCCATGTGCGCCACCGCCTTGCAGGGCGAGATTGATTTTTTTCTTTTGTGCCATGCCCCCTGCTACCACAGGCAGGCGCAGAGGCAATGGTGAAGCCTTCACACTTATGGGTTGAGACTTCTGATAAGTTCCCGCATTGATGGTGCGAGGTGATCAATGGAGTTTGGTGATGAAAAAGGTATTTGACGTCTGTATCGTTGGGGCCGGTCCTGCGGGGCTTCAGGCTGCGTATCTGCTGCGCAAAAAAGGGCTGGAGGTTTGCCTGCTGGAGCGGGGACCGGGCGTGAGCGGTTTTTTCCGCCGCTTCCCTCGGCACCGCAATTTCATCTCGATCAACAAGGTGCACACCGGGCTGGCCGATGAGGGCGCGCAGATGCGCTATGACTGGAACAGCCTGATCAATGACGAAGGCCTCAAGGTGGGCAGTCGCACGACGCGCTATTTCCCCAAGGCAGATGATTATGTCGCCTATCTGGAAGATTTTGCTGAACTTTTGGGCGATTGCATCGTCTATGATGCTGAGGTTGCGCAGATCGCCAAGCCGGATGGCGTCTTTGAGGTCACCACCAAGGAGGGTCGGCAGTTTCACGCGACACATACGATTGTCAGCGCAGGTGTAACCAAACCATGGTTGCCGGATGTGCCCGGCATTGAGCTTACCGAAAACTACATGGAATTTGACGCCACGCAGGAGCGTTTCAACAACAAGCGCGTGCTGATCCTTGGTAAAGGCAATGCCGCCTTTGAAAGCGCGCAGAAAATGCTGGAACACGCCGCCGCCATCCATGTGATGAGCCCCAATCCGATCAAATTCGCCTGGGACACGCATTTTGTCGGCCATGTGCGCGCGGTGAACGTGCAGTTCATGGATACCTATCAGCTGAAATCCCAGAACGCCGTGGTCGATGCCGCCCCGATGCGCATCGAAAGGGACGGTGATGAATATGTGGTCACCGCGCGCATGACCGCCGCGGAGGGGCACGAGATTGTCCTGCGTTATGATCATGTGATCTGCTGCACGGGCTTCCGCTTTGATGCGCAGATTTTTGACCCTGCGATCCGCCCTGCCCTGCAACATTTTGACAAATTCCCGGTGATGACATCGCAGTGGGAATGTGAGCAGACGCCCAATCTGTGGTTTGCAGGCACTTTGATGCAAAGCCGGGATTTCAAGAAAACCATGTCCGGCTTTGTGCATGGCTTCCGGTATAACATCGCGGCGCTGAGCAATTTCATCGAGGCGCGCATCAACGACACGCCCCTGCCGACCGATCAGGCCCCGATTGCGGGTGAACCGCTGATTGATCTTATCATTGAGCGCATCAGCCTGTCGCCTGCGCTGTTCCTGCAACCGGGTTTCCTGGGCGATGTGATCCATTTGACGGGCCCGCAGGCGGGCACACATTACCGCGACATCCCGATGCAATGGGCGGTGGAAACGCCGAAGGTGCTGGGCGAAGACAGTCTGTCCATCACGCTTGAGTTCGGCAACTTTGGCCAGACGCCCACCCATGTGAAACGCGCCCATTCGGCCTATGAGGGAGAGCCTGATCCCTTCATCCACCCCGTCCTGCGGCACTACCACAAGGGCACGTTGATGCGCACCGTGCATCTGTCTGATCACCTCGACAGTGACTGGCGCCGGGCCGAGGACAAGGAAGCAGGTGCTGGCACGGTCACGGCGATGACCTTTGCGGATCTGGGAGAGACCTTGCCGATCCCCGAGGTCGTCCGCAGCCAGATCGCGGCGTTCCTGGAGGCGCAGGGGCTGACGGAGAAACTGGCGGCGGAGTGATGTGATGGCGTGAACGGGCGGCGCGGCGCTGCTGCGCTCTGTCATCGGTCTGCGGAAAGGTTTCAACTGAATGGCGGCAGAGAGCCCATTTTACCGAATGCTGCGGGGACTACGAATGGCAGCTGTTCGGTTTGGGCAACTGAGTGTAATATCCTCAAAAGACTGCCTACGCAGCAGCATCAGTTTGTTTGATCCGAAAGTGAACACCAATGACAGAACTCGCGTCCTACCTTCCGGGTATTTTCCTAATTTACGGGGTCTTTCTTCTTCAAAATGCGACGCCGGGTCCAAATGTTCTCGCCGTTGCCGGGACATCAATGGCGCATGGAAAGACCTCTGGGATAGCTGTGAGCGTTGGAGTGGCAGCTGGAACTCTAACGTGGTCAACTGCGAGTGTTCTTGGCCTTGCCGCGCTGATCGCGTCCTACGGTCAGCTTTTGTATGTCATCAAGATCACGGGCGGTCTTTACCTTTTCTACCTCGCGTACAAATCGTTGCGGTCGGCGCTCTCGCAGGACGACCTCAGCGCGGTCAAAATGAATGCGGGTCGCAGCTCTCTAAGCGGGCTGGTTGCAAGGGGCTATCTGCTCAACATGACCAATCCGAAAGCCGCTTTTGGTTGGATTGCAATCGTGTCACTAGGTATGGATGCTGCCTCTCCAGCTTGGGTTCTTGGGTCAATTATTGTTGGAACGACAACACTTTCATTGATGGTGCACATCGCTTATACGCTCGCGTTTTCGACCCCAAAGATGGTCACAGCATACACAAAGGCCCGCCGACCGATTCAAGCAATGCTGGGCGGCTTGTTTGCCTATGCAGGATTCAGACTTCTTTCGACAAAACTGTCATGACGAATGGTATTGGAGTTTTGGGAAGATGATTTTCGACGAAGAACGAGTAAGGGCAGCGCTTGAAACCGCCTGGTCATTGGAAACCGCGAAGCAATGGTCAAAGGAAAATCCAGCAAATGGTCAATGCAATGTCACGAGTGCTGTGGTCCATGACCTTTTCGGTGGAGAGATTTTGCGGACACGCTACCCGGAGGTTTGGCACTACTATAACCGCATAGACGGTCAGCGATGTGACCTGACTGACAGCCAATTTATCAGGCCAGACGCGCGTTTTCCTGCCCCAAATCCCTATGAGGATCAGCTAACTGATAGCGATGCTGCGATGCAAGGTATCTCTCAGCGCGAATACGACACTTTAAAGAAGGCGTTGATGGACGAGCTTTCTAAGTAGGAGCAGTCATTCGCGCAGCTGCAGCGAAAGAGCGCTGAGTCCCGCACACCCGACTTTCACCCTTTCTCAACACATCTGACCGAACGCCCTGTTAACACCCCTCGACACCGCCCCCGGCACCGATGCAATACCGCTGGAATACCGACGTCATACCGCAGCCTCAATTTCCCGAAAACCTCAGGTTTTAAGACATATCGCGGCTTTGCCCCCGCCAAGCGTGCGGTGCGTTAACCTTTGGCGGCCCTTTTCGGGTAGGCACAGCCCTCTCAAAGCGCTGTCCAGCCCCCGTCCACACTGATCGCTGTGCCCGTAATCTGGGCCGCTGCGTCAGAGCACAGGAACGTTGTTGTCCCGCCCATCTGCTCCACCGTGGCGAACTCTTTGGAGGGCTGGCGCTTGAGCATGACGTTCTTGATCACATCCTCGCGGGACATGTCATATTCTTTCATCGTGTCGGGGATTTGCGATTCCACCAGGGGCGTCAGCACGTAGCCGGGACAAATGGTGTTGGCGGTGATCGGCTCTTCGGCAGTTTCAAGTGCCGTGGTTTTGCTGAGGCCAACAATCCCGTGTTTGGCCGCGATATAGGCGGATTTATAGGGTGATGCGGTCAGCCCATGGGCGGAGGCGATGTTGATCACCCGGCCCCAGCCCGCCGCGCGCATCATTGGCAGGGCGGCTGCGGTTGTGTGAAAGGCGGAGCTGAGGTTGATCGCAATGATCGCATCCCATTTCTCCGCCGGAAAATCCGGGATCGCCGCTACATGTTGAATGCCCGCGTTATTGATCAGAATGTCGCATTGCCTGGCATCGGTGATCAGACGGCGGCATTGATCGCCCTTGGACATATCCGCCTGAATGTAGCGTGCGGTGACACCTGTTTCACCGGCAATCTCTGCGGCGATGGCGTGATCTTCATCCCGGTCTGAAAAGGAGTTCAGCACCACATCCGCCCCGGCGCGCGCCAGTTCCCATGCGATACCCAGCCCGATGCCGGAGTTTGATCCGGTGATGACGGCTGTTTTTCCTGAAAGATCGATCGTATATGCCATTGCGTTTTCCTCAATATGCTGCGCATGCACAATGACGTGCCGCGCAAGCAAAGGAAATGCTTAATCGCCTGTCGGTTTGTCAAAGATATTCCAAAGGACCGCGCCGCAAGGCAAAAAAAACGCCAGCACGAAGCTGGCGTTAAGTTATTGAGGCAGGTTTCATACAGGCAAGAAACCTATCGAGCAGTGACTTCTTTATAAGAGATACGGGGCGTTTCGCCAAGCTAAAAGTTTGAACTGTCGGGATTCCCCCGTTAACACTTGGCTCAATAAAACAAGGGCAGAATGGGATTGTTTCGAAAATGAGGATTCATTTTTTCCAAAAGCTACGGCGGTTTGCCACGATTTCTTCACTGATTCTCTCTGGGGGATTTGCCCTGGCAGACCCCCAGCACGCGATCTCAATGTATGGCGCGCCCGCCCTGCCCGCAGATTTTTCCGCCTTGCCTTATGTGAACGCAAATGCCGCCAAAGGCGGTGCGATCACACTGGGCAATACAGGTGGTTTTGACAGTCTGAACCCTTACGTGCGCAAAGGCACCGTGCCCTGGCAGTTGCGCTTTTTCACCCATGACGCCCTGATGGGCCGGTCCTGGGATGAACCTTTTGCGCTTTATGGGGTGTTGGCAGAGAGCATCGAGGTGCCGGATGACCGCAAATGGGTCGAATTTACCCTGCGCGCGGGCACGACATTCTCCGATGGCTCCCCCTTGGGGGTAGAGGATGTGATTTTTTCCTACGAGTTGCTCGGCACGCAGGGGCATCCGCGTTATCTGGGGTTGTGGAACCAGATTGAAAGCATTGAGCAAACCGGCCCGCGCAGGGTGCGGTTTACCTTTAACACGGATAACCGCGAATTGGCGCTGCTGGCGGGCATGCGCCCGATCCTGAGCAAGGCGCAATGGGAGGGCAAAGATTTTGCCAATGCCCCGCTGGTTGAGGTGCCGCTTGGCTCCGGTCCTTACGTGATTTCTGACTTTGATGCGGGGCGTCAGGTGACGCTCACACGCAACCCCGACTATTGGGGCAAGGATGTGCCGTTCAATCAGGGGCAGCACAATTTCGATCAGATCAGGATTGATTTTTACGGCGATGCCTCTGTGTTGTTTGAGGCGTTCAAGGCGGGCCAAATCTCTGCGGTGCGTGAATTCAATGTGGAGACATGGAACACGCTCTACGATTTCCCTGCGATGCGGGATGGCAGAGTGGTCAAATCGAGCTTTGCCCATCAGAAACCATCCGGCATGACCGGATTTGTGATGAACACGCGGCGTGCGCCCTTTGATGACTGGCGGGTGCGTGATGCGCTGACGACCGCATTCAACTTTGAATACATCAATGAAACGCTGACCGGCGGGGCCCTGCCGCGCATTTCTTCCTATTTCTCCAACTCCATCCTTGCGATGGACCAAGGCCCCGCAACCGGCAAAGTGGCAGCGCTGTTGGCGCCTTTTGCCGATGACCTCGTGCCCGGTACGCTGGAGGGCTATGTGCAGCCCCAGGGCAACGGATCAGAGCGCAACCGCAAGGCCATCCGCGCGGCCTCCGCCCAGTTCAAGGCGGCAGGGTTCACCACGCAAAACGGCGTGCTGACCAGCCCGGAGGGGCAGCCGGTGCGCTTTACCATCCTGCTGGAAAAAGGCAGCCGCGAGACCCAGGGCATTGCACAGTTGTTTTTGCCGGCACTTGAACGGTTGGGGATTAAAACCACAATTGAGACGGTTGATAACGCGCAATATGTGGGGCGGATTAATGAGTTTGATTTTGATGTGACCTACTTTCGCCGCGCCGTATCGCTGAGCCCCGGCAATGAACAACGTTACTATTGGGGCAGTGAGGCAGCGGACCAGCCCGGGTCGCGCAACCTGATGGGGGTCAAATCGCCCGCAATTGATGCCATGATTGACAGGATGTTGAGCGCACGCGCCTCTGAGGATTTTGTCGCCGCGACCAAGGCGATGGACCGTGTTTTGACCGCAGGACGGTACGTGATTCCGTTCTGGCAGTTTAACGAAGGATTGATTGCCCATGATGCGCGTATGAAATTCCCCGACGTGCCGATTTACGGGGATGGCGCGCAATATATGCCGCAGGCATGGTGGTGGCAGGAATAACTGTCATAGAGTTGAAACAAATGCGGTTTAACTGACCTTCATGAATATTCTTGTTTTATGTACGGGCAACTCTGCCCGCTCGATCCTGTTGGAAGCCTTGCTCAACGATCTGGGGGCTGGAGGTTTGCGCGCCTATTCGGCGGGCAGTCAACCTGCGGGCCGGGTGCACCCACACTCCCTGAAAACGCTTGCACAGCGGGGTCATGGGGTTGACGGCTATCACTCCAAAAGCTGGGATGTCTTTGGCGCGGCGGACGCGCCGGTGATGGATGTGGTGATCACGGTTTGTGGATCGGCGGCGGCAGAGACCTGCCCGATCTGGCCCGGCACCCCATTGCGCGCCCATTGGGGGGTAGAAGACCCCGCAGCGATCACCGGGGATGCTGCCCCTGCCGCGTTTGAGCAGGCCTATGCGGTCTTGCGCAAGCGCGCGCTGACATTCTTGGCGCAGGATGTAGAAACGATGTCGCCCGACAAGTTGCGCGCGCATCTGGCGGCCTGTGGCGAGGTGATGTGATGCGACAACTGGCGGCAGAGGCGCTTGGCACGGCGCTGTTGCTGATTTCGGTCATTGGCTCTGGTGTGATGGGGGCGGAACTCTCTGGCGGCAATATCGCGATTGCGCTATTGGCCAATGCCATTGCGACGGGCTGTATGCTCTATGTGATTATCACCACCCTGGGGCCGATTTCAGGGGCGCATTTCAACCCGGCGGTCAGTCTTGCCTTTGCGCTGCGGGGCGAATTGCCCTGGGCCCGTGTGCCGGGTTTTGTGCTGGCGCAGATTATCGGCGCTGTCCTGGGGGTCTGGGCCACCCATGTGATGTTTGATCTGCCGGTGCTGCAATGGTCGATGACGATGCACCGCACCGGTGTGGCGCAGTGGTTTTCCGAAGGGGTCGCAACCTTTGGTTTGTTGTTTGTGATATTTGGCGGGCTGAAAGCGCGCGCAGAGGCGGTGCCGACCCTCGTCGCGCTCTATATCACGGGGGCCTATTGGTTTACCTCCTCCACCAGCTTTGCCAATCCGGCCGTGACCCTCGCGCGGGGATTTTCAGACACCTTTGCCGGGATCAACCCCGGTCATATTCCGGCATTTATTGTCGTGCAATTGCTGACCGTCTTAGTGGCGCATGTGGTGCTGCGGGCGCTGTTTGAAGATTAGGGAAAAGGTGCGGGCAAGCCCGCATTCTTTTTAAGAATGGGGCGCTGCCCCAAACCCCGGAGTTTATCCCGAAGGGTGAAACACAGGCTCAGAGCAGCGATGTGACCCAGAGGATGGTAGCATCCTCTGCACTAAGCGATATCACGTTGTGGCCCATGGTCGCGTCGTAATAGGCGCTGTCGCCGCGGCGCAGTTCAACAGGTTCGTAGAATTCCGTGAAAAGCCGTACGACGCCCGTCAGGACATAGAGGAATTCTTCGCCGTCGTGGCGCACCCAGCCGTCAAATTCATCCATCGAACGCGCACGGATGCGGGCGCGATAAGGCAGCATCTGCTTTTTCAGCAGGCTGTCGCCTAGCAGTTCATGTTCATAGGTGGTTGTGGCCTTCGCCGTGCCGCTGCCGGTTTTGGTGATGGCCATGCGCCCGTTGATGCGCTCTGCCGCTGGCGGCGTGAAAAGCTGGGGTACGGTGATTTCAAGACCTGTTGCCAGTTTTTTCAGGGCGTCATAGGTCGGAGACATTTGCCCATTTTCGATTTTGCTGAGGGTTGAACGCGCCAGCCCCGCCTGTTTGGCCGCTTGTGCCAGTGTCCAGTTATGCGCCTTGCGGATTTCGCGCACGCGCTGGCCCAGATCAATCGGAGGGACATCATCGCTGGCCCCGTTTTCACGGGCAATGCGGATCAGTGAAATGGTATTTTCAGCAGTCATGACAGGGCTATAGCCGCCCTGCGCCTGCCTTGCAACGCGCGCACCGCTCAGGTAGCGCAGGGGCATGTCTGCGATTTCGATCCCTTCCCCGTTTAATCTGGCCGCTTATGTTTTGGCGGCGGGGGCAGAGACACCGGACAAGACGGCACTGGCGTTGATCTCAGCCAAGGGGCAAGAGGTTTGGAGTTATTGCGCGTTGATTACCGCAGTGCGCGGGACAGCGACAGGTTTTTTGCAAGCCGGGTTGGTGCCGGGGGATAGGGTGTTGCTGCGTCTGGGCAATACGCCCGATTTCCCCCTTGCCTATCTGGGGGGGCTGGCCGCCGGATTGGTTGTGGTGCCCACCTCCGCGGCACTTACAGCACCGGAAGTGGCGCAGATCATTGCCACCCTGACTCCCCGTGTTGTGGTGCGCGATATGGCGGTGGCCTGCCCGGAGGTGGATCATTGCATCACCTTGCCTGAGTTGCGCGCCATGCGCGCCCTGCCTCCGGCGGATTGGCACATGGGTGATCCCGAGCGGCTGGGCTATATCATTTATACCTCTGGCACCTCCGGCACGCCCTCGGCCGTGATGCATGCGCACCGGGCCATTCTGGCGCGGCAGATGATGTTTGAGGGGTGGTATGGGCTGCGCCGTGAGGATCGGGTGATGCATGCAGGCGCGTTCAACTGGACCTATACGCTGGGGACCGGTCTGATGGACCCCTGGACAATGGGAGCCACGGCCCTGATCCCTGCGCCGGGCACTGTACCGGGTGATTTGCCCGCCCTGATGAGAGCCCATACACCCAGTATTTTTGCAGCCGCGCCGGGGGTTTACCGCCAGATGCTCAAGTCAGAAACGCGCTTGAGCATTCCAAACCTGCGCCATGGGCTAAGCGCGGGGGAAAAGCTGTCAGCGCCTGTCCGGCAGGCCTGGGAGCAGGCCACGGGGACCGCGATCTATGAGGCCTTTGGCATGTCGGAATGTTCCACATTTATCTCGGGCAGCCCGGCACATCCGGCATCCGGAGGCACGTTGGGGCGGGCGCAGCCGGGCCGGCGCGTTGCCATTCTGGGGCCTGAGGGGCCCCTTGCGGCGGATCAGGCGGGCACAATTGCCATTCACAAAACTGACCCGGGGTTGATGCTGGGCTATTTTGATGCGCCGGCACAGACCGCTGCGCGTTTTCAGGGACCGTGGTTTTTGACCGGGGATGAGGGCGTGATGGATGATCAGGGGCAGATCACCTATCTGGGGCGGCGCGATGATATGATGAATGCGGGCGGTTTTCGCGTCTCACCCCTGGAGGTTGAGGCCGCGCTGAGCGCCGCACCGGGCGTGCAGAGCATTGGCGTGACCGAGGTGGAGATCAAAGCGGGCGTTCATGTGATCGCGGCGTTTTATACCGCCGACCGCCCACTGGACGACGCCGCGCTGCACGGTTATGCGCAAGGTAAGCTGGCGCGCTACAAACAGCCGCGCTTTTATGTTCATCTGCCAGTGCTCCCGCAGGGGGCCAATGGTAAATTGTTGCGCCGCGCCCTGCGCGCCCGATACGAGGCTGACCCCCATGAGCGATCCGATCAAACTTGATATCATGTCTGACCCCATTTGCCCCTGGTGCTACATCGGCAAAACCCATCTGGACCGCGCGCTGCAAGATCATCCCAACCATCGGTTTTCGATTGAATGGCATCCCTTTCAGTTGAACCCGGACATGCCGCGCGACGGGATGGACCGGCGCGCCTATCTGGAAGGGAAATTTGGCGGCAAAGAGGGGGCGGTGCGTGCCTATGCGCCGGTTGTCGAGCACGCCAAGGCGGCAGGGCTGAACATCAATTTTGAGGGGATGAAGCGTACGCCCAACACGCTGAATGCGCATCGGCTGATCCATTGGGCCGGGATTGAGGGGCGCCAGACCGCAGCGGTTGCCGCGTTGTTCACCGCCTACTTTGTCGAGGCGCGTGATATTGGTGACAAAGAGGTGCTGGCCGATATTGCGGACAGCATTGAGATGGACGCCGCTGTTGTCACCCGCCTGCTGAACACCGAGGAAGACGCCCAGAGCATTCGGGACCGGGATGTGCATTCGCGGCAGATGGGGATCACTTCTGTGCCGACATTTATTGTGGCGAATCAACACGCTGTGCCGGGGGCGCAGCCGCCGGAACTCTGGGCAAAAGTGATTGCTGATCTGGCGGGAGAGAGCTGACCGCCCTGTCATATGGCAGTAATGCCACAGTTCGATGCACACCCTGCACGGTGTTTTTGCACCTTAAAAGCCTTTGTCGTATGGTCAAGCGATGCGGGGCAAAAGACCCCGCAATAATAATAAAACTCTACGGGCGGGCAAATGGCAGGCAATTCACACACATCGGGCGCGGTGCACAGCGCAATCCTATCCAATCCATACCTTTTGGGGCCCTTGAGTCGCCTGGTGGATGCAAAACCTGACGCGGTTGCCGCCATCGCGCCGATCAAGGCGATTTGGCGCAACGAACTGGGCCCAGCCGTCGTTTCAAACGGTCAGGCAGAGACATGAACGTGGTCTCCAAAGCCCCGCGTCGTACCGTGTTAAGCTATGGCACGTTTGATCTGTCCCATCCTTCCGAAAATCAGCACCTGCGGGATCTTTGTGCCCTTGGGGATGAGTTGATTTTGGGCTGTGCCACCGATGCCTTTGCGGATCTTTATGGGTTTGAAACCACCGCCGATTATGCCCAGCGACGCGATATGCTGGAAAGCTGCCGGTATGTGGACCGCGTGATTGCGCAGCAGACCACAGGGCAAATTCGCACCGACATCGTGAATTATAACGTCTGCATCTTTGCCATGGGCGCGGAGTGGAACGGTTTTTTTGATGACCTGCAGGATATCGCCCAGGTCGTCTATCTCCCGCATAACCCGGCACGGATCATTGTGCCCTCCAAACCCGTTTTGAATCTCAAGAAGTTTCAACTGGCCGTCTAAACGACGCACAGTGGCCTTTGGCTGGGGGCGGCGCGATTCTGACCATTCTTAGTGCCATCGCATCCCGTTGAGATGAATAAACATGCATAGGGAGAACACGACTTATTCGCTCGCCTGTTGGCTAAACCCAAGACTGATCTCAAGAAGTTCACCTTTGTTAACGTTTGTCTGTTGATGCGGCCGCAACCATAGGTTAATTCTGACGCCATGTGGCGTCAGTTTTGGCGCGCTTGGTTGGAGCCAACGTGACGTCTAAGCCTTCAGAATTTAAGATGAGCCGCACGGAATTCGTGGCCCTGATCGCGATGATGTTCGCCACAGTTGCGTTTTCCATGGATGCGATGCTCCCTGCGTTGCCTGACATTGGTGCGGAGCTGAGCCCGGCTGACCCGGACCGCGCCCCGCTGATTCTTACCGCCTTTTTTCTGGGCCTTGGCTTTGGCACGTTTCTTGCTGGCCCATTGTCTGATGCCTTTGGGCGCAAGCGTGTGATGATCGTCGGCTCGCTCCTTTATATCGCCTCTGCCGCTTTCGCCTGGGCGACCCAGTCTTTTGAGCTGATGCTGATCGCGCGTGTGATACAGGGGCTTGGGGCCTCCGGGCCGCGGATTGTTGCGATGGCTGTGACCCGTGATTTGTTTGCCGGGCGCGAAATGGCGCGCATTGTGTCCTTTGTCATGATGGTGTTTGCGCTGGTGCCGGGGTTTGCGCCTGCAATGGCTGTTGGGGTCATTCACCTGATGGGATGGCGCGGTATCTATTTGACGTTTATTGTTTTTTCTTTGATCAGCACGATCTGGCTGATCCTGCGCTTGCCTGAAACACTGCCCGTTGCAAACCGCCGTCCGCTGGAGTTTTCAGTGATGAAGCGAGGCGCGATTGCGGTATTCACCCATCCCACGGTGCGCCTGTCAATCACCATTCAAACGTTGGCGATGGCAACGCTGATCTCGCTGCTGATGATGGTGCATCAGGTCTATGATGAGATATATGGCCGCGCGGGCAGCTTTCCCTATTGGTTTGGCGCGGCGGCGCTGGTGTCTGCAAGTGCCAGTTGGATCAACGCACTGCTGGTGGTGCGGTTGGGCATGCGCCGTCTGGTGACGGTCTCTTTTGGCGCACAGATCGTGATTTCTGGCGTCATCTGGAGCTTGGCCCTGACGGAATTACCAGAGCCCTATGGTTTTGGCGTGTTCCTGTTCTGGCAGTTTGGTTTGTTTCTGCATGCGGGCCTGACACTGGGCAACCTGAACGCCATCGGGATGGAACCGATGGGGCATATTGCAGGTATGGCGGCCTCCCTCATTGGGGGCATGTCGACCGTTGTTGCCGCAGCACTCGCGGCCCCGGTGATCTTGCTGCTGGGGGACCGCGTGACGCCCGGTGTGCTTTATGTGCTGGTGCTGTCGATTGCGGGTTTTGGCCTGTTGTTGCGGCTGGCACGTGCGGAGCGTCAGCAAGAACAGATCGTGTCAGAAACCACCTGAAGTGCGCCGCTCAAGCCTTTGCTCTGGCTTTCTTTTCTTTTGCAATCACATGTTCCGCCAGATCGCGTGCAATGGCAAAAGCCCCTTTGATCTTGTCCGCGTCTTTCTTCCAGTCGCGGCGCACGACAATCTTGTTGTCCTTAACCTTGGCCAAGCCGCGCTGGTCCTGAATAAACTGTACAAGCCCTTCGGGAGAGGCGAATTTATCGTTGTGAAACTGAATGGTCGCGCCCTTTGGCCCGCCATCCAGCTTGGCAATGCCCGCGCGTTTGCACATCGCCTTGATCCGCACGACCAGCATCAGGGTGTTCACTTCGCGCGGCAGTTTGCCAAAGCGGTCGATCAGCTCGGCGGCAAACCCTTCCAGCTCCACCTTGGTCGACAGGCTGCTGAGACGGCGATAAAGGCCCAGACGCACGTCCAGATCGGGCACATAGGCCTCCGGGATCAGCACCGGCACGCCAAGGTTGATCTGCGGTGCCCATTGTTCATCCGCCGCAGAAAGGCCTTCCATCTCACCGGCTTTGATCTTGGCAATCGCCTCTTCCAGCATGGATTGATAAAGTTCAAAGCCCACATCGCGCATCTGGCCTGATTGTTCCTCGCCCAGCAGATTGCCCGCGCCGCGAATGTCGAGGTCTTGGGAGGCCAGCGTGAACCCGGCTCCCAGCGTATCAAGGGAGCCCAACACGCGCAGACGTTTCTCCGCCGTGGCGGTCAGTTTGGTGCGCGGTTTGGTGGTCAGATAGGCATAAGCGCGGGTTTTGGAGCGGCCCACCCTGCCCCGGATCTGGTACAGCTGTGCCAGACCAAACATATCCGCGCGGTGAATGACCATCGTGTTGGCCGTCGGGATATCAAGGCCGGATTCCACAATTGTGGTGGCCAGCAGAACGTCGAATTTACCGTCATAAAAGGCGTTCATGCGGTCATCAAGCTCGCCCGCTGCCATCTGGCCATGGGCGACCACATAGGTAAGTTCAGGCAGTTGGTCTTTTAGAAATTCCTCTATCTCGCGCAGGTCCGAAATGCGCGGCACCACGTAAAAACTCTGCCCGCCTCGATAATGTTCGCGCAGCAACGCCTCGCGCAGCGTGACCGCATCGAACTCGGACACATAGGTGCGGATCGCCAGACGGTCCACCGGCGGCGTGCCGATGATGCTGAGATCGCGCACACCGGTGAGGCTCAGTTGCAAGGTGCGCGGGATTGGAGTTGCCGTCAGGGTCAGCACGTGAATGTCGGTGCGCAAGGCCTTGAGCCGTTCCTTATGGGTGACGCCAAATTTCTGCTCTTCGTCGATCACCAACAGGCCAAGGTCTTTAAAACGCACGTTTTTTGCCAGCAAGGCATGGGTGCCAATGACAATGTCGGTGGTGCCTTTGCTCATGCCCTCGCGCGTCAGGTTGGCGTCTTTCGCAGACACAAACCGGCTCAGCGGGCGCACATTGATCGGAAAGCCGCGAAAGCGTTCAGCAAAGCTCTTGTAGTGTTGCCGCGCCAGCAAGGTGGTTGGCGCAATCACCGCCACCTGCACGCCAGACATGGCGGCGACAAAGGCTGCGCGCATGGCAACTTCGGTTTTGCCAAAACCAACGTCGCCGCAGACCAGACGGTCCATCGGATTGCCGCTGGTCAGGTCGTCCATGACCTCGCCAATGGCGCGCAGTTGGTCGTCGGTTTCCGTGTAGGGAAAACGCGCGCTAAAGGCATCCCAGGCGCCCACGGGCGGCTCCAGCACCGGGGCCTTGCGCAGGGCGCGTTCGGCGGCGATGCGGATCAGCTTGTCCGCCATCTCGCGGATGCGTTCCTTGAGCTTGGCTTTCTTGGATTGCCATGCCCCGCCGCCGAGCTTGTCCAACAGCCCCTCATCATGGCCGTATTTGCTCAGCAGTTCGATGTTTTCAACCGGCAGATAGAGCTTGGCGCGTTCGGCGTATTCCAGCACCAGACATTCATGCGCGGCCCCGGCAGCGGTGATTACCTCCATGCCGTGATAGCGCCCGATGCCGTGATCCACGTGAACAATTAGATCGTTGGGCGACAGGCTGGTCGCCTCGGTCAGAAAATTCTCTGCCCGGCGTTTGCGTTTGGGCGCGCGGATCAGACGGTCGCCCAGCACGTCTTGTTCAGAAATCACCGTCAGGCCCGGTGCCTCAAACCCATGTTCCAAGGCCCAGACCGCCAGATGCAAACCGTGTTTACCGATCCGTTTCGCATCGGTAACCGGGATCGCTTCGGCCAGTCCTTCGTCCTCAATCAACCCGGTCAGACGTTCGCGCGCGCCCTCTGAATAGCTGGCAATCAGCACCGGACCGTTTTGCATTTTTGCTTTCACATGCGCCGCCAAGGCCCCAAAAAGGCTGATGGATTCCTGCTGACGCTCTGGCGCAAAATTACGCCCAATGCGCGCGCCTGCATCCAGCACGTTTGGTCCGGTGGGTTGTGGCAAGGGGGTGAGCTGGATCATGCGGTGATTGGCGGTTGCCAGTGTCCAGGCCTCATCCGTCAGATACAACCCATCCGCAGGGGCGGGTTTATAGACCGTGTCCATTTTGGAGCGGTTCGCCATGGCCAGACGGCGGGTTTCGTACTGATCCTCAATACTGTCCCAGCGGGCGAGCCGTGTCGCGGTCAGCTGATCATCCAATGTAATGCTCGCGCCGGGCAGATAGTCAAACAGGGTCTCCAGCTCCGCGTGGAAAAACGGCAGCCAGTGTTCGGCCCCCTGATGCTTACGCCCTGCGCTGATCGCCTCATAGAGCGGGTCATCGGTGCCTGCCGCGCCAAATTCAATCCGGTAATTCTGGCGAAACCGGGTGATCGCGGCCTCATCCAGAATGACCTCACTGACCGGGGCCAGTTCAACAACCTCCAGCTTCTCCGTCGTGCGCTGTGTCACGGGGTCAAACCGGCGCGCGCCGTCCAGCGTGTCGCCAAACAGATCAAGGCGCACAGGGCCAAGATCCCCGGGGGGATAAATGTCGATGATGCCGCCGCGAATGGCGTAATCGCCGGGTTCCATCACCGTAGGGCTTTGCACAAACCCCATGCGCACGAGAAACGCGCGCAAGGCGCTTTCATCAATGCGGTTGCCCACGGTGGCCGAAAACGCTGCATCGCGCAGGATGCTACGCGCGGGCACCCGCTGTGTTGCCGCGGTCATCGTGGTGAGCAACACAAATTTGTCGGGCATGCCCTGCGCCAGCGCGGCCAAGGTCGCCATGCGCTGTGCGGATATGTCCGCGTTGGGTGAGACGCGGTCATAGGGCAGACAATCCCAGCCGGGAAAAACCACCACGGGCATGTCAGGGGCAAAGAACGCCAATGCGGCCTGAAGTGCAGCCATGCGCTTGTCATCGCGCGCCACATGGATCACAGGCGCATTTTGAGAGCCGATTTCGCTGAGGATGGCGTGGGGCTCATAGCCCTCCGGCACCCCGGACAGGGTAATCTGCTCTTTCATTGCAGCCTCATGTGACGCGGGCGCGCCCGGTGTCAAAATTATCCGCCCAATGGTCCCAACGTCATGTTCTGGTACATGCCCCACAGGGCAGTGACAAAGATCGCCACCATGCCGATGATTTGCGTGTAGACCCGGTGGCGCATCAGACGTTTATGCAGTTGGTCGCCTTTCGAGTTTTCAGTCTGGATCAGACGTGCGGTGGACAGGCTCAGCAGGCCAACACCAGACAGCGGAAAGGCCAGCAGGAACACGGCCTGGGCAAATTCAGATTCGTAGACAAAGGCCAGCAGGCCCAACATGGTCAGGCCAAAACAGCTAAAGCCCAGCAACCACAGGCCCGACACATGCGCGATATAAAGCAGCCGGTTGACGTTGATACGCACGATGTCTTCCAGATCGGCCTGCGCCTCTTCGCCCTGACGGCGCGCGCGCAACACCATGTCATAGGGCACGCCCAGCACCCAATGGCTGACGGTGGACCACAACACCGCCAGCACGATCCAGAACCACAGGTTCGAGAAGGAGCGCATGTCGATCAATTCAAAAAGGGTCTGATACCAGTCCAAGGCATTATCCGGGCAAGGAAGCTCCGCATCTCTTACCCTTGCGCGAAAACAATTCCTACCCTTGAGAGGTGGGATTTTTCGTGGAAAGAAGGGGGACCCCACAAATGAGGTATTTTTGATGCACCCTGTTCAAGCGCCCTACCCTGCAACGCGTCTGCGCCGCGCCCGTTCCACACCTGCCCGCCGCGCGCTGGTGCGTGAAAATGAGCTGGCCGTTGGTGATTTGATCTGGCCGATCTTTGTGCGCGCTGGTGAGGGGGTTGAGGAGCCTGTGCCCTCCATGCCCGGTGTTGTGCGCCGCTCCGTTGACAAGGTTGCAGATGCCGCACGGATGGCTGCGGATTTGGGCATTGGGGCGATTTGTGTGTTTCCCTACACGGGGTTAGAGGACCGCACGGAAGATTGCGCAGGTGCCTGGGATCCAGGCAATCCCGCCAACCGTGCCATTGCGGCGATCAAGGCGGCAACGCCCGACATTGCAGTGATGAGCGATGTGGCGCTGGACACCTATAACATCAACGGTCACGACGGGTTTGTGGAGGATGGCATTATCGTCAATGATCGCACGGTGGAGGCGCTGGTGAAAATGGCGCTGTCACAGGCGGAGGTTGGTGCCGATATCATCGGCCCCTCTGACATGATGGACGGGCGCATTGGCGCGATCCGCGCCGCGTTGGAGGCTGGCGGCCATTCTGACGTGATGATCCTGAGCTATGCCGCAAAATTTGCCTCGGCCTTTTATGGGCCGTTCCGCGATGCTGTGGGGGCGTCCGGTGCGTTGACGGGGGACAAAAAGACCTATCAGATGGACCCGGCCAATTCGGATGAAGCCTTGCGTCTGGTGGCCCGTGATCTGGCGGAGGGCGCGGATATGGTGATGGTGAAACCGGGCCAGCCGTACCTTGACATCTGCCGACGCGTGAAAGACCAGTTTGGTGCGCCGACGTTTGCCTATCAGGTGTCGGGCGAGTTCGCGATGGTCAAAGCGGCCGCCGCCAATGGCTGGATCGACGAAGAACGCGTGATGATGGAAAGCCTGATGGCCTTCAAACGCGCGGGCTGTGACGGGGTGCTGACCTATTTCGCCCCTGCTGCGGCAAAGGTTTTGGGGGCTTAGGTTCTCAGCGCTGCCAGATTTTGATCAATGCCGGGCCCGGCAAGGAATATTCTTTGCATGAAATCCTCAGGTCAATTGTCGGGCCTCGTTTGGATCAAACCCCTGTTTCGGCACAGCGGTACGATACTTAGAATCGGGAAATTCCTGCCACGGTCGGATGTCGGGCGATGCGTCCGTGACATTCCGGGCAAGTATTTGCGCATTTGGGTCAAAAACAAATGACAATGGACGCATTTGCGCCTAAGATCGCGCACAAGCCGGAGCAACCAGCATCAGGCAAATATACGGGCAGTGAACATATGAACAATCAAAACGTTTCGCGTCGGGTCTTTACCCTTGGCGCGCTGGCAGGTGTTGGCGTTACAGCCGCCTGTGGCAATGGCATTGGCGGACGCGGCAGTCAGGTGATCGACGCGCGGGTAAATTCGACGTTGGCGCAGATGTATTCTGAATACCCCAACACCCGCGCCCTTGCGGACAAGGCCAACGGCATGTTGGTCATGCCATTGGTGACAGAGGCGGGGTTTGGCTTTGGCGGCGCGTTTGGGCGCGGCGCCTTGCTGGTGGATGACGTGACCGTTGATTACTACTCTGTGGTCAAAGGCTCTGGTGGATTGCAGATCGGCGCGCAGCAATTTGCGCATGTGCTGTTCTTCCTGACCGAAGATGCGCTTTTGGGCTTTCGCCGCTCCCCCGGTTGGGCTGCGGGCGCGGATGTTGAATATGTGATCTCCGACAAGGGCGACAGCGTTGCGGCAGACACCACAACGGTGCTGAGCCCGGTGGTTGCCGCCGTGTTTGGTCGGGCGGGCCTGCGGGTTGGCGCAACGCTTGAAGGCACCAAATACACCCGCATCATCCCCTGAAAGATTGCGCTGACCGGCGGTTTTGCCGCATGGTCAGCGCCTATCCGCCTTTCGGAAAGATCACGCGCTGCTGGCGCGCTTGATCTGATCGGCCAGCGCGAGCGCGCAAAGGGCGTTATCGTCTATGTGCGCCATACAATCCGCCAGATTGGTCTGAACCTGATGCAACTGCTCTTCGATGCCTTTCAGCCCGTCGGCGTCCCTGGTCAATCTGGCCCGTTCCACCTTGCACATCATACTTGTCATCTCTATCGCTGACACGGCGCGGCGCATGCGCCGGCAAATTGCAATCAGTGTTTCGATGGCAGTGTTGATGTCTCCTAACAGAACCACCATTTCGCACCGGCAATCCTCAATCACTTCGCTTAACGCATCGCGCGCCAGGGTCTCGGCCTGTGCAGTGCCGCAGGTGCTGAGGGTGCCGGTATCGAGCAATTCTGCGGCATGATTGCTTTGCGCGACATAGGCGATGGCATCAATAACGGCGTCAAGTTCTGTGGCGGATGCGCGTTGCAACGCGCGGGTGATAGACAGCAATTTGTCGGTCAGTTCCTGATGGTTGTCGGCCACCACGCTCAGCGGGCCGCGCCCCCCTTCCAGCCGGGCCGCCTGTAGCTTGAGCTGGTAGGGGATCAGCCGGCTTTTGTCTGACATTGCGTCAATCTGCTTGCCGCAGTCGTCGATACTGCGCATCGCGGCCAGAACGGATTGCAGCGCGCGCAGGTCTTTGTATTGCGGGCGGTTGTGCCCCGCATCCCGCTTGCCAATCTCGTCAATCATGATGGTGGTGGCGAGCGAACGGTAATCCGCAACGCCCTCATTCAGCATCAACGTCAACAGTCGCTGAACGCTTTCGTGTTCATCAATGTCATCGACCTCGGCTTGTTTAAGGTGGGCATAGAAGGCCCCGAATTTTTTAAGCAGCGGAGAGGTCACGGGCATATGACAAATCACCCGGCCCCCTGTGGTTTTGTAGATGCTGACCGCAATCCAAAATACCTCACCTGTTTTTGTGCGGCACAGATAATACCCGGCGGACCCTGCACTAGTGTTCAGCCGTCCCTCCATCCGGGAGTAAACGCTATCTGGCATGTCCTCATGCGGTGTTACGTCATAAACTGTGCGTATCATTTTAGGAATGGAGATCGGGTGATCGGTGGCTGCGGCATAATTACTGCCGCATATTCTGTTTTCGTGATCCAGCAGGCACAGGTGCAGACGCCCTGCCCTGGGGGCGGGTTCAGGATGAAAAAGGGCATTTGGTGCGGGCATTTAGGGTACATCGGCCATTGCAACAGGTCACGGCTAATCTACCCCCCAAAACCTTTAGATTTACCTTACCCGCTGGCTTGCAGCCGTTTGAACAATGCAGAGGTATCCCATCGGCCCCCGCCCATTTTCTGCACGTCCTTATAAAACTGATCCACAAGCGCTGTGATGGGCAGGCTGGCGCCGTTTTCTTCGGCTGTGCTGAGGCAAATACCAAGGTCCTTGCGCATCCAATCCACCGCAAACCCGTGGTTGAACGCATCATCCAGCATGGTTTCATGGCGGTTCACCATCTGCCAGGATCCGGCGGCACCTTGTGAAATCACCTCAACCACGTCGCGCCCGTCAAGCCCGGCCTTTTGAGCAAAATGCAGTGCTTCGCTCAACCCCTGCACCAGACCGGCAATCGCAATCTGGTTGGACATTTTGCACAATTGGCCCGCACCGCTGTCGCCAATGCGGCGGCAGATTTTGGAATAGACCTCCATCACCGGCAGTGCCCGTTCATAGGCCCCCATGTCACCGCCACACATGATCGAGAGCGCGGCGTTTTCCGCGCCCGCCTGCCCGCCAGAGATGGGGGCATCGACAAAACTGATCTGCGCGCCGTCTGCAACGGCATAGAGTTCCTTGGTAACAGCGGCGGAAACGGTTGTGTGATCGACAAAAACCGTGCCCGCCGCCATACCGGCAAAGGCACCATCATCGCCCAGACAAATACTGCGCAAATCGTCGTCATTGCCCACGCAGGCCATGACCATCTCCGCGCCCTCAGCGGCGGCGCGCGGGGTGGCTGCGGCGGTGCCGCCATATGCCTTGGCCCAGGCCTCTGCCTTGGCGCTCGTGCGGTTATAGACGGTCACATCGTGTCCGGCCTTTTGCAAATGACCAGCCATGGGGCCCCCCATGACGCCTAGACCTAAAAATGCGAGCTTTGCCATCTGCTTTTCCTTGTCGTTTTGTTACGCTATGCCGAGAGCTTACCTATCACCTCGCGCGTTTGGGTCAATTGCGCGCATCACGCGGAGCTCTTCATGGCGCTGATTTTTCGCTGGCTTGTCCGACTGACCGCCGTTCTGGTCGCACTGTGTGTGCTGGTGGTGCTGATGGTCTATTGGCTCGCGGCGCGCTCCCTGCCGGAGTATTCGGATCAGGTTGCGGTGGCGGGCCTGACCGCGCCGGTCGAAATTGTGCGAGACAATGCCAATGTGCCGCATATCTTTGGTGAAAGTGATGCTGACGTCTATTTTGGGCTGGGGTTTGCCCATGCGCAGGATCGCATCTGGCAGATGATCACGCTGCGCCGCACCGCACAGGGCCGGTTGAGCGAGGTGTTTGGCACCACCACGCTTAACATTGATAAGCTGCTGCGCCGGTTGGATATTTACACCCTGTCCGTGCAATCCGCCGAGGCGATGGACCCCAAAACAACCCGCGCGCTTGAGGCCTATGCCGCCGGGGTCAATGCGCGGATCAATCAGATCAACACCGAAGCATTGGGGCGCGGGGCCCCCGAAATGTGGCTGTTTAACGCGCCTATGGCACCCTGGCGTCCGGCAGATTCGATTGCCATCGTCAAGCTGATGGGCCTGCAATTGTCCGGGCATCTGGATGCCGAAGTTTTGCGTGCGCGCACCTCTCTGGTATTGCCGGAGGGTGATCGGCTGCGCGATATTTTGCCTGATGCGCCGGGTGCAGGTGTGGCGGCCCTGCCGGAATATGCCGAACTTGTCCCCGGTGCCCCGCTGTACGCGGCCAATACCGCCCCGCCTGCGCATCCCTTGTCGCCGTTCAAACCCCTCGCCTTTGCCGGTGCGTCCAACGCCTGGGCCGCGGCACCGAGCCGTTCGGCCTCCGGCGGAACGCTGCTGGCCAATGACCCGCATCTGGGGTTCAGCGCACCTGCGATCTGGTATCTGGCGCGGTTGGAGATCGCATCCGGCGGGGTGATTGGCGGCACCATCCCCGGTGTGCCGGTGGTACAGACGGGGCGCTCGGCGGCCCTGGGTTGGGGGTTAACCTCCTCCTACCTCGATGATCAGGACGTTTTCATCGAAGAGCTGAACCCCGACAACCCGGAGGAATACCGCACGCCGGACGGTTTCAAGGAATTTGTGACCCGTTCGTCGATCATCACGGTCAAAGATTCGGACCCGGTGACCGTCACCATGCGCTGGACGGACAATGGCCCGGTTCTGCCCGGCACACATTACAACCTGTCCACCATCACCCCGCCGGGCCATGTGACATCTGTCAGTTGGACGGTGCTGAGCAACCGCGACACGTCACTGGCGGCGGCGATTGATCTGATGGAGGCCAAGTCGGTTGAGGACGGCATCGCCGCCTCCGTGCGCTATATCGCACCGTCGCAAAACCTGACCTTGGTGGATCGCGAAAACATCGCGCTCAAAACCATCGGGGCAATGCCGCGACGCGATGCTGCACATCAGAGCCAGGGCCGCATGCCCTCGCCCGGCTGGATCGCCAGCAACCGCTGGCAGGGGATCCTGCCCTTTAGCGCAAACCCCGAATTTGTGGCACCCAGTGGCGGGATTTTGGGCAATACCAACAATAAAACGGTGGATCGCCCCTTTCCCAACCATGTGTCGCATCTCTGGGGGGACACGCAGCGCGTCCAACGCTGGCAACGCTTGATGCAGGCACGCCAGGTGCACACGCGCGATAGTTTTATCGAGGCGCAGTTGGACACAATCAGCGTGACCGCCCGCACCCTGCTGCCTTTGATTGGTTCAGAGCTGTGGTTCACCGGAGAGGCCGCGCCTGAGGGCACGGCAGAGCGCCAGCGCCAGCGTGCGTTAACCTTGTTGGCGGGCTGGTCCGGAGAGATGAACGAGCACCTGCCCGAGCCCCTGATCTATGCGGCCTGGGTACGTGCCTTGCAGGCCCGTCTGATACAGGATGATCTGGGCCCGCTGGCGGAGGAATTTGACCACGTTCAGCCCTTGTTCATCGAACGGGTGTTTCGCGATGTGCAGGGGGCGTCGGTCTGGTGTGACGTGCTGCAATCCGCCCCGGTTGAAAGCTGTGCAGAAATGGCGCGCCTTGCGCTGGATGACGCCCTGTTGTGGATCAATGAAACCTGGGGCGACAATCTGGAAAGCCTGCGCTGGGGCGATGCCCATCAGGCCACCCATGACCACGCTGTTCTGGGCACGGTGCCCGTGCTGCGCTATTTCATGAACATCCGTCAATCAACCTCTGGCGGGGATCATTCGCTGCTGCGCGGACGCACCAAAGGCACCGAGCCTGACCCCTACCATAACGTGCACGGTGCCGGGTATCGCGGGGTGTATGATTTTGCCGACCCGGATTCATCGGTTTTTGTGACATCTACCGGGCAATCGGGGCACTTTTTGTCCCGTCATTATGATGATTTGGCGCAGCTGTGGCGACGGGGTGAGTATATTCCAATGTCGCTGGATATAGGGCTTGCGCGCGCTGCTGCTGTGGGTGTCACCACCCTGACCCCGGCCAATTAGATGGACCGCGTGATCCTGTTTAACAAGCCCTTTGGCGTGTTGTCACAGTTCACCGACAAGGGGACGGAAGGCTCCAGGCGCCCAACGCTGTCAGGGTTCATTGATCAGCCAAAGTTCTACCCCGCAGGGCGGCTGGATAAAGACAGCGAGGGTCTGCTGGTGCTGACAGACAATGGCGCCTTGCAGGCCCGCATCGCGCATCCCAAATACAAGCGCCCCAAAACCTATTGGGTGCAGGTGGAGGGTGCGCCGGATGCGGTCGCCTTGAATACCCTGCGCAAGGGCGTTGAGCTGAAGGATGGCAAGACGGCTCCGGCAGGGGTGACCCAGATTGAGGCACCCGCGCAGTTGTGGCCCCGCGACCCACCGGTGCGGTTTCGCAAATCGGTGCCTGATGCCTGGTTGGAGATCACCATTCGCGAGGGGCGTAACCGACAGGTGCGGCGCATGACCGCCCATGTGGGCCTGCCGACACTACGTTTGATCCGTGCGCAAATTGACGGCTGGGCGTTAAATGATCTGCGGCCCGGGGCCTGGCGGTGGGCCTCGGAAACGGGCGGCTAGGTCAGCATGCGTGTGGCCCAGACCCCGGCTACGGCAGACAGGGCAGTGATGCTGGTGCCCCAGGTCACATCGGTGATCACCATTGACCAGGTCCAGTCCTTCATCACGGCCAGTGAGGTGAATTCATAGGTGCCATAGGCCATGGCCCCCAACAGGGCCGCATTGCCAATCACCCACAACAGGTTTTTGTCCTGCGCGATGGCAGGCAGGGAGACAAACCACAGCAATACCGCGACGTAAAAGGCATAGAAACAAAAAGCGGGCAGCAGGCGGAAATTCTCGAGCATCAGATGCCCGATCTGGCGTTCAAAGACAGGTTTGACCACAGTGCCCAGCCCCAGAAAATCAATCCCGAGAAAGAGGATGAAGGTGCTGACGTAGAGAAGAACAAGGGTCATCTGATAAGCTCCGGTTGCAGCTGATGCTTCATATGTGGCGGGGGCCGGAAAATTCGAATTTTCCGGCCAAAATTCTTCAAAGAATTTTGCGCCTCACAACCGTTGAAACTGCGCCTCTTGTTTGGCAGACCAGCGCACGGTCAGGGCAAACCCCTCCTCGGTCTGTGCCTCCTGCAGCACCACGTCCTGTTCAAACAGCCAGGCGCGCTTCTTGCCCTCGGCGTAAGACAGCACCAGATCAGCCTCCCGCACGGCGCCTTGCAGGGCTTCGGCAATGACGCCTTGTAGCGCCTCCAGCCCTTCACCTGTGATTGCAGAGATCGCCAGCACGTCCTCGTCACGCTCCGCCCGCAGGCGCAGGGCATCTGCGGTGTCTTCCGCCAAGAGGTCCAGTTTGTTCCAGACTTCAAAGGTGCGAATGTCCTTTGCCACGCCCAGCGAGGTCAAAATGTCGCGCACATCCTGCGCCTGTTCTTCGGTCTCTTCATGACTGATATCGCGCACATGGCAGATGATGTCTGCCGCCAGAACTTCCTCCAATGTGGCGCGAAAGGCGGCGACCAATTCGGTTGGCAGGTCCGAGATAAACCCAACGGTGTCACTCAGGATGATCTCTGGCCCATCGGGCAGCACGAGGGAGCGCATGGTGGGGTCAAGCGTGGCAAAAAGCATGTCTTTGGCCATGACACTTGCACCGGTTAAACGATTGAAAAGGGTAGATTTCCCGGCGTTCGTATAGCCCACAAGCGCGACAATCGGATAGGGCACCTTGGCCCTTGCCGCGCGGTGCAGCGCGCGGGTTTTGACCACCTTTTCCAACTGGCGGCGCAGGCGCACAAGTTGCTCATCAATGGCGCGTCTGTCTGCCTCGATCTGGGTTTCGCCCGGCCCCCCCACAAACCCCAGCCCACCGCGTTGCCGCTCCAGGTGGGTCCAGGCGCGCACAAGGCGCGTGCGCTGATAGTTCAGCGCGGCCATTTCAACCTGCAACACACCTTCACGGGTGGCGGCACGGTCGCTGAAAATCTCCAGGATCAGCCCGGTGCGGTCCAGCAGTTTGACGCCCCAGGCCTTTTCCAGATTGCGCTGTTGCACGGGGCTTACAGGGCCATCCACCAGCACCAGTTCGACGTCCCCCGCTTCAAAGACGTCGTGTAGGTCTTTGATTTTGCCGGACCCAAACAGCAGGCCGGCACTGACCGTGCGCAGGGGCACAACGTTTGCGCCAATGACTTCCAACTGCGGCAAGGCGCGTGCCAGTGATACGGCTTCTTCCAGCGCGGGCTCGGCGTCACGGCGGTCCTGGTTGGATTTGATATCGGGGTGCAAAACCCACGCGCGGGTCGTGCGTGGGCCTTCGGTGTTGTCCACCTGAAATTCTGGTTTACTCAAAACGGTTCTTCCTCAAAGGGAAGACGTCGATCAGGACGCGTCTTCGCCTTCGTATAGCGAGATGGGTTGGCTGGGCATAATCGTCGAAATGGCGTGTTTATACACCAGCTGAGACTGCCCGTCGCGGCGCAACAAGACGCAGAAATTGTCAAACCAGGTGATCACACCCTGCAATTTCACGCCATTGATCAGAAAAATGGTGACCGGTACTTTGGTCTTGCGCACATGATTCAGGAACGCATCCTGAAGGTTCTGTCTGTCTGACGCCATTGGTCTGTCTCGCTTTTGTTCTTATCGGCACCTGCGGATCAGGCCCCCCCGTTGGCGCACTATGTCGTGCAGTGCACGGAGTTTCCAGCCCCAATCAATGGGTTCCATGCGCGATTGACGCAAGTTCGTGTCAGGTAAGCCACAGGTCAGCGTCTAGGCGCGCCACAGATCTGGGGTCAGCAGGGCAATAATGGCCAGTGTTTCAAGGCGCCCCAGCACCATCGCACCACAAAGCACCGCTTTTGCCGTCATGCTGAGTTCGATCAGTGTAATCGGTTCTTCCATGCCAAATTGCATCAATGGCCCGGTGGTTGACAGAGCGGCAACCGACATCACCAAGGCCTCGGAAAAGGTCGCACCAGAGGCGGCCAGCAGCAGGGTGACCGCCGCAAGAGACAGCGCAAAGAGCATGAAAAAGATCCAGGCAATAAACGCCCCGTTGCGTTGCAGTCGCAGCCCCACGGCCCCCGCTCCGCTGACCGAACTTGGGTGCACCAGCCGCTCCATCTCACGCACACCGTTTTGATAGAGCGCAAAGACCCGCAGCAGTTTCACGCCCCCCGCCGTTGTCGCCACGCCGCCGCCAATCAGGGCAAGGCCCATCAGGATAATGCCCGGCGTGCTGAGGCCCGACCAGCTTTGCGATGCGGCCCAATGTTCAGAGACAAATCCCGTGGTGGTCAGAAAAGAGGTCACGGTAAACACGGCCCCCCACAGGGCATAGGCCGCCTGAGAGATATTTTCAAAGGCCGCCACGTCATAGGCCCCCACCCAGTGACGTGCAAAAATGACCAGAGGCACGCCGACAATCAGAATAATGCCAATGCGAAATTCAGGGTCCGTGAACAAAGCCCCTTGGGTGGCGATCACCGTGTCCTGAGAAAAGGTCAGGCGCGAGAGGGCAAAGAACATGAACAACATCATGACAGCCTCACCGGTGACGCCGACAGTGGCGTTTTCCATACCGCCAATCGGGGAAATGCCCGAGGTCGCCATCACAGACATGGCGTGGCACAGGGCGACCAGCCCGCCCTCCCCGCCAAACAGCAACAGCACCCACAATACCAGGGTCAGCCCCACATAGATCGGCAATAGGGTCAGGGTCACCCGGATCAGACGGGTGCGCTGGTCAATCGGCGTGCGCCGCGCGCTGTTGGTGTCATCGCGCCGCCCCGGTTCGGCCTGTGCGGTGACCTCAAATCCGCCCAGATGCAGGGGCGCGAGGATTGCAGAAGCCGCAATCCACATCATGCCCCCCCCCATCCAGCCGACCTGCGCGCGCCACAGATGCAGCGTGCGGTCCAGCCGCTCTGGCGCATCAAACAGGGTTGCCCCGGTGGTGGTGATTGCGCTGAGCATCTCAAAATAAGCATTCACAAACCGCGTGGTGGGCAAGGCCTCGATAAAAGGGATCGCAAGGGCGATGGGCAGAAACACAAAGGCGGAAAACAGCGACATCAGCGGGCCCAATGCGCCATGGCGCGGGCGACGCCCCGCATGGGCCACCGCGATCAGGCAAAAGGTGATCATTCCCAACAGCCCGGCATAGAAAAATGCACGCGCCGCCTCCAGTTCGCGCACCGCCGTGCCATAGATGGCGGGCACAATCATCGACGCCGCAAATACTCCAAACAGCAGCAAAAACAGCGGCAGGTTCAAAATGGTGGACTGGATTTGGTTTTGGCGGCTCAAGGCAGGGCCTTTTGATTGGGGTCGCGACGCACGCGCGGGGGCGGGCCATATATCTCTGTCCTCAAGATAGGCTTTGAAGTCAACAGTCCCTGTGCCACCCTGCCCCTTTCGTCTGCGCAGCTGTGGCCTTAGATTACGGGCAGCATCCCCCCAACACAGGACAATTTTTGTGCCCTTCATTTTGTTACTGATCGCGGTGATTGCAGCGTATTTCGCCTATCGCGCATGGTCCAAATATCAGGCCCGCAAGGCATTGCTGCGCGCGCCGTTAACCGCGCATCAACGTGCGATTATTGCCCAACAAGTGCCGCTGTTGCGCCAATTGCCCGCGCAATTGCATGAAACGCTGGAGGGTAAGATCAATGTCTTTCTGGATCAGGTCAGCTTTTATGGCTGTGATGATCTGGAGGTGACGGAGGAGATGGAGCTGTCCATTGCCGCACAGGCCTGTCTGATCGTGGTGAACACGCCCGCGTGGTATGACCATCTGACAACAATCCTGATCTATCCCGGCGCGTTCACCTCATTGCGCAAGGAATACGATGGCTATGTGGTGAAAGAGGCCCAGACCGTGCGCACCGGGGAAAGCTGGTCACGCGGGCCGGTGATCCTGTCCTGGACCGACACAGAACAGGGCGCGTTTAACACAACAGATGGGCACAATGTGGCGATCCACGAATTTGCCCATCAGCTGGATGACCTGTCTGGCCGTACGGATGGTGCCCCGTTGATGAGCGAGGGTCAAAGCCTGTCGAAATGGGAGCAGGTCATTCTGGACGCCTACGCACGCCATGTGGAGAGTGTGGAGCGGGGCCGCAAGACCGTGCTTGCCCCCTATGGGGCAACCGCGCATGAGGAGTTTTTCGCCGTCGCGGTTGAGGCGTTTTTTGAAAAACCGAAACAGCTGAGCGCGGATGAACCGGCGGTCTATGCGCAATTGCTTGAACTGTTGCAACTGGACCCCGCAGAATGGGATGCAGGGTAGCTTGGTGCCAAAATGCTATTTGAGGAACGCAAAACATGATTGCCTATGTCACGGTTGGGGCGGATGATATGGCCGCTGCGAAACGATTTTATTCGGCGTTTCTGCCCGCGCTTGACTATGGGCTGAAAGAGGGGCCAGAGGGGTTAAGCTACGCCTTGCCCGTGGCCCCGGGCCAATTCCCCGTTTTGCCGGATTTCTATGTCAAACCTACGTTCAATGGGCAGGCGGCCACGGCGGGTAACGGCTCCATGGTCGCCTTTGAGGCGCGCAGCCAGCAACAGGTGCGCACCTTGCACGCCGCTGCCCTTGGCGCAGGTGGGCACGATGAGGGGCAGCCGGGATTTCGTGATAGTTATGGCCCGCATTTTTATGTGAGTTACCTGCGCGATCCGCAGGGCAACAAGATCGCCCTGTTTTCCAGCGATCCAAATGAACCGGGGCGCGATGATTGTGGCGTCCCGCCTTTAACTTGAAGCATCACGTATCGTCGATGTCCCGAGAGCGCGGAGCGCGGCAGGGTATCGGCGGTTCAAGTTCTAGGCGGGGCGCTTTGACGCGCACCGCCCCGGACTTTAGAAAAAGTCGATGGAAACCTGCATCAATTGCTCCGCCTTAGGCACATCTTCGGCCAGCGCGAAGAGCACAATCACATCGCCCTCATCAATGCGCATCTTGCCATTGGGGCGCGAGACCTCGTCGCCCTTGCGGATCATGCCAATCAGTACGCCTTCAGGGAAATCAATTTCTGACAGCATCTTGCCGGCGATGGGTGAGGTTGACAGCACCTCGGCCTCAATCACCTCCGCCTCCGCATCCCCGATGGAATAGACCGCGCGCACGCGGCCATGGCGGATGTGGCGCAGGATGGAACTGACCGTGGTGGCGCGCGGGTTGATATAGGCGTCAATGCCCAGCGGGTTCATCAGGGGCACCAGCGTGGGGTCATTGATCAGCGCGATGGTGTAGTCACACCCTTCGGCCTTGGCCCGCACGCAACTGAGCATGTTGGTCTTGTCATCATCCGTCACCGCCAGCATCGCGTCGGCCCGCGAAATGCCAGCCTCTGCCAGCAGTGCGGCGTCCAGCCCATCGCCGTTCAGAACAATCGTGCGTTCCAGCGCCTCGGCGGCGCGCTCTGCACAATGGCGGTTCTTTTCGATGATTTTGGTGCGCACCCGGCGCTCTCCGGCCTCCAGCGCCTCTGCCACGTTCAGACCAACATTACCGCCCCCAACCATGACAATGCGGTCCTGTTGCGAGGTCTTTTTGCCAAAAATCTCCATCATGCGGGAAATGTCATCAGAATGACAAAATACATAACAATCATCCCCGACAAACAACTGGTCTTTGGATTCAGGGGCAAACAGCGTGCCTTCCCGGCGCACGCCAACAACCACAGCACGCAGGGTGGAAAACAAGTCGGTCAATTGGCGCAGGGGCGTGTTTACCACCGGACAATCCGCCTCAATCGTGATGCCCAGCAGTTGCACCTTGCCATCCATGAAGATCTCTGTGTCAAAGGTCGCGGGGGCGGCAAGGCGCTGCAAGGCGGCGGCGGCCACTTCGCGTTCTGGGCTGATCACCACATCAATGGGCATGTGATCGCGCCGGTACAGGTCTGAATAGAGCGCCACGAGGTAGGATTGGCTGCGCAGGCGTGCAATCTTGCGATTGACCCCGAAAACCGAATGCGCCACCTGACAGGTCACCATGTTGACCTCATCCGAATGGGTCGCGGCAATCACCATATCCGCATCGCGCGCACCGGCCCGGTCCAGCACATCGGGATAGCTGGCGAACCCCGCAATGCCTTGCACATCAAGCGCCTCGGTGGCCTGACGCACCAGATCGGCGTTGTTGTCCACCACCGTAACATCGTTTCGTTCACCGCTCAGATGGCGGGCGATTTGCCAGCCAACCTGACCTGCGCCGCAAATGATTACCTTCATGGGGCCGCACCTTTTTGCCGCTTGTCGCTGGGCGTATCACTCATCTTGCCCGGCTTGCTTTTGATCGGTTAGAGGGCATGGCAGAGCCCTTGGCAAGGGTCAATGCAATTGTCATTTGCGCCCGCTCCATGCAATATAGCACCATGAAACCCCATGTTGTTGTGATCGTTTGTACGGCTGCGGGGCTGATCGCCTGTGCACCCCTGAACACCTATTACAAGCCCGGTGCGCGCGTGGCCACGCTGGAGCGGGACACAACCGCCTGTCAGGTCAAGGCGCTGCGCGATGTGCCGGCCTCTGTGCAGGTGCACCATATTCCGCCCAGATACGTCCGACCTGTGAAAAAGTGCGATGCAGCGGGTCAATGCAAGGTGGTGCGTGCCGGATATTACACTCCAGGGGAAACCATCACGTTTGACCCCAATGATGCCCTGCGCGCCCGGGTGGAGGGACAATGTATGGCCGACAAGGGCTATGCGCCGGTGTCGATCCCGCCCTGCCCCGACAGCGTGGCACGCGCCACCCCTGCGGCAGCGACCAAACGCCTACCTGCGCTCAGCGCGAAGTCCTGTGTTATCCGCAATCAGGACGGCTCGTTCCAGATCACCACCCGCGGTTGAAAATGCGCGCGGATTGATTTGAATGCGGTACGTTTCCCTCTGGTGCACACGTGTGCAACGGTCTAGCGTTCCTGTAAATTCCTTAATCAGAGTCGCGCCATGTCCCCACTTCAAGACGCAAAAACCCTTGTTCAGGCGCAGTATGCCGCCCTTGAAGATGCCACACCGGATAACGTGGCCGAGGTCTTGGCCGCGCGTATGGCCCCGCACGCATTATGGCGCGGCTTTCACCCCTTTAACCTGCAAACAGGTCCGGCGGGGGCCGCTGCATTCTGGCAGCCCTTCCTGAGTAGTTTTTCTGCGGTGCAACGGCGCGAGGATATCTTTTTTGCCGGGCACAATGAAATAGACGGCGGGCAAAGCGTCTGGACCGGTTCCATGGGGCATTTGATGGGGCTGTTTGACGCGCCTTTCCTTAATATCCCGGCCACCCGCAAAATTGCGATGTTGCGCTACGGCGAGTTCAACAAGGTTGAAAACGGGCAGATCACCGAAACCGCGTTTTACTGTGACTTTTTGCATTTGATGGCGCAGGCCGGGATCAGGCCCTTTCCGCATCAGACGGCGGCGCATTTGATTCAGCCGGGGCCGCGCACCAATGATGGTCTGCTGACGGGCCCGCATGACCCCGCAGAGGGTGCCAAAACCCTGGCGGTGATTGACCGGATGGCAAACGCGATTTCCGATGCCAACACCGACCCTACCGCGCGCACCCCGGCACAGGAAATGGCCGAAAACTGGCATGAGGATATGCTGTGGTGGGGCCCGGAAGGGATCGGCGCAACCTACACAATTGATCGCTACATCGAACAACATCAGCGCCCGTTTCGCTCTTTGATGTCAAACCGCGCGTTCAACGGCCACGTGATGCGCATCGGAGAGGGCAATTATGGCGGTTTCTTTGGCTGGCCAAACCTGACGATTACAAATGACGGCGGTTATATGGGCGTGCCCGCAAACGACGTGCGCGCCGATATGCGGGTGATTGATATCTACCGGCGTGACGGCGATAAACTGGCGGAAAACTGGGTGTTCATCGACATGCTGCATTTTTTGTTGATGCAAGGCGTGGATGTGTTGGGGGAATTGAAGGGATAAGGGTATTTGATTTGGATCATAAGATCCAATTCTGAAACGCGACACCTCCTCTAAAGTCTCAATTCGCTTCTGCATGGCTCGTTTCTGTTGATGTTGAATTGCGGCTATTCATCTCCTTTCAACATCTGGAGATTTATTAAGTCCGCTTTTCGGTTGCGCTTCACCGTAATACACCTTAGGTTGAGCATTGAATTTATTCAGTTTTGCCGCTGGTTGTCTGTCAACCAGACTGTCAACAGTATGAGAAAATAATGCCGGAATTTCAATATAGCTCGCTTTCGTCAGCCCTGCTTTTTTCACGCACTTTTGTTCCGGGTGGTACTGTGTTTCCCACCCCGCGCTATTTCTTTTTGGACGAAGACGAGGGTATCGTTTACACCCGACAGCAGACTTTGGCATCTACAAGCCATTTCAATATCAATCCGCAAGTCACCCTGACGGGATCCAACCTATCAACCGATTCCTCGGGTAATCTGTCTGGCACGGTGACGGGCCTCAAATTTTCCTCCGACAATCGCGGCACAATCCTGACGGTGACGGGGCTTGCGGCTTCTGGGTCGGCGTTTATTGACGTTATTTCGGCGCGGCTGAACGGTGATCGCTCTTCAAACGACCTGTTTGACAGCTTCCTTGGTCGTGCCTTTGGATCCTTCACGCTAAATGATGGCGCAGATACGCTGCGCACGCAGGGGTTTGTGTCTTATCTGGATGCCATTGATTTGGCCGGAGGTGATGACACATTTACCATGTTCGCCCCCGAACAGCCGGTTTTCCGTATTGACGGTGGGGCTGGCAATGACACGCTGATTGCTGGTGGTTTCGGGCAATCACTCCCGTATGTGGTTAACCTTGCGATGGGTACCATTACAGCAGAAGATCGCACGGTGTTCTTCACTGGATTTGAGACCATCGAGGGCGGCATTTTCGTGCAGGAATACATCGGATCAGACGGTGCAGATGTCATCAGGGCTGCGGGCCGGGATGATCTGATCTCAGGTGGGGTTGGTAATGACAGCCTGTCGGGCGAGGCTGGAAATGACAGTATCATGGGCGGCATTGGCTTTGACACCATCGAGGGGGGCTCTGGCAACGATACCCTTCTGGGCGGCAGTGGTGCTGATTCACTGAATGGGGACAGTGGGGATGACCTGATCATCGGTGGTAGAGGGTTTGACAACATCAATGGCGGGGATGGCAATGATACCATTCGCGCAGGCGACACGGCGGACCGGGTTTTTGGCGGGGGTGGCAATGACCTGATCGAAGGCGGCACCAATATTGGCCGCACAGTGGATCGTCTTTTTGGCCAGGACGGCAATGACACCATTTTGGGTGAAGCTGGATTTGACGTGCTGGACGGGGGTGCCGGTGATGATCACCTTGATGGCGGTGATTTGGCCGACAATGTCTTTGGTCGCTCAGGCGATGACACGCTCTTGGGGGGCAATGGGCTGGATCGTCTTTTTGGCGGCGACGGAGCGGATGAAGCACGTGGCGGTGCGGGGCGCGACGGTCTTTTCGGGGGGCTGGGCAATGACCTGCTGTTCGGAGATGACGGCAATGACAGGTTCTTTGGTGGGCCAGGCAATGACACGCTTGAGGGTGGTCTGGAAAATGACACGATATTTGCCGGCGCAGGTTTCGATGTGATCACTGGAGGTTCGGGAGATGACCTTTTGTTTGGCAATTTCAACGCAGATACGTTTGTGTTTGCGGACGGCCACGGGACCGATGTGATTGCCGACTTTGCGGCGGATAATGCCCTAGAACGGGTCGATCTGAGTGCGGTATCGCAGATTTTCAACCTGTTTGATCTGTTTAGTGGGCACCTGTCGCAAGACGGCGAAAATGTTGTGATTGATACAGGCATCGCGCAGCAGATTACGCTGCTGGGGGTTGATCTAACGGATCTCGACGCAACCGATTTTATCTTTTGACTTCAGATGTTTTCTATCAGCATGTGGTGCACCTGCTGAGTATCCCCAGCATTTACATATCTATTTGAGCCATGGCCAACGGACAGATTTTTCCAATGACCATACATGCTCCGAAAACGGTCAGTTTTTCCTGAGAAAGCGACCAATGGCATCGTCCTTTCCGGCGACGCGTCGCCCGAACCGGCAAAGCTGCTTCTGATTGTTCGCATCTACATTTCGCAGGGCCAGTGCGTAGTGCCCCAGTTTCGTCAATTGGTTGGTCTTGCTGTAAAATACCAGCCGCAAGACCTTTTGTTTCCGCAAGCCCGCTGTCGTTTTCGCCAATGTCGCCGCACCGTTTGGTTCAAGGAATGTGAAACCCTTGCACGATCGCGCAATTTGGGATGAGGCCATGTATTGCCCTATGAACACTTCGTATTTGTCTTGTGCAAATGCAACATGTGCCGGTGCGCCAAACAACAGGGCGAATGCAATTGGGAACTGGAATTTCATAGCATACTCTTTTCTAATACTGTCACAGTACGGAATGAAGCGGTTTGCCCCTTCATTCCGCCCCTTCCGTTTCCTCATCCACATGGGCCACGCGCACACCGGCCTTGGCCGAGGTGACAACACCCAGTGATTTCAATTTACGGTGCAGTGCCGAGCGTTCCATGCCCACAAAATTTGCCGTACGTGAGATATTGCCACCAAAACGGTTGATTTGCGTGAGCAGGTATTCCCGTTCAAAGGCTTCACGCGCCTCGCGCAGGGGCAATGTGGCCAATGCACCTGACAGCACAACGCGGCCGTCCTCCTCGCCGCCGTCCTCCTCACCGGGCAGTTCGCGCGCCTCAATGGGGCCGGTTCCGTCGCCCAGGATCAGTACCCGCTCAACCAGGTTCTTGAGCTGGCGCACATTGCCCGGCCAGATCATTGTTTGCATCAGGGCCACGGCATCCTCTGACAGGTCCCGTTGCGGCAGGCCCTGAGAGCTGTTGAATTCCTGAATGAAATGTTCGGCCAACAGCGGAATGTCCTCGCGGCGTTCCTCCAAGGAGGGCACGGCGATGGGCACCACGTTCAGGCGGTGAAACAGTTCCTGGCGAAAGGTCTCTGCCTTGATGGCGGCGTCCAGGTCTTTGTTTGTACTGGATATCACCCGTAAATCGACCCGCACTTTGTCATTGCCGCCAACACGCGTGAATTGCTGGTCCACCAGAACCCGCAGGATTTTGGATTGCGTGCCAAGGGGCATATCCGCCACCTCGTCAAAATAGATCACGCCACCATGGGCTTGCTCCAACAGGCCCGGCTCCACGCCGCGGTCCGCGCCCTCACGGCCAAACAACACCTCTTCCATGCTGTCGGGGGACACACCTGCGCAATTCACGGTCACAAATGGGGCCGAGGCGCGGTTGGAATTGGCGTGGATGTAGCGGGCGGCAACCTCTTTGCCGGAGCCCGCAGGCCCGGTCAGCATCACGCGGCCATTGGATTTTGTGACCTTGTCCAACTGCCCGACCAGCACCCGAAATGCGGCTGACTGTCCGAGCATTTCGGAGGAGGACACATCGCGCCGCTTGAGGGTCTGGTTTTCACGTCGCAGCCGCGAGGTCTCCATGGCGCGGCGGATCACCACCAGCAGCTGGTCGATGTTAAACGGCTTTTCGATAAAGTCATAGGCCCCTTGCCGGATCGCCGCGACCGCAATTTCAATGTTGCCGTGGCCCGAAATGATCACCACCGGCACATCCGGGTTATCGCGTTTCACGGCCTTGAGGATGTCAATCCCGTCCATGCGGCTGTCTTTGAGCC
Source organism: uncultured Sulfitobacter sp. (assembly GCA_937928635.1). GTDB lineage: Bacteria > Pseudomonadota > Alphaproteobacteria > Rhodobacterales > Rhodobacteraceae > Sulfitobacter. The sequence goes on along the minus strand of CALFWM010000014.1, from coordinate 76,567 downwards.
AGATGTCGAGGATGATCAGCGCGGGCGGTTCCAGATTGATCGCGGCCATTGCATCATCAGAATTGCCAGCAAGGCGCGTGGCAAATCCTTCGTCCTCCAGAATGTCCGAGATCAGCTCACGGATATCGCGTTCGTCGTCCACAATCAGGATGTCACTCATCGTTCATCTCCAAAACGTTTGGGGTGGGTTGCGGTGCGCAGGGCAGCTTGATCAGCGCCAGTGCACCGTGATGGGATTGCCCGTCAAAAACAGGCGCGTCGGTGAGGATCAGGCTGCCGCCATGTTCCTCAATAATCTTTTTCACAATCGGCAGGCCCAGGCCGGTGCCCTCAGATCGTGTGGTCACATAAGGTTCAAACAGGCGCGCGCGGTCTTCGGGCAGGCCAATTCCGTTGTCTGCGATGGTGATATGGGCGTTGATTTCGCCCTTCTCCATCTTGACCTTGATTTGCGGTTCCAAATCATCTGGTGCACCTTTTTCTTTCAGACTTTCAATGGCTTCTCCGGCGTTCTTAATCAGGTTCGTCAGGGCCTGAGAGATCATCGTGCCATCCACCTGTGCCACCAATGATGCGTCGGGCAGATCAAGGGTAATTTTGACGTCCGGCTGTCCTGCCTGTTGCAAGAACACCGCGTCGCGCAGCAATTGGTTGAGGTCCTGTTCTGAGGTTTCCGGCTCGGGCATGCGCGCAAATTTGGAGAATTCATCGACAATACGGCGCAGATCACCAGTCTGGCGGATGATTACCCCGGTCATTTGGTTCAGCTTTTCCGCGTCATCCCCGCTGAGCTGGCGGCCATATTTGCGCTGTATGCGTTCGGCACTCAGCTGGATCGGGGTCAGCGGGTTTTTGATTTCATGGGCGATGCGGCGGGCCACGTCGCCCCAGGCGGCCATGCGCTGTGCTGACACCAGATCCGTCACATCGTCAAAGGCGACCACATAGCCCTCCAGCCGCCCGTCCTCAGCCCGCCGCGTGGCCATCCGCACCAGCAGGTTTTCCATCGCCCCCTGACGGGACACTTTAACCTCGCCCTGCGCAATCTCGCCTGGTCCGTTGGTCAGGGCCTCAAACAGGCGCGAAAACTCTGGCACGGCAGCCGAAAGCGCCAGCGATTGTTGATCCTCCGACCAATCCAGCAGCCGCATGGCGGAGCGGTTCACAAAGGTCACGCGCCCCTCCGGGTCAAGCCCCACCACGCCGGAAGTGACAGAGGACAGCACGGAGTCAAACAAGCGACGGCGCCGCTCAATCTGGCGGGTGTTGTCCAGCAGGGTTTCGCGCTGCGCCTTGAGCTGTGTGGTCATCTGGTTAAAATACCGCCCCAACATCGAAATTTCGTCATCGCCGCGTTCCTCGCGCACATGCACGCTCAAGTCCCCTGCCCCGATTTGCTGTGCGGCACTGGTCAGGCGCCCCACCGGCCCTGACAGGCGTTCGGCAAACCACAGGCCCAGCCAGACAGCGGCCAGAATCAGGATCAGCGCAAAGGCAAGGTAGAGCAGTCCATATTCAAACAGCACCCGCCCGCGTTCCTTATCGAGCTGTTGGTAAAGGCGCGCGGTTTCTTTGGTGTCATCCAACAGCGACAGGATGTCCCCATTCACATCGCGGCTGACGTACAAAAACCGGTCCGCCCGGGTCTGCAGCGGAATCAGCGCGCGGTATTCGTTGTTTGGCCAATCCTCAATAATCAGCAGCCCGGTGTTCATCGCGGTCTCAATCTCATCGCGGCTCGGGGCCTCATAATCAAACAGGTATGAGCGCACGCCGCGCGCGCGAATGTCAGAGGTGCCGTCGATCAGAAAGGCCTCGCGCAGGCCCCGCTGGATTTGCTGTTGCAGATCGCTCAGCAGTTCACTGTCAGACAGGGGGACGTTCTGGCGGCGGTTGGCATCAAACCAGGCGGCGAGATTTTCCACATCGACCTGCAGGTCATTGCGCTGTTGCATGTCATAGGCTTCGGCGGCGGTCAGCGCGTCCTCGACCACGCCGCGCACCCGGTCCGAAAACCAGCCCTCCAGCCCGACATTCAGCGACAGCACCGAAAACACCGCCACCGTCACGGTGGGAATAAGCGCCATGGTGGCAAAGAAGCCGGTCAACCGCAGGTGCAGCCGCGAACCGGCGGATTTGGCGCGCCGCGCCGAGATTTGACGCGCCACCTGTGACAGCACCAAGGCGGCCACCACCAGAATATAGACAACATCGGCCAGCAAAACCAAACGCAGCTGCGGCGTGCCTGACCATTCTGCCAGGGGGCCCAAAACGCTGTAGGTCGCCAGCGCCAGCAAAGGCCCCAGCAGCACGATCCCAAAGGTAAAGAGATTGCGCACACGTCTCAGACGCCGCAAACGGCCCAGGTTTTCTAACGAGAAACTGCGTGACCGGGTGACCACCCGCTGCCCTCACCGATGATGTGGTGCATCTCTGCACCAACCGCCATATTATGTGGTCCTGATCATACAATGAAGCATGATGGCCACGGTTATGTGGCTCTTTTACATCATCTTGCGGCCCCGTGTCACCTCAATATCGAGGTCTGTGATCTTCTTTCGCAAAGTATTTCGATTTATTCCCAAAAGATCGGCACATTTTGCCTGATTTCCGGCTGTCGCCCCCAATGCGATTTCGATCAAGGGGGCCTCTACCTCGCGCAGAATCCGCGCATATAGTCCGGGGGGCGGCAACATGCTGCCGTGCAGATCAAAATACCGCCTCAGGTGACGCTCAACCGATGCGCCCAGCCGTTCGGTGTTGGCCTCGAGCCGCAGGGGCTCCATTTCGGGCTGGGTGCCCAGCACATGTTCGGCGTCACTCAGGCCAATCAGGGGGGCGCGGCTGGTCAGGGCCAACTGGCGCACCGCATGTTCCAGCTGGCGCACGTTGCCGGGCCATGGATAATTGGCAAGCAGCTTGCTGGCCTCCGCTGACAGGGCGCGCTGCCCCTCTGCGGGGTCTGTGATGGCGTTGAGGAAATGTTTGGCCAGCAGGTCAATGTCTTCAACCCGGTCGCGCAGGGCGGGCACGTGCAGGGTGGCACCGGACAAACGGTAGTAAAGATCGCGGCGCAGATCGCCCTTTTTCATCGCGGCGGCCAGATCGGTCTGGCTGGTGGCCAAAAACCGCGGCGCGCTGTCACCGCCCGCGTCCATCATCCGTGCGATACGCGCCTGAATGTCCCCGGGGATGTCGCCAATTTCATCAATCAGCAGCGTGCCACTTCCAACCCGTGCCATCAGGCGGGCGGGTCCTTCGATGTCTTGCAGATCGGCGGCTGTGACGGTCACAAACGGCTGGTTACGCCGGTCCGAAAAATCATGAATGGCGCGCGCAATCAATGACTTACCCGTGCCACTTTCGCCCCAGATCAGCACAGAAAGCTCCGTGTTCACCAGACGTGCCACCAATCGATAAAGCGCCTGCATGACTGGTGTTTGGCCGACCAATGGCAAATCATCGCGCTCTGCGGTTGTTGTGGGGTTCTGAATGCCCGGGCTGCTGGCCACGTCCAGCGCACGGGCTGTGCGTTTCATCAGGTCCGGCAGATCAAAAGGTTTGGGCAGATAATCAAACGCCTTGAACTCTGCGGCCTTGATCGCGGTCATGATGGTGTTTTGCGCCGAGATCACGATCACCGGCAGGCCGGGACGGTCCGCTGTGATCTTGGGCAGCATTTCCAACCCGTTGCCATCGGGCATGGCCACATCGGTGATCACCGCATCCCCGCGCCCCTCTGCCACCCACCGCATGAGCGTGGTCAGACTGGAGGTCGCATGAACCTTGCACCCCGCCCGCGTCAGGGCCTGTGTCAGCACAGTGCGGATCGTGCGGTCATCATCTGCAACCAGAATGGTGCCATCCATATTGTGGTCTCCTTAAGGCTCTGCGCGCGGCAGCGAGATGCGAAATGTGGTTTGCCCGGGCACGGAATCGACCGAAATCCAGCCGCCGTGATCGGAGATAATTTTGCTGACCAGCGCCAGCCCAAGGCCGGTGCCGTTTTCATGCCCCGACACAAAGGGGTCAAACACGTCATCCCTGATATGCTCCGGCAGGCCCGGGCCATCATCTGTGATTTCCATCTGCAAGGGCAGCGCCTGCCCTGCCCCGTCCGCGCGGCGCAGACGAAAGGAATGTTCAAAATAAGTGCGCAGACGGATAGTGCCCCCGGAGGCACCTGCCGCCTCTGACGCGTTTTTGAGCAGGTTCAGCACCACCTGTAGCAATTGATCCTTATCCCCTGCGGCCAGCGGCAAGGACGGGTCATAGATCTCATCAATGCGCATTTTGGCGCCAAAGCCCAACAAGGCAGAGCGGCGCGCGCGGTTGAGCACATCGTGCAGGTTGATGGGCGCATGTTCAGGCTCGGTAAGATTGCCGAACTGCTCCACCTGTTCCAGCAGTTTCACGATGCGGCGGCTTTCCGCGACGATCAGATCGGTGAGTTCCAGATCATCCGCGTTCAGGTTCATCGACAAGAGTTGGGCGGCCCCCGTGATGCCCGCCAATGGGTTCTTGATCTCATGGGCCAGCATTTCAGCCATGCCGATGGCCGAGCGTGCGGCAGAGGTCACGCTTTGGCTCTGGGTCAGGCGGCTGGCCAGCTCGCGCGGGGTGATCATCATGATCATATGGCCCGGCTGCCCCGAAAGCGGCGCGATTTGCAGCGCGCATTGCAGCGGGGCCCGCTGGCCGGAGCCCACATCCACGTCGTTCACGAACAGGGGCGTGCCATTGGTGCGTGCGCGTTCAAAGGCGGTTTCCAGCGGGCTGTCGATGCTGATTTCATCCCAGATGGGCGACCCGGTGATCGACTTTGCCGAGGTGTTCAAAAACCCCTCTGCGGCCGGGTTGAGCTCCAGAATGGAATCGTCCGGTGCAATCACCACGGCGGGCACGGGCAAGGAGACCCACAGTGCCGCGTCGCCCCTCATGCGGCGACCTGATCTGCTTTGAAATCAAGCGCTTGGGCGAGTAACTTAAACACGTTTTGGGGATCTTTTTCTGTCAGGACTTCGCGGCGTAGTGGTGCGGGCGTGCCAACCGTGTCCATGTACCAGCCCAGATGTTTGCGCGCCACACGCGCGCCAAGGGTGGTGCCGTAGAACGATAACATCGCGTCAAAGTGCCCCTGCACCATGGCAACAAGGTCTTGTCCCTGCGGCACAACCGGCGCGGGCGTGCCATAAAGTTCATGCGCGATCTCGGACAGTTTCCAGGGCTTGCCCTGTGACCCGCGCCCCACCATCACACCATCCGCGCCGGAGTGTGCCAGCGCCTGCCGTGCATCTGTGGTGGTACAAATATCCCCGTTGGCAATGACGGGGATGTTCACCATGTCTTTCACCCCCTGAATGGCCCGCCAATCTGCGCGGCCCTTGTAAAACTGACAGCGGGTGCGGCCATGAATTGTGATCATCTGAATGCCCGCATCCTCTGCCCGGCGGGCGATATCGGGGGCATTTAACATGTCATCATCCCAGCCCAGCCGGGTTTTGAGCGTGACTGGCACCTTGACCGCGCTGATTACCGCCTCGATCAGGCGCAACGCGTGATCCGGCGTTTTCATCAGGGCAGACCCGGACGCCCCTTGGGTGACCTTTTTGGCAGGACAGCCCATGTTGATGTCGATCAGCCGCGCGCCCTGCGCTTCGATCATCCGAGCGGCTTCCATCATCGGGGCGGCCTCGCGCCCGGCAATCTGCACGGCGGTGCCTGCCACGCCCAGTCCCAGCTCCGCCTTTTCACGGGTGCCGGGGCGGCGACACAGTAACTCTTGGCTCGCGACCATTTCGGAGACGACCAGCCCGGCCCCAAACTCCGCGACCAGCGTGCGGTAAGGCAAATCCGTGATCCCGGCCATTGGGGCCAGAAAAACAGGCGGTGACAGTTCGAGTGGAAAGGTCGGGGCGCGCACGTGCTTAATCCTTGGGCAGTTGCGGGTTGAATAGCGCGATGGGGGCTAAGCCGCAATGAAATATGGCCAAAATTGGCGGCGGCACATCATTCTGCCTAAAATTTAGGCAGAGATATTCAATGCTGAGCGACGAGAGCATTTCAAACAGACGCCAACCTTGCGGGCCCTGCGGCGTTCGGGGGTCTGTTTGTCGGTTGCGAAGGTCTGTGACAGGGTGGATAACACCCACACCGCAACGCGCACATCCACACAGCAGGAGGGCAAGATGGACATACGCACCGGCAACGGATTTGACGTGCATGCCTTTGGCCCCGGCGATCACATGATGCTCTGTGGTGTGAAAATCCCTTTTGATCAGGGGCTTGTGGGGCATTCTGATGCGGATGTTGGTATGCATACGGTAACGGATGCGATTTATGGCGCGCTGGTGGCGGGCGACATTGGCCAGCATTTTCCGCCCGGTGACCCGCAATGGAAAGGCTGCGAAAGCCATGTGTTTCTGCGCCATGCGGTTGCATTGGCGCGTAGAGAGGGGTTCACCCTGTCTCACGTGGATTGTACGTTGATCTGCGAGATGCCAAAGATCGGGCCGCATGCGCAGGCGATGCGGGCTGAGATGGCGCAGATCATGGAAATGGACATGTCGCGCGTGTCGATCAAGGCGACAACCTCAGAACGGCTCGGGTTTACGGGACGCAGAGAGGGGATTGCCTGCCTTGCCACGGCAACGCTGGTGAAACCATGACACTTGCGCGGATGATTGGCACCTTGATGGGCGTGGGCAACATCCGTCCCGCACCGGGCACCTGGGGGTCGCTGGCCGCCTTGCCCCTGGCGTGGCTGGTACATCTGATTGGCGGCTTTCCATTGCTCTTGATTGCTGTGCTGTCCGCCTTTTTCAAAGGCTGGTGGGCAACGGCCAAGATGACCAAGGGGTCGGATGATCATGACCCCTCCGAAATTGTTGTGGATGAACTGGTCGGCCAGTGGATCGCGCTTTTACCGCTAAGCTACGCGGCCTGGAATATGGGGGTCAATGTGCTGGTGATGTGGCCGGGTTGGATTGCGGCCTTTGTGCTGTTCCGGCTGTTTGACATCTGGAAACCCTGGCTGGTGGGCTGGGCAGACCGGCGCGGGGATGCACTGGGCGTGATGCTGGATGATGTGATTGCGGGTGTCTTTGCGGCGGTGGGCGTCTTGGTGTTGGCCGCCCTCTATCATGCGACGTAACACATGAGCACAGCAGGCCAAATCCTTGAGAAAGCGACACAATCAGGTGTCATGCTCAGCTGCGCTGAAAGTTGCACAGGGGGTATGATTGCCGCGGCGTTGACCGAACTATCGGGCAGTTCCGCGGTTTTTGACCGGGGGTTTGTGACCTATACGAATGCGGCCAAAATGCAGATGCTGGGTGTTTTGCAACCCACCTTGGACGCATTTGGCGCTGTGTCAGAACAGGTGGCGGCAGAGATGGCGAAGGGCGCGCTGGAGCGTTCCACCGCGCAGATCGCGATTTCCGTCACCGGGATCGCGGGGCCCGGCGGGTCAGATCATAAACCGGAGGGGCGGGTTTGCTTTGGCCTTGCGAGGGCGGGCAAGGTCCATGTGGAAACGATTGAATTCGGGCCACTGGGGCGTGACGCAGTACGCCAAGCGACACGAGATCATGCACTGATGCTGATTCTTGCAGCACTTTAGAAAGTGCACATAAATCAGGCAAATCGGACGTGCGGTGCCTCAATGTTAGCCATTGTCGCGTCTGTGCTGCGCAACTCTTAACCAAATCTTTCCTAAGTCCCTCGCAGCCGCAATCTGCGGCAACTTCAATTTGTGACCATACGGAGAGACCCACCCCATGAATGCTGCTGATACAGCCTGGATCATGACTGCTACGGCCCTTGTGCTGTTTATGACCCTACCCGGACTGGCCCTGTTTTACGGCGGCCTTGTACGTGCACGCAACGTGCTGAGCGTGTTTATGCACTGTTACGCAATCGCCTGTTTGATGAGCGTGTTGTGGTTTTTTGTTGGGTATTCCATCGCCTTTGGCCCCGACGAGAGCGGCCTGTGGGGCGGTTTGGGGAAAGTCGCGCTCAGCGGCGTCACCACCGAGAGCCTGAGCGGCACCTTGCCGGAAATCCTGTTTTTCGCGTTCCAGATGACATTTGCTATCATCACACCTGCCCTGATCGTGGGGGCCTACGTGGAGCGGATCAACTTTAGCTTTATGTTGATGTTCTCCAGCCTGTGGATGCTGCTGTGCTACGCACCGGTGGTGCACTGGGTCTGGGGCGGCGGCATGCTGGCCGATGGCGGGATCTTCGGCGAGACTGGTGTGAAAGATTTTGCGGGCGGCATCGTGGTACACGAAACCGCTGGTATCGCCGCACTTGTGCTTGCCGTGATGTTGGGCGCGCGCAAGGATCCAAGCAAACCACCCCACAACCCCGGCATGGTGATGATTGGTGCCGCGATGCTGTGGGTCGGTTGGTTTGGCTTTAACGGCGGCTCGCAACTGGCGGCTGACGGCGGGGCCGCGCTGGCCATCACCGTGACGCACATTTCTGCGGCAACGGCCTCCCTCACCTGGGCGCTGTGGGAGCGGATCAAGTTTGGCAAATCCTCCCTTGTTGGCATCGTGACAGGCACCATTGCGGGCCTTGCCTCCATCACGCCCGCGTCTGGTTTTGTGGGGCCCTGGGCCGCGCTGATCATTGGTGCGGTGGCTGGTATCCTGTGCCAGGAGGCCGTCGTGCTGATCCGCAACAAGATCAAGATCGACGACACACTGGATGTCTTTGCGGTGCACGGTGTGGGCGGTATCTTTGGGACCATCATGATCGCCGCAGTTGGTGCGGGATCATGGGCAGCCCAGCTGGGTTCTCTGGCCATCGTGGGTGTCTTCACCGTCATCGTGACAGTCGTGATCGCCCTGTTCTGCAAAGCCATCCTGCCAATGCGCGTGGATGCAGAGACCGAAACAAACGGGCTGGACCTGTCGGTCCACGGCGAACGTGCCTACGATATGACCAGCTGATCCGTCAGGTCGCGCAGGCTCTCCCCTTGCGCGGCCTGCCAAAGGGCATCCGCACGGGTGTCTCCGAGCAGGGAAACGGCCTTGGCGCCCAGTTTCTCTGCCCGAACTTCCAGCGTCATCGGCTCCATCAGATCATGACGCAAACGGCGCAGGCCACCTGAATGCAGGGTCAGTGACACCTCACATTGGGTTTCGGACAGCCGTTCATCCTCTGATACTTTGATCTTTTCACGCAAGGCCAGCACCTCCGCGTCGCGGCAAATGTCGTTGGTGAAACTGGCAATCGCCCCGGTGTCATGGCCCAAAAACTTCATCGCGCCGGTTTGGGCGTAGGAGAACTTTGCCGCCAACCCCGTGGTCGGCTCCGCGATATTGCACACGCTCATCCAGCGTGGATGGGTGCGCACATGAATGCCCGCCACATCCGCAGCGCTAAGACGTTCATCGCCAATCGCCTCCAGCATGGCGTGCAACCCATGACAGCAGGCGTGAAATTTGTGGCTGATCGTGGTGATGTGCCAGGCCCCTTTGCCCGGCTTGATCTCCGCCGCCTGCCCATGATGGGTGGGGCCAAAGCCCAGCGGCCCGGCCAGCCCATCCTTGGCCGCCGTCATGCCCGATTGCGCCCAAAGCGTGGCCTCAACCCCGGTGCGCGCGGCAAGCCCGGCATTCAGCGGCTTGCCCATGGTGCCAAACTGCGCCTTGAGGCCCGAGGCCATGGAGGCACAAAGGCCCAAGGCATGGCGCAGCTCTTTGGGCTCCAGCCCCAACAGACGCCCTGTGGCCAGCGTGGCCCCAAAGGCACCTGCGGTTGCGGTCTGATGATAGCCGATCTGATAATGCGCGCGCCCCAGCCAGAGGCCAGTCAAGATGGAGGCCTCGACCCCAATGGTTGCGGCCTCAATCACCTCATCAAACGGGGCATCCAACTCTTCGGCAAGGGCCAGCACGGCGGGCAGCACCGCCACCGATGGATGCCCGATATGGGCAAAATGTGTGTCGTCATAATCCAGCGCATGGGACAATGTGCCGTTGATCAGGGCGGCCGTTGCGGCGGGCGCGCTCTGCCCGCCAATCACCGTGGCGGGCCCCTGCCCGCGCGCGAGCTGCGCGGCAACAAAATCGGCAAAGTCCGCGTCTGCCGCACCCGCCACACCGCAGGCGGCCCAGTCAAACAGCGACAATCGCATCATGATCAATGCGTCCTCGGGCGGTGTTGCGCGGGCAAATTTGATCAGTTGATCGGTGATCGTGCTCATGAAGGAGGACCGTAAAGATCAGCCGCACGCGCTTCAAACGCGCGCACAACGCGTTGCATTGCCTCGTTGAACACCACCCCAATGATGCCTTGCAGAATGCGGTTGCGAAATTCGAAATCGACAAAGAACTGTACGTTGCAGCCCCCCGGTGCGTCCTCAAAACGCCAGTTGGACACCATCTTTTTGAACGGCCCATCCAGATATTCGGTGTCGATCTTTTGCGCCTCGGGCCAGAGCACCACGCGGCTGGTAAAGCGCTCGCGAAACACCTTGAACGAGATCACCAGATCCGCATCCATCACCCGGTGATCGCCCCTCTCTTCGTTGGATCGAATGCGTGCGGCGGCGGTCCAGGGCAGAAACTCGGGGTAGCGCCCCACATCTGCCACCAGATCGTACATCTGTTGGGCGGTATAAGGCAGCAGTTTGGTCTCAGAATGTGTTGGCATCAGTATCCCACGATTGCTTTTCCATGGCAGGCGCGCTAGCCCTATGTCTCTGCTAAGGCGCAATAATTCAAGCCAATTTCGAGGCCTCTTCTATGACAAATCATCCCTATGTGATTGATGAGATGATTTCGGCCAAATCCATCGCAGCCCGGATTGAGGCCTTGTGCCGCGCCATCCATGATGAATTTGACGGCACGGATAAACTGGTGGTTGTGGGCCTGTTGCGCGGCTCCTTTGTGTTTATCGCTGATCTGGTGCGCGAGCTGGACCTGCCGATTGAGGTCGATTTTCTGGAAGCCTCCAGCTACGGCGATGCAATGGAGAGCAGCCGGGAAGTGCGTATTCTCAAAGACTTGCGCGGCGCAATTGAAGGGCGTGATGTGTTGTTGGTGGAGGATATTGTTGATACCGGCCATACGCTGCACCATGTCACAAACCTGCTGCGCTCGCGCGGGCCTGCGCGCCTCAAAACCATTGCCTTGCTCGACAAGCCAACCCGGCGTGAGATCGACATGAAGGCTGATTGGACCGGTTTTGAAATCCCGGATGAATTTGTGGTGGGCTACGGCATTGATTTTGCCCAACGCAACCGCAACCTGCCTTTCATCGGCAAGGTGCGTTTTACATGAACCCCTTGTGGTTTGTGCGCATTTCTCGCCAGGCGCATCACCCGGCGTCTGACAAGCGCGCCAAACTGGTGGGCGTGGCGGTGATCCTTGGCCTTCTTGTTGCCGGGTTGGAATGGATGGGATGGTGGCCGGCATGGGCCACATCAGAACCGCGCCGCCGATAAGAGGCACTGGTCCAAAAGGGGCGGGCGATGTCACGCTCACACATGAAAAACTGTCAACTTTATGCGACACGCTGCCCGACAGGCGACGTTCACAGAAATTTATAGTGCATACCCAAGGTTGCGTGTTAGGCTTGAGATGCAGAAAAGGAGATCACCATGAAGAAGATGACCAAAACCGCCATGACCCTGGCCTTGGGGCTGGGCCTTGTGACCAGTGCCAGTTTTGCCGCCAGCCACGCCAGCGTGACAAACAAGGCCGTGGCCGCCCGTCATGCGCAGATGCAGATGCTTGCCTATCACACCGGTATTTTGGGGTCGATTGCCAAGGGTGAGATGGAATACAACTCCGCAATGGTGGATGCAGCGGCGACCAACCTGCGTGATCTGGCCAAGCTGGATGGCACCACAATGTGGTTGCCCGGCACGGAGCAAGGTGCTGTGGACGGCTCCCGTGCCAAGGCCGAGATGTGGAGCAACTTCCCGGACGTGATCGCCAAAGTTACCGATCTTGCCAATGCGGCGGATGCGATGATTGGCGCGGCGGATCAGGCCGCTGTAGGCGCGGCGATGGGTGCCATTGGTGGGTCTTGCAAAGCCTGTCATGAGGCCTATCGCGGCCCCAAGACCTAAGTTTGCCTTGAAACGCGGTTTTGGTCTTTTGATCCTCTGCGCCGTGATCGGCGCTGGGGTTTTCTGGTGGGTGACCGCCCCGCAAGGGTTAGGGGTAAATCGGGCACTCGCCTTGAAAGGACTCCAGGGCGCTCCTGATCGTGGCACGCTGGTTTTTGCGGCAGGCGGCTGCGCCTCCTGCCACGCCGCCCCGGAGGCGACGGGCGACGACCGGCTGGTTTTGGCCGGAGGCCTGCCGTTTGACAGCGACTTTGGCACCTTCTATGCGCCAAATATTTCATCTGATCCGCAACACGGATTGGGGGCATGGAGCCAAGGGGACTTCGCCCGCGCGCTGATCAAGGGGGTCTCCCCGCAAGGCCAGCATTACTACCCGGCTTTTCCCTACACGGCCTACAGCCACATGAGCACACAGGACGTCGCTGACCTTTTTGCCTATATGCAGACCCTGCCTGCCTCCGCGACCCCCAGCCAACCCCATGACGTCGGCTTTCCGTTCAACATCCGCCGCAGTCTTGGGGGCTGGAAATGGCTCTTTGTCAGGGATGACTATGTGCTGAGTGGTGATCTCTCCGAGCAACTGACCCGTGGTCGCTATCTTGTCGAAGGTCTGTCCCATTGCGGTGAATGTCACACGCCGCGCAATGCCCTGGGCGCGCTGGACCGCAGCAGATGGTTGGCGGGCGCACCGAACCCCTCAGGCAAAGGCACGATCCCGAACATCACGTCGGCGGAACTCGATTGGTCAGAGGCGGATCTGGTGGCCTATTTCACCTCTGGCTTTACCCCGGAGTATGACAGTGCAGGTGGCAAAATGGCCGACGTCATCACCAACCTTGCAGCGCTGCCCGAAAGTGACCGCGCGGCCATCGCCGCCTACCTCAAGGCCGTCCCGGCAGCACGCTGATCCGGCGAAGACAGGCTCACCGCCCCCCATTTCACCCTTCCAAAAAACTCAATCCCGCCATCCCCCCACACACCAACGCCTGCGATGATGCCTCTTGGGGCAGGCCCTGGACCGCGCCCTTTCTCAGGCCAGCCCCAGCTTCTTGTGCCGCGCCGCACGCAATTGCGCAAAATCATCGCCCGCATGATAGCTGGATCTCGTCAGCGGCGTTGCAGACACCATCAAAAACCCTTTGCCATACGCCGCCTTTTCGTATGCGGCAAATTCATCCGGGTGCACAAAACGATCCACGCGGTGATGTTTTGGCGTGGGCTGCAAATACTGCCCGATGGTCAGAAAATCGATGTCGGCGGCGCGCATGTCTTCCATCACCTGAATGACCGATTGGCGGTCTTCACCCAAACCCACCATGATCCCGGATTTGGTGAACATCGACGGGTCCAGTTCTTTCACCCGCTGCAACAATCGCAGGGAGTGAAAATAACGTGCGCCGGGGCGTACTTCGGGATAAAGCCCCGGTACGGTTTCCAGATTGTGGTTGAACACATCCGGGCGTGCCGCCACCACCTGCTCCAGCGCCCCGGGGCCACAGCGAATGAAATCGGGCGTCAGAATCTCGATGGTCGTGTCCGGGCTGCGGTGCCGGATGGCGCGGATGGTCTGGGCAAAATGCTCCGCCCCGCCATCTTCAATGTCATCCCGGTCCACCGAGGTGATCACAACATGGTTCAACCCCAGTTTCGCCACCGCATCTGCCACGCGGCCCGGCTCGAACACGTCCAGATCTTCGGGCGGTTTCCCGGTTGCGATGTTGCAGAAGGTACAGGCACGGGTGCAGACCTCTCCCATGATCATCATCGTGGCATGGCCCTGCGACCAGCATTCACCGACATTGGGGCAGCCAGCCTCTTCGCACACAGTGGTCAGCTTGTTTTCCCGCATGATCCGCGCGGTATCGGCATAGCCTTGACCGCCAGGTGCCTTAACCCTGATCCAACCGGGTTTCTTGGGCTGCGCATTGTCAGGCTTGCGCGCCTTTTCTGGGTGACGTTGGGCCGGGATTTTCAGATCACGCATGGGGACCTCACTGCTGCTCACCGTCTAGATAGCACATTCTGTCCGGGACAAAAGGCCAGCCCCTGCAAGGCTGGTATGTGTCACAGCCACCAGCGCGGCCCGATCTTCTGGCGCAGGCGCGCGCCAAGGCTCCAATGATCCCGCGCAATCATTAACAAAAGAGCAACAAAAGCGGCCATCACCGCCAGATCAATCACCTGATTGCGGTTCACCGGAAACCCTTTTTCATTGACTGCAAAGGGGTCAAAGAACCCCTCCCAACGTCTTGTTATCGTGAATAAATGCATCAATGCCAGCGCCCCATAGGAGGCGTAACGAAAAAGACCCAAAGCCACCAGAAGACACAGGGAAATCTGCACCCCTCCCGCCAGATAAACCTGCCAGATTTCCAGGTTCACGCCGTCAAAATGTTTGGCAAGGAATTGGTATTGCTTGGGTGTAATCACCTTATGCGCGGCCCATAAAAACATAAACCACGCCAGGCCAAGGCGCAGGATCAGCAAAGCTGCGGCATCGCGTTTGTCTTGCGGCGTCATTTCCTTCTCCTTTTTTGCCCTGTTTGCCCGTTAGCGGCACGCAAATCCAGTCGGCATACGCAATCTTGACATGCGGACCTGCGCCCATTTCTGCGCGCGCCCTTGGCAGCGGCCCATGGGCACGTTTAGGCTGAGCGCAGGCGACTGCTCAAAGTCACAGGCCAAAACTCAAGAAGGAGAGCAACCATGTGCGATATTTGTGTGATGAATTCGGTGAAAGAAAAGATGCTGTCGAGACGTGATTTCTTTCGCGCGTCCGCTGCAACCGCTGGCGCTGCGGCTGTGGCTGGCCTGGCAACGGCACCTGCGGCTCTGGCCGATGGTCACGGCTCGATTGTTGACATGACCCACAAGCTCAGCCCGGATTTCCCCACGTTCTTTGGCGTGCCGGGGATTGAAATGGAACAGCGGTTCTCATTCGAAAAAGAAGGGTTCAATCTGTTCCAACTGTCCGTCAATGAGCACACCGCCACGCATATCGACGCGCCATTGCACTTTTCTGCGGACGGGAAATCGGTCGATGAAATTCCGGTGACGGATCTGGTGATCCCGCTCTGTGTGATCGACATCGCAGCCCGCGCACAGGACAATCCGGATGCACAGGTCACGCCTGATGATCTCAAGGCGTGGATATCTTCCAATGGCGACATTCCCGATCGCGCCTGCGTGGCGATGCATTCAGGCTGGTCAAAAAAGACGGCGGATGACTCTTACGTCGGGCGCGGCACCGATGGCATGCATTTCCCCGGTTTTCACATCGAAGCCACGCAAATGCTTCTGGAAATGACCAGCGCTGCTGCGATGGCCGTAGACACGCTGTCGCTTGATTTTGGGCAATCAGCCGATTTTGCCACCCACTACGCCTGGCTGCCCGCCGGGCGTTATGGCATCGAAAATCTGGCAGGGCTGCACAATGTGCCTGCGGCGGGTGCCACGCTGTTTGTGGGGGCACCAAACCACGTGGGTGGCAGCGGTGGGCCCGCGCGCATCATGGCCATGGTGTAAACACCTAAAAAAACATCATGTTGGCGCTGCGCGGAGGGAGGGCAGCGCCAACGTGCTAAGGCGTACATGCGGCGTGATCTACCCGATCATCGGCCCGCCCGGCCCGATGGTTGTTTCATAATGACGTTGCAGACGCATTAACGCGATGCGCAAAACCACCTTGCCAGACCGCGCGGACCAGCCCAGCCGTTTTTCTGCGGTCTCCAGCCCCTCAAGGTAGCAACAACAGCGCAGCACAACATCTGACAAACCGGGGCCAAGGTCCGCCAATGCGGCGGCTACCCGGCCCCGTGCCTGTGACGCGGGATCATCCGCGACAGGTTTGGCACTGCCCTGCCCGCCTGCACCATTGGTGCGCATGGGGTCCCAGTCCTGCACGCTGCGGCTGTGCATTTGCGCAAGTTCAAAGTCCTCGCGCAACCGCTCCCCCGCAGCAACCAATGTGTCATCCAGAAACGGGGTGCCCTTGCGGTCCCGGCGACGTGCGAGGGTGCTGAGCGGGCTTTCTGCCAGGGCGTAGCGAATGCGCCGTGATCGTCCCCCCTCGCCCTCAAAATCCGGGCCAATGACGTCGGCATCTTTCCCGATGAAACTGGCGGGTGCCTCTGCCAGCCCGGTGGGTTCAAGATGTCGCAAATCCGGGTCGTCCAGCATGTCGTTCAGGGCGGCACGGCCCGCAGCGGTGATGTGATAGCGCACAATGCGCCCTGTGCTGGCCGGGGCAATCCAGTCCTTTAATGCCATCGCCTGCGCAATGCCCGAAGACACAACCGCCGTGCGGGTGCTGCCGCCCCCGGCACTGTCGCGCACAACAACCGCTTTTTCCATTTCCGTTGCAACCGCCAGCACCGCCCCTGTTTCACACAGACGGCGCAGGATGCGCATGGCCTCGCGTGTCAGGGTGTGGGCATCTGGCAGGGTTTCGGGGTCTGATGTGGGGAGGGGCATGGCGCTATCTTTTTGGGTTATCTGAGGTCGTTTTGCGTGATGCGCCCGTCCCAGACGGCGCAATGCGGCATCAACCAGCGGATCATCCCGACGGGTTTCAATCCGTCGAATTTGACGCAGGATGGTTGACGCATGACATCCCGCTGTCCGCGCCAGCGCGCGGATGGGCAAACCCAGCTCCGTATGGGCCAAATAATGCAGCGCACCTTCTGGCACCCAATTGGGAAGCGGAGAGCCGGGCGCAGGGGATGGATCAACAGCCATAGTTACCAATCCAGTCGTCGTTGGAATCAAAAAGTTATCCACATGGTTATTCACGCAACCTATGGATGTTTTCGTTGCACTTTAGTTAATTCGGTAGCGATTTGTTCATCATCATTGCGAAACGATAAACAGTTATGAAAGCCGCGAACGACGCTTCAACACAGCACGCAACACCCGCATAAGGTGTGTATTTCTGGCTCCGGGGAACAGCTGGCACTCTGCCTATAACGTCACTGACGAAGGACCAAAAATGCGAGATATTCTCTCGATGCTGCACGCGCTTCAACGCCCTCGCCTGCTGATGCGGGCGGCCCGAATCGGAGCCGAAGACTATCGCCGTGCCACGCATTTGCCACGCCTGCTGGGCTATGGCGTTTTGCCACGCCATGGCGCGGCCTTGCTGAAATTGATGGACTTGGAGGCCGCGCTGGAAACGCAACGCACCGATGCAGATGCCGGGTACAGCCTGATGCGCCACGTGGACGTCATGATTGCCATTGTCGCAGAGGCGCGTGTGTTGCGCGCGGCCCAATCCGCCGCGCGCTAAGGTGCGCTCACATAAAGCTGTCGGGCTCCGCTGCCTTGCGTGACGCCACGTAATCATTAAGCGCTTCCAAAATTGCGGGGTCCATCGCGGGCTGCTGGTAATCGGCCAACAGCTTTTCCACCCGCGCGGCAGCAAGGCTCTGGGTGTCCTGCGCGCCCTCGTCTGACCAGGTTTCAAAGGGTTTGTAATCCAGCAGATCTGACTTCCAGAACGCGGATTTGAAGTTTTCCTGCGTGTGCGCACAGCCCAGATAATGCCCGCCCGGGCCGACCTCACGAATGGCATCCAGCGCCTGTGCATTTTCGTCAATCTCGACGCCCCGCGCCAGATGATGCAAGGTGCCAAGCTGATCTGCGTCCATGACGAACTTCTCAAAAGATGACACCAACCCCCCTTCCAGCCAGCCGCAGGAATGCAGCATGAAATTCACACCGGCCAGCAGCCCCATGTTCAGGCTGTTGGCTGTTTCATAGGCGGCTTGGGCATCAGGCAATTTTGAGCCGCAAAACGATCCGGCCGAACGATAGGGCAGGTTAAGCCGCCGGGCCAATTGCCCGACACCATAGGTGATATGCGCGGCCTCGGGCGTGCCAAAGGTGGGCGCCCCTGAATTCATGTCAATCGAGGTCACAAAGGCCCCCATGATCACCGGCGCACCCGGACGGATCAGTTGGCTATAGGCGATCCCGGCCAGTGTTTCGGCCAGCACCTGCGTCAAGGTCCCGGCAACAGACACCGGTGCCATCGCGCCACCTACAATAAACGGCGAAATGATCGAGGCCTGATTGTTTTGCGCATAAACCTCCAGCGCGCCCATCATCACATCATCAAAGGTCATTGGTGAGTTGATGTTGATCAGCGAGGTCATCACCGTGTTGTCCTGCACGAATTGCTCACCAAACAGGATCGAGGCCATATCCACTGAATCCTGAGCCCGGCTGGGTTCGGTGACGGAGCCCATAAACGGCTTATCACTCAGCGTCATGTGCGCATAGAGCATGTCGAGATGACGCTTATTGACCGGAATGTCCGTCGGCTCACATACCGTGCCCCCGGAATGGTGCAGCCATTTGGACATATAGCCCAGTTTCACAAACTTGTTGAAATCATCCATCGTCGCATAGCGCCGCCCCCCGGCGTTGTCGCGCACAAAGGGCGGACCATAGACCGGGGCCAGCACCAGAGTGCGCTCTCCGATCATCACATTGCGTTCAGGATTGCGGGCATGTTGCACAAAGGAGGACGGCGCGGTTGCACAAAGTTTGCGTGCCAGCCCGCGTGGGATGCGCACCCGTTCCCCATCCACATCCGCACCGGCATTGCGCCAGCGCGCCAGCGCGGCAGGGTTGGAAATAAAATTCACCCCGATCTCTTCCAGCACCGTATCTGCATTGTATTCAATGATCTGAAGCGCCTCTTCGGTCAGCACTTCAAAGTTGGGGATGTTGCGCTCAATGTATTTGGCGGTCTCAAACGACACGGCCGAGCGTTCCGCCCGACGTGCCGCGCCACCACCGCCACGTGTTCTGCGTCGTGTTTCAGCCATGATGATCCCCTTGCGCGCTCAATCCTGCTGTGTGCCTACCCCATCGCGCGCCTGTGCTTCGCGCAGATTGCGCCCCCCTTGGTAAAAAAGCGACATCGCGGGCCCTGTCCGCCCCTGATATTATTCCGCCATGAAAAATGGATAACCCGCACCACGCCTCCCAAACGCACAACCATTGAGGGCACAAACGTCACGCCTTCCTCTTTCTGGCCTTAACTCTTCCCGGGGTCTGGGGCAGCGCCCCAGTCTGCCCTTGCCACCAAAGCGCACCGGGCATAATCAGGCAGCATGACAGACATCCAACATGATCGCCTCCTCATCATCGACTTCGGCAGCCAGGTCACCCAGTTGATTGCCCGACGTTTGCGCGAATTGAACGTGTTTTGCGAAATTCACCCCTATAACGCGGTGGACGACGCCTTTTTGACCGCGTTTGCCCCCAAGGCGGTGATCTTTTCGGGTGGCCCTGACAGTGTCACGCGTCCCGGCTCCCCGCGCCCACCTGCATCTGTGTTTGACCTCGGCGTGCCGATCCTTGGCATCTGTTATGGCCAGCAGGTCATGATGGAGATGTTGGGCGGCAAGGTTGAGGGGGGCAAGATCACCGGCGGCGGTGGTACGGCTGAATTTGGCCGCGCCTTTGTCGCCCCAAATGGCACCCTGCCCTTGCTACAGGGCTGGTTTGAGGAGGACAAAGAACAGGTTTGGATGAGCCACGGCGATCACGTCAGTCGCATCGCGCCGGGGTTTGAGGTCTTTGGCACCTCGCCCAATGCGCCCTATGCCATCACCGCCGACACCGCACGAAACTTTTACGCGGTGCAATTTCACCCCGAAGTCCACCACACCCCCAATGGCGCGCGCCTTTATGAAAACTTTGTGCGCCTTGCGGGCTTTAAGGGGGATTGGACAATGCGCGCCTACCGCGCGGAGGCCGTGGCCAACATCCGCGCGCAGGTGGGTGACAAACAGGTGATCTGCGGCCTTTCGGGGGGGGTTGACAGTTCCGTTGCTGCGGCTCTGATCCATGAGGCGATTGGCGATCAGCTGACCTGTGTTTTTGTGGATCATGGGTTGCTGCGCAAGGATGAGGGGCGCGAAGTTGTTGCGATGTTCCGCGACCACATGAACCTCAAGGTCATTCACGCCGACGAGGTGGAGCTTTTCCTGGGCCAGCTTGAGGGGCAGTCTGACCCTGAAACCAAACGCAAGATCATTGGCGGGCTGTTCATTGACGTGTTCCAGAAATACGCCAATGAAATTGAAGGGGCGGAATTTCTCGCCCAGGGCACGCTGTACCCGGATGTTATCGAATCTGTGTCATTCTCTGGCGGCCCGTCGGTCACCATCAAAAGCCACCACAATGTGGGCGGCCTGCCCGAGAAAATGGGGCTCAGGCTGGTGGAACCTTTGCGCGAGCTGTTCAAAGATGAAGTGCGCGCATTGGGCCGTGAACTGGGCTTGCCTGCCTCCTTTATCGGGCGTCATCCCTTTCCGGGGCCGGGTCTTGCCATTCGCTGCCCCGGTGAAATCACCCGCGAAAAGCTGGAAATCCTGCGCGAGGCGGATGCCGTCTACATTGATCAAATCCGCAAGCACGGCCTTTATGATGACATCTGGCAGGCGTTCTGCGCCATTTTGCCGGTGCGCACGGTGGGCGTGATGGGCGACGGGCGCACCTATGATTTTGCCTGTGCGCTGCGCGCGGTGACCTCGGTGGATGGGATGACGGCTGATTATTATCCCTTCAGCCACGAATTCCTGGGGGAAACGGCCACCCGTATCATCAACGAGGTGCCGGGCATCAACCGGGTGACCTACGACATCACCTCCAAACCTCCCGGCACGATTGAGTGGGAATGAACAACACATTGCGCGCCTGTTTGTGGATGATCGGCGCGATTACCTCATTTACCCTGATGGCCCTGTCGGGGCGCACTTTGGCTGGGGCGCATGATACGTTTGAGATCATGATGTACCGCAGCGCCTTTGGCATTTTGATTGTACTGGGCGTCGCAAAATGGGCGGGCACGTTGGGGCAGATCAACCGTGACGCTCTGGGTCTCCAGGTCCTGCGCAATGTGGTGCATTTCACGGGTCAGAACATGTGGTTTTATGCGCTGACACTGATCCCGCTGGCACAATTGTTTGCGTTTGAATTCACCACGCCGCTGTGGGTGATCCTGTTGTCCCCGCTGTTGTTGGGGGAGCGGCTGACGGGGGTGCGCATTCTTGCCGCCTTCACGGGGTTTGTGGGCATTCTGATTGTGGCGCGTCCCTCGGTGGATGGGGTCAGCATGGGCATGCTGGTGGCCGCTGGCTGTGCTGTCTTTTTTGCGCTGACGTTTATCACTACAAAACAGCTGACCCGGCGTCAGACCATCACGGGCATCATGTTTTATCTGACCCTGATCCAGCTTGTGCTTGGCATGATTGCGTCGGGTTGGGACGGTGACATCACGCTGCCCACGCCACAGACGCTGCCGTTCTTGCTTGCCATCGGGCTGTGCGGGCTGGTGGCGCATTTCTGTATTGCAAAAGCCCTCAGTCTGGCGTCGGCGGCGGTTGTGTCTCCAATTGATTTTGCGCGCTTGCCGGTGATCGCGATTTTGGCGATGTTTCTCTATGATGAACCACTGGATTTTTGGGTTTTTGTGGGTGCCACGCTGATCTTTGCGGGCAATTATCTGAACATTATGATGGAAACCCGACGCGCTGACACCGCATAGAGTGCGATTTTTGTCACGATACCGTCACGTCTCCACACCTTTTTCTTTGTGACCCCGCGTCACAAATTGACGCAATAATGTTTCTGCCCATAGACTTTTCGCAGCGGTCAGGTTCGGCCTCGGGAGGGAACAGATCACAATGAAACACATCATAACAACTTCACTTGTCCTTACAGCGGCAGGTGCGGCCCATGCTGGCGGCCTTGATCGCTCTGGGCAGTCTATCACCGCCTTGTTCGAGGAAGGACGCTATGTCGAGTTCTCTTATGGCGTGATTTCTCCGGACGTTTCTGGCGTTGCGGTTGCCGGGCTCGGCGGTGTTGGGACTGGTGACATTTCACCGTCCTATCTACAAATTGGTGCGGCCTATAAGGCGGACATCAACGACAAGTTTTCATACGCCATCATCTATGATCAGCCGTTTGGGGCAAACGTGACCTATCCGCTTGGCACGGGGTACTTTGCGGCGGGGTCCAGCGCGACACTTGATGCCCATGCGCTGACAGGTATCCTGCGCTATCGCGTCAACGACAATTTCAGCGTGCACGGTGGTGTGCGTATCCAAAGCATCGAGGCTGAGGCAACGGTTCCCTTTGTCAGTGGCTATTCGGTTCAGGGTGACCGCGATGTCGGGTTTGGCTACGTGTTGGGGGCGGCATATGAACGCCCTGACATCGCGCTGCGCGTGTCCCTGACCTATAACTCCGCGATTGATCATGAAGTTGACACCCTTGAAACATCCGCCGCTTTGGGCGGTCCAAACGCCAGTGTGACAGATTTTGAAACGCCGCAGTCGCTGAACCTGGAATTCCAGACCGGTATTGCCGAAAACACCTTGCTGTTTGGCGGCCTTCGCTGGGCGGAGTGGACCGAGGGCGGCATTTCCCCCGCCAACTTTGGCCTGCTGACCAGTGGTGTGCCTTTGGTGGGCTTCCCCGATGACGTCTTTACCTGGACATTGGGTGTGGGGCGCAGACTGAATGACAGATGGGCCGTTTCTGCGGCACTGGGGTATGAGCGCACCATCGGGTCGCTGCAATCCAACCTGCGCCCGACGGACGGTTTGCGCAGCCTTGCATTGGCGGCGGTTTACACCAAAGACAACATAAAAATCACAACGGGCATCCGCTACGTGGATGTCGGTGAGGCACAGACCGCTATCGCTGGTTTCGTGCCTGCGGGCACCTTTGATAGCAACGACGCCGTCGCGATTGGCATAAAGGTCGGCTATACATTCTAAAGCAGTCAACGCTGCTTCAACGCCCACCGCGTCTTGCGCGCGGTGGGCGTTTTTATGCGCTGTTGCGGGGGGGCGTTTCGGATTGTCACGGGCAAAGCGCAGGAATCAGATCGCCTGCCCGGGAATTTCCCGATAGGCCTTGCCCATGAACCCGCAAAAAAACATCTCAACACGCGCCTGGCTTGAACTGACCCTGCTGGCCCTGATCTGGGGCGCGTCGTTTTTGACCATCCGGGTGGCTTTGGATGAAATCGGGCCGCTGACGGCCGTTGCGCACCGGGTGGGATGGGCCGCGCTGGCGTTGTGGCTGGTGGTGGTTTTCATGCGCCTGCCGATCCCGCGCGCGCCGCGTGTCTGGCTGGCGTTTCTGATGATGGGGCTGCTGAACAATGTGATCCCCTTTGGCCTGATGGCCTGGGGACAGCTCTATATCGAAACCGGACTGACCTCGATCCTGAACGGGACAGCCGCAATTTTCGGCGTGCTGGCCGCAGCGGTGTTTTTTGCGGATGAACGGATCACGGGGCGCAAGGCACTGGGTGTCTGTCTGGGGTTTGCAGGGGTCGCCACGGCGATTGGTCTGGAAAACCTGCTGGCTTTTGATCTGCGCTCCCTTGCGCAGCTTGCGGTGTTGGGGGGCACGTTGTCTTACGCCTTGGCGGGGGTCTGGGCGCGAAAGATGCTGGCGGGCCAACCCCCGCAGGTGGCAGCCGCAGGCATGGTGACAGGGGCCAGTGTGATCATCCTGCCGGTGGCTTGGTGGGTTGAAGGGCCACTGACCCTCGCGCTTGAGCCACGCACGCTCTGGGCCATTGGCTATTACGCCTTGGCCGCGACCGCGCTGGCTTATCTGCTCTATTATCGCGTGCTGGGGATGGCCGGCAGTGGCAATCTGATGCTGGTCACACTGATGATGCCTCCGGTGTCCATCGTGCTGGGCGCATGGGTGCTGGAGGAGGCCCTGCGCCCAGCGGCATTTATAGGATTTGCCCTGTTGGCCCTGGGGCTGATCGTGTTGGATGGCCGCATCTGGCGTCTGATGCGGGGTTGGTTTAGGTAGGGAAAAAACCAACCTCAGGGACATGCCCCATGCTCTATTCCTCGGCCCAAGACTGGCGCACCGCGCAGCATCGCAAGGTGCTGGTTTTTGGCATGTCGGGTCTGGGCAAAACCCATCTGTCGGGGCTGCTGCGCGGTTCTGGCGAATGGTTTCACTATTCCATAGATTACCGCATCGGCACGCGCTATCTGGGCGAAGCGATTGTCGACAACGCCAAGGCCGAGGCGATGAAGGTGCCGTTTTTGCGCGACCTGCTGCTGAGCGACAGCATCTATATTGCCTCCAATATCACCTTTGAAAACCTCTCGCCGGTGGCGACATGGCTGGGCAAACCGGGCGATGTGGCGCGCGGGGGCTTGGCGATGGCAGAATATGCGCGCCGTCAGGGGGCCTTTCGGGATGCAGAGATTGCAGCGCTCAAGGACACGGCCCATTTTGCCGACCGCGCGCAGGCGCTCTATGGATATGACCATTTCATCTGCGACACGGGCGGATCCATCTGCGAATGGGTGAACCCGGAGGACCCGGACGACCCCCTGCTAAAGGCACTGTCAGAGGAATGCCTGCTGGTCTGGATCAAAGGGGACGCGCAACATACCCAGGAACTGGTGCGCCGCTTTGACAAAGCGCCTAAACCCATGGCCTATCAACCCGCGTTCCTCGCCCGTGTTTGGGGTGAATACCTAAACAGAAACAATCTACAAGAGAGCGACGTTGATCCTGACGATTTCATCCGCTGGACCTATGCCCAGGCACTGGCGCACCGTCAGCCCCGGTACGAGGCGATGGCAAAATGGGGTGTGACCATCACGCCCGATGACATCGGCGCGCTGCGCTGCGAGGCGGATTTTGTGGAACTGATCGCACAGCGAATGTCACCCAACTGATCGCTTTATGAGACTGGCCCACTTGGCAGTCCCTCACATGACCCTATTTCAAATGACAGACCTTCAGGATTCATCACATGCCGATCAAAATCCCCTCGACCCTTCCCGCCTATGACGTGCTCACGCGCGAAGGTGTGATGGTGCTGGACGAAGATCAAGCCGCCCGGCAGGACATTCGCCCGTTGCGCATTGCCCTGCTGAACCTGATGCCCAAGAAAATTCAGACGGAAAACCAGTTTGCCCGTCTGATCGGGGCCACGCCGCTACAGATTGAACTGAGCCTGCTGCGCATGTCCGATCACCGCACGCGCAACACGGCAGCGGAACACATGAAGAGCTTTTACCGCCCCGTCAGCGATGTCTGGGACGAAAAATTTGATGGTTTGATCATCACGGGTGCCCCGATTGAGCATCTGGAGTTTGACGATGTTGACTACTTTGATGAACTGCGCCGCGTGATGGATTGGACCCAGACCAACGTGCAGTCAACCTTTGGCGTGTGCTGGGGGGGCATGGCGATGATCAACCATTTTCACGGCGTGAAAAAACACATGCTGGATGCCAAGGCCTTTGGCTGTTTTCTGCATCAGAACCTTGATCCGACCTCCCCGTTTTTGCGTGGGTTTTCCGACGAATGTGTGATGCCCGTGTCGCGCTGGACAGAGATGAAACAGGCCGAAGTGGACGGCGCACTGAGCCTCAAAACCCTGCTGGGCAGTGATGAAGTTGGCCCCTGTCTGATCGAAGACGCGGCCCATCGTGCGCTCTATGTGTTCAACCATTTTGAATACGACAGCGACACGCTGAAACAGGAATATGACCGGGATGTTGCAGCGGGAACACCGATCAATGTTCCTTGCAATTACTACCCCAACGACGACCCAAGCCAGCCACCCTCGAACCGTTGGCGCAGCCATGCGCATCTGCTTTATGGCAATTGGATCAATGAGATATACCAGACGACCCCGTTTGAGCTGAATGACATTGGCCGTTAGAATGATCTTTGTTGCGCTTTTTGCGGTGGTGGTGATCGCGGCAATCCAGTGGCGCGCGGGCGCGCGCGAACGCGCGGCGGAGGCGGCCTACCCCGCCGTGGGTCAGATCATTGATGTGGACGGCGTGCCGGTACATGCCTGGGTCAGGGGCACGGGCCCTGATCTGGTGCTGATCCACGGCGCCAGCGGCAATTTGCGCGACTTTACCTTTGATCTGACGGACCAGTTGTCCCAACGCTACCGTGTTATCGCGTTTGACCGACCCGGCTTGGGCTGGACCGGGCGTTTGCCGGGGCGCAGCGGGGCCTGGAACACCGATACCGAAACGCCGTATGAACAGGCCGCTTTGTTGCAGAGGGCTGCGGACCAGCTTGATGTGAAAAACCCGATTGTGCTGGGCCATTCCTTTGGCGGGGCGGTGACCCTGGCCTGGGGGCTGTCGCGACCAGATGAAACCGCTGCGCTGGTGCTTGTCGGGGCTGCCTCCCAACCGTGGGAGGGAGACCTGGGGCTGCTCTATCAGGTGACCAGCTCTGCATTGGGGGGCGCGCTGGTGATCCCGCCTGCGGTGGCCTTTTTGCCCGAAAGCTATGTGCGGAACTCGATTGAAACTATCTTTGCGCCGCAACCCGCCCCCGAAGGATATGCCGCCCATATCGGCCCTGCCCTGACCCTGCGCCGCGAAACAACGCGCGCCAATGCCCAACAGGTCAACACGCTCTATCCGCATATCGTGGAAATGTCTCGGCATTACAAAACCTTATCTATGCCTATTGAGCTGGTGCATGGCGATGCAGACACCATTGTGCCAGCCTCGGTCCATGCCGAAGTTTTTGTACGCGACATGCCGGATGCCACGCTGACCATGCTGCCCGGTGTGGGCCATATGCCCCATCACACCCATCCCGAAGTGGTGGTGGATGCGATTGACCGTGCAGCCGCCCGTGCGGGTTTGCGTTAATCGCATTAACATCCCATATTGACCCTGAGGATGACCACGAGGAGCCCCCATGGACCTGCCCTTTGACGGCGCAATCAGCGCGTTTTACAAAAACGAAGCGCCCGCAGACATCCGCGATGCCATTCGTGCGGGACGCAAAGGGGATATCCTGACCTCCAGCTACCCCCATGAGACGCGGCTGACGCGCAAAGCCTATGAAAAGGCATTTGATAAACTGCAAATCGAAATGGTCAAATTGCAGGACCATGTGCGCAGCAGCGGCTTGCGGATTGCAATGGTGTTTGAGGGGCGCGATGCCGCTGGCAAAGGTGGCACCATCAGCCGCATGCGACAAAACTTGAACCCGCGTGCCGCGCGTGTGGTCGCGCTCTCCAAACCCACCGAAACTGAACAGGGTGAGTGGTATTTTCAGCGCTACGCCAGACACTTACCCAGCGCGGGTGACATGGTGTTTTATGACCGCAGCTGGTACAATCGCGGCGTGGTCGAAGAGGTCTTTGGCTTTTGCACAACGCCGCAACGCGAGCGTTTCTTTGAGCAGGTCCAGCCCTTTGAACAGATGCTGGTCGAGGACGGGATTCACCTGTTCAAATTCTGGCTCAACGTATGTCGCGCCGAACAATTGCGCCGCATGCTGGCGCGGGAAAGCGATCCGCTCAAACAGTGGAAGCTGAGCGGTATCGACGTCAAAGGGCTGTCCAAATGGGAGGCCTATACGGGCGCCATCAACGAGACCCTGATGCGCAGCCATACAGAGGCCGCGCCCTGGACCATCATCCGCTCTGATGACAAACGCCGCGCGCGCCTGAATGCGATGCGCGTTGTGCTGCAGTGTTTTGACTACCCTCACAAAAACGCGAGGGCGATTGGGGAGATCGACGAGAAAATTTGCGGTGGGCCGGACATCTGGGATGCCTAAACGAGGCTACCATCACGGCAATCTGCGGCAGGCACTGATTGATGCGGCGCTACAACTGATCGAACTGCGCGGGCCCATGGGGTTTACGCTGTCGGAGGCCGCCAAACAGGCCGGTGTCACCCCGGCGGCTGTTTATCGTCATTTTGAAGGCCGCGAGGATCTGATCGCTGAGGCGGCGATGCAGGGGTATGAGATTTTTGCCGACCTGATGGAATATGCCTATACCTCTGGTCAGCCCTCTGCGCTCAAGGCGTTTGAGGCGACGGGGCGGGCCTATCTCGCCTTTGCGCGCAAATATCCCGGCCATTACATCGCGATGTTTGAAAGCGGGATTCCGGTCAACCGCAATGCTGATCTGGCGGCGGTGGCCAATCGCGCTAACGGGGTTCTGGAAAAGGCCGCAACGGACCTGAGCCAGCATATCCCGGCAGACAAACGCCCGCCCGCCTCCATGTTTTCCGCGCATATCTGGGCCATGAGCCACGGCGTTGTTGAGCTTTTTGCGCGCAACTCGCCCGGGCGCGCCTCGCCTTTTCCGCCGGATGATTTGCTGGAAACCGGCATCGGGATTTATCTCCGGGGGCTTGGATTGATCGACCCGGAAACCTAACTGATTCGCACGGGGCCTGCGCCCAACGCATGTTTTCCCAAGGTAAACTGTTGATGCCCCTGCACCCAATGAATGCCAGTGACAGGGATTGTTCTCACCAACCATGACTGAGCTGTGAATATGAATGCTAAAACTGTAATAGTCGCAGATTTGATCGGTTTCAGCGCCCAAATATGGTAAAAGAATGTTCTGTCTGAAGCAGCACCTTTTTTGCGGCTTCGTTTGTTTGACCAGTTAAGAAAGAGTAACGACAATGAAGACTTTTTTCAGTGCATCCGTGCTTGCCATGATGGCCGCCGGGGCCTCTGCATCTACCGTCGATTTTGGCACCAACCTTGACATGACCCAAAACCCGGCTGCTGTGACCAGCCATGGTGAGATCGTGGATCGGTTTGATTTTGGCGGCGGGATCAGTGGTTTCCTGCTTGTGGAAAACAATCGCCTGCAGACACCGGGTGAGGCGCGGATTTTCAACAGCCGTTTGTCGAATACATCTGATGACGACCTTGAGGGTGATTTCGTCAACTCAGCCGATGCCAATGACGTGCGCGATTTTGGCAATATCCTGATCATTCAAGAACGCGCCAACCTGGCGGACAGCGTCGCAGACGATGAACGCGCCGGTGGTGCAATCACGTTTGTCTTTGACCGTGCCATCGACCTGCTGTCACTTGATTACCTTGATGGCGAGCGCGGCGCGCGTATCTCTGCCGGTAATAATGAAACGCTTGGCGTGTTGAACAATGGCCAGTCGGGCGACAACCAGTTTACCAGCTTTGACTTTGCCGGTCTGGACGCGGCGCAAGGCATTACACGATTCCGCATTGATTTTGTGGGTTCGGGCGCCATCGGTGCCTTTGACGCTGCCGTTTCTGCGGTGCCAGTTCCTGCGGCACTGCCGTTGATGTTGCTGGGTCTTGGTGGCCTTGGCGCATTGCGTCGCCGCAAGACAACGGCTTCCTGAACCAAAATCAGGTCATAGACTGATTGAATGGCATCCCTGACCGGGGTGCCATTTCTTATTTCGTCGTCACTACGTAGCAAATTTGTTGCGACACAAAGACTGTTGTTTTACGTAGCGAA
Source organism: uncultured Sulfitobacter sp. (assembly GCA_937928635.1). Lineage (GTDB taxonomy): Bacteria > Pseudomonadota > Alphaproteobacteria > Rhodobacterales > Rhodobacteraceae > Sulfitobacter. The sequence goes on along the minus strand of CALFWM010000014.1, from coordinate 47,162 downwards.
GTTAGAGGCCCCTAGGCTCTGATAGATTAGCACCCAGTTGTCTTCATAAACTTCTAAAGAAGTAAGAGAGATGCTGACATGAGTACTTTTAGGGTTACGGGGACGTATCCCACCGTGCTTTTTTAACCAAGCCTCATGATTACCTAAAATAATCTTCTGTAAGTCTCTTTGCAGAAGGATAAAAAACCTATCCCCAGAAGCAACTTCACTTACCTTTACGAATACATAGATTAATTCTGGGTCAAGTTCACCATTAAGACCAACTGCGCGCTGTATGTCGCCGCCAAATTCGATCTTGATAAACTTCTGTGCATCAAATTGCGTCGTAGAATGACGCATCGCTTTGACCTGCAAGTGAAGTGTTGTGTCATTGGCAAAGGCCAGAACATCGATATCAGGAACGTTACCAGCGAGTGTTGTCGCAACGATTCCGCGCCTACCGAGCTCTGCAACAACCAAACTCTCGCCAATTTGTCCTACCAGCTGGGTCTTATAGTTCTTTGGCAAAAGTGACCTCCAAATATTTGTTTCGATGGGCACAACACTGCGGATTCAAATGATTCTTCGTCTAGAAATATCTTTCCAAACGAAAAAGGCCGCACCCCGTGGCGCGGCCTTTCCAATGTCTTGTCCGCAAAGATCAACGCTTGGAGAACTGGAAGCTCTTACGCGCTTTGGCCTTACCGTATTTCTTACGTTCCACCACACGGCTGTCGCGGGTGAGGAAGCCTGCGGCTTTCAGCGCGGGGCGCAGGGAAGGATCATAAAGCTGCAGCGCTTTTGAAATCCCGTGTTTGACCGCACCGGCCTGACCGGACAAACCGCCGCCCTTGACGGTTGCAAAGACATCAAACTGGCCTTCGGTGTTGGTGATGCCAAAAGGCTGTGCCAGGATCATCTGCAAAACGGGGCGGGCAAAATAGGTGTTCTGCTCCTTGCCGTTCACCGTGACCTTACCGGAACCGGGCTTGATCCAGACGCGGGCAATCGCGTCTTTCCGCTTGCCCGTGGCATAGGCACGGCCCAGATCGTCACGAACGGGCTCACGCGGGGTCAGTTCGACCTCGGGTGCGGCCTCAATCCCGGCCACTTCGGCCAGGTCTTCGAGTGTGTTGATTTCATCAGCCATGATTATGCTTCCCTGGTGTTTTTCTTGTTCATGGCCTTAACGTCCAGAACTTCGGGGCTTTGGGCCTCATGTGGGTGATCAGTGCCTGCGTAGACGCGCAGGTTGGTCATGATTTGGCGCGACAAACGGTTGCCGGGCAGCATACGCTTGACCGCGCGGGTCACGATACGCTCAGGGTGGGCCCCCTCCAGGATCTGCTCTTTGGTGCGCTCTTTGATGCCGCCGGGGTGGCCGGTGTGCCAATAGAATTTTTCGTCCCGCTTCTTGCCAGTCATCTGGATTTTTTCGGCATTAATGATCACAACGTGATCACCACAATCCATATGTGGCGTGTAGGATGCTTTGTGCTTGCCACGCAGACGCATGGCGACAATCGAGGCAAGACGGCCCAGAACAACGCCCTCGGCGTCGATCAGGATCCATTTCTTGTCGATGTCTGCCGGTGTTGCAGAAAAGGTTTTCATCGGAAGTTCCCGTTTGATGGTGGGGTGCAGAGGCAAAACGCCCCCGCTGCAATGTGATGGGCGGGTTATAAAGAACACGTGGCGCAGGTCAAGCGCGCATAGCCACTTATATCTCATCAAAAACAACGACTTACAAATAAGGTAATATATTACCCCAAATATAAGGATGCCCAATCCACCCTCAAACCCCTATCTGTTCCGGCGGGTTGTCCAGCAGATCGCGCAACCGCTGGATTGCCGCCTCAAAACTGCTTATCGACGCCCCCGCATTCAACGCCAGCCGCACCGCATGGGGCACGCGCGCATCGCGCGCCGCGAACTCTTCGGCAGAGCGCACCGGCACATCTGCCGCCTCCGCCGCCTGACAGAATGCCCCTGCCCGCCAGCCTTGCGGCAAGGACACCCATAAAAACGGCACGTCGTCCCGCCATTTCACATCATGGCCGCCCAGAATATTCAACGCGCGCTGCATGTATTGGGCATAAACCTCACGCGAGCGCTCGATCACCGGCTGCACAGCCGGGTCCGGCAGCAAGGACGCGGCCAGATCAATCATCGGCGTGGGCAATCCAAACATCCCGTGCTCCACCGTGCGGCGCAGCGCGGGCATTTTGCCCTTGGGGGCCAGCGCAAACCCAAGGCGCAACGCGGGCGTCCACGTCTTGGCAACCGAGGCCACATACCAGCCGCGTTCCGGCGCGATGGCGCGGTACGTCGGGCCGCGCTCAGGCCCCATACGGTAACAATCATCTTCCAAAATCTGCAGATCATGCTCGGTTGCAACCCGCGCAATCTCGCGCCGCCGTGTCAGGGGCGTTTCCAGAACCGTCGGATTGTGCACCTCTGGCGAGGTACACAGGATCTGCGCATCACAGCTCTTTGCGGTCTCCGCCAGGGATTCAGGGATCAACCCCTCCTCATCCATCGCCACCGGCACCACATCCGCCCGCAGCAATTCCGCCGCCCGGCGAAAGCCGGGATAGGCCAGTTCTTCGACCAGCACGCAGGGCCGTTTGCCATGCAACACCGCCTGCATCACGGTCAGAATACCATGCTGTCCACCAAGGGTCAGCACCACATCATCCGGGTCTACTGGGCCAAGGGGGCACCCCTCAAGCCAGCCAAGTGCGGCCACCTGAGCGGCCCGTGCGCCCATCCTTCCGGGATAATGCATCACACCAGAGGCGGGATCGCGCGCCACATCCGCAAGGTGCTGGCGGATGATGCGGGCCTGCCCAATGCTGGGCAGCACGGGGGAGAACAGATTAACGCGGTAGTCATCGCGCGGCCCGGTGTTGCGGCCGAAATGGGGCAGCGGGTCGATCTCAATCGGCACATAAGGCAGTTCTGACGCGGGTGCGAGCGGAGGCGCCACAAAGGTGCCACGCCCGACTTCGGCCTGCAGCAACCCCTCATCCGTCAGAATGGTATAGGCCCGCGCCACGGTGCCCGGCGTGATCTGCAATTGCCAGGCCAGTTCCCGCACAGGCGGTAGTTTTTGCCCAACAGGCAAGGTGCCTTTTGCAACGCCGTCGCGGATGCTGTCGGCCACGGCTTTGTACTTGGGCCCGCGGCCCTCAACTAGTTTCGGCTGCCAAATTGTACCCATTACAATGTTTCTCTGGTAAGTTTGTATCGCTCTTTGTACCCTTTATGTGTAGCGAGTCTACACATTGTGTCAATACAATTACGGAAGGAACACCCCATGGCACTCGCATTGACCCTCTCCACCGAAGCTCTCGGCATTCTCAACCAGCGCGGCCTGCCCGTTCTGGCGCTGATCGCGGTGAAGTTTGCGGTCTGCGTGACGAAATGGGCGATCCGCCACCGCACGCGCCGCGCACTGGCCACGCTGGAGCCTTGGCAGCTGCGCGATGTGGGCCTGACACCCGAGCAGGCTGAAACGGAGGCTGCCCGGGCGTTCTGGAACGCGTAACATCCCTGTGGCGCGTCACAGACCTCTTACTGGGGCTGGTTCAACCAGCCCCCTTTTTCCGTTTTACCCAATGGATTTAGGTGGAATCGCATAGGTCAGACTGGCGCGCGCGACAGGTTTATCTGACCCTTCGGAATAGATCAAAACATCAGACACAGACAGCTGTTTCCCCAGCTTGAGCAGCCGCGCCTTGGCGATCAGATCAACCCCGGCCTGCGGTTTGCGCATAAAATCTATCGAACAATTGGTTGTGACGGCAAGCGCCTGCGGCCCAATGCGCGACAGGGTCACGAGATAGGCGGCAACATCCGCCAGCCCAAACATGGAAGGCCCTGAAATTGTACCACCCGGGCGCAGGTGTTGTGGGCCGACCCTGAGACGCAGAATTGTCTCCTCTTCACTCACGTCGTCCACGAAAAAATCATCAGCTACCTGTTCAAACACCTCCACCAAAAACGCGTTCAGCGCATCTGCGTCCATCACAATGGCCATGCTTGTTCTCCCCCAAACTCTTGCCATAGAGTTGCGCTCAAACGGAGGGAACACGCAAGATGGCAATTCTGGAAATGACGCAACGTGGTGCGGTGGCGGATCTGGTAATGAATGCGCCTGAGCGGCTGAATGCCCTGTCGGACGAAATGCTGGCGGCGTTGCACGAAACGCTGGATGCCCTTGCCAACACCCCGTCTGTGCGGGTTGTGACCCTTGCGGGCAGCGGCAAGGCGTTTTGCGCAGGCCACGATCTGCGCCAGATGACGGCTATGCGACAGGCCGAAGACGGCGGAGCGCGCGCCTTCAAAGACCTGTTTGAGCGCTGCACCGCGGTGATGGCACGTGTCCAGAGCATGCCACAGCCGGTGATTGCGCAGGTGCACGGGATTGCCACGGCGGCAGGCTGTCAACTGGTTGCGACCTGCGATCTGGCTGTGGCGGCACAGGGCACACGGTTTGGCGTCAACGGGGTCAACATCGGCCTCTTCTGCTCCACCCCCATGGTGGCCCTCAGCCGCAACATCCCGCGCAAACAGGCGTTTGAGATGCTCACAACCGGTGAATTTATCTCTGCCGAGCGGGCTGTGGAATTGGGGTTGATCAACCGCGCCGTGGCACCCGAGGCCCTGAACGCCGAAACCGCAGCGCTGGCAGATCAGATTGCCTCCAAATTGGGCGTGGCGGTGAAATACGGCAAACAGGCGTTTTATGAGCAACTCCAGATGCCGATCGCGCAGGCCTATGCCTTTACCGGTGACGTCATGGTTGAAAATATGGCGCACCCGGACACCAAAGAGGGTATCGACGCCTTTCTTGAGAAACGCGACCCGCAGTGGACCCAGTGATTGTTTCCAAATCTATGGTTAATTGTTGCCATTTTAGAATCTAGTAAATCGGGCATATTTAGGGCACAATTAAGACACAGGCGGAAACGCCTGACGAATTCTGGGTCGCCGCTGGCGGAAGGTCCCTCCTGATCAGGCTCTCGCTGATTGGCCATCCCCGCTTCGGCGACCCCTGAAATCCGCATTTTGCCAAAATCGTATCGCAATTCGGCTAGGCTGGGGCACCCGTTTGGCCTCGGCGTATTTACCGACCCGATACCGACCAAATACCGACGTCATACCGACGTCCGTTTTCGCCGCTTGCACCCCCCGACCCACTGCCCTACATCGCGGTGCATGAGCGATACTCTCCACATCATCGGCGGCGGCATGGCCGGATCAGAGGCGGCCTGGCAAGCGGCCAATGCGGGCATCACCGTGGTCATCCATGAGATGCGGCCCAAGGTCGGCACATTCGCCCATCAGACCGGGTTGCTGGGGGAAATGGTCTGCTCTAATTCCTTCCGCTCCGATGACAATGAGCAGAACGCTGTGGGCCTGTTACATTGGGAAATGCGCACAGCCAACGGGCTGATCATGGCCACCGCAGAAAAGCATCGGTTGCCCGCGGGCGGCGCGCTGGCCGTGGACCGGGATCCCTTCGCCCAGTCCGTGACAAATGCACTCATCGCGCATCCCAATGTTACGGTAGAATATAACGAAATCAAAGAGTTGCCGGACACAGGCCATTGGATTATCGCCACCGGGCCTCTCACCTCCGGGGCTTTGGCAGAGGCGATTGCGGCAGAAACCGGTGCCGAGGCGCTGGCGTTTTTTGATGCCATTGCGCCAATTGTCTATGCCGACAGCATCAACATGGAAAAGGCCTGGATGCAGTCGCGTTATGACAAGGGGGAGACGGAAGAGGAGCGCACCGCCTACCTCAACTGCCCGATGGACCGCGACACCTATGAGGCATTTATCGACGCGCTGTTGTCCTCTGATAAGACGGAGTTCCGCGAGGGGGAGACGGCGGGCTATTTTGACGGCTGCCTGCCGATTGAGGTGATGGCAGAACGGGGCCGCGAGACCCTGCGCTTTGGCCCGATGAAACCCGTCGGCCTGACCAACCCGCACCAGCCGGATGTCAAAGCCTATGCTGTGGTTCAGCTGCGCCGCGACAACAAGCTGGGCACGCTCTATAATATCGTCGGTTTCCAGACCAAGATGAAGCACGGCGCGCAAGCTGATGTTTTCAAAATGATTCCAGGGCTGGAGGATGCGCGATTTGCCCGCCTTGGCGGTATTCATCGCAATTCCTTTATCAACTCCCCCACGCTGCTGGATGATCAGATGCGGTTGCGCAATAGGCCCAACATCCGCTTTGCCGGACAGATCACCGGGGTTGAGGGCTATGTGGAAAGTGCCGCAATGGGGTTGCTGGCGGGGCGCATGGCCACCGCCGAAATCAAGGGCGAGGAGATCAGCACGCCGCCCAATACCACCGCCATGGGCGCGCTGATCACGCACATCACGGGCGGTGCGGAGGCCAAGACGTTTCAACCGATGAACGTCAACTTTGGCTTGTTTCCACCGGTAGAGGGGCTCAAATCTGGCCGTCGCGGGCGCAAGGACCGGTACAAAGCCTATACGGATCGTGCGAAACAGGACTGGCAGGCCTGGCTGGAAAGTTAACGCTGGACCCGTGCTGTGGGGTTTCCTAAGTTTCTCGGCATGAGTGATACATTTCTGGACAAAGCCTACGGTGCGCGCGACGCCACCTCGACCCGCAAGCTCTATGACGATTGGGCCGCCTCTTACGAGGCTGAACTGGGCGAAAACGGCTATGCCACACCGGGGCGTTGTGCCAAGGCATTGGCGCAGTTTTCATCAGGTAAACAGGCCCCTGTTCTGGATTTTGGCTGCGGCACCGGATTGTCCGGTCTGGCGCTGAAACTGGCCGGGTTTGAAACCATAGACGGGATCGATTTGTCAGCGGACATGCTGGCGCAGGCCAGGGACAAAGCGGTTTATCGCAGTCTTTTGCACATTGAGGCGGGCCAGCCCTTTACCCATCAGCCGGGTGATTATGCTGCGATTACAGCGATCGGCGTGATTGGAGCCGGGGCCGCGCCGATATCGGTGTTTGACCAGCTGATGAAAGGGCTTGGCACAGGTGGCTTGCTGGTGTTTTCCTTTAACGATCACGCGCTGGAAGACCCCGCGCATGAGGGCCGGGTCTGTGAATGGACAGACTGCGGTGCTGCGCGTTTGCTGTTTCGCGAACATGGCGATCACATTCCGGGGATTGACCTGAAGTCCATGGTCTATGTGATTGAAAAGAAGTGACCTTTCGTACGCGGTTTGCGCCTTCTCCGACCGGGCCTTTGCACTTGGGGCATGCCTATTCTGCGCTGCTCGCGCAGAATATGGCGCGTGAAGAGAGCGGTGATTTTCTCCTGCGGATTGAGGATATTGATCAATCGCGCGCCCGCCTGGAATGGGAGGCGCAGATTTACGACGATCTGAAATGGTTGGGCCTGTGGTGGCCCGAACCTGTGATGCGCCAGTCAGAACGGAAGGCGGCATATGAGGCGGCGTTGGAGGAACTTTGGGAACGCAGCCGCATATACGAATGCTTTTGTAGTCGAGCAGACATAAAGTCCGCGCTTCAGGCACCCCAAGAAGGCAACCTTAGCTATGGGCCTGATGGTTTGATCTATCCGGGAACCTGTCGTAACAAACAGACGTCTCATGATGAAGACCCGGTGCCAAGAAATACAGTGTTACGGCTGGATATGAGCTTGGCGATTGGTGAAAGCGCGTTGTCGTACCGAAACACCAGCGCCCTCATTGGCGCACAATTCACTGAAACGGGAACTGGGCCGAACGGCGAAACCGGGACGATCACCTTTACGGAAGAAGAGCTGATCTCAACCATCGGAGACATCGTGCTGGCGCGCCGCGACATGGGCACGTCCTATCACCTGTCCGTTGTACTCGATGACGCCGCCCAAGGCATCACCCATGTGGTGCGCGGGCAAGACCTGTTTGAGGCGACCAAGATTCACGTGGTGCTTCAACGCCTGTTTGGCCTGCCAACGCCGACCTACCATCACCACAAACTTATCCGCGATGAGAATGGCAAGCGTCTTGCAAAACGCGACGATGCCCGCGCCATTTCACTCTATCGCAGTGAGGGTGCGACACCCGAAAAAATTCGTTCGATGATAGGGCTTTAGCGGCGGTTCTTAGCCCGGCAAGGCCTGCCAGGGTTTCGGCATGATCACCCAGCGGTCATTGACATACATCAACCCGTCAAAGGCAAATCCAAGCGTCTCACCGGGCTTGACAAATTTGAAGCGCACAATGGGTACATCAACCTTGAAATACTGCAAGACGTCTTTGTAGCCTCCGGGGAATTCTTCCAGAACGGGCTTGCGGTCAAACAGCTCCCGGGTGGTGGCATAGACCACCAACACCTCGGTCTGTCCCTCTTTTGGCGCGAACGCCACGTCTGGCCCCATCTGCTGCTGATACCCGGCCCACATGGCCGTGGCCAAAGGCTCTCCGTAGACCTGTTTAACCTCGGCCTCCGTGGGCAACAGGGCCTGGGTCAGGGCGCGGTGATCGGCACCGGGTTGCACAAAGGCGTTGAGAACCTGCTCCGCATCCGCTGCACTGCCGGGTGCGGAGGCAGGTGTTTTGGGCTGCGACGAACTGGCGTTGACCAGGGCCAGCAGGCTTGCCTCCGGGTTTGCCTGACAGACCTTTGCAATGTTTTTCAGAATGACGGCGTTGTTTTGATCATCCACGGGACGGATGTTTTTGGTGTTTGCGGCGATATACCCAAAGCTCCAGGCGGCAATCATCAGTTGATCGGCCTGCGTCGCATTTTGCAGAACCTCAACGCAATTGCCGCGTGGATCAAAACCTTGCGCGGCTGCACCGGAGGCCACTGCAGTGCCAATGATGGCTGCGATTGCGGTGGTTTTCAGAATTTTCATAGGTCCCTCGTCTCTGCATCTCCGCTCAGGCTATCCGATGCATCGCGATCTGGCAAAGGCCCTGACCACAGCTTTATTCGCGCAAGACCTCTGCACCGGAATCGATTGCGGTATAAAAACAACTGCGCCGTCCTGTGTGACAGGCCGGACCCGTTTGATTGACCTGCATCAACAGGCAATCCCGGTCACAGTCAAACCTAATCTCGACGAGTTCCTGAACATGCCCGCTGGTTGCGCCTTTGACCCAGAACGCTTGCCGGGACCGGCTCCAATAGGTCACCTGCCCGCTCTCCAAAGTGCGCGCGAGGCTTTCGGCATTCATCCACGCCAGCATCAACACTTCTTTGCTGGTGGCATCCTGTGCGATGGCGGGGATCAAACCTGCGTCATTATAGGTCAGGGAGGTGGGATCAAACGGCATGGCGCCCTCAAAAGTTTTTGCATCTCGCTCTCAGGCGCTTATGTAGTCACCAGACGACAAAGGAAACAGACATGTCCGGTGAAACAGACCTGATCAAGCTATATTCTGCGCGCATACTGGCGTTGGCGGCTGACATCCCGCATCTGGGCAGGCTGGAGGCACCGGATGCGTCAGTCAAACGGCGTTCGCCTTTGTGTGGGTCAACCGTGACCGTGGATGTTGCGCTAGAGGACGGTGTGTTGAAGACCATGGCGCAGGATGTGAAAGCCTGCGCTTTGGGTCAGGCGGCAGCGGCTGTCACAGGGGCAGCGGCCCCCGGTGCGACAGTTGCGCAATTAGAAACCGCACGCGATCAGCTGCGCGCGATGTTAAAGGAGGAAGGCCCGGTGCCTGATGCGCCTTTTGAGGGCTATGAGGTTCTGAGCCCGGCGGTGTCTTACAAAAACCGTCATGCCTCTATCTTGCTGAGCATTGAAGCGCTGGTCGAGGCCGCACAACAGGCCAGCAAATTGGCCGAAGTTAGCGAATTGTAAGTCAAATACTGCAAAGTCTTGGGGGGAGTTCCCTGTCTGTGAGGCTTTGATGACGCTGCATGCACCTCTTGATGCGACGGTTCAGATGGACCGACTGGCCAAAGCGGCGGCGGCGCTGGGGTATGAAATTGTCGATGTGGCCGGGTTTCTTGATCTGGTGGAGGCGCATGCCAAAAACCAGCGGGACGCGTTGGGCCTCCTCGACCGTGGGGCCAGTGACATGGCCCGCACCAATCGTGAAGTCATTGGCTTGGTAGAAACGTTAAGCACCACGTCGGATCAGGCCTTGCAGGAGGTGCAGGCCTCCGTCGGGATGGTGCGTGACGTGAGCACCAAGACACGTGGCGTGGCGGGATGGGTGCAAGCGGTGGCCGACCGTTCAGCCGCGGTCAGCGAAACGGTGCGCGCGGTCAAGGCGAACAACCTTCAGATTGCGTCGATTGCCATGCAGGTCAACACATTGGCCATCAATGCCAAGATTGAAGCGGCCCGTGCGGGTGATGCAGGGCGCGGGTTTGCCGTGGTTGCAGATGCCATCAATGACCTGTCCCACAAAACCGGCGCAGCGGCCAAACAGATTTCGCAGAACATTGAGGATCTGTCGGGGTGGATTGGACAGCTCCAGAATGAGGCGGGGACTGTTGCGGCGGATGCGGAGAATGTGCTGACCCAATCCAACGAAACCGACACCGCGCTCAGCCGGATGGAGCAGACCATTCAGACCGAACATGCACAGACCCTGCACATCGCGGATTGTTCTAACCGGGTGCGCAGTTCAATGCGGCAACTCAAACCCGCCGTGGATCAAATCAGCAGCATTGTGCGGGAAACCACCGCGGGCATCGAAAAAACCCATGCCCGGATGAACCAATTGGTTGATGCCTCAGAGAGCATCGTGCAGTCCGTTGGCGCGTTGGGCGGGGATACACCCGACAGCCCGTTCATCGCCAAGGTCTGTGAGGTGGCCATGGCAATTTCGCAAGGATTTGACGCCGCGATCCAGGCTGGGCGGATCACGCCGGGACAGCTGTTTGATCAGGATTACATCAAGGTTCAGGGCAGCGACCCGGTTCAATACGTCACACGCGCGACATCGTTCCTGGACGGATTTTTGCCACAATATCAGGAACCTGTATTGGATTTTAACCCGCAGGTCGTGTTTTGTGCAGCTGTAAACAAGAACGGCTATCTTCCGGTTCACAATCGCAAATTCTCTCACCCGCAGGGGAATGATCCGGTTTGGAACGCGGGGCATTGCCGCAACAGGCGCATTTTTGACGACCGCGTTGGGCTTAAGGCCGGCCGTTCTGCGGCGCCGTTTTTATTGCAGGTTTATCGGCGTGACATGGGCGGCGGCGACTTTCGGGTGATGAAAGACCTCTCTGCGCCCCTCTTTGCGGCGGGGTTGCAATGGGGCGGGCTGCGTTTGGCGTACGGCACAGCCGACCGGTAGGCTATAGCCCCGCGCCCATTGTGAACGCCATGCCTTGCCAGGAGGTGACGCCTTGGCCTGCGCGCATTGCAAAAAAAACGCCGCACATCCGGGGATTGGATGGCGGCGCAAGGAAAGCGTTTCTCATGTGGGATCCGGTTGGTCCAAATGGGGCGAACCCCGGTGCCGACATCGGACAGGCAGTGCCCGTCGGCATGCATCAATTTGGGACGGATGCATCAGGAGCAAGCGGCATGAGAGCGCAGGCAGAGTTAAACAAATAAAGGCAAGTGCAGGCTGACAACCAACATCACGATCAGGGCAGCAGCCCCGGCCGCATCCTGCAGCAAGGTGTCTTGCGAGCGCGCTGCGATGGATTTGAGTGTTTTGAAGGTTGTCATGGTGCTCTCCGTCTTTGTTGCCTCTTTGTTCTCACTTTCTTAACTCTGTGTAAAGAACTTTTTGTGAACATTTGCGAACAAAATACCGAAACAGAAGTTAACCTACTGATATTAAACGAATCGCCTCGTCCTGTCGCATTAACCACAAAAGAACGCGTGTGGCTTGGCCCCGTGGTCCTGTCAGGTCAGGGTCATCATTCAGCAGCGCGCGGGCATCTGATTGGGCAATGGCCATTAGTCCCGCCTGTCGCTCCAAATCAGCAACCTTGAATTTGGGTACACCGGATTGGGCGGTGCCAATCAGATCACCCGTGCCCCGCATTTCCAGATCGGTTTGTGCAATGACAAAACCGTCCTCTGTTTCGCGCAGCACCTCTAACCGTTTCTGCCCGGTTTCGCTGAGCGGAGATTGATACATGAGCAAACAGGTGGAGGCCCCCTGCCCGCGCCCCACGCGCCCGCGCAATTGGTGCAGTTGCGCCAGGCCAAAGGTTTCGGCCCTTTCAATCACGATGATTGTGGCGTTGGGCACATCAACGCCCACTTCAATCACTGTGGTGGCAACCAGAACCTGCGTGTGCCCCTGTTGAAAGGCCAGCATCGCCGCATCTTTTTCTGCGGGCGGCATTTGGCCGTGGACCAGCCCGACAACCCCCTCACCCAAAGCCGCGCGCAACCGTTTGAACCGCTCTTCGGCAGCAATCAGATCACTGACTTCGCTTTCCTCAACCAGCGGACAAACCCAATAACACTGCCGCCCTTCCGTGATCACAGCGCGCAGGCGATCAATGACCTGATCAATCCGGTCGGTGCTGATCAACGCGGTCTTGATCGGCTGACGTCCCGGTGGCTTTTCATCCAGCACCGAGACATCCATGTCGCCATATTGGGCCAGTGCCAGGGATCGCGGTATGGGCGTGGCGGTCATTACCAGCACATCCGCCTGCTTGCCCTTTTGCCCCAGTTCCAGCCGTTGGCGTACACCAAACCGATGCTGTTCGTCCACCACGGCAAGACGCAGATCGTCAAAGGTCACATCGGCCTGAAACACCGCATGGGTGCCGACCAATACCTGAATATCCCCGCGCGCCAATGCCGCCAATTTGGCCCGGCGCTCGCTGCCTTTGTCGCGCCCGGTCAGGATTTCCAACACAACGCCTGCATCCTCTGCCAAGGGGCGCAATCCTTGCAAATGTTGGCGGGCTAAGATTTCCGTGGGGGCCATCAGCACGCCCTGCCCGCCTGCCTCGACCGCGCGCAGCAAGGCCATGAAAGCGACCAGCGTTTTCCCCGCCCCCACGTCCCCTTGCAAGAGCCGGTTCATCCGCTGATCCGTGGCCATGTCTTGCGTGATTTCAGCCACCGCACGGGTTTGTGCACCCGTTGGCGTATAGGGCAAGGCGTTCAAAACACGGGCCTGCAACGCGCCATCCCCGTTGCTCAAACGCCCCTTTTTGCGCCGCTCCGTAACACGGGCCAAGGCGAGCGTGACCTGATGGGCAAACAGCTCATCATAAGCCAACCGTTCCCGCGCAGGTGCAGTTGGGGCAAGATCATTGAGCGAGGTGGGCATGTGCGCCATCTGCGCGGCATCTGCAAAATCTGGCCAGCCCGCCTGCGCCTTTTGGTTAGGGTCGATCCACTCAACCAATTCAGGCAGGCGGGTCAATGCGCCGCGCGCGGCCTTGAACATCAGCTTTTGCGTGATGCCAGAGGTGAGCGGATAGACCGGCTCAAACGCGGGGATGTCTGCGGCATCGTCCTGTGCCACCGCAAAATCCGGGTGCACCATCTGGGCCACGCCGTCAAACAACTCCACCCGCCCTGACACAATGCGCCGCGCCCCTTCGGGCAGTTGTTTTTGCCAATAATCCCCGCGCGCATGAAAATAGACCAGTTGAAAAGAGGTCTGCGCATCCTCCACATGAATGCGATAGGCCCCCCCTTTGTTGCGGGCGGGCCGATGCGCGCCAACGGTCACCGCGACGGTCAGTGTGGCGGGCAACACCGCATCCTTGACCGTCTCGCGCAGCTTTCGATCAATGCCGGAATAGGGCAGCGTGAACACCAGATCGCGCGGGGCAGCGACACCTAATTGGGCAAAATGCTGCGCGGTTTTGGGGCCAACCCCCTCCAGCGTTTCCAAACCCGCGAATAGCGGAAAAAGCGCTTCGGGACGCCCGCTCATGCGCCTGCAATCAGGGCCAGCCAGCCGTCTTCATCCAGGGTTTTGATGCCCAGATCAGCGGCCTTTTTCGCCTTTGATCCGGCACCCGGCCCCGCAACCAGAATGTCGGTTTTCGCGCTGACCGACCCGGATACTTTGGCCCCCAATCGTTCCGCGCGTGCTTTGGCCTCCGCACGGGTCATCTTTTCCAAGGTGCCGGTAAACACCACAGTTTTGCCCGCCACGGGGGAGCCTTGGGTGTCGGGGCGCGCCACGGGTTGGATATCAAGCTTTGCAACCAATCGGTCGATCGACGCGCGCTCACGGGCTTGCGCAAAGGCATTGACCAGTGATCCGGCCATCACCGCGCCCACACCGTCGACGTCAATCAGGTCATCCCAGGCGGGCCCCTCCTGGCCTGCGGCCTCCTGCATTGCGGCGTTCAATGTGGGCCAATCGCCGTAATGCAGCGCAATCAAGCTCGACGCACTGTCGCCCACGTGCCGGATACCAAGCGCGAACAGCACCCGGTCCAGTGGTATTTTGCGTTTCTCTTCAATGGCGTCAAACAGGTTGCTGGCGGATTTGTCGCCCCAGCCTTCACGGTTTTTGAGCTGTTGAACGCCGCTGCCAAACCGCGCTTTCAGGGTGAAAATATCAGCGGGTTCTGTGATCCATTTGTCGGTGTAAAATTGCTCCACCTGTTTTGCCCCGAGCCCTTCGATGTCAAAGGCCCCGCGTGAGACAAAGTGTTTCAATTTTTCGACCGCCTGCGCCGGACAGATAAGCCCCCCTGTGCATCGGCGCACCGCATCACCTGATTCGCGCACCGCCTCGCTGTTGCACTGGGGGCAGAGATCTGGAAACCGGAATGGCACGCTATCCTCGGCCCGTTTGGACAGATCGACATCGGCCACCTTGGGAATCACATCGCCCGCCCGGTAAACCTGCACCCAATCCCCAACGCGGATGTCTTTGCCCTCTCTGATTTCCACGCCTTTGCTGTCGCGACCGGCGATGTAATCCTCATTGTGTAGGGTCGCGTTTGACACCACAACGCCGCCCACCGTCACCGGATGCAGCCGTGCGACGGGGCTAAGCGCGCCGGTGCGCCCCACCTGAATGTCGATTCCTTCCAGCCGGGTCCAGGCCAGTTCCGCAGGAAACTTATGCGCAATGGCCCAGCGTGGTGTGGTGAAGCGAAACCCAAGGCGGTCTTGCAAGACCAGATCGTCCACTTTGTAAACGACCCCATCAATGTCGTAACCCAAGGTTGCCCGCTGTTCCTCAATCATCCGGTAGTGGGCAACCATCTGCCTTGGTCCGTCGCACAAGGCTGTCAGCGGGTTTGTCGAAAACCCAAAGGCCTGCAATTGGTCAATCGCCGCTTTCTGGGTTTTGGCCAAGGGGGCGGGCAAAACCCCCCAGGCATAGGCGAAAAACAGGAGCGGGCGGGATTTGGTGATGGCAGGGTCAAGTTGCCGCAAGGAACCAGCAGCGGCATTGCGTGGGTTGGCAAATGTCTTGCCTCCTGCGGCCGTTTGCCGTTCGTTCAGCGCCTCAAAGTCTGCATGGCCCATATAAACTTCGCCGCGCACCTCCAACAGGTCAGGTGCCTTGGCGATGGTTTGGGGAATGTCCGAAATGGTGCGCGCATTGGAGGTGACGTTTTCGCCTACCTCACCGTCTCCTCGCGTGGCCGCCTGAACAAGCACACCGTTTTCGTAGCGCAGGGACAGGGACAACCCATCAATCTTGGGCTCCGCCGTATAGGCAAGCGGGCTGTCCTGCGGGATGCCCAGGTACTTCCGAATGCGCGCATCAAATTCTACAACATCATCATCCTCAAAGGCGTTGGACAGCGACAACATCGCAACCGCATGTTTGACCTTTGAAAACCCGTCAGCCGGGGCGGCCCCCACTTGATCACTGGGGCTGTCGCTGCGCTTGAGATCCGGGAACCGCGTCTCGATTGCGTTGTTGCGTCGCTTGAGCTGATCGTAATCGGCATCACTCAAGTCCGGATTGTCCTCGGCGTGATAGGCCTGATTTGCTGCCTTCAACAGCTGCGCAAGGCGTGCCAGTTCTGCCTCAGCCTCTTTGACACGCAACGCATCCACTGCAATCTCAGCCGTCACAAAACCACCCTTTCAAGGTCTCTCTCTGACTACTTTGATAGGCGTCGCAGCCGGTCGGGTCTAGCGGATTTCCACCGGCAACTGATCGCGGACACGTAGCATCCATAAAGGGCATTTGATGTAACTATTATGCTCTTTGATCGCCCCAAGTCTTTCCACGAAACAGACACTTTAGAATCAAAAAAAGGCGCAGCGGCCGTATCATCCGCTGCGCCTTTGCGCGTCTTGTTGGCACTTTACAGCGTCATGCGAAAGACCTGGATCACCTAACGCTGCCTGAATTCAGAGATTTTGGGCCCGTTTCGTCATACGTGATTCTATGGGTATTTCGTCAGACGCTATAGATCAGGCGGGCGCTACGCACTCGCCGCCATCGGTATTGCCGCAGGCTCCGGATCGCGCAGTACGTAACCACGCCCCCAGACCGTCTCAATGTAATTCTCGCCACCCGTGGCTGTGCTCAGCTTTTTGCGCAGCTTGCAAATGAACACATCAATGATCTTCAGCTCTGGCTCATCCATGCCGCCGTAGAGGTGGTTCAGAAACATTTCTTTTGTCAGTGTCGTGCCCTTTCGCAAGGACAATAACTCTAACATCTGATATTCTTTACCGGTCAGATGGACCGACTGATTTTCAACATTAACCGTCTTGGCATCCAGATTGACCGAAATCTGCCCGGTGTTGATTACCGACTGCGAATGCCCTTTTGAACGACGAATGATCGCGTGAATACGCGCAACCAGTTCTTCGCGGTGGAACGGCTTTGTCAGATAATCGTCCGCCCCAAATCCAAACCCTTTGATTTTGTTTTCGGTGTCATCCGCCCCTGACAGGATCAAAATCGGTGTTTCAATCCGGCTCAGGCGCAGCTGGCGCAGCACCTCATGGCCATTCATGTCTGGTAAATCGAGGTCAAGCAGGATCAGATCGTAGTCATAAAGTTTGGCCAGATCGATCCCCTCCTCCCCAAGGTCAGTGGCGTAGACATTCAAATTCGCATGGGTCAGCATCAACTCGATGCTGCGGGACGTTGTTGGATCGTCTTCGACTAGCAGGACACGCATATGATTTCTCCGGTGGGACTGTTTTGGTCTTGGGCCGGATCGTGAACAAAAAAGGTTAACCACACGTTACCGATGACTATGGTATTAACCCAACAACTTAAAGTTGTCGATATTTTTGTACCGCAGTTGCCTTTAATGCGGCCTCACCGTGCTCTGACACCGCACGCACCCATTCATGAAATTCTTCTTCACTGATCTGATAACGTTCCAACGCCTCAGATTGGGTGATCAACCCATAAAGCACGCCGCGCACCACGGCGGCCTTTCGCGACGCAACCCATCGCCTGGTGCCATCACTGGGCAAATCCGCGCGTGACATGATCCGCCCATCCGTGAGGGTAACAGAACGCGGGCCTTCAACTTTTTTAAGATACATTTGGTGTCTCACCAGATCACGAGTACGTTGTTGTGTCAGACCTTGCGTCTTTTCCATTAACACGGCATGAAGTGTGCCCTTGTGAGTAGGTAGGATTTTCCTATATTCCCTCCTAACTCCACCGGAAAGCACAGATTATGGCTCTTGATCAGACACCGCCGCTCAACTCACTGGGCTTTGCAAAGGCTCCGGCAGACACCCGTGTGGTGGTCGCCATGTCAGGTGGCGTGGACAGTTCCGTGGTGGCGGCCATGCTGGCCGAAGAAGGTTATGACGTGGTTGGCGTCACCTTGCAGCTTTATGATCATGGTGCGGCGCTGGCCAAAAAGGGGGCCTGTTGTGCGGGCATCGACATTCACGACGCACGCCGCGTGGCCGAGGATATGGGATTTCCCCATTACGTGCTTGATTATGAAAACGTGTTCAAGGACGCGGTCATTGACGAATTTGCCGACAGCTACTTGGCGGGTGCCACCCCTGTGCCTTGCATTCGCTGCAATGAGCGGGTGAAATTCAAGGATCTGCTGGGCACCGCAAAAGATCTTGAGGCCGACTGTATGGCGACGGGCCATTACATCCAGCGCAAAATGGGCGCACAGGGGGCTGAATTGCACGCGGCTGCCGATGCTACACGCGATCAAAGCTACTTTTTGTTCTCCACCACGCCGGAGCAGCTGGAGTATCTGCGGTTTCCACTGGGCCATCTGCCGTCCAAGGACGACACACGTGCTTTGGCGGCTAAATACGGGCTGAGCGTGGCGATGAAACCGGACAGTCAGGACATTTGTTTTGTCCCTAATGGGGATTACGCCGCCGTCATCCGCAAACTGCGGCCAGAGGCGGCGAACCCGGGCCAGATCGTGGATATGGACGGCACTGTTTTCGGCGATCACGACGGGGTCATCAATTACACGATCGGGCAACGCCGCGGGCTTGGCATTGGCGGGCTGGCCGATCCGCTTTACGTGATCAAACTGGATGCTGACAGCAAAGAAGTTGTTGTAGGACCAAAGGAGATGCTGGCCACACGCACCGTTCCTGTGCGCGACATCAACTGGCTGGGGGACGCCCCCCTGACGTCACAAAACGAATGGCATGTGGCGGTCAAGGTCCGCTCAACCCGTCCCCCACGCGCCGCCATCATCCGCCCGCTCAGCAAGACCACCGCAACCGTAGAACTCCTGAACCCGGAACAAGGCATCTCCCCCGGTCAGGCTTGCGTGTTCTATGACCCGGACAGCAGTCGGATCTTTGGCGGTGGCTGGATTCACAAGGGCTGATTGCCCCTCTTTCTGGCCTTAACTCTTCCCGGAGGTTTGGAGGCAGAGCCTCCAATCAAAAACAAAATCGTGTCGCGCCCTTGGGCGCGTCCGTTTTCTCACAGACGATCAAGCACGGCGCGGGCGGCGCGCAGGCCGGGTGCCTCGCCCCCCTGCCCCAGGCGTTCCATACTCAGCGCCATCGCGCTTTCCTGCGCTGTGGGATCGGCCAAAACCCGAACAATTTCCCGTCCAATTGGCACGGCCTGACATTTCGCACCGATAAACTCCGGCACGGCCCGCGTATCTGACACCAGATTGACCAGCGTGACCGTATCCACCAGCAACATCCGCGAAATAATCTGCCGGCTAAGCCAGCTCATGTCATAGGCAATCACCATCGGTGTGCTGGCGGCGGCCAGTTCCAGGGACACGGTGCCAGAGGCGGCCAGCGCCACATCTGCGGCCCGAAACGCCGCGCGTTTTTGGCGATTTGCCGCCTCCAGGCTCTGCCCACGCGGGTCCAACAGCAAAGGCGCGCAGGGCCAGTCTTTTATAGCCCTCTGCACCATCTCGGCCACGGGGGCAGCGGCGGGCACCACAACGCACAGGTCGGGGCGCTGTGCCAGAGCAACCGTAATCGCCTGCCCAAAACGTTCTGACAGGCGCGCCACCTCGCCTTTGCGCGACCCGGGCAAGACCAGCAATATCGGCGCATCCCCCAGCCCCGCCTCTGTACGAAAGGCCAGCACCTCTGCGTCCGTGGCAACCGGTTCTGCAACAACGGGGTGTCCGACAAAATCGCAGTCCATCCCGGCGGCTTGCATCAAGGGCGGTTCAAACGGGAACAGGGCCAGCACGTGGTCTATCGAACGCGCCATTTTCTGCGCGCGCCCGGCCCGCCAGGCCCAGACCGTGGGGGCGACATAATGCACGCAACGGATGTCACTGGCCGCCTTAACCCCCCGCGCGACGCGCAGCGAAAAATCAGGGGAATCAATGGTGATCAAAGCATCGGGGCGCTGGTCGACAACCGCTTGCACCGTTTCGGCAATGCGGCGTTTCAAGTGACGGTATTTGGGCAGGATTTCCGCCAAACCCATCACGCTGAGTTCTGACATGTCAAAGCGTGAGCTCAGCCCCTCGGCCTGCATCTGCGGCCCGCCAATACCGTCAAAATGCACACCCGGCTGCAGCGATTTTAGCCCCGCCATCAAGGCCCCGCCCAGCTTGTCGCCGGAGGGTTCCCCGGCGAGGATAAAAACCCTCACGTATCCGCACCGGTCCGCGCCCAAAGCACCAGACCAAAATGATCGGCCAATGCTGCACAGCGCGGCTTGTTCAGCACCAGTACGTCGCCTGCATCAATCACCACGCCTGCAAGCCCGGCCTGACCAGCGGCCTCAATCGTGCCCGGGCCAATCGTGGGCAGATCAACCAGACGGGTCTGTTGCGGCTTTGGCCCCTTGAACAGGATCCCGTTCTTTTTGCTGAGCGTGGGGCCAACCCGGCGGATCAGCGCATCTGTGCCGCGCGCATCTTCCATGGCAATCACATTGCCTTTTGCGACGAGACAGGCCTGCCCGATGTCCTGCTCGCCGATATCAGCGATATGGCGCGCACCGATCCTGGCATCATTGCGCATCTGCGCATTAGGCCAGGCATCGCCATAAACGCCCCCCTCTGACAGCAGGTCCGGGGCCAGTTCATGGGCCGCGCGCACAGCGAATCCGGTCTGCTCAAACAGATCAACAATCACCCGCAAGGCGCCATCATCACCCTTGCCTAGCGCCTCTTGAAATAGCGGCACCAGCGGCGCGGTTTCTGCGTCGAGTTTTGTGGGGTCGAGTTCAGGGCGGTCCAACCCGCCTGCAAAACAAACCTCGGTGATGCCCTGTTCGCCCAAGGCCACCAGCAGAGACCCAAGCGTTTCCAACCGAAATGTCAGATCGGGCGCCAGCCCCTCGGGCAATGCCGCCTCATAGGCACAGATCAATGGCGGGGCACCTTGCGCCTGTGCCACCAGTTGCGCCAGCTCACCGCGCCCTGCGATCAGCGCGAGGCTCATTTGGGCGTCAGGAAATGACGGCCCGTGTCGGCCAGAATGAAATCTACAATTTCATGCACATAATCGCTGCTGGTTTCCTCACCTAGACGTTGGGCACGGTCTTGAAACGTGCCCTCCCCCTGCGCCAGCATCTGAAACGCCGCACGCAGGGCAGTGATGTCACTGCGCGCCACGCCGCGCCGTTTGAGCCCGACCAGATTAAGCCCATCCAGATCGCCGCGCGCCGCCTGCACAAGGCCATAGGGAATGACATCATTTGCCACCATGGTCACCGCCCCGATGATCGCACCCTTGCCGATGCGCACCCATTGGTGAATGCCTGCAAGACCGCCAATGATCACGTCATCCTCAATAATACAATGTCCAGCCACGGCGGCGGAATTGACCACAATCACCCGGTCGCCCAAAATCGCATCATGGGCGATGTGACACCCGGCCATGAACAACCCATCATCCCCGATGAGGGTCACGCCCCCGCCCCCTTCGGTGCCACAGTTCATGGTGACATGTTCACGGATGCGGTTGCGCTGACCGATGATCAGGCGGCTGGCCTCGCCCTTGAATTTCAAATCCTGCGGGATCTCTCCAATCACGGCAAAGGGAAAGATCACCGTGCCGGCGCCAACTTCAGTCTGGCCGGTGACAACCACATGGCTTTTGAGCTCAACCTCCGGGCCAAGCACCACCTGCGGGCCGACCACACAGAACGGGCCGATGCGCGCGCTGGCGTCTACCTGCGCGCCCTCCTCGATCACCGCTGAGGGGTGAATGTTGCTCATGAACCCTCTTTTGGCAGATCAAGCATCGCCATAAACTCGGCCTCTGCCGCCATTTCACCCTCAACGGTGGCGGTGCCGCCAAATTTCCAGATTTTGCCACCGGGCTTGCCGCGCAAGGTCTGCATATCCATGCGCAAGACATCACCGGGCACCACCTTGCGGCGAAATTTGCATTTGTCGATCGACATAAAGTAGATCAGCATTTCCTTGTCGGCCATGCCAAGTGCGGTGCCAACCATGACGCCAGCGGTCTGGGCCATCGCCTCCACGATTGTGACGCCGGGCATGATCGGGGTGCCGGGAAAATGGCCCTGAAAATGCGGTTCATTCATGGTGACGTTTTTGTACCCGACAGCGGAGGCCGTGCTGTCAATCTCCTCGACCTTGTCAACCAGCAGAAACGGGTAGCGATGGGGCAGGATGCGTTGAATCAGCTGAATGTCCGCGCTGAGTTTCTGATCGCTCATGAAGGTGTCCTTTGAGAATTTATGTCCTGGCCGCTGATCTGGCCTGGCCCCAAAGGGCTACCAAGACCGGACATAAGGGGCAAGTTACTCAGGCGCCAGGCCGCTGCCAATTGTTTCATCCAGTAACCCAATGGCCTCTTCCGTGATGTCGACCTGTGCCCGCCTGAATAGCACCGCACGGGATTCAAGAATAACCACCGCTCCGGCTTGCAGCATCAGCTGCTCCAGCACCGGCTCTGCGGCCCGCAAAAATGCAGTGCGTTCCTGATCAAGTATTTCTGCGAATGCTCCGATTTTTTCCAGTTGCGCCTGCTCGGTTTGCTGCACCTTTGCGTCAAAGGCATCGGCAAGCCTGCGAAACGCCTCGGCTTCCATCTCCGTGCGCATCCCGGTCAGTTTTTTTTCCTCATTTTCGAGGTCTGCTGTGATGCGTCGGTTTTCAGCACTTAAGGCGGCGCGTCGGGCGCGGTCTTCCTCCGCAACGCGTTTGCCAAAGGCGCTGTCGCGAAACATCTGATCTGTATCAATGATCAGCACGGGCGTGCGCACGATGCCCTGTTCCGCGCTGCTCTGGCCGGTTTGGGATTGCTGCGCAACCGCTGGCGTGCTCTCCCAAAGGCCCACCACCAGCAGCGCAACAGCAATGCCGTGACGCATCAGATCAGAACTCCGTACGCAGGGTGATCTCAAAACTTTGCTCTCTGTCAAAGTCTTCGCTGCGCAATGCCTTGGAGAAGTTGAACTGCAATGGTCCGATGGGTGTTTCCCAGAACAGGGACACCCCGACAACGTGGCGGAAAGACCCGCCCTCACCCAGAACATTGGTCCCGTTCAGGTTCACATCGCTCAGATCCCACAGGTTCCCAACGTCATAAAATACGCCGCCGTTGATCCCAAGTTCCTCTGGCAAGCCAAGGGGGAATTCAACCTCAAACCGTGCCGCGACATAGAGGTTGCCCCCAAGTGGCTCATCTGTACTTACGGTGGGGTCGCGGGGGCCAATGCCGCCAGGTTCAAACCCGCGAATGATCGACGTGTCGAGCAGGAAACGGTCCGGCACCCGGTTGTTCCCGCTTTTCCAGGCCAATGCGCCGCCTTCAAGGCTGGCGCGCACAGTCACTTCTTCGTTGAAGAACTTTCGTTCGCCAGTCACTTTGGCAACTGTTTTGATAAAGGAATTGTCCCCCCCCAAACCAGCAAAGTCCTGCGAGAACTGGAACAAGAGGCCTCTTGTCGGATCAATCCCGCCACGGCGCGTGTCATAGGTATAGTCATAGCCAACCGACGAGGTGAACAGCTCACCTGCGTCAATATCGTCCTGAACAACCAGCCCGTTTTCAGAAGGATCGCGCCCCTGCACTTCAAGTTGTTCCGCCGTATAGCGCAGCGACAGACGGCCATTTTCACTCACCGGGAAGGTCAGGCTTGGCCTGAAAAGAAATCTCTCTGTGTCAAAAGAGAAAAACCGGGAATCGGTCTCTGCGTAATCCAGCTCCAGTCCAAGGGCGAGATCCCGCCCCAGCAAGGCAGGTTCAACAAAGTTGATGCCATAGCGGGTCGCTTCCGACGCGGTTGTCACGTTGAGGGACAGACGCTGTCCCCGGCCCAGAAAGTTGGTTTCATTAAAGCTGATCGCGACCCCAAAACCATCATTGTTTGAAAACGAGCCACCAAAGTTCAATGATCCGGTGGGCTGTTCAACAACGTCAACGTCAATGACCACCTGTTCGCTGTTGCTGCCTTCACGCGCGGCAACGTCGGCGTTTTCAAAGTAGCCCAGAGCGCGAATACGCTCGGCGGATTCACGAATTTCACGCGGGTTAAAGGGATCGCCCTCAACACTGTCAAATTGACGCCGGATGACCTGATCAAGGGTGGTGGTATTGCCCTCAATATCAATCCGCTCCACAAATACCCTGGGGCCGCGGGTGATTTTGTAGGTGACGTTCAGCGTCAGATCCCGGTCATTGCGCTCAATAACCGGTTCCACCCGCATAAAATCAATACCGTCCCGGATGCCCTGACGCTCAAGCCGGGCAATGTCTGTATCAACCAGCGTTGGTGAATAGACGCCGCCGGGTTTGACCTTGACGATGCGTTGATAGTTGGCCGCATCCACGCCGGGCATCTCCGAGACCACGGTGATTTCACCAAAGCGAAACTGCTGACCCTCTGTCACATTATAGGACACAAAATACCCATCGCGGTTGCGGGTCAGTTCTGCGTTGACGGCCTGGGTACGCATATCGACATAGCCGCGCGAAAAGTAAAAATCGCGCAGCAATTGCTGATCAAGCGCAACGCGCCCTTCCACAAAAGTATCGCGGGAGACCAGACGGCGAAAAATACCTGCTTGTTTGGTGTCCAGCACGCGGCGCAAACGGCGGTCTGAATAGACGCGGTTGCCGACAAAGCTGACGCGCTCAACTTCAACATTGTCGCCCTCAAAGATTTCAAACACCAGATCGACGCGGTTCTGACTGCGTCGGATGATGCGTGGATTGACCCGTGCCGCAATACGCCCTTCATTGGCATAGGCCTCTGCGATGGAGGCCGCGTCCGCCTCGGCCTGTGCCGGGTTGAACACGCGCCGCTCGGTTGAGGAAATCAGGCCCGTGAGCCGCTCATCATTGATCCGCTTGTTCCCTTCAAAGCGCACCTGGTTCAGCGTGGGAAACTCGGTGACCGTAATCACCAGCCTGCTGCCTTGCGGTTCTATCGAAACACTTTCGAACAAACCCGAATTTTGCAGGTTCTGAAATGCGTCATTCAACTGGCCACCCGACACCGGCACGCCCCGCCTGATTCCGGCCCGTGACAGGATCGCGCTGTCCCCAACGCGTTCATTGCCGTTGATGACAACAGTGCTGAATTGAAATTGCTGTGCAGCCACTTCCGTGGCAGGTGCCATCCAAGCCACTGACATTAGGGCACAAAACGACGCCCCCTGTAGCAGTTTTGAAAGTGTTCCCTGTACCGCCCGCGCGTGGGGCTTAGTGCCCCCACTCAATAGTCTCATGGTTCAAACCCAATCTTACGACATCTATTGGGAACCTGAGTACGCAAATAGCTGATGATTGTCAAAAACTTGCAGGCCGAAAAACACACGATGTTGCGTCGCTGTGTTTCAGCCTGAAACATCATCTTGTGTGTGGGTATAGTCCGTCCGGCTTAAAGCGAGCCGACAAATGCCCCTGCCGCGAGGGCGAAAACAATCGTGCACACATAGAGGGCACGATCCCAGTTGAGGTCCATCAACAGGCGGAATCCACGAACTGACCTTTGAAGCGATTGCATGAATGTGCTCCTACGTTACCGCCACATAACTAAGAGGCGAATAAGGCGGCAGTTTGGGCGAATTGAGGCAAAAGTATGGCTATCGCGCAGGTCAGGAGACAATGCGCGCCCTACTGACCCAATTGTTCACCAAATCCAGCGTCTCAGCCTTGATCGCCGCCGTAACTCATTACGTTACGGACAGAACAAATCATGCCCAAGGGCAAAGACCATCAGGGTCAGCACCAACCCCAAGCCAATTGTCATCAGGATGCGCAGGGCCGTGTCGCTTGGCGGCTTTCCACGGACTGCCTCATAGGCGTAAAACACCAGATGCCCGCCATCAAGCGCCGGGATCGGGAACAGATTCAACAGGCCCACCGCCGTGCTGAGAACCGCGATAAAGTAGATAAACGACTGAGCACCCTGACTGGCCGTCGCACCGGAGGTTTGTGCAATGCCGATCGGACCGCTCAGATTACAGGTGGAAATATTGCCGACGATCATCTGTTTCAGCCCAGAGATGGACCCATCAATAATACGCCAGGTGTTGACCACCCCGCCCCACAACGCATCGCTTGCGCCGGGTGCCTCTGTTGCTGGCTCAAACGCCATGCCCCCGGCAATGCCGATGCGCAGGTTTTGTTTGAATGTGCCATCGTCCTGCGGTTCATCCGTGGCTTTTGGGGTCATGGTGAATTCAAGCTCATCGCCCGCGCGCCAGACATTCAGCGCCAATGCAGCCCCCCCTGATCCCTCAACCGCCGTCTTAAGCTGATCAAAGGCAAAGGTGGGTAAACCGTCCACCGCCGTGATCACATCACCGGTTTTGAGGCCCGCTTCATAGGCGGCGGATTGTGGCATCACTCGCGACACCAGTGCGGGCAGCAAATAAGGGCCGGTAACGGTCTGTGTCTGACCATCGCGCAGCACGTCATATTGCAGGGTGGCCTCCAGCGGCAAGCTGTCGATGAACGCTGCATAGGCGTCTTCATCTTCCCGACTTGGTACGCGCACACCGTTCACGGCGCGCAATTCGTCCCCGGGCAGCAGGCTTTGCTGGAGCGCGGGTAAGGGGCGCATTTCGCCCACTGTCAGCGGGTCCTTGGCGACACCGGCGGTCATCGCCACGCCGAAAAACACTATGATCGACAGGGCAAAGTTAAACACCGGCCCTGCCGCAACGGTCAGCGCACGCGCCCAGAGCGGTGCACCGTGCATGGTATGGCGCAGCGCCTCGGGATCATCGGCAACGGCTTCCATTGCCTCTTCGTCCTTGCCCGAGGCCGCATTGGCATCACCGGCAAATTTCACAAACCCCCCAAAGGGCAAGGCCGCAATCTGCCATTGGGTGCCGTGTTTGTCAGGGCGCGACCACAGCACCGGGCCAAAGCCAAGGCTGAACACGTCCGCTTTGATCCCGGTCCAGCGGCCCACAATGTAGTGGCCGTATTCGTGGATCGCGACGATCACGGACAGGGCGATCACAAAGGCGATTACCGTCCAGATGAAACTACCAAACTGCGGAAGAAACCCGAGAATATCCAATTTAGTGCCCTGCTCTGTTTGCTATCGCGGCTTGTGCCGCTTGTCTTGCCAAATGGTCTACCTGCGCGACGTTATCAAGGGTCATGGTGTCAGCAATAAGGCAGGCGTGTTGCGTCATATCGTCCAGCGTGGCGGCGACAGTGTCCGCCATTTGGGCAAATCCGATCTGCCCGGCAATGAATCCATCAAGCGCTGTTTCCTTGGCGGCGTTAAACACCGCCCCCGTCATACCGCCCGCGGCCATGACCGCGCGCGCCAAACGCAGGGCGGGCCAGCGCCCCTCATCCGGTACACGAAAATCAAGCTGGCCAATGGCGGCCAGATCAAGCCGTTCCACCGGCAGATGTGCGCGTGTGGGATGGTGCAGCGCATAGCCAATGGCGTGGCGCATATCAGGCGGCCCCACGTGGGCCATCAACGCCCCGTCATTGAACCCGACAAGCGAATGGATCAGCGATTGTGGGTGAATGATCACCTCAATCTGCTCTGGCGTGACATTGAAAAACTCCCTTGTTTCAATGACCTCCATCGCTTTGTTAAACAGGGTTGCGGAATCAAGCGTGATGCGTTGGCCCATGTCCCAATTGGGATGGGCCAAGGCCTGTTCCAGGGTCGCCTCCGCCAATTTCTCAATCGGCCAGTCGCGCAGCGCACCACCGGAGGCGGTGATGATGATCCGCTCGACGGTCGAGATATCTTCGCCAACAAGCGCTTGAAAAATCGCTGAATGTTCTGAATCGACCGGCAGAATGGTCGCCTTGTGCGTGCGAGCCGTCTGCAGCAGCAAACGGCCCGCACAGACCAGCGATTCCTTGTTGGCCAGTGCAAGTGTCGTGCCTTGTTCAAGCGCGGCAAACCCCGGGGCCAGCCCTGCGGCACCGACAATGGCAGACATCACCCAGTCTGCCGGGCGGCTTGCGGCCTCAACAAGAGCTGTTGTGCCTGCGGCGGCCTCCACGCCAGAGCCGTGCAGCGCGGTCCGCAAGTCCTCCAGACGTGCGGGGTTTGCCGTCACAGCAACTTCCGCTCTGAGTGCCATCGCATCCTGCGCCAATTGCGCGATGTTTTCTGATCCGGTCAGGGCAACCACGTGATAGGCACCGGGCGCACGTTTGATCAGATCAATGGTGTTTTGCCCGATGGAACCCGTGGCCCCCAGAATGCTGATCCGCCGCATGCCTATCCCAGCCCGGGGGGAAAGCCGATGAATTGACCGATGATCAGCAAAAACAGCGAGGCGCCCAGCATGCCGTCAAAGCGGTCCATCAGCCCGCCGTGCCCGGGGATCAGATTGGAGCTGTCTTTGACGCCCATTCTGCGTTTCATGCCTGATTCCGCAATGTCACCCATTTGCGAAGCCATTGAAACCGCTATGGAAATGCCGATTAACTGTAGGCCCACGCCGGTGTTGATGCTAAACAACAGCCCCACAAGGGCGGCACCAATCCAGCCCGCACCGGTGCCTGACCAGGTTTTTTTGGGGCTGACGGTTGGCCAGAATTTCGGTCCCCCAAAAAACCGTCCGGCGAAATAGCCAAAGACGTCTGTCACAACCACAACCAGCACCAGCCACAACAACCAGCCAAAGCCCATGTCATCGCGCACCTGCATCATGCCAAAGCCGGCCAGCAGGATCATCGCCGTAAACGACAGGTAGATCGTGCGGTTGTGTTCCAACTGCGCAAATCCCAGGAAAACCGGGGCCAAAAGCAGCGGCAGGGCAAAGCCAACGGGCAGGTAAATCGCCAACATCACCGCAATCCCGGCGACTACGCCCAGTTGCAATTGTGCCTGGCGCACACCGGGGCGCAGTATGCCGACCAGCTCCCACACCATGAGACCACAAATCAGCGCCACCAGCGCGTGAAAGACATGCCCGCCAATCCAGATGCCAGCAAGGCCAATCACCACCATCGCCCCGGCAGAGATGACCCGTGCTGTCAGGTCAGACCATTGATCAGATGCTACCATTTCGCCCCCTCGCTCAGGTCTTTACTGCGCCAAACCGGCGGTCCCGGCCACCGTAGGCAGCGCAGAGGGTGTGAAACTCTTCCTTGGTGAAGTCAGGCCACAGGGTGTCAATAAATTCGTATTCTGCATAAGCAGATTGCCACAACAGAAAATTTGAAATACGTGCCTCACCGCTGGTACGAATAACCAGATCAGGATCAGGTAAAACGTAGGTATCCAAATACCTTGGCAGGGTTTCTTCATCCACTTTCAAGGGGTCAAGTTGGCCCGAAGCCACATCCATCGCAAGGCGCTGCGTGGCCCGGGCCACTTCATCGCGCCCACCGTAGTTAAGCGCGATTGTCAGGTGCACACGTGTGTTGTGCGCCGTGGCGGCCTCCAGATCGTTCATCAGCTTGGTCAGCTTATCATCAAGCCGCACACGGTCCCCGATAAACCGCACCCGCACGCCAAATTCACTGAGGCTGCGGGTCTCTTTGGAAATATAACGGCGAAACAGGCTCATCAGCCCGGCCACTTCAACTTGGGTACGTTTCCAGTTTTCAGTCGAAAAGGCAAAGATGGTCAAGTATTCCACCCCGGTGTCCGGGCAGGCCTCAACAATCTCGCGCACCCGTTTTGCACCGGAATGGTGCCCAAACAGGCGCGGGCGTCCGCGCTGCGTTGCCCAACGGCCATTGCCATCCATAATGATCGCCACATGACGCGGCCCGCCGATAGGGGCCTGTGGCGCAGGGGCTTTGGGGTTCAGTTTCACACGTATGCCTTAGATGTCATTTCAATCTCTGTTGTCTGAAGAGTGTTGAAAAAGTGGGTGTAAAATAGCGTTTCTTTGAAGCGGCGCGATGCCCGCAGAGTGGTATGATCCTCTTGATGGTTCAAAACCGCAGCCTGTTCAGGCCTTGGGATGTTGACACGTCTACACGCCCCGCCGCGGCGTTTTCAAACCGCCGTATCAAACCTGCATGATCTCAGCTTGTTTTGTCTCAAGCGTGTCGTCGATCTGGGCAATAAAGCGGTTGGTGATGTCCTGCATCTCCGTTTCCCAGAATTTCTGATCATCCTCAGACATGCCGTCAGATTTTGCCTTTTTGATCTGGTCCATCCCGTCACGGCGTATGTTGCGGATTGAAACCCGCGCGTTTTCAGCGTATTGGCCCGCGACTTTGGTCAACTGCGTGCGGCGTTCCTCGTTTAATTCTGGGATCGGCAGCATGATGATGGTGCCATTGAGCTGTGGGTTGATCCCCAAACCACTTTCGCGGATCGCCTTTTCTACCTTGCCGACAAGGCCCTTGTCCCAGACGTTGATCGTGACCATGCGCGGTTCTGGCACGTTAACGGTTCCAACCTGGTTGATTGGCGTCATTGCCCCGTAGGCGTCCACCATCACCGGCTCCAGCATGGAGGCTGAGGCACGCCCGGTCCGCAGGCTTGCAAACTCTGTGCGCAAAGAGGCGATTGCGCCATTCATGCGCCGCTCAAGATCATCGGTATCGAGCATAAAGTCGTCGGACATCGGTTGGTTATCCCCTCAAGGTGCCGTTTTCGGCGTTGAGGTTGGTATAAATCAACTCACCCGCAGAAAGCCAGTGGGGTTTGTGCAGATCAGGTGCAAAGGTGTGTTTGTATTGGAACACTGCGCCGGATCCTGCGCAGGCGACAGCGATATTTTGCCCGTGTGCGGAACGATTTATAGCGCCCCGCTTTTGACTTGAAACACCACGTATCGTCTATGTCCCGAGAGCGCGGAGCGCGCCAGGGTATCGGCTCCTCAAGTTTTAGGCGGGGCGCTTTAAGAAAACCCTGAAATGGTTTCCTGCGCCCGGTTGGCGCGCATTTCGATATTTTCCGACAGCTGTTTGACCTCGCTTGAGATCACTTTGAAACCTGGCCCTGCCTGTTCTGGGCGGGTGGCGAGGATGGAAGAGTTAAATGCAATCATGCGAATGGAGCTTGAGAACTGTTTGATGTCAGACAGCGTTTCCTGAAGCACCTTTTGCAGCGCATCGTTCTTCTTGGCACTTTCATTCTTTTGTGCGTCGAGGTCAGCCCACAAATCCCAGATAATTTCTGTCATCTTGTCGCGCACCACGGGCCAATTGGCATTAAAGAACGTCTGCGCCTCGTCGAATGACGGAACCTGCCCGGCTTTGATCGCCATGGCCATTCGCTCAATACCTGCCCGTGCCGCACGCAGTTCAGCCTCTCGCGGGGCGTTTCGGGCAACTGTTTTTCTGATCCACTGGATGTGGCTGGCCATGTCGCCCTGAGGCGGCAGCGTGCCAAAAATCAAATCCATGTTTGAGTTGAATTGCGCAAACAGCGATGTGAACTCCTCGCCAATCCAGGCCCTTTGATCCGCCAAAGGGGCCGCCACCAACGACATCACGCGCAAAGACATTTGAATGGTCAGGCCGCGCAGGGTTGCAATTTCATCAATCAGAACCCGCAATTTGTGCTGTTCCACATCGTCCAACGCGGTGGAAGGTTCATAATATTCTGGTGTGGTTTGCGTGCAAAGACCTTGCGCATCCATAGATAAAGCCTCCAACGGTCCATAAGACCTAGCAACCCATGGTTTATGTACCGTTAATCCCCTGGCCGCGGCACCGGATAATTTTGACAATGCGCGTCAAACGGGCCACCCACAAGGAAACCTGCGCACGCAAGCCCAATTTATCCCTGTACCCGCGTATACGTCCCCTTGCCCGCAAGGATGCCTTTGAACCCGCCCGGTTCGTCCAGCGAAAACACGATGATTGGCAGGTTGTTGTCGCGCGCAAGCGCGATGGCTGAGGTGTCCATAACCTTGAGCCGCTTTGCCAGCACTTCGTCGTAAGTCACATGGTCATAGCGTTTCGCATCGGCATGTTCCTTGGGATCCTTGTCGTAAATCCCATCGACGCCGTTTTTGCCCATGAAAATCGCCTCACAGGCCATTTCATTGGCGCGCAGGGCGGACGCGGTGTCGGTGGTAAAATAGGGGTTCCCGGTCCCGGCGGCAAAGATGCAGACGCGCTTTTTCTCAAGATGGCGCACGGCGCGGCGGCGGATGTAGGGTTCGGCCACTTCGTTCATCGTAATCGCGGAAATCACGCGGGTGTGAATGCCCAATGCTTCTAACGCGCCCTGCATCGCCAGCGCGTTCATCACCGTTGCGATCATGCCCATGTAGTCCGCCGTGGTGCGCTCCATCCCCTGCGCAGACCCCTGAAGCCCACGAAAGATGTTACCGCCCCCGATCACCATGCAAATTTCAACGCCCATCTCGTGCACGGTCTGCACTTCGCGCGCGATGCGTTCCACCGTGGGCGGGTGCAGGCCAAACCCCTGATCCCCCATCAGCGCTTCGCCGGAAATTTTCAACATCACACGGCTAAAGGTTGTCTGAGGGGCGGCATCGGACATGGGCTGACCTTTCTGGAGGCAGAGGCTATTTGCTATTGCCGCGCAAAATGTCGCAAATGGCGGCAAGGTTCAATCCAATCCGACAGGCTGATCAAAAGAAATGCCAAACGCCTCCGCCGTTTCACACATCCTGCGCGACCTCTCGCCGGAAATGCCCGTTCTGATTGCGGGGCCAACCGCATCGGGCAAATCCGCATTGGCGTTGGAGATCGCACAGGCGCAGGGCGGTGTGGTTGTGAATGCGGATGCCAGTCAGGTCTATGACTGCTGGCGGGTGATCACCGCCCGCCCTTCGCCCGAGGAGGAGGCGCAGGCCCCCCATGCGCTTTATGGGCATGTAGCGGCAGCGCAACGTTATTCCACTGGGCATTGGCTGCGCGAGGTGTCGCCACTTTTGAACACAGATCAGCGGGTGATCATCACCGGCGGCACTGGTCTTTATTTCAAAGCACTGAATGAAGGCTTGGCAGAAATCCCTGTCACGCCCCCCGGGATTCGCACAGAGGGGGATATGCTGCCCCTGCCCGCTCTGCTGGCGCAGATCGACGCCACAACCACCGCGCGCATTGATACGCAAAACCGCGCCCGCGTGCAGCGCGCCTGGGAAGTGCAGCGCGCCACCGGGCGGGGGTTGGCCGATTGGCAAGACAACACCGGGCCACCTGCCCTGCCCATATCCGGCTGTTATCCAATCGTTTTTGATGTGGACAAGGATTGGTTAAACGCGCGGATCGCGCAGCGGTTTGATTTGATGCTGGCAGGTGGTGCGCTGGCGGAGGCGGAGGCCATCTTGCCCTCCTATGATCCTAACCTGCCCGCGCACCGCGCCATTGGTGTGCCGGAGTTGATGGGCTATCTCAGGGCGCAGCACACGTTGGATGACGCGCGCGAGGCTGCGGTCATCGCCACCCGCCAATTTGCCAAACGACAGCGCACATGGATGCGCAACAAAATGTCGCACTGGCACAGGTTTGCCCCCGACTAAACGCGACATACTTGTGAAAATTCAACTTCTGGAATGGCCAAACTGTGCTAAACTGCCAGTGGTATTACACAATGCGGACAATATCTGTGCTGCAAGGGCCTGCTGATCTGAACGTTCAACCGCTTTCCCACCTTGCTCTGGGGCAAGACTGGCGTGTGCAGCTTGCCCATGATCGCCCCGCGCATCTGCTGATCTGGATCACTCGTGGTCAGGGGCGCGCGCTGTTGGATGGCAGGCGGCGGGGGCTGGGCGCGCATAATGCGCTTTGGATTCCGGCAGGCTGCCTGTTTGCGATTGATCTGGGCCGTTCTGGTGCGGGGCACGCGGTGAGCATCCCGGCGGGCGGGCCCTTGCGGTTGCCTGAAATGCCTCGGCATCTGCGCATCCGCGACACCGCAGAACAGACAGCGCTGAGCACGTTAGTGGAAGCTGCACACCGCGAAGCCGAGACTGCCGCCCCTTTGTGGCGGGACGCGATGGAGGCCCATGGCACGTTGATCTCTGTCTGGTTGCGCCGTCAAATTATGCTGAATGAACATGTGCCGGAGCCGCGCAAGGCCGCCGCGCGTCTGAGCCAGCGGTTTTGTGATCTTTTGGCACAACGTTACGCGACAGGTGATCCGATGAGCGCCTATGCAATGACGCTGGGCGTGACGCCAACCCACCTTACCCGCGCGGTGAAGGCAGCAACCGGCAAAACCGCGGCGGATCTGATCACTGAGCGTGTTCTGCATGCCGCGCGATCTTTGCTGAGTGACACAAAGGCACCTGCCGCGCAGATTGCGCGTCATCTGGGTTTTGGTTCCGCCGCCTATTTTACGCGATTCATGACACGGCACGCAGGTCAGCCGCCCAGCAAGCTGCGCGCTTAGGGGGAATTGGGCGCAATGTCGCATTTAGATCAGGCCAATGTCGCAAAATTTACCTGCAGGTCGGAAACAACCGTTGACCTGTGATCTGTCATGATGCCTCATAAGCGCCGGGGGGAGACCGCAGGCAGGCAAATCACAGACAAAATACGGCACCGGCCCACCTGGCCCTGCCGGGTGAGCAGACATCGCCCCGATTTTGTATCCCGTTTGCAAGACTGCATATCCCGCCGAATGAGATCGGTAAGGTCACGCTTTGGGGCATTCCGAAGGCAAGATCAAAACGTGCAGGGCCAACCTGCTTAAGCCACCAACAGGGGCGATACATGGGACTATTCATACTCCGCCGACTGGGCGTGATGCTGCTGACGGCATTGTGCCTGACGTTCATCGTGTTCTGGTTGACCAATCTTTACCCAAACCTTGAAAAACTGGCCAAGAACCAAGGCAACTTCCGCATGTCGGATGAGGCGGTGGCCTCTTATCTGGGGGATCGCGGGTATCTCCGCTCCACCCCGGTAAAGTTTGGTGAATGGCTGGGCGTTGTGCCCGGTTGGGTGAATGAAGCTGAGGACGGCACCATTACGGGACGCTGCTTTACGTCAGACACACCGGAAGCAGACCGCCCCACCCGATGTGGCGTGCTGCAGGGGGATTGGGGCTATTCCACATTCGCCAAAGACGAGGTGAACGCGATTCTGGTGACGCGTCTGGCCAAAACCGGCAAGCTGATGTTGTGTGTCTTGCTTTTGATGGTGCCCGCCGCGCTGATTGTCGGGGTGCTGGCGGGGATGCGCGAGGGGTCAAAACTTGACCGGTCCCTGTCAACCTTTTCAATCGCCACCACGGCGACGCCTGAATATGTCTCCGGTGTGATATTCATTGCGCTGCTTGCCTCCTCCAAGTTTGGCATATCGCCCCTCTTGATCGAATGGGGATTGATGGGCACCGATGACAGCCTGTTTGGCAAGGGCAAAACCCTGTTCTTTGGCTCAGCCACCAAGGCGATGGATGACGCCAATTTCTGGAACTTCTTTTTACCGGTGCTGACGATTTCGCTTTATGGCATGGGGTATATCGCGCGGATGACACGGGCCTCGATGACCGAAGTCATGACAGCGCAATATATCCGCACGGCGCGTCTGAAAGGCGTGAAATTCAGCGATATCGTGTTGAAACACGCACTGCGCAATGCGCTGATTGCGCCGTTTACGGTGATCATGTTGCAGATCCCCTGGTTGTTGAACGGCGTGGTGATTGTGGAGACCCTGTTTAACTACAAGGGCTTTGGCTGGCTGCTGGTGCAGGCGGCAGGCAACAATGACATTGAGCTGCTGCTGGCGGTCTCGGTTGTTTCGGTTGCGGTGGTGTTGCTGACGCAGCTGATTTCGGACATCGGTTATGTCTACCTCAACCCGCGCATTCGCATTTCTTAAGGGAGCAGTGACATGGAACCATTGACATGGACAGGCTCTCTTGTGGGGCTGAACTTTTTCTTTCAGGTCGCCGTGGCAGTGCTGCTGATGGCGATTGTGCTGCAAATTGTGGTGTCTTTCATCCCCAGCGCCGGATCGCGGGCGATGGGGGCGGATGGCACGCTGGCGGCCAATGCGGGCTTTGCCGGGTTGATCAGTCAGGTCAGCCTGTGGCTGTTCTACGCGGTGATCGCGCTGATCCTGCTTTATCTGATTGCAGGTGTCTTTATGGGCACGGGGGCGGGCATCATCGGCGGAATGACGCGGCAGTTTTTGCCGGTCTGGATCGCGCTGATCGTGACCTTTGCCTTGTCGATCACCTACAAACGCAAGCTGGGTCTTTATGGCAAGTTGTTTGACAGCACCGTAGGGATGATTGGTTTTGCGCTGGTGATGTTCTGGGTCTTTACCGGGATCATGGGCGGTGTGTTTGACATGATCGTCACCCATGACAGCCTGTCTCAGGCCTCTGGCATGAAGAACAAGCTGCCGGGCACGCCCCTGCGGGGCGCGGAGGACGGCGAATATGCCTGGTATCTGCTGGGCGGTGACAATCTGGCGCGCGATGTGTTTTCGCGGCTCGTAAAAGGCTCGTGGATTGTGGTGCTGATCGCGCCGCTGGCCACGCTGTTTGCCTTTATGGTGGGGATTACGCTGGGCCTGCCTGCGGGTTATTACGCCGGGCGCCTTGATACGATCCTGTCCTTTGTGGCGAACCTGATCTTGGCCTTTCCGGTGATCCTGCTGTTCTTCCTGCTTGTCACCCCAGAGATCGTGTTGACCGGGATTCCCAATTACATGGCGGCGGTGTTGTTTATCTTTCCGCTGATCTTTTTCGGGGTGCTGCTGAACTCGCGCTACTATACGCAACCATCGGTGCGCACGCCGCTGTTGATTGTGGTGCTGGGCGGTCTCGCCTGGGCCTATCTGGCGCTGATTTCAAGTGATGGCACCATTGTGGAGAACCCCACAACAACCATCCCGGGCCTGCCCGCGGTGCTGGACTGGATCCCGATGCCCGCCGAATATCTGGTGGTGTTTGTCTCGGTGGTGTTTGTAAACTCACCCACAGTGTTTCGTATTGTGCGTGGTCTCGCGCTTGATATCAAAACACGGGACTATGTGGCGGCGGCACAAACGCGCGGAGAGGGGCCATGGTACATCATGCTGTGGGAAATTCTGCCCAATGCACGTGGACCGCTGATTGTCGATTTCTGCCTGCGCATTGGCTACACCACGATCCTTTTGGGGACCCTGGGGTTCTTTGGCCTGGGGCTGGAATCGGAAAGCCCGGATTGGGGCACCACAATCAACGCTGGACGGCGCTTGCTGTCGCTTTATCCGCATGCGGCGCTTGCCCCTGCGATCTCACTTTTGTCGCTGGTGTTGGGCTTGAACTTGCTGGCGGATGGGTTGCGCGAAGAGAGCTTGCGGGATTGATGCTGCAGATCGGGTGGTTCGGGGGCCAGCCCCCGGACCCCCGGAGTTTTTTGGAAGGGTGAAGGGGAGCCCCCCGCATCTTTCACAGGGAGTGAATAAAATGGCGAAGCAGGACAGTGGCGGGCCGATCCTTGAAATTGACAAATTGTCGATTTCGTTTTTCACGCGGTTGCGGGAAATACCGGCGGTGATGGATTTTTCGGCCTCGGTGATGCCGGGAGAGGCACTGGGGCTGGTGGGCGAATCTGGTTGCGGCAAATCCACCGTGGCGCTGGGCGTGATGCAGGACCTTGGCAAGAACGGGCGCGTCGTGGGCGGATCAATCAAGTTCAAGGGCCGTGATCTGGGCCAGATGTCCGATGAAGAATTGCGTGACATTCGCGGCTCCGAGATTGCGATGATCTATCAGGAGCCGATGGCCTCGCTGAACCCGGCCATGAAAATAGGCAAGCAGCTTGCCGAAGTGCCGATGATCCATGCCGGTATGTCGGAAAAAGAGGCCTATGCGCGCGCGCTCCAGGTGGTCACAGATGTGAAGCTGCCTGATCCTGCGCGGATTTTGAACGCCTTCCCGCATCAACTTTCCGGCGGGCAGCAACAGCGCATTGTGATTGCCATGGCGCTGATGTCAGAGCCGTCATTGTTGATTTTGGATGAGCCGACCACCGCATTGGACGTGACCGTTGAGGCGGCCGTGGTTGAGCTGGTCAAGGACCTGGGCAAGAAATACGGCACCTCCATGCTGTTCATCAGCCACAACCTGGGGCTGGTTCTTGAAACCTGCGACCGGATTTGCGTGATGTATTCCGGCGAAGCGGTGGAGCGCGGCTCCATCAAAGATGTCTTTGACGAGATGCAGCACCCTTATACGCAGGCGCTGTTCCGTTCGATCCCGCTACCGGGGGCGGACAAAAATGCGCGCCCCCTGATTGCGATCCCCGGCAACTTCCCCCTGCCCCATGAACGGCCTCCGGGGTGTAACTTTGGCCCGCGCTGCGATTATTTTGAGGCCGGGCGTTGTGACAAGGGCGTTATCCCGATGGATCATGTGCCGGGCAATGACCGGCACCACACCCGCTGCCTGAGGTTTCAGGAAATCGACTGGGCTGCGCCGCCTATCGTTGCCGAACAAAAATCCAAAGGGGATATTGGCAAGGTTGTTCTGAAGATGGATAAGCTTAAGAAATACTATCAGGTGGCGGCCAACGCGATGTTTGGGGGCGGTGACACTAAGGTGGTCAAGGCCAATGAAGAACTGAGTTTTGAGGCGCACGAATCTGAAACGCTTGCCATTGTAGGGGAATCCGGTTGCGGCAAATCCACCTTTGCCAAGGTGCTGATGGGGTTGGAAACCGCGACCGAAGGCACCATCACGCTGGACAATCAGGAGATTGGAGCCGTCCCGATTGAAGAGCGCACCACCAAGAATGTCGCGGACGTGCAGATGGTGTTTCAGAACCCGTTTGATACGTTGAACCCCTCCATGACCGTGGGCCGCCAGATCATTCGGGCATTGGAGATTTTCAAGGTTGGTAACAACGAGGCCGAGCGCAAGCAACGCATGCTGGAGCTGCTCGACCTTGTGAAACTGCCACGGGAGTTTGGCGACCGGATGCCGCGCCAATTGTCCGGGGGGCAAAAGCAACGGGTCGGGATTGCACGGGCCTTTGCGGGGGATGCGCGCATTGTGGTGGCCGATGAACCTGTGTCGGCCCTGGATGTGTCGGTGCAGGCGGCGGTGACCGATCTGCTGATGGAAATTCAGCGTGAGCAGAAAACCACATTGCTGTTTATCAGCCACGATCTGTCCATTGTGCGCTATCTCAGCGACCGGGTGATGGTGATGTATCTGGGCCATGTGGTTGAACTGGGTCAGACCGATCAGGTCTTTGCCCCGCCCTATCATCCCTACACCGAGGCGTTGCTGTCCGCCGTGCCCATTGCCGATACCTCCGTGAAGAAAAAGCATATCGTGCTTGAAGGGGATATTCCGTCGGCCATGGACCCGCCGCCCGGCTGTCCGTTTCAGACGCGCTGTCGCTGGAAGACAGAGGTGCCCGGGGGCCTGTGCGAAAAGGAAGTGCCGCCGCAGCGTACCATGGCAGAGGGGCATCAGATCAAATGCCATCTGTCGCAGGAGAAATTTGACGCCATGGAGCCTGTGATTGAGGTAGGTGTGGCCGCCGAGTGACGCAATTGGCGCGCGCCCTTGGTTGGGCGCGTTAAGGGATGTGTCACGTTTCGGGTTAAATCGAAAACGCGATAGGTCAATTGCTTTAGGTGTAAAACGCCTTAGCGTGATGTTGCAGGGGCGGCACCCGCAATGATGCGCACGTAGTTGCGCGTTTCTTTGTAGGGTGGGATGCCCCCGTGTTTTTTGACCGCACCGGGGCCCGCGTTATAGGCCGCAAGGGCCAGTCGCCAGGTGCCAAAGGTCCGGTATTGCTGGGCCAGGTAGCGCGCACCACCCTCCAGGTTTTGCTGCGGGTCTTTCGGGTCCACCCGCAAAACCGCAGCGGTGCCCGGCATCAGTTGCGCCAAGCCAATCGCGCCTGCGTGTGACACGGCTTTGGGGTTCCAGCGGCTTTCCTGTTGCACCAGACGCAGGAACAAATCCACCGGAACGCCATGTTTTTGCGCAGCCGCTTTGGCCATGCCCAGATAAACACCTTTGTAGCGTCCCCGGTATTTAGGGGTGACCTCGCTATCCCATTTTGTCGGGGTCACAACCGTTGCGGGTTTCAGCCGGACGGAGGAGGAATATTGCTTTGACGCGCGGTTATCGAGCACGCTTTTCTGCGAGTTGAATAGGGAACGGCGGTTCTTTGTTGAGAACAAATCAGCACTGGCCGCATCTGCCACCATGCTTGTCGCCAGCGCGCCGGCAACCATCCAAACCGTTGATCTTTGCATCTTGATCGACGCTCCCGCCCCATGTTGTTGGCAGTTTATATCAAATGCCGAACGGTTTGCCAGCCCTGCCCCTGCACTGAGGCGGTTTTTGCAACCTTCCCAGCGTAACCTTCTGTTTACCATGAACCGGGCAAGCTGTAACACAGGGCAACGCGCGGGTTCGGATTCGACGGGTCAGTGCGGCAAGAACACCAAAGGGGGGGCAACATGGCCGGCTCAGTCAACAAAGTGATCCTTATCGGCAATCTGGGGCGCGACCCTGAGGTGCGTTCATTTCAAAACGGTGGCAAGGTGTGC
This sequence comes from uncultured Sulfitobacter sp., assembly GCA_937928635.1. Lineage (GTDB taxonomy): Bacteria > Pseudomonadota > Alphaproteobacteria > Rhodobacterales > Rhodobacteraceae > Sulfitobacter. The sequence goes on along the minus strand of CALFWM010000014.1, from coordinate 7,020 downwards.
AACCTGCGCATCGCCACGTCCGAGACCTGGAAAGACCGCAACACAGGCGAGCGGCGCGAAAAGACCGAATGGCATTCCGTGGCGATTTTTCAGGAAGGGCTGGTGCGCATTGCAGAGCAATACCTGCGCAAGGGCTCCAAGGTTTATATTGAGGGCCAATTGCAGACCCGCAAATGGCAGGATCAATCCGGTGCTGACCGGTACTCCACCGAGGTGGTTTTGCAAGGCTACGGCGGGACGCTGACCATGCTGGATGGCCGCGGCGAAGGCAGTGGTGGTGGTGGCGGCGGATATGGCGGCGGCCAGTCCGGCGGCGGTGGCTACGATCAGGGTGGCGGCTATGACCAAGGCGGCGGATACGACAGTGGCCCCTCACAAGGTGGCGGCGGGAGCGGCGGCGGCGGTTCATCACGCGATCTGGATGACGAAATCCCATTCTAAGCCCGGCTTTGGTTGGGCGCTTTAGGAGAGAGAAAAATCAAACCATGACATTGCCTGCGGAACTGCACGTTTTTGGGCTGATCCTCATGGTCTATTGCGTCGGATATTTTGCAGTTTTTCCCCGGATCGAAAACAAAACACTTCAGCGCCTGATGATGGCAGACCTTGTCTTGCTTGTCGTACTGCTTGGCATTACCGGTTCTGTCTATGCGAACACCGGCGCGCGGTTTTCACTGCTGGTGGTTGAGGTCAAATGGTGGGTCTTTACGCTGATCACAGCCGTGATCGTTGAGATTCCCTTTGCCCTCTGGTTTTGCCGAAAATGGGGGATTGATCTGTCCGGGGATGACTAATGCGTCCGGCCTTTAACGTGAAACATAACATATCACAGATGTCCCGAGAGCGCGAAGCGTGGCAGGGTATCGACGTTTCAAGTTTAAGGTCGGGCGCTATAGCGGCCCTATCGTTGGGCCAATGCGTCATTTAACACGCTCAATGCCGTGTCGCGCGGCGCGTCGCCCGTGACAAAGGCATCTCCGATGGCGTGCGCCAGCACGAAACGGAGCTGTCCCGCGACCACCTTTTTGTCCTGACCCATCAGGTCCAGCAAAGCCTCGGCATCCGGCAAATCGCCCTCAATGTCTGCCAGATCGGTTTTCATGCCCATTGTCCTGAGATGCGCGCGCAGACGGCTGGGCGCCTCTTGGGCGCAAAGCCCCATGCGGGCGGAAAGTTCAAAGGCCAGCGCGCAGCCCACCGCAACCCCCTCCCCGTGCAGCAACCGATCAGAATAGCCCGTGGCCGCCTCCAGCGCGTGGCAAAAGGTATGGCCAAGGTTGAGCAACGCCCGGTCGCCCTGCTCCGTTTCATCGCGCATCACAATGTCGGCTTTCATCTGTACGGATCGCCTGACCGCCTCAATGCGCGCCGCCATGTCCCCGGCGGCAAGTGCCGGACCCTGCGCCTCCAGCCAGTCAAAAAACGCCTCATCGCCCAACAGGCCATATTTCACCACCTCGCCATATCCGGCCAGAAAATCACGGGCGGTCAGCGTGCCCAACACGCTGGTGTCTGCCAGCACCAGTGCGGGCTGGTGAAACGCACCGATCAGGTTTTTACCATGCGCCGCATTGATCCCGGTCTTTCCCCCCACAGAGCTGTCGACCTGCGCCAGCAAAGAGGTGGGGATTTGAACAAACCGCACCCCGCGCCGCAGCACGGCAGCCGCAAAACCCACCAAATCGCCAATCACGCCGCCCCCCAGGGCAATCACAACATCGGTGCGTTCCACCTTTTGATCCAGCAGCCAATCGACGCAGACCTGCAACTGTGCCCAGCATTTGGTTGCCTCACCGGGGGGCAGCGCAAGGGAGGTCATTTCAATGCCGTTGTTGGCCAGCCCGTCACGCAGGGCATTGAGATGCAGCTCCGCCACAGTCTGATCCGAGATCACGGCAACGCGCGGGCGCGCCAACAGGGGCGAGATGCGCGCACCTGCCTCAGCCAGCAGATCAGGGCCGATCACCACCTCATAGGCGCGTCCGGGCAGATCGACCTTCACGGTTTCACGCATCAATTTCCTCCAGCACATCAGGGCGGGTCAGCAAGATGTCGATGACCCGTTCGGCCATGGCGTCAATGGACAATTTGGCCTCGCAAGGCACGCTCAGATCAGCCTCGCGGTAGACCGGCACGCGCGCCTCATAAAGATCGGTCAGGGTGCCTAAAGGATCTGGCGTGCGCAGCAAGGGGCGCGTGTCCTTGTGGCGCACGCGGTTCCACAACAGTTTGATGTCTGCATTCAGCCAAACCGACACCCCACGAGACGAGATATTTTGCCGGTTTTCCGCGGCCAAAAACGCGCCACCGCCAGTGGAGAGAATACAGCATTCACTGTCCAGCAATCGCGCGATCACCTCGGTTTCGCGGCGACGAAAGAAGAGTTCTCCATCACGGTCAAAAATTTCAGGGACAGTCAGATTGGCCGCTGCTTCGATTTCGGCATCTGAGTCAAGAAACGCCACGCCCAGTTTCTCAGCCAAGGCGCGGCCCACGGCGGTTTTGCCTGCCCCCATCATCCCCACCATCACAACCGTCTTTTTCAGGTTGTAGGCCGGACGGGGGGCCTCGACATCGGCTATGCTCTGCTCAATTTCGCTCATTTTTATCTGAATGACGTGATCTTATCCAAAAGGCCATATATAGTTTCGGGAAAAGACAGATAAACGGGCAGTAGAATATGTTGGGTAAACTGATCAAGTTTTTGATTTTCCTGATGATTATTGGGTTTATTGGGCTTGTGGGTTATGCCTATATCGGGCCGTTTTTTGGCGCTGATTTTGCGCCGGGACAGGTTGAAACCCGGGTCCCTGTCACCCTGGACGCGAACTAGGGTGCGTTTTGCCACATCCATTTTGCGGCGCTGGGCCATTTCTGGCACCACTTTTTTGATGCTCAGTACGGCTGCGGTGCAGGCGCAGGAGGCCGCCCCGCTGTCAGTCATTGACTGGTTGGAGCAACAGGGCACCGCCACCGCTCCAGCGCCCACTGCTCCGGCAGCCGCGCCCCTGGACGAACCACCCGTTACCACGTCAGGTTTGGTGCCCAGCGTCACCGTGACACCCCTTGGCGAAGGGGCACCGCGCGAAATCGGGCTGGTGCCCGCGACCCTGACCGGATTGCCCAGTGATTTGTGGTGGGGCAGCGACGTGAAAGCAATCAGCGCGGCCATTGCGCAGCTACCCGAACTGCACCTGCCTGCCGCACAGGCGCTGATGTACACCGTTCTGTTGGCCGAGGCGCAGGCCCCCGGTGGCCTTGCCGCCGCCGGTGACACGCTGGTCCTGGCAAGGGTACAAAAGCTGGTGGACGTTGGCGCGCTGGACCCGGCGATGTCGTTGATTGAACAGGCCGGCGTCACCACATCACCTGCGCATTTTGACCTCTGGATGCAGATATCTTTGCTGCTGGGGGTGGAGGACCGTGCATGCAGCGCGCTCAAAGCGGCCCCCCATCTGACCCGTGATTATGGAACGCGCATCTTGTGTGCGGCGCGCGCGGGCCGGTGGGAAAACGCGACCCTGACCTATGGGTCCGCCAAGGCGCTGTCGCTGATGCCGCCGGAAAAGCTGGATCTGCTGGATCGTTTTCTAAACCCGGATCTGTTTGAGGGCGCACGCCCATTGCCTGCCCCGCGCGACATGGACCCGCTGAGTTTTCGCCTGTTTGAAACCATCGGGGAGGCCAAGCCAACCGGCGCGCTGCCCCGTGCCTATGCGGTGGCCGACTTGCGTGACATAGCCGGTTGGAAATCGCAGTTGGAGGCGGCAGAGCGTCTGACCCGTGCCGGTGCCCTGCCCGACAACCGCCTGCTTGGCCTCTACACGGACCGCAAACCCGCCGCCTCTGGCAGCATCTGGGACCGCGTTGCCGCCCTGCAACGGTTTGAAACGGCACTGGATACCAACAGCGTTGAATCTGTCGCCAAAACCCTGCCCGTGGTCTGGCAGGCGATGAAACAAGCGCGTCTTGAAGCCGCTTTTGCAGGATTGTTTGCCGAACGTCTGGCCGAGGTTGATCTGCCCGCACCCGCCGCGCAAATCGCGCTGGAGGTCGGGTTGCTCTCGCCGCGTTATGAAACTGCGGCAGCCCAGGCCACTGCGGACCCGGCCACCGCCTTGCTGCGCGCCGTGGCGGTTGGAGAGGTCACGACCTCAAAACCGCAAGAGGCGATTGCCGCCGCTGTGCACGGTGCCTTTCAAGGGGCGCCGCCGCGTGCGGACCTCACGAAAATGGCCCAACAAAAACAACTGGGGGAGAGCATTCTGACCCTCCTGGCCTTGCTGGAAAGTGGCCTGAATGGCGATGCAAAGGCCCTGCAGGATGCGCTGGCAACGCTGCGGGCGCTGGGGTTGGAAGACACGGCGCGCCGGGCCGCCCTGCAAGTCTTGCTGTTGGAGCGATAGCCATGTCACCCGCTCCGCTACAATGGATTTCGAGTTTTCTGGAGGCGCAGGCCGCCGAGTTGGGTGCTGCCACAAACACACAGCTGGCCTATGGCCGCGATCTGAAGGATTTTGCCGCCTATCTGGAGCACCGCACGCTGGATTTTGCCGGGGCTACGCGGAGGGATGTCGAAAGCTATCTGGTGCAATGTGACGCGCAAGGTCTGGCCAAATCAACCCGCGCGCGGCGCTTGTCCGCGATCAAACAACTCTACCGGTTTGCCTTTGAAGAGGGGTTGCGCAGCGACAACCCCGCCATTCAAATCGCGGGTCCGGGGCAAGACAAACGCCTGCCCAAAATCCTGTCGGAGGATGAGGTGGACCGCCTGCTGGATGCGGCGCGCAATTCCGGGCGGTCCAAATCCGATAAGCTGCGCAACACGTGTTTGATGGAGTTGCTTTACGCCACAGGCATGCGCGTGACGGAGCTTGTCAGCCTGCCGATCAGCGCCACGCGCGGCGATCCGCGCCTGTTGTTGATCATGGGCAAAGGCGGCAAGGAGCGCATGGTGCCACTGTCGCCCCCTGCCCGTGACGCGCTCAGCGCGTGGCTGACCCTGCGGGATGAACAGGACGCGGCGGCGCAATCCGCCCGCCTGCCGATCTCGCGGTTCCTGTTCCCCTCAAGGGGTAAATCCGGCCATCTGACTCGACATCGGTTTTACCTGCTGATCAAGGAATTTGCGCTTAGCGGTGGCGTGCCACCCGCCAAAGTCACACCGCACACCCTGCGCCATGCCTTTGCCACGCATCTGCTGGCCAATGGTGCCGATCTGCGCGCGATCCAGACCATGCTGGGCCACGCCGATGTCGCCACCACTGAGATTTACACCCATGTGCTTGAGGAACGGTTGTCAGAGCTGGTCTTGCAGCATCATCCATTGGCGCAAGGGGAGGATCGCGACAAAGACCAATAGCCGCATGGGCCAGCGTACCCTTGTGAAAGGCCGACCGAGACCTCATAACAAGTGGCAGTTTAACTTGGGATAGAACAGTCTAAATGGAAACGAGCACCGCAATGCTTGATGGCGCCTTCTGGTTTAGTGCCGGGGTCATCTTGTTCCTTTTGATCCTCTCCGGCTTTTTCTCTGGCTCTGAAACAGCGCTGACTGCCGCCTCGCGCGGCAAGTTGCGCGTGCAGGCGGACAAGGGCTCCAATGGTGCCACCCGCGCGCTGCGCATCACAGAAGACAATGAGCGGTTGATCGGGTCGGTTTTGCTGGGCAATAATCTGGTGAACATTCTGGCCGCTTCCCTTGCGACCGCGCTGTTTACCCGGCTCTTTGGCGAATCCGGTGTGGCCCTTGCAACGCTGGTGATGACTCTGCTGGTTTTGGTCTTTGCCGAAGTGCTGCCAAAAACCTACGCGATCACCAATTCCGAACGTGCGGCTGCATTGGTGTCTGGCCCGATCAGCATTGTGGTAACTGTATTTGCGCCGATTGTGAGCGCGGTGCGGTTTTTTGTACGTGGCATTTTGCGGATATTTGGCGTCACCACTGACCCGGACAGTAACATTCTTGCCGTGCGGGAAGAGATCACAGGGGCGCTGCAACTGGGCCATTCTGAAGGGGTGGTTGAAAAGGAAGACCGCGACCGGATTTTGGGTGCACTGGATTTGCGCGAACGTGTGGTTGAGGAAATCATGCTACACCGTTCTGGTATCGAGATGATCAACGTCGCCTCGGAACCCACTGATATTTTGGAACAATGTCTGCGCTCCAACCACACGCGCCTGCCGGTGTACCGGGATGATCCGGAGAACATCGTTGGTGTGATCCATGCGAAAGACCTGCTGCGCGCCATGTACAAGGTGATTGGCGGCCCTGAGGGCGACGCTGCGGCGCTGCGCGATTTTGACGTCTCCAAGGTGGCGATGGCACCCTATTTTGTGCCCGAAACCTCCACCCTTGATGAACAAATGCGCCAGTTCCTGCACCGGCGGACGCATTTTGCGCTGGTGGTGGATGAATATGGCTCGCTTCAGGGGTTGATCACGCTTGAGGATATTCTGGAAGAAATCGTGGGCGAGATCACGGATGAATTTGACCCGGACGGAAATCAACTGTTGTCCACGGCGGAGGACGGTCATTTGATCGTTGAGGGCGGCATGACCATCCGCGACCTGAACCGCGCGACCGACTGGTCGCTCCCGGATGATGAGGCCAACACGATTGCCGGGCTGGTTATTCACGAGGCCCAGATGATCCCGACAATGGGGCAGGTGTTTTCGTTTCACGGCTTTCGCTTTGAGGTGATGGAGCGGGATGGCAATCGGATCACGCAGCTTAAAATCAGGCCGCTTTGACGCGGTGCTTTTAAGGCCCTGCCGCATTGCGAGCAATGTCGGCTTAGAGGCGATTTTGTTGAAAAACTCCTGCTTGATCGTTTGTCGATCTGCTGATTCAATTCTCTCAAGTAACGGGAGGATTTGCGATGATGGGACCGAGGCAGGAAGCGCAGGCGGCTTTGTTCTACGAGTTCTCGCTAGAGGATCACGTTCCCCATGACCATCTGGTTCGGTTGATTGATCGGTTTGTCGATCTGGCCAGCGTTCGCGCACATCTGGCGGATT
>CALFWM010000013.1 GCA_937928635.1 uncultured Sulfitobacter sp. | reverse complement strand
CTCTTTTCATATAGAACAAAAAATGAACATATGGAGAGATGTATGGTAAGCGATTCCCCTATGGGACAGGTGATTTCCCTGTCTTCCAAGCGTCTGGTGCAGGATGTGCCGCGTCCCGATCACGGCGATGCGGTGTTGCGCGATGTGCTGGCGGGGGTGCCTTTCGATGCCGCTGTCACGGGGTTTGTGCTGGCCTGCCTGCCGGATACGGACAGGCCCGTGATGTGGGTATCAGACCGCATGTCACGGCGCGAGAATGGGCGGCTTTATGGCCCTGCGCTGCGCAATTTTGGTTTCAAGGGCAAGGTCTTACGGGTCGAGGTCAGTCATCCACGCGATGTGCTTTGGGCGATGGAGGAAGGGGCCTCTTGCGCCGGGCTGTCCGCCGTGGTGGGCGAAATTCATGGCGCGCCGAGGCCTCGGACGTGCCGGTCTGGCTGATCCGCTCGGGCGATCATGGGGCGCTGTCGGCGGCGCGCGAACGCTGGCGGCTGAGTTCCTTGCCGAGCGTTACGCATCTCTACAACCCCGCCGCCCCCGGTGCGCCGCAATGGGAGGCGGAGCTGTTTCGCGCGCGGGGCCGTGCGCCCGGCGTGTGGAGCGCGGGTTATGAGCGGGGTGGCACAGCAGAGGATCGTCTCCGTCTGGTTCCCCGATCTGGCGATGGACCGGTGGCGGCGGATCGTGAGCCAGCAGCGGACATTGCCCGGTGATGAGGTGCTGGTGGTGCTGGCCGCGCAAGGCAGTCATGGCCCGGTGGTGCATGCGGTGAGCGCGGCAGGCGTGGCCTTGGGGATTTCGTCGGGCCAGCGGGTGGTGGATGTGCAGGCGATCCACCCGGATCTGCACGTGGAAAATGCCGACCCCAGCGGGGATCAGAAGCTGTTGGAACGCTGTGCCTTTTGGGCGCGGCGCTGGTGCCCCTGGACGGTGCGGGATGCGGAGGATGGCATTGTGATGGACGTGAGTGGCGCTGCGCATCTGTTTGGCGGCGAGGCCGCGATGCTGCGGGATATCGGCCAGCGTTTTGCCATGCAGGGGTTGCGTGCGCGGCTGGCGATTGCGCCCACGCGCGGTGCGGCGCAGATGCTGGCGCGCTTTGGGCCGCCGGGGGTGATCTGTGAGGCGGAGGGCGTGGCGGAGGCGCTGGCACCGCTGCCGACGGCTGCGTTGCGTCTGCCGGAAGACACGCTGCGGCTGTTGCATCGGTTGGGGTTGAAAACGCTGGGGGCCTTGATGGATGTGCCACGTACCGCCTTGATGCGGCGGTTTGACCGGGTGGCGGCGGATATGAATCCGCTGGTGTTGCTCGACCGGGCGCTGGGGCGTCTGGGCGATCCGCTCAGCGCGCCTCAGGATGCGGTGCGGCTGATGGCGCGGGTGCGATTGGCGGAGCCGGTGATTGATCCTGTACCTCGGCGCGGATCAGGGCGATTATTGAAAAGGAGTTCGCGCTGATCAGGGCCAAGAAGATTGCGCGGTATTTTCTGACCATCAACGACATTGTGCGCTTTGCGCGACAGGAGGCTGAACCGCCGATCCTGTGTCAGGGGCGTGGCTCTGCGGCCAATTCGGCGGTGTGTTTTTGTCTCGGCATCACGGCGGTGGACCCGGAGGAACATGATGTGTTGTTTGAGCGGTTTTTGTCAGAGGAGCGGGATGAGCCACCGGATATTGATGTGGATTTTGAGCATGAGCGGCGCGAGGAAGTCATTCAGTACATGTACGCCAAATACGGGCGCGAGCGGGCCGGGCTGTGTGCGACGGTCATTCATTATCGACCCCGCAGCGCCATTCGCGAGGTGGGCAAGGCGATGGGGCTCTCTGAGGATGTAACCTCTAAGCTCGCCAGTACGATCTGGGGGTCGTTTGAGGCGGATGTGCGTGATGAGCGGGTCAAGGAGGCGGGCATGGATATGTTGGACCCGTACCTGCGCCGGGTGATTGCGCTGGCCCAGCAGATGACGGGCATGCCGCGGCATCTGAGCCAGCATGTGGGTGGGTTTATTCTGACCGAACGGCCGCTGACGCAGATGGTGCCGATTGGCAATGGGGCGATGCCGGAGCGGTCTTTTATTGAATGGGACAAGGATGACATTGATGCTTTGGGCATTTTCAAGGTCGATATTCTGGCCTTGGGCATGCTGACCTGCATTGCGAAGTGTTTTGATTTATTATCAGCGTATTACGGGGAGGATTATGAGCTGGCCACGGTGCCGAGCGATGATGTGGCGACCTATGATATGCTTTGTGCGGGGGACAGCTTGGGCGTGTTTCAGGTGGAAAGCCGCGCGCAGATGGCGATGTTGCCGAAGCTGCGGCCCCGCGTGTTTTACGATCTGGTGATTGAGGTGGCGATTGTGCGACCGGGGCCCATTCAGGGAGACATGGTGCATCCGTTTTTGCGGCGCCGCCAGCGGATTGAGGGGGTGAGTTACCCCGCGCCGGGGCCGGAGCATCCGCAGGATGAGTTGCTCAAGATCTTGGGGCGTACGCTGGGCGTGCCGATCTTTCAGGAACAGGCGATGAAGATTGCTATTGATGCAGCGAAATTTTCGCCTGCTGAGGCCAATGAATTGCGCAAAGCCATGGCGACCTTTCGCTCGCGCGGGACGATTGAGACCTTGCAGAAGAAGATGGTGGGTCGGATGGTCGAGCGCGGCTATGACCCAGATTTTGCACAGCGCTGTTTTGATCAGATCAAGGGGTTTGGGGAATATGGGTTTCCCGAGAGCCATGCGGCGAGTTTTGCCAAGCTGGTCTATGTTTCAAGCTGGATGAAGTGTCATTATCCGGCGGCTTTTGCCTGTGCCTTGCTGAACAGCCAGCCCATGGGGTTTTACGCACCTGCGCAGATTGTGCGCGATGCGCGCGAACACGGCGTGGAGGTGCGCGGGGTGGACGTGGATTTTTCCGATTGGGATTGCACGTTGGAACCTTGTGGCGAGGGCTTTGCCCTGCGTTTGGGGATGCGACAGGTGGATGGGATGCGGGTTGAAGCCGCTCATCGCATTGTTGCCGCGCGGGATCAGCCGTTTGAAGATGTGGCGGATTTGAAGGAGCGGGCAAAGCTGGATCGCGGCACCGTGCGGCACCTCGCGGCGGCGGACGGGATGCGCAATATGGGGATTGATCGCAGGCAGGCGCTTTGGCAAGCGCAGGGGTTGAAGGATGCACCGGACCTGCCGATTTTCGCCCACGCAGCCGCGCGCGATGAGGGGGCGGAGCCGGTGGTGGCCCTGCCCGCGATGCCAAAGGCGGAGCATGTGGTGGCGGATTATCAGACGCTGCGACTGTCGCTGAAGGCGCACCCGCTGGCGTTTTTCCGGGCCAGTTTGCGCGGGCAGGGGTTTGCGCGGGCCGAGGATTTGCCGGGGATGTGGCATGGCCAGAAGGTATCGCTCGCCGGGTTGGTGCTGGTGCGGCAGAAACCGGGGTCGGCCAAGGGCGTGTGTTTCATCACGCTGGAGGATGAGACCGGGGTGGCGAACCTGGTGATCTGGCCGAAGATGTTTGAGGGGTATCGCCGGGTGATCATGGCCGCGCGCCTGCTGGTGGTGCATGGCCGGGTGCAGAGCGACGGGCGGGTCATTCATGTGGTGGCGGATCATCTGGAGAACCGCACAGAGCGGCTCGATGGGCTGGCGGATGTGGAAATGCCTGAGGTGAGCATGCGCGGCGATCATCCGACCCATCCGATCCCGGGGCAGGTCTCCCCGCGTAAACATCCGCGTGATGTGCGGGTGATCCCGAAATCGCGGGACTTTCATTAAGGCACTTCGAGAAATCCCTTATATATACCATCACCAATGTCCCGAAAGCGCCAAAGGCGTGGCAGGGTATTGGCGATTCAACACTTTCTCGAAGTGCTATAGCGGTGCGTGTAAGGCACTGTTAGGAAAAGGGGCGGCTGCGCCGCATTCGATTTTATTTTAGGAATGAAGGACGCTGTCCTTCAAACTACCTGGGAAGAGTTATGGCCATAAAGAGAATGGGCAGGTGCTGAGTGCGGTGCCCTACACGCGCGATCTGGTGTTTGTCGGGGGCGGGCATGCGCATGCACTGGTGTTGCGGGCCTGGGGTATGAACCCATTGCCCGGGACACGGGTGACGGTCATTAACCCCGGGCCAACCGCACCTTATACCGGCATGTTGCCCGGTCATGTGGCGGGGCATTACGGGCGCGACGATCTGGAGATTGATCTGGTGCGTCTGTGTCAGCATGCAGGTGCGCGGTTGATTCTGGACAAGGCCATTGGGATAGAGCGCAGCGCAAAACAGGTCATGCTGGAAGGGCGTGGGCCGGTTGCCTATGACGTGGCCTCGATTGATGTTGGGATCACCGCACAGATGGCCTTGCCCGGGTTTGACGCCCATGCGATCGGGGCCAAACCGCTAGATGTCTATGCCAGCAAATGGCGGGCGTTCTTGGCGCAGGCGAGGGCCGGTGAGGTTGCCCCCGAGATCGCCGTCATTGGTGGCGGTGTGGCGGGCTGTGAGTTGGCCATGGCCATGGCATTTGCCCTGCGCGAGGCCGGTGTGTTGCCACAGGTCAGCGTGATCGAAGCCGGGCCGCAGATCACCGGGGTGGGGGACAAGGCGCGGGCCAAGATGTTGGCCGAAATGGCGGCGCTGAATGTCGATGTGCGTTATAGCGCGCGCGTGCAGCAGATTGAGGCGCGCGAGGTATTGATTGAGGGGCAGGCCCCGGTCAAGGCCAGCCTATGTGTCGGGGCGGCAGGTGCCTTTCCGCATGGCTGGATTGCAGGCACGGATTTGCCGCTCATGGATGGGTTTATTGAAGTTGGGCCGGATCTGGGTGTGCCGGGCGATGAGGCGCTGTTTGCGGTTGGTGATTGTGCACATATGGGGTTTGCGCCACGGCCCAAGGCCGGTGTGTTTGCCGTGCGCGCCGCACCCGTGTTGCACCATAACCTGCGTGCCGCACTCAGCGGGGGGCAGCGCAAGCCCTTTAAGCCGCAGAAGAATTATCTTAAGCTGATATCGCTCGGAGGCAAATCCGCCATGGCCGAAAAATGGGGGCACACCATCAGTGGTGCCCTGTTATGGCGGTGGAAAGACCATATTGACCGCGCCTTTATGGACCGTCTCAGCACGCTGCCGGTGATGGGGCGAGTGGCGTTGCAAGAACCCGCCGCGCAAGGCGTCCGGGAGATGATGGAGGCCAAGCCGATGTGTGGGGGCTGTGGCGCCAAAGTGGGCAGTGCAGTTTTGACAGGCGCGTTGAGCGATCTGGCAGAGGCACGAGGCAGCGTTGTTGCCGGTGCCGGGGATGACGCCGCTATCCTGAGGGCAGGAGACGGGTATCAGGTGATCTCAACTGATCATCTGCGCGCTTTTTTAGAAGACCCCAAGCAGATGGCGCGGATTGCGGCCGTGCACGCCATGGGGGATGTCTGGGCGATGGGCGCGACCCCGCAAGTGATGCTGTCGCAGGTGGTTTTGCCGCAGATGTCGCCAGATCTGCAAGCGCGTACCCTGGCGGAAATCACGCAGGCCGCGCAAGAGGTTGCAAGCGCGGCAGGGGCGCAAGTGGTTGGCGGGCACACCACCATGGGCGCAGAACTGACCATCGGATTTACCGTCACGGGCCTTCGTGAGCAGATGCCCATCACCATGGCAGGGGCACATGCGGGTGATGTGTTGATCCTGACGCGGCCCCTTGGGTCAGGCGTGATGATGGCGGCGTTGATGCAGGGTGTTGCCGACGGGCGCGACGTGGCGCGGGTTTTAGAGTTGATGCAAACGCCGCAACATCGCGAGGCTGCGGTGCTGAAAGCGGCGCATGCGATGACCGATGTGACCGGTTTTGGCCTGGCGGGGCATGTGCAGGGCATGGCGCGGGCCAGCGGGTTGGATGCGGTGCTGTGGCGTGATCAGATCCCTGTCTATCCGGGCGCGCGGGCGCTGTCAGCGGCGGGCATTGCCTCCACCCTGATGCCGATCAACAAGGCGGATGCCCCGGTAGCAGGGCTCGAAGATGCTATGCTGCATGATCCGCAGACCTCTGGTGGGTTGCTGGCCGCTGTGGCGCAGGATCAGGCGGAGGCGGTTTTGGCCGCGCTTCAGGCCGCCGGGTGTATGGGGTACAAGATTGGTCAAATGCAGGCCGGGTCAGGCACCTTGACCCTTAGCCAAAGCGCTCCACCTGAAACTTGAACCGCCGATACCCTGCCGCGCCCCGTGGTCTCGGGACATCGGTGATACGTGATGCTTCACGCTAAAGGCGGGGCGCTATAAATGCAGCGTGCAGGGTTTCTGCAGTGGTGCGCAAAGAGGTCTCAGACAGATCATCCAAATCCATACGGCGTACCGCAGGGGCGGCCCGGGCGGCCGATTTGGCATAGCGCGGGTCGTAATGCGCAGAAATCAGGCCAGATGCCAGTGCGGGCCAATCCTGCGTGCGGGCCATGTGCCGCCAATCGGCAATGAGAGACCCTGCGTGATAGGGACGCAGCTGATCAATCAGCTTTGCCAGTTGGGTCGAATCTTGCGTCAGGTCATTGTAACTGCGGCATAAAAAGTCAGTGCGGGCGCTGAGCGGGGCGACCAGTTCGACGCGCGGTGCGGCTTGCATCGCGGCCCATAGCGATGGCGGCAGGGTGCGCGTGCCGATCCGGTTGCTTTCCGCCTCAACCCATGTGGTGCGGGCCGGGTCCATCTTGCACAGGGCGGCGGCGATCCGGGATTCAAAGAGCTTTTGGGCTGGTTGCCCGCCCGGCATCTCACCAAACAACGAGCCGCGGTGCCCGGCGAGCCCCTCAAGGTCCAGTGTTTGTGCGCCAATGGCGGCAAGATGGTGGAGCAGGGCGGTTTTGGCGGTGCCCGTGCCGCCACCAATCAGGGTGATGTTGTGCTGAATGGGTGTGTCATAGAGAGCGGCCACAACAAGGCGGCGATAGCTTTGATAGCCACCTTTCAGCAAATGCACGCGCCAACCGACCTGGTCCAGGATCGTCGCAAATGCACCCGAGCGTTGCCCGCCGCGCCAGCAATAAACCAGCGGCTGCCAGTCGCCCAGATGCTGCGCCAGTGGCCCCTGCAAGTGCCGCGCGGTGTTTTGCGCCACCAACGCGCCGCCAATTTTGCGGGCCTTAAAGGGGCTGTCCTGCACATAGATCGTGCCAACCTGTGCACGTTCAGCGTCTGACAAGACCGGCAGGTTGATGGCACCGGGCAGGTGATCCTCTGCAAATTCCGCCGGGGCGCGCACGTCAATGATGGTATCGGCGGTCAGCGCGAACAGATCATGAAACGAGGAGAGGGTGAGCGGCGTCATGCGCGCGTTCTACAGGGCGGGGCGGCGGCGTCCAGTGTTTAGCGTTTGCTGCGCGATAAGATGAACAACCCTGACAGGACAATCAGCCCAGAGCCCAACAACATGGCAGAACTTAGGGTTTCGCCAAAGAACAGAACGCCCAGTGCCACGCCAAAGATCAGGCGTGTGTAGCGAAACGGCGTAACGGCAGAGACATCACCGGTGCGCATCGCCTTCATCAGGGCGCCATAGGCCGCGGTGCCCGCAAGAACGGCGCAGAGCATAGAGACGGTTGTGGGTCCGTCGGGCATGACAAAAGGGTTCTGGTCCCACAGGGCAAAACACAGGCCCGCAACGATGATTGGTAAGAAGCCGTACAGGCCCAGCAACGTGGTACTAAGGGTTGCGGGGGCCGCACGACTGGTCAAATCACGGCCCGCGAACCCCAGCATGCCCATGACCGCGAGCAGCGACAGGATGCTAAAGCTGTCGGTGCCCGGCCCAATGATGATCACGACGCCCAGTAAACCCAGCAGGATCGCGCTCCACCTGCGCCACCCGACGGTTTCGCCAAAAAACAGGGCAGCGGCGGCAACCACTACAAGTGGGGTCGCTTGCAGGATCACGGTTGCAGACGATAAAGGCGTGAGCGTGATGGCGAGGATGTAAAACAGCCGCCCGATGATTTCAAAAGCGACACGCAGGCGCATGGGGGGAGATATGACATCAGCTGTGTACAGGGCCTCGCCGTTGCGCAGGGTGATGATGGCAAAGACCAATGCACCGCCGATGCCAAAGAGAACGAGGATTTGACCCAATGGCAGTGTTGCGGAGACCTGTTTGACAAAGGCGTCTTCGATGGCAAAACCCGCCATGGCCGCGATCATCCAGAGCGTGCCGGTAAGGTTTGAGGTGTGTGTGGCGGGTGGCATTGGTGCTTTCTCATTCGATCTGCCAATGAAGGGCAGTGCAGGCGAAGCCAGTGCCATGCCTTTGACTGTGAAGTGCCTGTATTGGAAGCTGTCTCTCTCGCGACCTTCGCAGCGCGAAGCCATTGGCGGGGTGACGCCCTTTTGCTGTGCAAAAAGGCTTGGTGGAGCATAGCGGGATCGAACCGCTGACCTCCTGCATGCCATGCAGGCGCTCTCCCAGCTGAGCTAATGCCCCATAGAACCCAAGGTTCGTCAGGATCCGGGCAAAGTGGCCCAGGTTGGTGGCGCGTAACTAGGCGCAAGTGGGGGCGGGATCAAGAGAAAAATCCATCCCTTCCCCCATAATTCAGACAGGCTTAGCTGTCGTCGTCATCATTCGTGGCCACGTCCGCGATGTCATCCAGCGGGACAGTGTCATCATCATCGTCGTCACTGTCATCCAGGATATCGTCATCCAGATCCACATCAACGTCGTCTTCATCATCCAACACCACATCATCCGCTTCTTCTGCGGCTTTGGCTTTGGCTGTGGCGGCGTCTTCTGCGTCAGCAGCGATCATGCGCGATTTGGAGGCGTCCACCTCAAGCACTTCACCGGTGTAGGGGCTGACGATAGGCGTTTTGTTCAGATCGTAGAACCGCTTGCCCGATGTTGGGCACAGGCGTTTGGTTCCCCATTCTTCGTTGGGCATGAAATACCCCTTTTTGAAATTACGGTTGCGGTAGATGTAAACGGCCAAGTGCCATATGAAATAGGGACTGTCAAAGCCTTATGCCAGCAATGAGCCCCAGATGTCTGACGTTTTCCTGCCTGGCGATCCGCCAATCCCCCTGATCCTGCGCAGATCAGCGCGCTCCCGGCGGATTTCCTTGCGGATTTCGCAACTTGATGGCCGGGTGACACTCAGCATGCCGGCAAAGCTGGCAGAACATGAGGCGCTGGAATTTGCGCGCTCCAAAGAAGCATGGATTCGCAAACACCTTGCGGCGCGGGGGCAGGATGTGCCGGTGGGAATCGGCTCTGAAATACCGGTTGGGGGGCAAATGCTACCGGTTGTCAGGGGCAC
Source organism: uncultured Sulfitobacter sp. (assembly GCA_937928635.1). GTDB lineage: Bacteria > Pseudomonadota > Alphaproteobacteria > Rhodobacterales > Rhodobacteraceae > Sulfitobacter. The sequence goes on along the minus strand of CALFWM010000013.1, from coordinate 2,408 downwards.
AGGGCGGCGGGTTCAGATTTTGCCCGATGCGGTTGCGGTCCCCGGCCCGGAGGATCGGGCGGCGAAAAAACTGCAGGCCTATCTCAAAGAAGTGGCGCGTGACCGGCTCGCAGGGGCCTGTGATGATTATGCGGCGCGACTCGGAAAAAGCTATCAGCGCCTGACGATGCGCGATACGCGGTCACGGTGGGGGTCTTGTACCAGCGATGGCGGGTTGATGTTTTCATGGCGGCTGATCATGACGCCGCCGGAGGTGTTGGATTACGTCGCGGCGCATGAGGTCGCGCATCTGGCCGAAATGAACCACTCACCCGCCTTTTGGGCACAGGTTGAGCGGATTTACGGACCCTACAAGGCCCCGCGCAAGTGGCTGCGCACCCATGGCAGTGATCTGCACCGCTATCAGTTTTGAGCCGGGGGCGGGCTGAAGCCCGCCTTACAGGGCTGTCGCCGGGGTGGGGTAGATGAACCCGGTGATGGGATAGGTGCTGCCATAAGAGCCCGGCTGGCTTTCCAGACGCACAGCGGACCAGTCATTTGCCTCGGACACATCAATCACTGACATTTTGAGGGAGACCTGATTGCGCTTCCAATTGGCGTGATCGACGCGGATTTCGCGGTCTGAAACCACCTCCGATACCACCGCGATATGGCCGCGCGGGTTCTTGGATGTTGCTGTCCAGGCCATCACCGCACCAATCCGGGGGGTATGGCCGCGGGCATATTGCCCATGGGCCTGGGGCCACCAGGTGTTCGCATTGCCGCGAATTTGCACGCCACTGGCATTGCGCGCAAACGGCACGCACCAGACGCGTGCGCCCATGGCATGCAGGGTTTGCACTTCGCGCAGGGCGAGTGCTGTTCGCTCAGGGTCAAGCTCTACAGAGGAGAGCTTTGGCACGTCGCGCAATGGCGCACCACAGGCGGTCAATAGCAACACACTTGTGATCAAGGCCGACAAGCCAAGGCGTGTGCGAATGGTACGTGTCATATGTGATTCTCCCCAAACTCATATGGCTTTTTGGGTCGCTGATGGGTCGACCGACGGTGGAAGTCTCATGATTCTGCATTCAGTTCAAATTGTCTGGGCTGCGCTGGGCGGAATTCTGCGCAAGATCTGCACAAGGGGGGTACTTGACCGTCTGTGCCATTGTGATCACAAGTGCCGCATGAACCTGACACCCCGCCCCCTTGAGCCAACAGCGCTGGCACATGACCGCGTGTATCGGCACATGCGCAGCCGGATCATGCATGGTGATTTGCCTCCCGGCACGCCCCTGACATTGCGGGGGATCGGGGCGGAATATGAGGTGTCGATGACGCCCGCGCGGGAGGCTGTGCGCCGCCTGGCGGCAGAGGGTGCGCTGACCATGTCCACCTCCGGGCGCATCACAACACCCGCATTGAGCAATGAACGGATTGAGGAGTTGGCCTCCTTAAGGGCGCTGATTGAGGTCGAACTGGCCAGCCGGGCCCTGCCGCGTGCCCATCTGGCGTTGATTGAGCGGTTGCAAAACATCAACAACGCCGTCGCAGAGGCCGTCAGCCAGCGCGATGCAGTCAGCTATATCCGTGCCAATCTGGAGTTTCACCGCACGCTTTACTTGCGCGCACAGGCCCCGGCGATGCTGGCCATGGCCGAAACAGTGTGGTTGCAGATGGGACCTACCATGCGTGCACTTTACGGTCGATTGCGCCGCACAGAACCACCGCAGTTCCATCGGTTGATCATCACAGCCCTGCGCGCCGGGGATGAACCGGGGCTGCGGTTGGCCGTGCGGTCCGATGTGACGCAGGGGTTGCGGATGCTTGCCAGCTAAGGGCACGGGGAGAGGTGGTGCCAAAAGAGATTTCAACCCTCCGGGGGGGAAGAGTTAAGGCCAGAAAGAGGTGTGGTTTGGTGGGTTTGTTGACCCCATGGGTGCATGTGGTTAGGTGTTGCATATGAAAATGCAGAACTTATCCACATATTATCGCCGGTTCATCTGAACGCGGCCTGCTTTTTCTACTTTCATGAAATCAATCAGCCGCCGCAGGTGCAGTTGGTTTGTGCTTGTGGCGCATGCGCAAGGACAGACAGATGAGCGAGTGTATTATCAGGCTCATGCAGGCCGCAGATATGCCGGTGGTTGTGCAGATGGTGCATGCCTTGGCCGCCCATCATGGGGATCAGGGCACGCTGGATGTTAAAACGCTGCGGCGGGATGCGCTTGGCCCGGTGCCATGGCTCAGCGTTTTGGTGGCGGAGAGGCAGGGCGTGTTGCCGGGGTATGCGGCACTTTGCCCCCTGGCGCAGTTGCAATATGGGAAACGTGGGATGGACATGCAAAACCTGTTTGTTCAGCCATCTGCACGCGGGCAGGGCGTTGGGGCCGCGTTGGTGGCAGGCTGTCGGGCGCATGCGCGCG
>CALFWM010000012.1 GCA_937928635.1 uncultured Sulfitobacter sp. | reverse complement strand
ACAAAATCGAAAACAGCTTTGCCCGCCTCAAGGACTGGCGGAGGATCGCAACCCGCTATGACAGATGCCCAAAAGTCTTCTTGTCAGCATGTGCCTTGGCAGCGGTGGTCATGTTTTGGTTATGAATCCTGACCCTAGTCGCAGGACGACACCTTCGCTGTCTTCCAGATGAACACATCGCAGCAATCTATCACTCCCGCAAATTTTCGATATCACGTTCCGAAAAATCACCTCACTCTGAACGGATCAGCCGCACCGGATGAGCCCTACGGCAATAATTTCGTAATTTGGAGTGCTAGAAATGAAGAAGATTCGCAAACCCATCCTCCTTTCGACACTGCTTACTGTTGGCTTGGGGGTCACTGTTGGCCTCGTATCAACCCTGCTGACGACCACAGACAGTCACAGTCAAACGCTGGAAGCTACCAACGCTGTAGATACAGTTGGCAACATTCGTGTTCCAACTGTCGACTATCGAAAAGAGTGGGTTGCCCTAGGCACATGGGCCGTTGCCGCAGATGAAGGCGTTCTTGGTTCAAAGGGCATGCATGTTGTCTATACACAGGAAGAAACAATCACCGCTTACCTGGAGACAGGCAATTTCCCGGATGGAGCCGTGCTCGTCAAGGAACTGCTGAGCACTGAAACAGCGGACATGACAACCGGAACCATCAGTCGCGCTGGTGAAATTGAGGGCTGGTTCGTGATGGTCAAGGATTCCACCGGAAAGTTTGAAAGTATCAACAGACTTTGGGGGGAAGGCTGGGGTTGGGCCTATTTTGGTGCTGACGACAACGCCAAAACAACAACGACAGACTACGAATCCGAATGTTTGGGGTGCCACGTTCCGGCAGAGGCGAATGACTGGATTTACACCGAAGGCTACCCAATTCTGAGGTGATCATCACTCACCGCCAAAAACCAACGCAAGATCGACACAAACCACCAGTGACATCAATCCAGAAGCAAAGAGGAATACCAAAATGAAAAAGAGATACACATTGGCAACAGCGCTGTTCGCTGCTACAACAATTGCGACCGGTTACGGGTCATTCAAGCCCGCAGTGGCGCAGCAAAGCGAAACCTGGAAACCTGTATGGACCGCGGACGGTCAGCTGGAACTTCCTACTGGATACCGCGAATGGGTGTATTTGGGCTCGCCACTGACACCAAATGCGTTGAATGGTGGTGCCGCTGGCTTTCCCGAGTATCACAACGTGTACGTCCATCCAGATGTGTACGCGATCTACAAGGAAACAAAAGTGTTTCCTGAAGGCACAATCCTGTTGAAAGAACTCCAGTTGACGCAGGAAGCTCAGGAAGAAGACGGTTCACGCCTTGAAGTTTCCGGTCGGGGATATTTCCCTGGCGCTTACAACGGCATCGACATTGCCGTGAAAGACTCAACTCGTTTCGCTGATAGCCAAAATTGGGGCTATTTCAACTTTGGTCACCACGCCCCGCCCTACGCTGAGACAGCATCTGCCGCACCCATTGAAGCATGTGCATCTTGCCATATCGACAACGCTGACGAAGATATGGTCTTTACCCGTTTCTACGCGATCCTGAGCGCAGATTAACACTATCTCGGAGGGGTCGCCTGATGGACCCCTCCGACTGCCAGCACCAACAGGGTTCGCTTTTGTTCAGCGGAAGAGTGTTTGGTGGGACCCAAAAGCCATGCACCGGTGAATATCTTGGGGAGACAAGGAAAGGGATCTATGTCGATGTCTTGTCCTGTGAACCTCTCTTTACCTTATCGGCAAAGGTCGAATTCGGGTGTGGGCGGCCTAGCCTTTTTTAACCTATCAGAACAACCAGCTAGAGCAGTTTTCGATAAACCTGGCTCACCCAACGCTGACTGAAATAGGTGATTTTGGGCGCACTAAGTGATGTGTGACGCTTCAAGTCAAATTGAAAACACAATAAGTGAGACAACAGAAAAATCTCATTGCATGGTTCGGACCCAAGTCCGCAGCACGAATGCCGAAAACCATCTGGGGTATGTTTTTACCAACGGTCCACCTGATGAAGGTGGGTGTGCTACCGCTTCAATTCAGCGGCTCTGCGCCTCATTCCGCGGGATGAAATGGAAGCCAAAGGATATGAAGAGTACCTCAGTCTTATTGAAACGGAAAACCGACTGAGAGTGTTTGTTAAGTCAGACTCACCCCGATTGGTTTTGCGGCAACAGCAGATCACAAATGGACAAAATAGGACGGAAGCACTGTTATGAGCCAGACCACAAAACAACCGGCGGAGTTAGCGATGACAATGCACTCCGCAGATGACGGAAATCTCAGCGAAGACAAATCTGAAACCGCGCGGGCAACCGAAACCACAGGCGGGAAATTTCAACAAATCGTCACCAGTGGCAATCATCGTGTCATGGCTGATGAGCCCGTTGGTTACGGTGGCCTCGATACCGGTTTGTCGCCATACGACTTCTTGTCTTCAGCGGTGGCCACATGTACCGCCATGACTCTCCGTGTTTATGCGGAGCACAAGTCACTTCAGTTGGGTCGTATCAGTGTGGGTGTCACCCATGCAAAAGTTCACCTGGATGATATGACTACCGCAGCGACATCCGACAAAAAGTCTAGTGGATACATCGATCGTTTTCAAAGATCGATCTCAATCGAAGGAGACCTTACAGATGAACTCCGGGAAAAGTTGATTTCGATTGCCGACAAATGCCCCGTCAGTAAGACACTTGAACGTTCGTCCCAAATTATCACAGTGTTTGGTGATAGCTAGGGGATTCAGGTTTTTCGCATGACGCTTTAACCCTTCTTCAACCAACTTCTGAAACCGCGCCCGCAGAGCATCTGGCAAAGGTGCTGACATAATCTTTCCTCCCAAACAGGATGAATCACAAATCAGCAGCGATGGGATACACGCGCTTCAGGTTTTGGGTCGGATACTTTAAGCCAGTATCAACATTCAACGTCTCCACAGCATTGCTAATGCAAGGTGGATGAAGCTGATGAATTAGATTGCCAGGCGATAAAAGCGGGTTGCGTTGCGCCCGCACAAGGCGGCTATCACGCGAAACATATCTGTTGTCCGGGGCGTCGATCATATGATCAAACACCCGCTCCCAGATGCCCGCCTCGGCCCATCGCGTGAATCGCTTGTGCACGGTTTTCCATTTGCCATCACGCTCCGGCAGGTCGTGCCAATGCGCGCCAGACAAAAGCAACCGAAAAATATTTTTTACAAACAATGAGTCCACATCGTTTGACGATGCAATCACCCCCAGAAAGGACAAACTACTTCACTGTGACTCACACAAACACGCACCATGTGAATCCCGAATGTCGAGTGGTCCTAAGACATCAGAGATGGATACCATTCATCTCGGCGGAGCGCACCTCACTACAGCCGATTTACCAGCGTTTGCCAAAGACCAAAATGTGCAATCGACCGATGGTCAAACGATGCATCTGCCCCGTCCAACATCACCCTTGCGAAAAACGACCCCTTTGAGCGCCTGTCAAAAGTAACTACGAACCAAAGCACCTGCAATGAGACTCCATCCATCCGCAACAACAAAGAACGCCAGTTTGAAGGGCAAAGCCACAACCGCAGGCGGGACCATCATCATGCCCATCGACATCAAAATTGCTGCTACGACGAGGTCGATGATCAAAAAGGGCAAATAAACCAGAAAACCAATCTGAAACGCGCGCGAAATCTCGGATAACAGAAAGCTGGGCACCAAAACAGATAGGGGTGCATCCGGTGTTGGCTCCGCCGCGATTGTGTCTGGTCGTAGCTCAGCCATTGCAAAAAATGTCTCCGGATCCATGCGACCGGCCATGAATATGCGGAACGGTTCCAGCGTGCGCATGAACGCCGTTTCGATATCAATTTCTTCACGGGTGAGCGGCGCAATCCCAGATTCCCAGGCAGCTGTGAACACAGGTTCCATGATAAAGTAGGTCAGGAATAACGCCAGACTAACCAACAGCATGTTGGGGGGTGACTGTTGCAAGCCCAGTGCCTGCCTCAGAATAGACAATACAGTTATCAAGAAAGGAAAGCAGGTCACCATAATTGCAATGCCCGGCGCAAGGCTCAGTACCGTGACAATCGCAAAGAGCTGGATTGTTCGTGCAGACAATGATCCGTCATCGCCCAGTGAAAAAGGCAGGTCTTGCGCGACCGCCATGTTAGGCAGAAAAAAGCCAATCGCGGCCAAGGCCAAAATGGCTGAGATTTTCAAAAAGGCATCCCTCACAGTTGCTGCTGCAAGTCGACAACCTCTGTCAGGCGCACGACCAGTTGGCCGGCCGTATCGCCCTCTTTTTCTTCAAGTTGGCCACGTGCGATCAACCGTTCCCCAACATAGAGATCGACAGGATCATCAATTCGACGGTCCAGCGTCAGCACTGCATTTTCGCCCAACATGACCAATTCGCGGATCAATGGGCGTGCCTTTCCGACGCAAACGGAAACCTCAATCGGGACAGAGGTAAAGGGGTTGTTCGGTTCGGCAGACAATGGAGTTGATGGTGCCATATCGGTTTCAGCCATACTGAGTGTCCTCCTGCGTTTGGGCAAAAAACGCATCAAGGGCGGCGGTGATGCCTCCCTGAACGGCGTCAAGGTTAATTTCCCGCTCTGAACGATTTGCGCGCAGATAGACCTGGCCCGACGTCAGCATCGGTTCAGCTGCAAATTTGAACGATCCAGTGGAACGCCCCTCAAGTAACTTTTGCAAAGGCTCCAGGTTGTCTGGAGCAACAGCGATCTCAATCGTATCCTTTGCATTGTCCTTTAGAAGGTGATCGAGCTGATCCACCACATGAGCCCCCAAAGCATTCTTGGCGATGTTGGGCAAAAGACTCTGCGTGATCTTTTTCAAAAGCGGTTGCATCGCCGAATTCATTTTCAAAATCGCTTCCTCATGTGTGAAAGATAAATCCTCCAGGCGTTGCGCAATGGAGGTGACGGCCTCTTCCTGTTCGGCAGTATGGGCTTTGGACGAATCGTCCCAACCCGCTTTGTAACCCACTTCAAATGAATCCAACTTGAGATCCTCCAAACCCTCCTCGGGGATGGCCATGACCGCAGCAGGGTCTACACCTGTTGGACCAAACTCCTGGTATCTATGTGATAATGACATCAGACATTTTCCTCTTTATCTTCAAGCCAGCTGCGCAGAATTTCGACGGTTTCGTCCTGCCGTTCTGAAATCATCTCTCGCAGGCGATCCACTGGTGCGCCTGTGCCAGCACCGCCCATCATTGGCAGATCTGGCAAGGCCCCCAGGTCACCCCCAAAGAGAGGTTCACCGTCCAGACCAGGCAATTCAAAACCGTCAGGGGTGACTTCGCCCGATAGCGCTGGTTCAGCTGCGTCTCTCTCAGCAGGCGGAAGCGCTGCGACTGGTGGTGCCAGGGCAGGTACAGGTTCTTTGCTCAACAAGGGACGGACAACAAAAAGACCAAGAATAAGCGTCACCACAGCCAAAACAGCCATTTGGATAATCGACATGAGGTCGAGATTGGCGCGGTCCAACAGGGACGTGCCAGCCAGCGTGCCGGCAGCGGGCACGCTCAGCAATGCCATGGATTTGATCGTTATAATGTCGCCGCGCGCTTCATCGTATCCAACTGCGGATGAAACAAGTTCTCGCAAGGCGTCCAATTCCGCCTCTTCCCGGGGTGCGGGCAGTGTCTGACCGGCCTCATCCGTAACCGTTGCCTCATTGACCAATACGGCAACTGTCACGCGTTTGACCGCGCCTGGCGCACGGATGATCTCTCTCTCCGTTTCAGACACTTCGTAGTTGATGCGTTCGCGGGTCTCCGAATTTTGCGAAGAGGACGAATCGCCACCGCCGCCATTTTCCTGATCTGGCAGGTTGCTGGCTACGGTCACATCGCCGCCGCCAGCGTCATTTGACGAATTGGTGCTTTCTTCTGTCTCCGTACTGATCGCCACGCGGCCATCAGGATCAAATGTATGTTCACGAATCGCCTCGCTTTCGGTGACCGTATCCACACTGACCTCAACCACCGCATTGCCAAAGCCAACCCGCGCTTCCAACAGCCGTTGAACACGGTCACGCAAAATCTGGGCCTTGTCTTCCCCACCGTTGGAGGGCTGCGTATCTTCGGCTTGGCCGATTAATGCACCGTTGGCATCAATCACCGCGACATCGTCCGGTGACAATCCGGCCACGGCGGATGCCACCAGATACCGCACCGCTTTCCCTTGAGCGGAGGTGATTGCGCTACCATTGGGTGTCAAGGACACCGAGGCCTTGGGCGTCACGCCGCGTTGGAAAGGGTTAGATCCCGTGCTTGCAATGTGAACACGCGCCATTGCAATATGGGGGCTGGAGATGATCGTACGTGCCAACTCTCCTTCTTTTGCACGCCAATAAGCCGCATCAAACATCTGGCTGGTGGTGCCAAAACCCGTCAAAGTGTCTAGAAGTTCATACCCTCTGTTGCCATTGGCAGGCAGCCCCTCACTCGCGAGCGTCAGGCGCAATTGGTCACGCTCATTTTGATCCACAAAGATGGAGCCACCGCGCACTTCAAATGCGACACCGCGTTGCTCCAGCGAGCGAACAACATCCCCCGCAGCACCGCTTTCAAGCCCCGCATAGAGCAGTGTCATGCTTGGGGCCGATGCCATCCGTGACATGGTAAGGATCGCAAAAAAGATCCCGACTGTCGCCAAAACCACGATCACCTGACGCCGCAGATCAAGCCCCGTCCAGACTTTTAGAAATTGCTGCACAACTACCTCCGTCATACCAGACGTTCTGTCCGGCGATGGGGCAAGAAATGGACGATCAGCCTTAACATTCGGTTAGTGCAAAACGGTCTATGTTTGATCCAAGTCATCAGATGGAAAACCCATGTCAGAAACTGAATCAGACGAAGAAGAAGTTGTAAAAAAGAAGTCAAAGAAACCCATGCTCATTGGGCTGATACTGGCATTGGTCGGTGGTGGAGGCGGGTTTTATGCGACGTGGTCCGGCATAATCCTTGGCAGCGATTCGCATGTCGAAGTCGTAGAGGAAGAAGTTGTTGATCCGTCGCTGGCGACCGCATTTGTACCGCTGGATCAGCTGGTCATTTCGTTAAACGAAACCACCCGCGCAAAGCATCTTTTGTTTCGCGCAGAACTCGAAGTTCCTCAAAGCTATGCGGAAGAGGTGCAATCCCTCCTGCCGCGTGTTGTGGATGTTTTGAACACCTACTTACGTGCGCTTGATCCGGGCATCCTGGAAGACCCGTCCGCGCTGACGCGGTTGCGTGCACAGATGTTGCGCCGTGTGCAGGTGGTCGCCGGTCAGGGGCGCATCAATGATCTTCTGGTTATGGAATTTGTACTGAATTGAGGGACAAAAATGAGTCTAATTGCAGACATTTTACTTGCCGCAGGTGCCCTGGGTGCCGGATTTTATTGTCTTGTGCTGGGGCGCCGTTTGAATCGCTTCAACGATCTTGAAAAGGGTGTGGGTGGTGCGGTTGCTGTGCTTTCTGCGCAAGTCGACGATCTGACCCGCACATTGGCGGCAGCGCAGGCGACTGCGGGTGATTCTGCGAGGACACTGACAGATTTGACAGCCCGAGCAGAGGATACTTCACGACGACTAGAGCTGCAGATGGCATCATTGCATGATTTGCCCGCCGATCCGATGCCCGCGTTTGCACGCGCCGCACCAGAGCAGTCTGAGGAAGCCCCGCAAAAGGCAGAGGCTCCTCAATCAGAGACTCCACTGCAGACTGCAGAGCTGATGTTTACGAGGCACAGAAACAAGGAGAACGCGGCATGATTCGTCTTCCAAAATTAAGTGGAGCCCGCCGGGCCGGTCGCGGTTCAGTGGTCTTGATTTCAGGCTTGTTGTTGTCATCAGCAGTGCTGCGGATCGTCTCTGGCATGGCCTTGGCCGAAGATTCAGTCCCTGCCCCTCTCCCCTTGCCAGAGGCAGTAAAAGCCAAACCAATGGCCATAGATCAGGCGGCGGAAAACCACGCAGAGCCACCCGGATCGGTCGCCCCGAAGGATCGTGCCGAAATGGGGAGCCTGCTGGAGGCGTTGCAGGCAAGGGAAGCGCGGATCACCCAGCAAGAACGTCAAATTGAATTGCGCGCCAAAGCGTTGCGCGTCGCAGATGAAGAGATCACCAAGCGTCTTGAATCCCTAAAAGCCGCAGAAGTCGCGTTGCGCAGTACACTTGCTTTGGCGGATGGCGCAGCGGAGGATGACCTGACAAGGCTGACCACTGTTTACGAAAGCATGAAACCCAAAGACTCGGCTGCGCTTTTTGAAACCATGGAGCCCGATTTTGCCGCAGGTTTTCTGGGGCGCATGCGACCTGATATCGCTGCCAGCGTTATGGCAGGGCTTTCGCCCGAAACGGCATATTCCATCAGTGTCATTCTGGCAGGGCGCAACGCAAAAGCGCCAAAATCCTGAATACGATGAGGCTTTCTTAACCCGCATTTGAGACAGTCAGCCATCGTGTGGAGAGTTGGGGAAAACTATGATTGGTATCATTGGTATCATTACCATTTTTGTGATGGTGTTTGGCGGATATCTCGCCGCTGGCGGCAAGATGGGGATCATCCTCAAATCGCTTCCTTTTGAAATGACGATGATCGGTGGTGCCGCGCTTGGCGCGTTCCTGATCAGTAATGATGGTCCCGCAATCAAGCACACTCTCAAAGATATGGGGAAAGTCTTTAAGGGGCCGAAGTGGAAGCATGGAGACTACAGTGACTTGCTGTGCCTGCTGTTCGAATTGATCCGTCTTGCCCGACAAAATCCGGTCGCGATTGAAGAACATATCGAGGCACCAGACGATTCTTCGATATTCTCTAACTACCCCCGCATTTTGAAAGACAAAGAGGCTGTTGCGCTAATCTGTGATACGCTGCGATCTGCATCAATGAACTATGACGACCCACACCAAGTTGAAGAGGTGCTTGAAAAACGTATGGAAGCAAACGCCCATCACGCCATGCACTCAAGTCATGCGCTGCAAACGGTTGCTGATGGCCTGCCAGCGCTTGGAATTGTTGCGGCGGTTTTGGGTGTGATCAAGACAATGGCGTCAATTGATCAACCTCCGGAGGTCCTGGGTAAATTGATTGGTGGTGCCTTGGTCGGGACGTTTTTGGGCGTATTCCTGGCGTATGGTCTGGTTGGCCCCTTTGCAGCAAAAGTCAAAGACGTCACCGAAGATGAAGCACATTTCTATCAGTTGATCCGCGAGGTTCTGGTGGCAAATCTACATAATCATGCAACCAACATTTGCATTGAAGTCGGCCGTCAGAACACACCATCACATTGCCGCCCCAGCTTTTCCGAACTGGAAGAAGCACTAAAATCTGTCAAACAAGGTGCGGCATGATGGTGAGGGTTTTCTCAATTTTGGGCTTGCTGTGGGGTGTGCCGATGGTCACTCTTGCAGACCCATTATTTGTTCAGTCGGGAGAACATGACAAATTTACGCGCCTGGTCACACCGTTACCCGACGGGACGCAATGGCGCGTCAACAAGTCTGGCAACCAGGTCACTGTCACGATGGAAGGTCATGCAGATGGTTTTAACACAGGAGATGTGTTTGACCGGATCCCACGTGCCCGCATTGAGGCGCTAAAGCAAGATGCGGATCAATTAACTCTGTCATTGGCATGTGACTGCAACGTCGCAACTTTTCTTGACCGGGGGTCCTTTCTTGTCCTCGACGTCGCAGAAAAAGGCGTGCCACTTGAAGGTACGTTTGTGCAGGTCGAAGAAATCACCACCGAGCCACAGGTCGTCGAGGTCGCCCCAAAATCGGCACCAGCGCGTTCTGAGCTGAGGCTCCCACCGCTGCCTGTGACGCTGCCAAAAGTGGTAAATACGTTAAACTTTTCACAACCGTCACTGGACCGCGGCACATTGCGCGAACGCGAACAGTTTCTTTTGTCAGAAATGCAGGACCGGCTGGCAAAGGAACTGGGCACCGCCGCAACCCGCGGCGTTTTGACACCAAAACCGGGCCGAGTGTTACCCCATTTACCTCAATTGATCGAAAACGAAGAACCCGTAGAAATAGCAATAGTTGAAGAGGTCCTGCCCGAAACCGGGCCGTTGTCCAACGTTCGGATCAGTTCCAGCCTGGATCGACCAGCTTATGAGAACAATGCGGCCCCGGAGATTGCTGGGTTTTCCTGTCCTGCAAAGGGAACTTTCGACGTTATGGAGTGGGGAACGAAAGAACCGTTTGCCCTTCAAATCGCAAATGCGCGCGAGGGGCTTTACGGCGAATTGGATCGCTTGAACACACAAGCCGCTGTTCAACTGGCCCAACGCTACCTCTATTTTGGGTTTGGCGCTGAGGCGAAGCAGATCTTAGAGCTGGATCCCACAATGGCAAAGGAACACGCGCCATTGCTGATCATGGCGGACATTCTAGATGGCCTGCCACCTCGCGATGCAAGTTTGCTGACGCGGGCAATTGATTGCCCGCCAGAGGTTGTTCTTTGGGCAACGCTGGCAAAACCCAATCCTGTTAGCGGGGCCAAGCCAGATGCGGACGCCGCACTGCTTGCACTGAGCAATTTACCCTTGCATCTACGTGAAATCATTGCGCCCGCGCTGAGCGCCAAGCTCCTTGCATATGGTGATTCCCAAAGTGCCGCACAGGCATTGCGAAGCCTTGAACGCACACCTGTACCCCTTCAGCCATTGGCGAAACTCGCTCAGGCCGAATTGAATCTACATAATGGTGATTCCAATAGTGGAAGAGCACAGTTAGAAGAAGTTGTCGCAAGCAACACAGAACAATCGCCCGCCGCGCTGATTGCGCTGGTAGATGCACAGATTGCCGTAAATCAGCCAATTGAAATGGGGGTAACAAATCTTGTTGCCGCCTACGCGCAGGAGTTGCGCGACACGGAACAAGGGCCAGAATTGCGCCGCGCGCACATTCTTGGTCTGCTAAAGGCCGGTCAATTTGATGAAGCGTTTGCGGCGAATGCGGACCTGGGCGGCAATGACAATTCCGATAGCGCAAGGAAATTGAGGGCCCAGCTGGTGCGCGATTTGACCGCGACCGCAAATGATATTGTCTTTCTCGATCATATTTTCACGCAGCGGGAGACCGACATCAAGGATTTGCCTGCAGAAGATCTGAGCGCCCTTGCAGAACGTTTTTTGGCAACCGGCTTTCCTGAAAGGGCGGAACAGACGCTTGGCTATCTACCAATTGAAAAGAGAGCCCTTGACGATAAGCTGCTCTCCGCGCGCATTGCATTAGAGTTGGGTAAGCCTATGAAAGCCCAGGCTGATCTGCTGGGTATTGATGGCGATGTCGCCAACACTTTACGTGCCGATGCCAAACGAATGTCCGGTGCCCATGATGAGGCGCATGACCTCTATATGCAGTCTGATCAGTTGGGCCGTGCCGCCGAAGCAGCTTGGCTTTCCGACAATTGGCAAGGGTTGACCACAACTGAGATGCCGGTGTTCGGTGCGGCATCCAGTCTCGCGCGGTATGGGGAAAACCCCACAGCTGTCCCAACAGGAATGCTGGCACGCACGGCCGCGGCACTAAGCGAGAGCGAAACAGCGCGGCAAATACTGGCCGACCTGTTGGACGCAGCCGAATTGCAGGTCCAACCCGAGAATTAGCACATCTTTCCTGTGAATCCCCAATGGCAGTCACAGAAAATAAACCTCCGTCTTTTAGCGTTAATTAGCCGAAGTGCGCGATCCTATCGGAGGGGCAGAATGCCATCATTTCTACACAGGTCTGCAACGTTCAATCGTTCAAACATGAATTCAAAACTGTTGATCTTTGCCAACATCCAATTGGTGGCGGCATAGAGTATGCAGGGGTTTTCCTTAAAGAGCGCATTCAGTCCGACAATTCTTCTGGCCGTTGCATTAATGGCCGTCATCGTCATGATGATCTTACCCATGCCTTCTTGGGTTCTGGACGTCGGCCTTGCCGCCTCCTTCGCGCTGGCGATTTTGATTTTTACGATCACCTTGTTTATCGAACGACCGCTTGATTTCTCTTCCTTCCCGACCATCCTGCTGGCTTCTCTGATGTTGCGGCTGTCTTTGAATGTGTCGTCAACAAAGTTGATTATTGGTGAGGGTCATACCGGCACCAACGCCGCCGGCGACGTGATTGAGAGCTTTGCCAATTTTGTGATGGGCGGTTCGGTTTTTTTGGGTCTCGTTGTCTTTTGTGTGCTGTTGATTGTGAACTTTATGGTGATCAACAAGGGCGCGACGCGCATGGCTGAGGTCGGCGCGCGCTTTGCCCTTGATGGCATGCCTGGCAAACAGATGGCGATTGACAGCGATATGTCCGCCGGCGCCATCACCCATGTTGAGGCCAAAGAGAGGCGTGAGCGGGAGCAGCAGGAAACCACCTTTTTTGGATCACTGGATGGTGCTTCCAAATTTGTAAAAGGCGATGCAATTGCGGGGCTCTTGATCACCTTGCTCAACCTGGTTGCAGGTCTCATCATGGGTGTTGTGGTGCACGGCATGCCAATTGGGGCGGCCTTTGAAACCTATGCAATTCTGACAGTTGGTGATGGCTTGGTCAGCCAAATCCCGGCGGTTGTCATTTCTATTGCTGCCGCCTTGCTGTTGGCCCGTGGGGGAGCACAAGGAGCCACCGATCTGGCGGTTTTTGGCCAGTTGGGCAAACACCCTTCGGCCCTTGCAACCGTGGCTGTCCTCATGATCGCGTTTGGCCTATTCCCCGGTTTGCCGTTCCTGCCTTTTATGGGAGGAGGGTTGGCTGTGGCCGCTGCCGCATTTGTGATGTACCGCCGTGCCAGAAACGAAGCGGCCAAAGTACCGGATAATGAATCCGCACCCGATCTTCCCAAAGAACGCTCCTTGGGCGATGTATTGGAATTGGATGACATACACATCGAATTTGCACCTGATTTGGTGAACATGGTGTTGGACCCTGGCACCGGGCTGGATGCGCGCATCGTGAATATGCGCACACATGTGGCATCCGTCTTTGGGCTCATCCTGCCAGAAATCCGCCTGACCGATCAGCCAAGCCTCTCTACGGGTACGTATGTTTTGCGCATTCAAGGTGTCGAGCAAGCTCGGGCAGAATTGAATCCTGATCAGGTGCTGGCCCTCATCCCAGAAGATCACGGCACGTTGCCGCCAGGTATTGAAACGGTCGAACCTGTCTATGGTGCGCCCGCCCGCTGGATCAACAGCCGCTATCAAGAGGAAGCAGCCCTGGCTGGCATTACGCTTGTTACACCGACGGAAATTCTGGCGACGCATTTACTGGAGGTCATCAAACGCAACTTCAGCCGCCTGCTGACCCTAAAGTCGTTGCGCCGCATTTTGGCGGAAATGACCAACATTTCTGACCCCGCACGCTCAGAAGCCAACAGAAAATTGCTGGATGAACTGATCCCTGACAAAGTCCCGATTGACGTGCTGCATATCGTTCTCCGATTGCTTCTGGACGAACAGGTTTCGATTAGAAACCTGCCATTGATCCTTGAAGCCATTGCTGAGGCACGTGGCCAGAATGCGCAGCCAGAGGCAATTTGCGAACACGTACGCCAGCGTATGGGTTTCCAATTGGTTGGCGAAATGCGTCGGCCAGATGGGACACTTCCTCTCGTCCAGCTGGCACCGGAGTGGGAGGATACCTTCACCACTTATCAGGTAGAAGCAGACCGAGGGCTAGACATTGCCTTACCCCCTGAAATCTTCAACAAACTTGCCGATGCAGCCTCTGAAAAACTCAATGACGCAAGTCAGAACGGAATCAACGCGGCCCTTGTAACCAGCACGCGCCGGCGTCGTTTCCTGCGAACAGTCATGCGCGCCCGTGGGATCACCAGCCCCGTCTTATCCTTTGAAGAGATTGGATTGGATGCGCGCCCCGCTCTTGTTGGGGTGGTTGCCGCGTGAATGCCGCGTTGGCCGAACTGTTGCCAATGGTGAATGCTGGCCTATGGCATGGGATCACGGTTTTTATCCGCGTCGCCGTGCTCGTCTCCTTTGTACCGGCTTTTGGTGAGCAGTCCATTCCAACGCGTATCAAACTGATGCTCGCGCTGGCGTTTACCATGGTCACCACCCCCGCTGTAACACCAACCCTCATCATACCAAGTCTGGATGCGATATGGTGGTTTGCGTTGACTGAAACCGTTGCGGGGCTGATCCTGGGTCTGGGGTTGCGGATGTTCATCCTTGGCCTGCAAACGGCTGGATCCATTGCGGCGCAATCAACCTCCCTTTCACAAATTCTGGGCGGTGCTGTCGCGGATCCCTTACCCGCCATGGGCTATGCACTGATCATTGGGGGCCTTGCGCTTGCTGTGATGTCCGGGGTTCATGTGAATGCTGCGCGATTGGTTGTCTTGTCCTATGATCTGTTGCCGATGGGCAGTTTGCCGGACGGCAGTATCGTTTCAAAATGGGGGTTGAACCAAACACGGCATGCCTTTTCGCTGGCATTCACTCTTGCCGCCCCTTTTGTGATCCTTTCTGTTCTCTACAATTTGGCATTGGGCGCGATCAACAAGGCGATGCCACAGCTGATGGTCGCCTTTGTTGGCGCGCCCGTCATCACCGCGGCTGGTGTGATCTTGTTGTTCCTGGCCGCACCCGCAATGCTCACCGTCTGGATGGGGTCACTGGATCACTACCTGGCTAACCCGTTTGCACCGCGCCGATGAGTGAGAAGGACGAAGATACCGACAAGTCGTATGATGCGACTCCGCAAAAGCTGCTGGAAGCGCGCCGAAAAGGTGACGTTGCAAAATCAAACGACCTGCTGACAGCCTCGGCCTATTTCGGTTTGCTTATTGCAATGCTGACCATGGGTGCCGACAGCATTCGGCAGTTTGGCACCACCATGATGGTTTTGATTGATCGATCAACAGAGCTGTCACCCTTGTTTACGCATGGGGGGATCAATGCGGTGATGGGCGGGATCCTGTCAGAGGTCGTGCTGGCATTGCTTCCGTTTTTCCTGATACCCGCCGTGATGGTTATCCTCGCCGTCTTTGCACAGCGGGCGTGGGTGTTTGCGCCAACCAAATTGGCACCAAAACTGTCGCGCATTTCATTGCTCCAAAATGCGAAGAATAAATTCGGGCGCAATGGTCTTTTTGAATTTGCAAAGAGCTTTACCAAGTTGGTGGTCTACTCGGTTTGCCTGACGGTGTTCATCATGGCCCGCCTCCCGGAAATCCTCGGTTCAATAGAAACATCTCCTGCGCTGGCACTATCCCTGATGGTCCAGCTTTGCATTGGGTTTATGTTCATCGTCGTTTTGATTGCAACGATCATTGGTGGCATTGATGCAGTATGGCAGCATTTTGAACATCTGCGCAAAAACAAGATGTCGCGAAAAGAGATCACGGATGAGACCAAGAACTCGGAAGGTGACCCACATCTGAAGCAAGAACGCCGACAGCGCGCAATGGAGGCTGCACAAAACCAGATGATGGGCGAGGTGCCAAAAGCAGATGTGATTATCGTCAACCCAACTCACTACGCTGTTGCCCTGAAATGGAGTCGCAGCAAGGGGGATGCGCCCGTTTGTGTGGCCAAAGGTGTGGACGAAATTGCGCGCAACATCCGCGAGGTTGGCGCGGCTGCCGGTGTACCTCTGCACAGCGATCCCCCCACGGCACGTTCTTTGTATACAACAACCGAAATCGGGCAGCAGATTGCGCCTGATCATTATCAGACAGTTGCCGCAGCCATCCGTTTTGCCGAACAGATGCGTCACCGTGCGAAGGGTCGCGCATGACCGCTGTTGACGAGTTGGGGCAAATGGCGGTTCTCGTGAACGCCCAGTATGAACAGGAACAGCGCAAATTTGCGGCCCTTATCGCTCAGGAAAATCAATTGAGGGCAGAGTTGGACCGCTTGGATGCAATGCGAAGGACAACCCATTTACCTGATGCAAGTATGGTGCAGATGCAGGCCATTGGCGCGGACGTAATTTGGCAAGGGTGGGTTGGTCGCACCAAAACCGCGCTCAACATCCAGCTGGCACAGGTTTTGGCGCAGAAAGAACATCACCAGGGTGCCGTCAGAAAAGCCTATGGAAAAGTGCTTGTGGTGCAGGAAATGCGCGATCAGGCGCACGCCGATGCAAAAATGAAACGGGGGAAGGGGCAATTGGACCGCGCTATCGCGCAGTCCTTTCTGGGTCAGTAATCCTGCCGGGCAATTTCAAGGATCAACACATCATGGACCATATCCGCGCCAAGGTCTCTTTGAGCAACTTCCCGCAGCGAATTTCGCAGGACATCGAGCATTTTTGCCTCTGTAAACGCGCCATCAAAACCGCCAATATTTGCATGATCAAAAAGAACCTGCAGAAATGAATCCCGCACTTTTGGTTCTTTGAGATACACTGCATCTTTCTGACCCAACGGCACCTCAAGGCTCAGAGCGAGGACAACAAGTGCTGCAACGTCTTTGTCTTTCACGATAGGAACAACAAACTGATTGTTCAGCTTTACGTATTCCATCGTTTCTGGTTCATCGCCTTTATCGCCATCTTTTTTGGGTTTTTTGTCGTGATCGTCCTTTTTGGCGCTCTTTTCGCCACCCTCTGCAGGCGCATCTGCCGATGTTTCATACTCCTCTGCGCTGTCGCCATCCGCCTCTGCCATTTCTGCGGGTGCTGGCCGCAAGAATATTCCTGCGCCAACACCAGCGCCGGATCCGACAAGCAGCAATACGATTGGCATGAGTTTTTTTAGCATGATGCTCTCCTAAAACGGCAGGACGGCGTCCAGAACCTGTTGACCGATACGGGGCTGTTGCACATCGGTGATCTGGCCGCGCCCACCGTATGACACGCGTGCCGATGCAATCTTGTCATAGGTAATTTCATTCTGGCGTGAGATATCTGCCGGGCGCACATATCCAGTTACCAACAACTCGCGCAGCTCAAAGTTGACGCGCAGCTCCTGAGAGCCCGCAATCGACAGCACGCCATTTGGCAATACGTCAACCACGGTCGCCGCAACACGCAACGTCAACTTTTCCTTGCGCTTCACGGACCCGTCCCCGGACGAGCTGCTGTTGGACGTAATGCCGACCAATTCGGCAGAAGTGGCCCCATCGGGCAATTCTTCATCCAGCCGCTGGGGAATACCAATCAGATTGGGCACACCAAGATTTTCAGAGCCGGAGCGAGACCGATCTGACGAATTGGATATTTCAGCGCGCTCATCAATTTCGATGACCACGGTCATGATGTCACCGCGTTGAAGCGCACGTCGGTCCCCAAGCAGCGAACCGCTGGTGCCAGACCAAAGCGAAGAACGATCAACAAGCCGCTTTTCTTCGATGCGCACCGGCAAGCCCGGATTTATCATCGCATTATGCTCTTCACTCTCCAGGGGAGGTGAAAAACTCGGCGGTTTGCCGATGTGATCCCCCCGTCCACAGGCGCCAAGCAGGGCAGAAATCACCAAAACTGAGATCACTTTTTTCATTTAATTCCCCTACCGATACACTTGAACAGAACCGTCTTGTTGCACCTGCCCAAACACAGTCGCGCGTGAGGATAGGTTCATGATGCGTACCCGATCACCAACCGCACCCCGCTCCAGCGCGCGCCCTTCGGTCGAGATGCTGAGGCCGCTGCCCTGAAACAGAACCCGCACAATCTGATTGCGGGTTACAATGGCCGGAGGACCAATGTCGTCCAGCAAGATCGGGCGACCGGCATAGAGCACGACGCGGGCCTCCTGCCCCACGACATCGCTGATGCGGACATAGCCGTTTGGCATTTTCGCAGCGCTCAAAACCACGTCGGTTTCAGCAATGATGGCATGCGCGCGAATGCTGCGGGTGGCCATGACGGTATCAGCCGCAACCGGGGCTGACATCAGGCCAAGGAGGAGAAGGCGCCAAATCATCAGCGGACCTGCGTCGTTGCGCCCATCATCTGGTCAGCAGCAGAGATGACTTTGGCGTTCATTTCATAACCGCGCTGCGCCTCGATCAATTCAGTGATTTCGCGCACCGCATCCACAGAACTGTCCTCCAAATACCCCTGACGCATCGTGCCCAGCCCGTCTTGGCCCGGCGTGCTGACCAGTGCAGGCCCGGAGGCTTCCGTTTCTGCAAACAGGTTTGAGCCCAACGCCTCAAGCCCTTTGGCATTTGTGAACCCTGTCAGATTGAACTGACCCAGCAACTGGCCCTCAGCCACATCGTCAAAATAGGCGTAGACCTCACCAGCTGCGTTAATCGACAAGCTGCGCGAATCTGCCGGGATCACAATTTCGGGCTGCACTGGGTAACCGTCAGAGGTCACAATCAAACCCTCGCCCGTGCGTTTCAGGCCGCCATCACGTGTGTAAGCCGTTTGGCCCGAGGGGAGTGTCACCTCAAGAAATCCCAGGCCGTCGATAGCGACATCCAGATCACCCTGCGTGGCCGACAGCGGCCCTTGCGCCAAATGCATGGAAACAGCCGCCGGGCGGACACCCAAACCCAGTTGAATGCCGGTTGGCAGAACGGTGCCGTCAGAAGCGTTCACCGCCCCTGCGCGCGCCATCTGCTGATAATGCAAATCCGCAAATTCCGCCCGGCGGGCATTGTAGCCCGTTGTGGACATGTTTGCCAAATTGTTCGAGATCGTCTCCACCCGCATCTGCTGGGCGGCCATGCCTGTTGCCGCAATCTTCAAAGCGCGCATCGCGGGCTCCTTTCACTAGGGAATTTGATCAACTCATCATCGCTTTCATCGCAGCGCGAACACGTTCGTCTTCACGTTGCAGAAAATTCTGACCCATTTCATAAGCCCGTTGTACTTCGATCATACGGGCCATCTGGCCAATCGGACTGACATTGGATTTTTCAATAAAACCCTGCAAAACACGGGCAGTGTCAGCGGGCACATAGCCACTGTCGGCGCGAAACATCACACCATCCTCACGCACCATATCTTTGGCATCCGTGGGACGTACCAGACCGACCTGCCCCAAAGGATTTCCATCCGCGCTCAGCGTACCATCAGCCGCCACGGCAATGCTGGCACCGGGCGGCACAAACAGCGGTGCCCCCCCAGCATCAAGCACGCGGTATCCGTCATAGGTGACCAACTCGCCTTCCGCATTGGGAGAGAATGCGCCAGCACGGGTCAGGCGTTCACCGCCAGGCGTTTGGATCAAGAAATATCCATCCCCCTCAATGGCGAGATCAAAGGTGCCCCCCGTAGAGGCAAGACCACCTTGCTCAAATGAGGTATTCCTCACGTTTCCCTGCCCCATAGACAGGGATTTTCCGTTGTCCACAGGCTGAATATACTCAGAAAATATCACCCCCTCTGCACGGAAACCCGTTGTGGCCGCGTTGGCGATATTATTGGCAACAACCTGCATTTCGCGGGCCAGACCCGACTGTCGGGTGATCGTTATGTAACCTGTATTTTCCACAGTTCAGCCTCCTGCAATCAATGGGATGATGCGTTCGTGAAAGAATGACACCAATGTCTGGGTCATAAAGCCCATGGACAGCCAAAACACGGCGCCAATGGCAGCAAGTTTTGGCACAAATGTGAGCGTCATTTCCTGAATTGAGGTCAGCGCTTGTACCAACCCGATTGCGACACCTGCCAGCAGGGCAACCGCGAGAATTGGGATGGAAATAACCACCGCAACCCACAGCCCCCCCCGCAAGGTGTCAAAGAAAATGATCTCTGTTAACATTCTGCCGCGCCAGTCCTAGACTGGCATCCGCAGAATTTCTTGATAGGCCTCAACCACCTTGTTGCGCACGGTCACGGCAGTTTCTACCACCAGTTCCGTCTGGGCCAGCGCCGTGACCAATGCGTGGGGGTCTGCATCTCCGATCATCGCCGCCTTGGCCGTTTGCTCCCCCTGCGCGAGGGTCGTTGCAAAATCAGCCATAACGTTCTTGGCCGCGGTCGTGGCTGTATAATCCTCACTCGGGTCAATCGCAGGTTTTGATGTGGCATACTTCTGAATTGCCGACAGGCCTCTGATATCCATTCTGGATCTCCTCTTTGCTAGGTTAAGTCTGGATTAGCGCCGCAACAGGTCCATCAGACCTGATGACATTTTGCGCGATTGTTCAAACATCTTGAGATTGGCCTCATAACTGCGCTGTGCCTCACGGGCATCCGCAAGTTCGATGATCAGATCCACGTTTGACCCATCATAATGTCCCGTTTCGTCCGCCATTGGATGGGTTGGGTCGTGGATGCGTTCAAGTTCCGTCTTATCCAGACGTACGCGGCTGGTGTTCACCTCTGCCACGCCCTGACCCGCAGAAAACGCGGTTTCAAAGGCGACCATCTTGCGACGGTATCCTGGCGTATCTGCGTTTGAGATATTTTCAGACAGATGGCGCAACCGTTCCGCCTGGGCGCGCAGCCCACTGGAAGAGACCATCAAAGATTTTGAAAACTCGCTCATGTCATTTCCTCATTATTTGGTGGTGGCGCGCAGCACATTGAGCGCGGATTTGTAGATGGCGACGGCCCGATCATGCTGGCGCTTGGCCTGCACAGATTTCAGCAGCTCCGTTTCCACTGACACCTGATTGCCATTGGGTGCGCCGTCTGCGGGCTGTTTCATCATGGGTGCGTCAGGTTGTCCGGCCACCATGCCATGCAAATGCCGCGTGCGGGTGGCGCGTTGCTGATGTGTGCTGTTAGGATTGGTGTACATCTTGTCAAAGTCGGGAATATCGCGGGCAACAAAGCCCGGCGTATCCGCATTTGCGACATTCTGAGACACAACGGCCTGCTTTTGACCGGCATGCCGCGCCATTGCGGCAGACATTTTAAAGATATCTAGGTTTTCAAACATCCGGGATTCTCCCTGAGGCGATTTCAACTAAGGCTTAAGGGTGATTCCTTTAGAAAGAGTGTGCAGCAACAAGCAGGATGCTTATGCCCCTTACAGAACCCCTCAACGGTCTTTGCGCTGAAATCGACGATTTGGAATGCACCCGTGCCGTGGGCCGCATCGCAAAGGTCGGCCAAGGTGTGGTGCATATTTCCGGCCTGGCAGACATCGCGCGCATTGGGGATTGGATTTCCATTCAACGCGATGGTGCACCTCTTGAAGGGGAGGTTGTTCAACTTCAGGGCGATCTGGTTGTCGCGCTGCCAGATTCAGCACCCGATGGCATTGCCACACAAGACCGCGTGACGCTGCTTCAGGCCGGGCACATTGCCCCAACTGACGCTTGGATTGGGCGTGTCATTGATGCGTCGGGAAAACCACTGGATGGGTTGCCGTTGTTGCGCGGGGCGCAGGCTCGTGCCCTCAGCGCGCCACCCCCTGCCGCTGCTGAGCGCAGGCCTTTGGGCTGCCGGTTGGAAACCGGATTGGCAGCGTTGAGCACACTTCTGCCTGTTGTCAGAGGACAACGTGTGGGGCTTTTTGCCGGTTCTGGTGTGGGTAAATCGAGCTTGCTGGGCCATCTGGGTCAACACCTAGAATCAGACGTGGTTGTGATTGCCTTGATCGGGGAACGTGGCCGGGAGTTGCGCCATTTCATTGATGAGGTGCTTGGCCCGGAGGGGATGAAGCGCGCGGTGGTGGTGACCGCAACCTCGGATCAATCCCCATTGCACCGCCGTCGCTGCGCCTGGACAGCCATGGCGGTGGCAGAGCATTTTCGCGATCAGGGTAAATCGGTGTTGTTTCTGGCCGACTCGATTACCCGTTTTGCAGAGGCACATCGCGAGGTTGCAGTCGCTGCTGGTGAGGTTCCTGTCCTGCGCGGCTTTCCCCCGTCAACAGCACATATGATAATGTCATTGTGCGAACGTGCGGGCACTGGGGTTGCGTCGCAAGGCGATATCACGGCGGTGTTCAGTGTTTTGGTGGCGGGGTCGGACATGGAAGAACCCATCGCAGATATTCTCAGGGGCGTGTTGGATGGCCACATCGTGCTGGATCGCACAATCGCGGAACGTGGACGATACCCGGCTATCGACGTTTTGCGTTCAGTATCGCGCAGTTTGCCTGCCGCTGCGACGGATGATGAGAACAAATTGCTTGTACAAACGCGAAAATTGCTTGGGCTTTATGACCGCAATGCAATGATGATCCGGGCGGGGCTTTATGCACATGGGACAGATCCCGAGGTAGATCAAGCTATCGCCCTTTGGTCTGACCTTGACGATTTCCTTGGCAAATCTGACGGCCAGACATCAGAGCAGTATTTCCAAAAGCTGGAATTGATCCTGCGTCGATCCCGGCAGCAAGGGCGGAAGCCTGCACAAAACAAGGAGATAAGTAGGGTGACTTAACCAGGCGGTGCCGGGGTGATAGGCCCGCGCGTCGGTCCCAATTGGTTCACAATCCACTCAGCAAGGTCAGCGCAATCGAAGTGGATGATTGTCCTCCACCAAACGCACTCAGCTGGTCGCGCAAAATGAATTTGGTAATGGCATCATCGCGCACGTCTGGATCTGCAAACAACGCTGGATCGTCAGAACCAAAAACGGATTGCGACCGTTCCTTAAAAATTCCCAACTGCTGATCAATGTCGATTTGACCAACCGAAGCCGGCAAGCCCAACGCCTTTTCAAACAATTGGCGCAGGGGCGGGTCGCCCATGATTGTGAACCATTTGGTATTGACGGACCCGTCCATGACGGCAACTTCTTCCAACTCACGTTGGGCAAACAGGGCAATGCGCATTGCGTCGTTCTGTTGACCAGCGGCAACTTCAAAGCTGTTTGTCTGAAACCGCGATACAATCGCCTCGGCAAAGAGGGTTTGCCCTGTCTTGAGAAATTCACCCGGGCCAAAACCAAAAGCCTGTGAAAGCTCCTGATAGCGGGGGTCAGAAAATCGGACAGCAAGCGCGTCTTCGTTAACAGAGCCTTCTTCAAGAACCTTCTGGATAAAGAAACTGTTGTTAATGTCGTCTTGCAGGCCAAATGCGCCCAGCGCGACGGTCAGCAACCGGCGGTCACGTACCAGCGCCTCGGCAGTGGTAATCTCTCCGATGTTTTCCAGAAAGTACTCCGTATCCCGTTGCAGGTCGGTATTTTTGGAAAACGTTTCGAACTGTGTATCATAGGTCCGTTGTAAAAAGCGCCAACCGGCCAGACCGACATCAGGGACAATGGGCTGAAACATCAGTTCGGCCGCATGGCAAACAGACGGTCCTCACGCGGCAATAAACTACGCAAAGACTTGAGCGCACGGTAGTGTTGCCCATCAATGACTGCCTGTGATGCCTCACCCAACACTTTGCGGCTGTCTCCGTCGGTGAAAACCTGGCTCAACTCTTCGACCTGGCGCAGCAAATTGTGATGCACATCTTTGGGGTCACTGTCGCCTGACAAGACAAGCTGCAGGGCATAACAGGCGCGGCGCACTGGTGTTTTCGCCTCTTCCGGATGGATCGCATCGCGCAAACGCAGGATATTGGCGTCGGGTGTCATAATCGCCAACCGGCTGCGCCGATCACCGTTTTCAATGACAGCACCGTTGATCAACACGCGTTCCTTTGGGCTCAACTTCAGGACAAGA
Source organism: uncultured Sulfitobacter sp. (assembly GCA_937928635.1). Taxonomy (GTDB): domain Bacteria; phylum Pseudomonadota; class Alphaproteobacteria; order Rhodobacterales; family Rhodobacteraceae; genus Sulfitobacter. The sequence goes on along the minus strand of CALFWM010000012.1, from coordinate 41,100 downwards.
CCACTCATGATACCACTGGCCCTTCGTTCTTGAGGCCACGCAGAATGGCCATATTAATCTCTAGCAAAGGCACCGCTGATATCCGCTTGCGGATAACTTGCTGTGTATGATGTTCGGTAAATTCATAGAGGTAGAAAAGCCGCGCGCGCAGATCTTCCGGCAGATCGTTTTCGTCATCTGCGACGTCGATGGCCAGGGTGCTCCAGAGTTTGCGGTTCTCTTCCAGTGCCTCCAGCAGGGCTGGCAGTTTTCGACCTTCAATGGCTTTTTTCAAGCGATGTGTGATGCGAGCAACGACGTCGTATTCGACGCTGCGGGCAGACCGGGTTGGTGCTGCTGTTGGCGCGTAGGCGCGCTGGGCCAGGGACGTTGCGTTCACGTTAAAACCTTACATATTGTCAGGTGGCAGAGACAGGTGTGCAGGAGCGCGATCAGCCGCGCTCCTACTTGTTTTGTCTTAACGGAACAGAGACAGGATGGTCTGCGGTGCCTGATTGGCAATCGACAGAGCCTGTACACCCAGCTGCTGCTGAGTCTGAAGCGCTTGCAACTTAGCAGAGGCCGCTTCCATATCCGCATCTACGAGAGACCCGATGCCCGACTTCATCGCGTCTGTCAGTTTGCCAACAAACTCGCGCTGATCACTGATACGGCTTGCTGATGCACCAAGTGCGGCAGCACCATCCACAGCAGTCTGGATATGCGCTTCGATCAAGGCGATAGAGGCTTCCGCCTGGGTCGCATCTGTCACGTCAATATCTGTCAGATCCAGGTTGGATGTGAAATCAACCGACGCCACCGTGATGTTGGACGCTGTCACAGCATTTGCGCTGTCACGGTCGATTGAGGACAGGACTGTCAGATCAGCCGCATCATCGTTCAGCAGGTTAAAACCGTTGAACTGTGACGCGCCGATGATGGAAGTGACCTGGTTGGTCAGCTCGGTCACATCAGCCGTCAGCTTGGTGTAGTCAACGTTTTCACCCGTCGCCGCAACGACCTTTTCCTTAATGTCATTGAGGATGTTGGAGATTTGCTCCGCACCGGCGGACGCAACAGCAACAGTTGATTCACCCAACGCAAGGGAGTCTGATACGGCCTTAAAGCCAGACACGTCAGATTCCATCACCTTGGAAATCGCCCAGATTGCTGAGTTGTCTTTGGCAGAGGAGATGTCTTTGCCAGTAGAAATCGCGTTTTGCGTCTGAGACAGGTCTTTGTTGATACTCTTGAGAGTCTGAAGAGCCACCATCGCACTGTTATTGGTAAGAATGCTAGACATTAGCATGTTCCTTTAGTCATTGACGCTTTGCGTCCGTGATGTCCTACCCCCCAAAGGGCTGGACGAAATGCCATTCTGACCAGTACATGCGCCATTTATTTTCAACTGACGATGCGCCACCCGACCTCGGATGCAGCGCCACTTTGCCCGCTATTGCATTAACACATTCCTAATTCGGGAAACCGCAATTCAATGCTTTTGAATCAACCGTTCATGACTGCGCTTAGGCGCGGCGCTCAACGGAGTGGTCCGTTGCAACATCAATGTTGTGCTTCTTACCATCAGACCCATAGGTTTCTAGGGAACCGCGCATTTGTCGCAGGTCGGCCATCCGCTTTGCAACATCGCGAATCCCTTCCAACGCGCCATCCAACAACAGCTGATTGCGGCGCACCTTGCCATCAAGTTCCAGCAACGCAGGCAAATCTGTTGGCGCTTCTTCGTTCAATGCATTCATCAGGGCCTCTTTGGCCGGCAACATCTCTGTCAGCTTGACAAGATCACCGGTCAGCAACGCTTCGCGCTCTGCCTCAAGCAATTCATCCAGTGCATCCAGGTTCATTTCATCACTCATTTTCTCGCTCCTTCAGTGTCTCGAACAACGCTTCGCTTAATCCAATGCCGCCAGCACGCACCATCAGCATGGCCTGTTCCTGGACCAGAAACGATCCAAACTGATCCTCACCGGCACCGCCGCCAAAGGAATCACGGCTTTTGCCAAGACCGGCGGCTTTCAACATTTCGGCCAAAAACGTTGCTTCCAACTTTTGCGCGGCCTCACGCAGGGCCGCATCTTTGGCAGGGGCCAGGCCGGGGGTTTGAACAGGAGCTATGATCGGCGTCATACAAAATGGTCCTTAAATTGCTGAGTACTTTCCCGGAGTTTGGACTCACATCAGTAAACAATCGGTAAGGATGTATGCGGATAGTGCGCCAACCGGAGAAGAATTCACGGAGCTCAGACGTGCTATCGCAAATACCTTTGCTATCCTCGACCACACCTGTTTCTGGCAAAAGCACTAACGCCGACGCTGCCGCGACGGATTTGCCCCGACTCAACAGCAAGAGCCGCGACTTATCAACGCGCGATACTTTCGCTTCGGTTTTTGCAAGCAATGCGTTGCGCACATCGAACGGCACCAGCGATGCAAAGGCACAACCACCGCTGCCAGATGGCGATGTGCCCCCGGACCCGCAAACCGCAAAAAACGCTGAACAGAACGATGTTGCCGATTCTCTAGCCGAACAGCCTAAAGGCGCGGCAACAAAACCAGACACCGCGCTCGGTGCTGATGAGCCGCCAAAAGAACACAATAATTCAGTGGCGCAAGGCAAGGCCACGCCACCAACGTCACCGCAAGATATCGCAGATGGCATTCCAGCCAAACCCGCCGCAGCGGGTGCACAAACATCCGGGGAAATTGACCCCTGGCAGGTGGCCGCTGTTCAAACAGGACGTCCATCAACCGCGTCGACCGCTGCGGGTACAGAGGTACATCCCCCAGAATCAAATGCGCGCCATGGTTCAGAAATCCTTACCTCAAGCGCGCAGGATCAACGGACCGCGTCCGCCGAATCAGACCCATTGGTGTTGCGACCCCGGTTTCCAAACGTACCGGAACCCAAACAGACTCAGTCCGAATCCAGCCGGTCTGATCCGGCCCACGCATTTCAAAGCAAGTTGATTGCCCGCTTTGATCATCGGCCTGCTGAGACAATCAAAAATGTATCCCTACCCGCTGGCATAACTGGTGTTCCGCCGGTGGCATCAAATGCCGAAGCGGTCGCGCAAACAGGAAGTGGTGAGAAAGGGACTGGTGCGTTGTCTTTGCCCAACACGCAGCCAAAACTGGTTGCTGACGTTCACACCGCGCCGGCAACAGCTGTGCCCGCTGGAAAAACCATCGTGGAACAGCCCCTTCAAACCAACGGCAGTTGGGCTGGCACGCGCGTCGCGGCAGACTCACAGCCGACGCAAACCGCAACGACAACGCCCCCGGATACACCGGTTCAAACCGCAAAAACTGCGCTCTCAACAGCATCTGTTGGGGCTGAAACAAGGGTTGGCGCGTATTTGCCAACAGCCGGTAAACAGGCGGGTTCTGATGAGACACGCCGCGTTTTGCATCGCTCTGAACCTCAGCTAACGGTCATGACAAATCAGGCGTTTGCGAATACCAAACAGGTCGTGCCGCTCACGCCTTGGGCGGGGATTGCGGCAACACTTCCTGATCCGGGAATGCCAAAAGACTTGATCGCAATCGACCCCATCACAGGGGAACCGCGGCTGTCACCCTTTGCTGCAACAACGGCCACCGCCACGCCACAACATCTAAATCGCGCCGAATTGCCCCCGCATATCGCGCGACAGTTGGCAGAGGTCGTGCAGCAACAGCCCAATCGCCCTGTCGAAATCACGCTCAAATCCCAGGAATTGGGGGCGGTGCGCCTCAGCGTTCAGCAGGCGGAATCAGGGATCATTGTCAGCTTAACGGCAGAGCGACCGGAAACGCTGGATTTGATGCGCCGCCATATCGACCAGTTGGGCCAGGATTTTCAGGCTATGGGATACACTAATATCGCGTTTTCCTTTGAGGGGAGCGATCCTGGTTCATCAGATGATACTGACCAATCCGCATCCGCCAATGCCCCGGAACAGGACACGCAATCAACCGTCCCTGCTGCCACCATCCACCTTGCATCCGACACCGGCAGCGGTGTCGATCTACGCCTTTGAAAAGGACAAAATCATGTTAGCCCCAACACCCACAACCGGTACGCCACTCACGAACCCGCCCCCTACGACAACGCCAAACACTGCCAGTTCAGCCAGTGCATTGTCATCAGATTTTGAGACCTTTTTGAAAATGCTGACAGCGCAGGCGCGGTTTCAGGATCCGTTGGAGCCTATTGATTCCTCCGAATACGCAGCGCAATTGGCCCAGTTTTCTATGGTGGAACAACAGGTACTTTCGAACGATCTGCTTACCGGATTAAGCACGCAACTGGGGGCCGGATCCATGGCTCAAATGGCAGGCTGGATCGGGATGGAGGCGCGCAGCACCGCACCGGTCCAATTTGACGGGACACCAATCACCATCAACCCCAATCCCGTTGCCACGGCTGATGAGGTTGTGCTGGTGGTCTACGACAGCAATGACGCTGAGGTGCAACGCCAGCGTCTGCCAGTCTCTGCTGAACCCGTAGATTGGGCTGGCGTCAGTGACGATGGGTCCCCCTTCCCCGCAGGGGCCTATCGCTTTGAAATCGAAAGCCGCGCGGGCGGTGAGGTATTGGTGACCGATCAGGCCGAAACCTACTCTCGTATCACCGAGGCGCGCGCACAGGATGGTCAGGCCGTACTGATCCTTCAAAGCGGTGCTGCGATATTGGCCTCTGCCGTGACCGGGATTCGCCAACCGGTATCCTGAACCAAACACGCAACATGCACTGAGAAATTGCGAGGCGTATCCTTCACCGGCTTTGTTTTGCACCACAGCAAAACGGGGTCGGTGGAGGGTTTCGCGACAGAGCGATGGCCGGTCATCACGCAACCCTACCGATCTGCCAATGCATACCATGCATAAGCCAATGGCATCACAGCACGTCGGAAACGCCCCAGTTCAAATTTTGACAAAGGGCGCTGTATGATCTGCGGATAGACACGGCCCGGCACTTTGTCCTGCACAAGATCAGCAAGCAGCGCACCTAAATAGCTTGCCATCGCGACCCCATTGCCATGATAGCACATGCTGGTGAATAGACCTGGCTGGCCGGGTATCTCTCCGGCAAAGGGCATCTGGTCACGGGCGAGACAGACCATTCCGGACCAACTGTGTGGGGTTTCAACGTCTTTCCAGGCGGGAAACATCTGTTCAAAATCTGCACGCGCGCGCGCAATGGCGCGTTGGTCCGCGCTTTTTGATGCCAACAGCCCGCCGCGGACACCAAACAACATGCGATTGTCAGGCATCAGGCGAAAGTAATGCAGCAGGTTGCGTGTATCGTAGGCCATTTGCGATGTCGTCCAGCCCTGCGCGCCAAGCTCAGACTGGGTCAACGGACGTGTCACAATCACGCTGGACTGGGTCGGCATATAGCGCCCGGCCAACCACTGCGGCACGTCTTCTGATGCGTAACCGTTTGTTGCAATGATGACGCGTTTCGCTGTGACGCTCCCCTGTGCAGTGTGCAAACAAATCCCATTCAAGGTTTGCGAAATCTCAGTAACAGCGGTGTTGTGAAAAATCTGAGCCCCTGCAGTCTCAGCAGCGGCGGCCAACCCGGTGATGTACTTGCGCGGGTTCAGGCCAAACCCAAGCGGGATCGTCAATGCGCCATGAAACCCGGCATTCATGCCCGCCCCTTCCAGATCGGCAGGCGGGGTCAAACGGGCCTCAACCCCGTAGGTTTCGGCACATTCTGCAACCTCATCCTGCATCGCTGCATAATCCTTGGGGCGGTGCGCCATCTGCGTTTCACCGTCTGAGTGGCGATCAACCTCAAGATCGAAACGCGCAATCAGGTCTTCGACCAATTGAACCGATGCAACCTCCGCCTGCCGCCATTCGACCCGTCCGTCATAACCAACCTTCTTCTCCAGCGCAGCGTTGCTAAACCGTCCCCCGCCAAGGCAGCAAAACCCACCATTGCGCCCTGATGCCCCGAACCCAACGTCGTGATTTTCCAGCACGGTCACATCGACGCCCGCCTCTGCCAGATGCAGGGCTGCGCTGATCCCGGTGAACCCGCCACCAACAATGGCCACGTCACATTTTTTATCTGTCCTCAGCGCTGCGCGATCCGGGATATCGCAGGTTTCATCCCACCAACATCCCGCACGTGGCGCGGTGCCATAGGCATAGTCCGGGTAAATCCGTTTCATGAACCGACAGCTCCATCGCCCTGTTGGAGATGCGCCGCATTGATCACCTGATCTGTTCCCGGCGGCACCCTCCCCCTAATTTGATCAAGTTTCCATCCTTGCGACAAGTTGAATTACGCTTTCCTTCAAGACCTGCCATAGTGAGACCAAGCAAGTTTTCAGGGTGAAGCGAAACGTCATGCATGCAGAACAACCACCAGCGACCAGCCCATTCCGTGTTGATGCAACGGCCAAGACCCCGGCCCATCAACACGTGTATGAGCGGCTGCGGGCCATGATCCTGTTTGGCGACCTGGCCCCGGGGCAGGCCGTCACCATTCAGGGCCTGACTGCCACGCTTGGCGCGGGCATGACCCCCGTGCGCGAAGCATTGCGCCGCCTGATTGCCGAAGGCGCGCTTGTCCATCAGGGCAACCGCCGGGTAAACGTGCCCCTTTTAACCGCCGAGTGCATGGACGAATTGGGTTTTATGCGTGCAGCATTGGAGCCAGAGCTTGCGCGCCGTACGGCCAATCAGATCACGCCAGAACGGTTGCGCAGGCTACAAGCTATTGATGAGGCCCTGAACAGTGCCATCACCGCAGGTGATATCGGCAGATACCTGACAAACAACTACCGCTTTCACACGACCATCTATGATGGTGCAGCCGCCCCAATCATGGCCGCAACTGTTGATCGGCTGTGGTTGCGGTTTGGGCCCTCCTTACGCGTGGTGTGCGGGCGTTTTGGCACCTCAAATTTGCCTGACAAACACGCGGACTTGCTTGCCGCATTACGTGTTGGGGATGTGGGTGCCGCCGGCAACGCCATGTCAGAGGACGTGGCACAAGGCACCAGGCAAATGCGCCTGGCTTTTGAAAGCGCTTGATTAACTGCTACCCGTCGATTGACTTCACATAATTTGATCATATTCTGACATCCTCCCCTTTTTCCGTAACCAAAGGTGCCGCCATGACAGCCATTACAAATCACCTGCCAACTGCTGAATTGCAGGCCCTTGATGCAGCGCACCACATGCATCCGTTCACCACAGGAAATGAGCTGGCGGCAAAAGGGGCCCGGGTGATCACACGGGCCAAAGGCGTATTTCTGACCGACAGCGACGGCAACGAAATTCTGGATGCGATGGCCGGTTTGTGGTGCGTAAACCTTGGCTATGGTCGCCCTGAAATGGGGGCCGTCGCGGCACGTCAAATGAACGAGCTACCCTATTACAACACCTTTTTCCAAACCACCCATGTGCCGGGCATCGCGCTGGCCACTGAATTGGCAAATCTTGCGCCGGGCAATTTGAACCACGTTTTCTTTGCCGGGTCGGGCTCTGAGGCCAATGACACCAACCTGCGGATGGTACGCACCTATTGGGCCGAAAAAGGACAACCAGAGAAAAGCCATGTCATCAGCCGGATGAACGCTTACCACGGGTCGTCAATCGGGTCAGGCTCGCTTGGTGGGATGACACCGATGCACGCGCAGGGCGGCCTGCCCATTCCGGGCATTCATCACATCGGCCAGCCTGATTGGTGGGCTGAGGGCGGTGAGATGACCGAAGATGAATTTGGCCTCATGCGCGCCCGCGAATTGGAATCCAAGATCGAAGAGCTTGGTGCCGAAAACGTCGCCGCCTTTATTGGTGAGCCTGTGCAGGGTGCAGGTGGCGTGATTGTGCCACCGCAAACCTATTGGCCTGAAATCCAGCGCATTTGCCGCAAACATGAGGTGCTGCTGATCGCGGATGAGGTGATTTGCGGATTTGGCAGAACGGGCAATTGGTTTGGCTCCCAAACGCTTGGCATCACGCCCGATATCATGACCATCGCCAAGGGCCTCAGCTCAGGGTATGCGCCCATTGGCGGCTCCATCGTATCAGATGAAATCGTGGCCGTGATCAACGCCTGCGAATTCAACCATGGCTACACCTATTCGGGCCACCCGGTCTGTGCGGCCGTGGCAATGGAAAACCTGCGCATCATGCACGAAGAAGACATGATCGGCCACATCCAGAACGTCGCCATGCCCGCATTGACCAGTGTGTTGAACAACTTGGGCGAACATCCACTGGTGGGCGGTGTGAACCAATCTGGCATGATGGCCTCCTTGCCGCTGACTCCGCACCGCGAAAGCCGTGCTGCCTTTGCCGGGACGAAAGGCGAAGTGGGTTATATCTGTCGCGAACACTGCTTTGCCAACAATCTGGTGATGCGCCATGTTGGGGACCGCATGATCATTTCACCGCCGCTGGTGATCACACCCGAAGAAATCGACCTGTTTGGCAAACGCGCGAAACAGGCGCTTGATGCGACCTATGCAGATCTCAAAGCCAATGACATGCTAAAGGCGGCATCCTAACCGCACAAATGCACTTTGGGATGGCGGGTGGGGCGTCGTGCTTGCACGCGCGCCGCTCCCATCACAACGCGCGCAAGCGTTCCAGAACACTCAAAGACGGGTAACCATCCGGCACCACCCCTTGTGCCTGCTGGAACTTTCGGATCGCACCAATGGTCAGTGGGCCCATCTTGGCGTCAATCTTTTCTGTATCGAATCCGGCTGCGGTCAGCCGCTTCTGCAATTCAATTCGCTCATCATGGCTCAACACCCGCAGGTGCCGGGGCCAGCTTTTTTCAAATGGCCCCGCGCCCCGAATGCGGTCTGCCAAATGGCCAACGCCAATCACATAGGCATCTGCGGTGTTGTAGCGTTCCAGCACTTCAAAGTTCTGAAAGACCAAAAACGCAACGCCCTCCGCCCCTCCGGGCAAGAGAACAGAGGCCAGCCCAAAATCGCGCACCGCGGTGCCATTGGGCTGGGTCACGCCCAACACCGCCCAATCGCTCGGTAGCTTGCGCATATCCCGCCGCGCGAGTGTAAAATCAAAGCTATCCGGTAGGCGCACCTCAACCCCCCAGGGCTGCCCCGTCGTCCAGCCAAAATTCTTGAGATACGCAGCGGTTGAGGCCAAGGCATCCACCGGATTGTCGCTCCAGATATCGCGCCGTCCGTCCCCATCATGATCTACCGCATGCTCCTGAAAGGAAGATGGCATAAACTGCGTGTGCCCCATGGCCCCGGCCCAAGACCCCTTCAATTTTGCCAGCGTGATATCGCCGTCTTGCAAAATCCGCAGCGCATCAATCAGCTCTTGTTCAAAAAACTCTGCGCGCCGACCGTCATACGCCAGTGTTGCCAGCGCATCCAATGTCGACTCCCCGCCACGGAACACCCCATACGAGCTTTCCAGCCCCCAAATTGCCGTGACAATTTCCTTGTCCACACCATAGGTGCGCTCAATTTCAATCAGTGTTTTGTCCCACTTGGCCAGGGCGGCCTTTCCATTTGTGACCCGCAAATCAGACGCTGCCGTATCCAGATAATCCCAAATTGTTTTGGTGAACTCAGATTGATTGCGGTCCCGCTTGACCACGTCAGCATCATAGCGCGCGTCATTCATTACGCTGTCAAAGGTTCCTGCCGTAATCCCCTGCGCCAACGCTCTTGGTCGAAACGCAGCAATCCACGCGCGCAGGCCCTCTTGCGTTGGATTTTGCACAATTGTGCTGCCTGTCCCGGATCGTTCTACGGGCCGCAATGATCCCAACGGGGCCTCTGCTAATGATGGAGCGACAAGAAAGATTGCCCCCGCGATCGCTGCCAGAATTCGCCTGCGCATTTTGATTACCGTCTCTTCTTTGCTCCGGATCAACCTAGCGCGCCTTGTACTTGTACAAAAGTCCTCATGCGTCGGGCGCGCGGGCCTTTGCCCGTTCTTCGGCATCTGCACGCAACAATTCCATATAATCGCGCAAAAGCGGTACACGGCGGGGCCGAAAACTGTTGCCCGTTCGGCGCAGATCATCCATTCGGTCCAATCGAAACGCCCGGAAATCACTTCGTAAATGGCACCAGGCCATCAACATGTTGGTGTTTTGCATATAAACAATCCCCAAGGGATCGACCTCTCTGGTCGAGGCCGCGCCTTTGCCGTCCTTGTAGGAAAAAGCAATCGTTTCCTCCTCCCACGTGGCATTGCGCAAATCCGGCACATCAATGCGCGGCGGGTCCGGGCGGGTGAACCGGCGGGCATCCAGAATTGCGTGCTGCAACCGGTGCGCCTGTCGCGGGGGCACCCGCGCGGTCAGTTTGGCCAGCGCGGTCTCTGCCGCTTTGGCCAGTGCGGGATCCCCAATCACAGCCACATCCCGCAGGCCCAAAACCAACGCCTCCAACTCATCATCTTCAAATCCAAGCGGCGGTAGTGCTGCATCCTCAATCAGCGTGTAGCCAAAGCCCGCCTCCCCATCAATGACTGCGCCAAGACCCCGCAGTGCCTCAATATCACGATAGATAGTGCGCAGCGACATCTGCATTTCATCTGCCAATTGCACAGCCCGCACCGGGGCGGGCAATCGACGCAGGGTGGTCATCATCTGAAACAGGCGGTGTGTGCGACTCATGACCGATGCATAACCTATGCTGACAATAATTGACAGCATCGACTGTTAGGCAGGATCACAGAAAAGGAGAACACTATGATAACCCTGCTCACCTACCCCGCCTCTTTTGGTGCCCCTGCGGCCAGCCCTTTTTGCGTCAAGGCGATCTGGCTGTTGGACATGTCCGGCCAATCCTGGGCCCGCGAAGACCTCGCTGATCCGCGCAAAATGCCGCATCAGAAACTTCCTGCAATCCGGGATAACGGAACGATAATCCCAGATAGCGACAATATCCGCGCTCATCTGGAACAGCTTGGCGCTGACTTTGACGCGGGCCTTTCGGACATGGAAAAGGCAACCTCCCGCGCATTCATCCGCATGGCCGAAGAACACATGTACTTTCACATCGTGATGGACCGCTGGGGCAATGATGACGTCTGGCCGATCATCCGCGATGAGTATTTCAAGATGATCCCCAGGCCGCTGCGCGGTTTTGTCACCAGTGGTCTGCGCAAGACCTGCCTCAAGGGCATGCAGGCGCAGGGGTTGGGGCGGCTGACCCCGGCAGAGCGCATGGTGCGTATCGAACTGGACCTACAGGCGATCACCACCCGGCTTTGGCACGGCGCGTTTCTGTTTGGCGATCATCCAACAGCGGCTGATGCCTCCGTTGCGGCGATGTTGCAGAACATGCGCGCAACGCCGGGCAAGACGTTGCTGAAAACCCGCGTCGCGGAAGATGAGATTCTGTGTCGCTATATCGACCGAATGCAAGACCGCATGAAGGCCCCCAATGCAGCCGCCCCTACCGACGCGTCCGCGTTACTTTGCGCTTAACCTTTGCGCCCTTGCGCTTGGCCTTTATGGCCTTGCGCCGGGGTGACCGCCCAGCCGGGCTGCGACTGCCCGGTTTAATCTGCTTGGAGTCAATCTCCAGCAGGTCCAATGCAATACCACCCGTAACCGGGACGGCCTCAGCCAGCCGCACTTTGACCCGCTGACCAATGCCAATCACCATACCAGTTTCAGCGCCTGTAAGTGATTGTTCTTCGCGGTCATAATGAAAATACTCCCGCCCCAACGCGCGCATTGGCAGCAAGCCATCTGCGCCGGTCTCGTCCAGCTTCACAAACGCCCCAAACCGCGCAATCCCGCTGATCCGGCCCATAAATTCATTGCCAACACGCTCGCTCAGATAGGAAGCCAGATACCGGTCGGTTGTGTCCCGCTCCGCAGTCATCGAGCGGCGTTCTGTATCGGAGATATGCAAACCAGTCTGCTCCAGGCTTTCGATATCCACATCCACGCCCAACCCGTCCTTGCCCCAGCCGTACGCCGTGATCAGGGCGCGGTGCACGATCAGGTCGGCGTAGCGGCGAATAGGCGATGTAAAATGCGCATACGACCGCAGCGCCAGACCAAAGTGCCCGATATGCTGCGGCGCATAATAGGCCTGCGTCATGGAGCGCAGCGTGGAGAGGTTGATCAGCTCCGCATCATCCGTCCCGGTGGCATCATTTAACAATCGGTTCAGGTGTGCGGTTTTCAGCACCTGCCCCTTGGCCAGATTGAACCCGGCGGCCTGCGCTGTCTCTCGCAGGCTTTCCAGCTTTTCCTGCGGCGGGTCTTCATGCACCCGAAACAGCAACGGTACTTTCTTGGCCAGCAAGGTCTCCGCCGCTGCAACATTGGCCAGCACCATGAATTCCTCAATCAGCTTATGTGCATCCAGCCGATCCTTGAAATTGACCGAGCGCACGGTGCCATCTTCATCCAACTCGATGCGCCGTTCGGGCAGGTCCAGCTCCAGCGGCTGACGCTCTGCACGGGCAAGTTTGAGCGCATCATAAGCGGCGTACAGAGGCTGCAAAACAGGCTCTAACAAGGGTAAACAGCGTTCATTTGGATTGCCGTCAATGGCCTCCTGCACCTCCTCATAATGCAGCGACGCGGGCGAGCGCATCAGCCCACGATGGAACGAATGAGACAGCTTGTTGCCCTGCGCATCCAGCACCATGCGCACCGCGATACAGGCGCGCGGCACCCCCTCATGCAGGGAACACAGATCGCCCGACAACCGGTCCGGCAGCATCGGCACAACACGGTCCGGGAAGTAGGTGGAGTTGCCCCGCTTGCGTGCCTCCGTGTCCAGCGCTGAACCCGGTGTGACGTAATGGGCCACATCCGCAATCGCGACCCACAGGACATGACCGCCCTCGTTCTTGGGGTCCTCATCCGCATGGGCATAACAGGCATCATCGTGATCCCGCGCATCACTTGGGTCGATGGTGATCAACGGCAAATCGCGCAAATCTTCGCGCCCTTTCAGGCCTGCGGGTTTCATCGCGTCGGCCTCGGCCACGACCTTGTCGGGGAATTCGTCCGGAATGCCGTGCTGATGTATCGCGATCAGCGACACGGCCTTGGGCGCTGACGGGTCACCCAACCGTTCCACAATACGCGCCTTGGGCAGGCCCATGCGTCCCTTTGGACCCGCCTGTTCGGCCTCTACCAGTTCGCCATCCTTGGCCCCGTTCACGGCATCGGCGGCAACGATCCATTCTTTATCGGCACCCTTGTCGATGGGCACAATGCGCCCACCTTCGGCCTTCTTGCGAAACACCCCCAGCACGCGTTTGGGGTTGGTGCCAATCCGACGGATCAGGCGACCCTCATAGGCGTAGGGCTCCTCCTTGACCATGGTGAGCCGCGCCAGAATGCGATCCCCTTCGCCCAGCGCCGGGTCAGAGGCGCGGGTGATCACCAGCACGCGCGGTTCGCGCCCAATGCCATGCCATTCCATCGGTTTGGCAAAGAGATCTCCGTCACTGTCTGGCCCGGTGACCATCAGCACCGAAACCGGTGGCAGGCGATCCGGGTCTTGCGTGGATTTGCCACGCTTTTCCAGATGTCCCTCGGCTTCCAACTCTTTGAGGATACGCTTGAGGTCAATCCGCGCGGCCCCCTTGATGCCAAAGGCCTTTGCGATGTCGCGTTTCGCCGTCAGCGTGGGGTTTTCGGTGATCCAGGCCAGGATCTCTTCTTTGGTAGGAATATTTTTCATGGGGTGTCAGCTAGCACGCGACCCTGGCGTCGTCATGGTAAATCGGCTTTGGTGTCCACGTCACGCAGGGTTGCCACCTGTGCAATGTGGTAATCTGGCAGGGTTGCGATGGTATCTGCCAACGCATGTTCGGTGGACCAGCGTACATTGTGAAACAGCCCGTTTGGCTGGCGCTCGGGGTGCTTTAGCCCAACCAGCCAATACCCACCATCATAGGCCGGGCCAAAAACGGCGTCGTGATCCCCCAATGCTGCAAATGCTTCAGCAATCCGTTTGTTTGTGACATCTGGAATGTCCGCGCCAATCAGGCACACGGGGCCCTTGCCCACCTGCCGTAACATGCGCGCCATACGTTGCCCTAGATCACCCTGCCCCTGCGGCCAACGTGGCAGATGGGCGGGCCACACCCGGCTGACACGTCCCTGTCGATCCGGACTAACGGCCAAGACAACCTGCCATCTTGGGTCTTGCACGCGGCGCAGCAACCCACACACCTGATGGCGAAACCACCATACGGCAGGCACCATGCCAATCTCTTTCCCCAGCCGCGACTTGACCTGGCCCGGGCGCGGCTCTTTCAGCATGATAATGAGCGTGGGTTTCATAGCGGGCGCACCATATCCCGGTGATCAATACCTGCATCGTCATAGATTGGCCCCTGGGCGGTAAAGCCAAGCCCCTCGTAAAATCCCAACGCATGTATTTGTGCGCCAAGTTTTGCGGTTTTGGCCTTGCCCTTTGAAACGTCGAGCGTGGCCTTGATCAACGCCGCACCTAACCCCCTGCCGCGATACGCGCGCAGCACACAAACGCGCCCGATCTTTGCGACATTATCAGCGACATAGACACGCGCCGTCCCGACCGGTGTGCCATTGTCTTGCGCAAGCAAGTGCAGGCTTGTGGCGTCAAATGCGTCAATTTCCTCTGACTCCGGTACGCCTTGTTCGTCGATAAAAACGACCCTACGCAAGGCAAAACAGGTCTCTAAGTCTCGTGTGAGGGCGATGTCGATGCTCACGCAAAGTAGTCCTTTAACACCCGGCCATAAATGGCCTTGAGCTGGTGAATCTGCGCCACGGATACATGTTCATCAACCTGATGCATCGACTGACCCACCAACCCAAATTCCACCACAGGGCAATGCGATTTGATGAAACGGGCGTCGGATGTCCCGCCGGTGGTGGACAGTTCGGGCGTGACGCCGGTTTCTGCCGCTACGGAGGCCGCAACCAAGTCGGACAAAGCACCGGGCGGGGTGATAAAACTTTCCCCTGAGATCTTGATTCGCATCTCGATTTCCACGCCAAATGCGTCTCTAACAAGGGCGATTTCCTTTTCCAGCAACGCGCTCAGGCTGGCCCCGGAATGGCTGTCGTTGAACCTGATGTTCACCGCCCCCTGGCATTTGGCAGGGATCACGTTGGTTGCGGTATTTCCGGTGTCCACGGTCACAACCGCAAGGGTCGATGCGTCAAAATGATCTGTCCCGGTGTCCAGTTGATGGCTGGCCAGTTGATCCATCAGGCGCATCATCGCCGGCAGCGGATTGTTGGCGCGGTGCGGATAGGCGGAATGCCCCTGCGTACCCGTCACGGTAAACCACGCGGTCATTGACCCGCGCCGCCCGATTTTCATCATTTGACCCATGGTGTCCGGGCAGGTCGGCTCCCCCACCAGACAGACATCCATCCGCTCGCCATTTTGGGCCATGTATTCAAGCAAGGCAGTGGTGCCATCCGTCGCCTCCCCTTCTTCGTCACCCGTGATCGCAATCACAATGGACCCATCGGGAGGCGTGTTTTGCACAAAATCCACGGCGGCAGCGGCAAAGGCTGCCACACCCGATTTCATGTCCGTCGTGCCGCGCCCATACATCACACCGTCTTTGATCTCTGCGCCAAAAGGGGGCATGGACCAATCGGCCTCATTGCCGATGGGCACAACATCCGTATGACCGTTGAAACCAAAACACTTTGTGTTGCCCTTGGCCCCCCACCGCGCAAACAGGTTCTTGATGCCGCCCCGGTTGGCCCAGCTGCACTCAAACCCTGCGGTGCCGAGCAGCTCTTCCAGTATCTCAAGCGCACCGTCATTTTCAGGCGTCACAGAGGCGCAGCGCACCAGTCGGGCGGTCAGGTCAACAGGGTCAATGCCGGGCATTGCGGCTCCTTTTCGGGGTCAGTCGCGGTTCGCGCCCCTCTTTTGTGGCGAAAACAACGCGGTGCCAAGAGGGCGCGCGCGATTTCCTTCGCCAATGGTCAAATCGCGTGGTAGACTTTGGGTAATAATATGACCCGAGGCAGGGCAATCAGCGGTGTGTGCATCACCTGAAAACAGGGATGTTCAAGAGTTCACTAAAATACGCATGGGCAGACGCCATGCGGCGCTGCGATGTGTTGCCTTGGCCAATAGGTGAGGCAAACCATGTCGATCACGGCATCTGCGCAGACAAGAACGCTAAATGCGAATTCACGAAATAACGATGTGCCTTGCTCTGTCGCACCACAAAGGTGGTCTAAATGACCTGGCTTGCCCTAAGTGATCATACAGACTGCCGTCTGTCCCTGCGCGGTCTGGGGGCGGACAAACGGGCCAAGCCGGCTTTGAAGGATGACCCCAACACCTTGCTGATGCGCGGAACGCTGATGTTTGAAACCCGCTATGCGTTTGACGCGGACCCGCAGGTGTTGATCTCTCACAAATCAACCGATCACGGCTTGCGAAGTCTGACGTTTCAGACCACCGCAAGCGGCAGCATCGCAATGGTTCAGGTCAGGGATGGCAAGATCGTGCATGCCGCACTGCCCGTTCAGCGGGCGGCGGACACGGATGTTGTTCGGGTGACCTATTCCTGGGACGCCGCAGCAGGGGCGGGGCGGATCACGCTGGAACGTCCGGGCGAAACGGCGCTGACCTCTGTGAACGTGGCAAACCCTCAACCACTGTCACTCAATGACCTGCGCGTTTTGATGTTGGGCCAGGGGGATCACACCTTTGCACCAGACATTGTTTTTGCGGCGCTTAGCGATCAAATTGAACCTGTCGGCCCCATGTCGTCCCTCTTGCCGAACACACCTGTGGCAACGCCCTGGGGCTATAAAACAGTCTCTAACCTGCAACGGGGTGACACAGTAATGACCGTGGGCGCAGGTGTGGTGCCGATATTGCACCGCCTGTCCCGAAAGGTCCCGGCGCGGGGGAGTTTTGCGCCGATCCGGCTGCGCGCACCTTATTTCAATTTGCATCAGGACATCATTGTGACAGGTGATCAACGGGTGTTGGTCGATGGGCCGGAAGTTGAGTTTTTGTTTGGCGAAAATGCCGTTCTGGTGCCGGCACGTCATCTGGTAAATGGGTTCTCTGCGGTCAAGGAAACGGCTGGTACAATCTTGCGCTACACACAGCTTTTGCTGCCGGCGCATGAAACCATCCTGGCTGCCGGGACGGCGCTGGAAAGTCTCTACATCGGGCAAATCCACCGGGATAAAACCGTGTTGCAAGCCAGCATGTTGCATCATCTTGATCAGGCGACATTGCCAGACCACCCCGCGCCCACGCATCAGGTTTTAAACTGGTCAGAGGCTGTGCACCTTGCCTGCCAACGCGCGGCATAAGTACGCTCTTGAGGGCTGCACTCCTGATGGTTTCGTGCTAAGCTGGTGGGATTGAAACCGATTGTTTTTATATCACCAAAGGGGAATGCCATGTCCCGACAGAACTTTTCCAAGATCCTGCGCGATGAGGTTTTTAAGTGGAATGCCGCAACCCTGATGGGCGGCGTCAGCGGCGTGCGCATTGATGAACGTTATCAAAAAGACCGCGAACAAGGTTTGATGTACTACTGCGAAAACTGCAAATTTTGTCATACGGACAAAAAGTACTTCGACATTGACCATCTGGTGCCGGACAAACAGATGCAGGGCACGGGCAGGCCCTCCAACATTTGGCAGAACGCAATTGTGTTGTGCAAAAGTTATGAGGCAGGCACGCGTGGCTGCAATCAGACCAAAGGGTCCGCCAACTGGCCCCCGCCCGGTGTGGGTTTGGCCCGGTCACGCCGCGATTTGGACCTGAACTATGCCGACATGCACGAACGGGCACCCAACACGCAATGGCCCTAACCTGCGGCAATCCGGTCTAGCACGGCAAGCGCCTCCGCCTCGCGTCCTTCGGGAACGAACAGATGATCGTGGTAGAACCCTGCAACCGGGTTCACCCCCATGCCAGCTGCGGCCAGCTCCGTTGCGATGTGAGCAATGAAACCGACCGCTTCCAAAGCAGAATGCACGTTTAATGTGATCATGCGGCAGGGAAATTCAAATGGAACGTCATGCGCCATTGCGGCGTCACGGGTCAGGATCAGGGTCACGCCCTCAGCCTCATGAAACATCATGCGGGGCGTGAGCCCGGCAGGCACATCACCCGGTGGCACAGTGGCAAAAACATAGACCTCGTCCACCAGCGTCGCAGACATGCTGCGCAGCAATGTTGCCAGATCCATTTCTCCACTCATGACATGTTCCTTTTGGTTGGTCTGGGCTACATCTGGCTTTAGTCAAAGAAGGGCGTCATCTGGGCGACGATCACTGAATTTTCATCCAATGCCCGCGCCATCAACGCACGCTCCTCGGCGTCAATTTCATGCCCTTCGGCCTCACGCTCCGCCAATGTGCCATACCCTGTCACATCAAGCGGGGCAGTGTCGGCCTGTTTCAGGATCGCCACGGTTTCACGCACCGCCTCCGCCTCATCCACACCAGAGGCAAAGCACATCAGGGCGGCACCGGTTGCCTTTTTGGGCAGACCATCACCGTCTTTGCGCCCCACCTGAACCACAAGGGTATAGACCTGTTGGCGCGAGACTTTCTTTTTCTTTGGTTCTGACATGCCGGGTTTACCTTGAAGCTATAGCGCGACCCTCGCGTGGCCTAATCGCGCAGCAGCTCGTTGATCGAGGTTTTGGAACGTGTCCGCTCATCCACCCGTTTCACGATGACCGCGCAGTAGAGGTTAATACCGTTTTTGGACGGCATCGAGCCTGCCACCACAACCGACCCACTGGGCACTTCGCCATACATCACTTCACCGCTTTCGCGGTCCACGATCTTGGTGGATTGGCCAATAAAGACGCCCATGCCCAGCACGGACCCTTCGCGCACAATGCAGCCCTCAACCACTTCGGAGCGCGCGCCGATAAAGCAGTTATCCTCAATAATTGTCGGGCCTGCCTGCATGGGTTCCAGCACGCCCCCAATGCCAACGCCGCCGGACAGGTGCACGTTCTTGCCAATCTGCGCGCAGCTTCCGACCGTTGCCCAGGTGTCAACCATGGTGCCCTCATCCACATAGGCACCAAGGTTCACAAACGACGGCATCAGCACCACACCGGGCGCGATATAGGCGGACTTGCGCACAACGCAGTTGGGCACCGCACGGAAACCCGCCGCCTGCCATTGGTTGTCGCCCCAGCCCTTGAATTTGCTGTCAACCTTGTCCCACCAGCCACCGGCCTGTGGGCCGCCGTCATGCTGCTCCATGTCTTTGATGCGAAAGCCCAGCAGCACGGCCTTTTTGGCCCATTGATTGACGTGCCAGTCGCCGCTTGCCTGTTTTTCAGCCACCCGCAGACTGCCGGAATCCAGCGCGTTCAACGTGTCTTCGATGGCATCGCGTGTTTCGCCGGTTGTGCTGGGGCTAATGGCGGCGCGATCTTCCCAAGCGGCTTCGATGGCAGTTTCAAGTTGGGCGTTAGACATTGCGTGAGCTCCTCATCTGATCACTGCGCTATACCTGCCCCCGCAGGTCCGCGCAATCGCTCAGGACCACTTGATCGAACAACCCATGGAGGGGGTCTGCGCCGCAGGTCCCTTACCGGTTGCCGCCACTTGTTGCATGGCCTCCAGTAATTCGGGCCTACGCCCTGCCGGATCGCCGCGCATGCCCATATCATCAAGCCGCCCACGATACTGCAAACCGCCTTGCGCGTTGAACCCAAAGAAATCCGGCGTACAGACCGCGCCATAGGCCCGGCCCACCAATTGCCCCTCATCCACCAGATAGGGCACGGTCAGGCCGTGCGCATCAGCAAAGGCTGTCATCTTGTCCGGGGCATCTGCGGGATAATCGCGATAGTTGTTGGACATGATACAGACACAGCCAATCCCGTCCGCTTGCAAGGTTTTCATATCTGCGGCCAGCCGGTCAATGACGGCCACGACATAGGGACAATGATTGCAGATAAAAGCGACAAGCAGGCCATTTGGGCCCATCAGACCATCACGGGTGTGGCGCGTCCCGGCGGGCGTGGCCAAATCAAAGTCTGGCGCTGGCCAGTCAAAAGTGCAGATGTCAGAATTTAGGAGCATGCCAACCCTCCGTGGTGCGTGCCGGATCATTCTGCGCGTTGGCCAAGGGCAGGGTCAACTCTGCGACGCAAATGATTGCAACTTGTCGGCAACCACGTCACCTTGGCGTGCAAACATGTCGGAGAACATCATGGACGATCACGCCCGCACGCCCTTGCGCGATGCACATACTGACCGCGAGGCTGCCAAATCCACGCCGGACACAGCGCAAACCCGTGCGCCGGCCTATCGCCTTGCCTTTACCGACGATGATTTCATGTGCCGTGATGAGTTGCGCCCGGTGCGTTTGCAGCTGGAACTGCTGAAACCGGAGCTTTTGCTGGACGAGGCGGGTATCATCTCAACCATTGTGCTGTTTGGCGGTGCGCGTATCCCCAAACCTGCGAACAAGGACAAGGCCCGCACCAAAACACTGGCAGATCTGTCACGATTCTACGATGAAACCCGCGAATTTGCCCGCCTGATGACGCTGAAGTCCATGAAGGGCGGCGGCACAGAGGACGTGATTGTGACCGGCGGTGGCCCGGGCGTGATGGAGGCAGGCAACCGGGGCGCCATTGATGCAGGTGGACATTCCATCGGGCTGAACATCGTCTTGCCATTTGAGCAGGCACCCAATGAATACGTTACACCAGAGCTGTGTTTTAACTTTCACTACTTTGCGATCCGCAAGATGCATTTCCTGATGCGGGCCAAGGCGATCTGCGTATTTCCTGGTGGGTTTGGCACCATGGATGAATTGTTTGAGGCGCTGACCCTGATACAGACCGGGCGGATGAAACGGGTGCCATTCCTGTTGTTTGGCCGGGCATTCTGGGAAAAAATCATCAATTGGGAAGCGCTGGCGGATGCAGGCACAATTTCCGCAGATGATCTGGACCTGTTCCGTTTTGTTGAAACCGCAGACGAGGCGATGGAAACCATTGAAAACTGGAAAGAAACCGGCGCACGCGCTGAAATCCCGGGGCGGTGATGCCAGCCTATTGCGTTTTCGATTTCAACACCGCGCATCACTGTGCTTGGTCGGGATGGCTCCGGATTGGGGGCTGCGCGTGGCAGGGGCGGTAAACGGTCTGGCGGATACGGGCGGCTCAGCCTAAAAGAAATCAGAATATTTATTGGAGCAGTGTCTATGTTCTCTGACCGGCCCTACGCCCGTATGGTTTTGCAATTTTCAGGTATCTTTGCCGCGTTTGTCATCACCCTTGTCATTATCTACGTCGATATTCTGGCGCTGGGCAGCGTCATGGGGGAGGGCTCTCTGGTCGAAATTTCCCAAGCACTCTTGATCCTGGGAAGTGCGGTTTTCTTTGCCTTGGGTGCACGCCATCACGCAGATTTAAGGGGCTACCTGCTGTTGGTCTCAACCCTGTTTATCTGCATGTTCATTCGGGAAAACGATGGGCTGCTTGACCCCATTGACCATGGTTTCTGGAAGGTGCCGGTTTTGATCATTGCCATCCTGGGCGGGTTCGCGGTTTTCAAACATCGAAGTACACTCCGCTCCGGTCTAAAGCAGCATGCGCAGGACAGTTCGTTCTGGATCCTGACAGTGGGTCTTTTACAGCTCATCGTTTTCAGCAGGCTGTTTGGCAGTGGTAAACTCTGGAAAAATATCCCGAACCAGGCTGACCTCGCACTGGCGAAAACAATTATCCAAGAAGGCACCGAGCTTGTGAGCTATTCACTGGTCTTTTTGGGTGCCTGTCTTTCGTACAGATACCTGTTTGGCAAAAGGCCGCCAAAACAGCAACCGTGATCGGCTATACCGCCTTCCGGGACGGCGAACGCAGATTAATTAGGTCGTTGCGTCACGCAACTTTACGCGCGCGCCAAACATCATGAGGCAAGGTGCAGCCTAGGCAGGCTATTCCGTCAATGCCGTACCGCGTCGGGCGGCGGCGTCTTGATCTTGTGGCAATACGGCAATTTCAACGTGATGGGGCAGTGTTTCAACAACCTGACCATGCTCCGTGTCTTTGATCGCGTAACCATACCCGGCCAGACGGTGCTTCCATTCACGGGTCGAAAGGGCCATTTCACGCTCGCGCAGAACCAGGTCAAGCACCTTTGAGGCGGCAAACGGATCTTCGTTGTACATGACAGACATTGGCAGTCTCCTGTTAACTTCATCTGGGGAGCACTCTGTCGGGTGATCTGGGCAAGATTTCTGCGCGAATGCGGCAGGAACGGGGTCATATCATGCGGAGGCAATGATTTTGACTTTACGTCAAGGCGATACTTTTTAATTTAAAAACAAGACGTTACACAAATTTAGCGCCGCAAGTGACCTTCAAACGAGGCAAGGAATGTGGCTTGTTCAACCGTGTCGGGAATCAAAGCACCACGTACCGCACTCACGTTGCGCATCGCATCTTGCGCGGTTTGACCCATGGTGATCAACACGCCTGACACCACCATCCCCGAGCGCCCGATGCCCGCACGGCAATGCACGCTGACGCCTTCGCCCTGATGCAGCCATTTAACAATCTGCCCTGTCAGGCCCGTGAACGCGGTGAGGTCCGGTAAGCCAAAATCAGCAATTGGGTGACGGTGGAAAGTCAGGCCAGCGACTGCACAGGCCGCTTCTTGCTCTTTCAGCCCAAGGGCGGTGGCCTCTTCAATGGGTTGCATGGAGACCAAACGCGTCACCCCGGCGGCGCGATAGGCCGCGATTTGCGCGGACAACTGCGCACTTGCCGGACACGGCATGAGCCACAGGCAACCGGGCAGATCATCAGCGACGCGGTACATTGGCGGGCTCATGGCTCATCCCGCCATCGGAAATTGGTGGCACGCACTTGCGCTGTCCTGCTCTGACAAATCATTGCCCTAACCTGACAATCCGGCCTCCGCAGCGATCTGTTTGCGCGATTTGCGCGCCCGTTCCGTGGCAGATTTCAACTGGCCACAAGCGGCCATAATGTCCTCCCCGCGGGGTTTGCGCACCGGGCTTGAATAGCCTGCGTTGTTCACAATATCCCCAAACCGGCGAATACGGTTATTGGATGACCGTTTGTAAGGCGCACCGGGCCATTCGTTAAAGGGGATCAGGTTGATCTTGGCCGGAATGCCCTTGATCAATTCAACCAGGCGATAGGCATCTTCGTCAGAATCGTTCACACCATCCAGCATCACATATTCAAACGTGATCCGCTCGGAGTTGCGCCCCCGTGGATAGACTTTGAGCGCCTCAAGCAATGTCTCAATGTTCCAGCGTTTGTTGATTGGCACCAATGTGTCACGCACCTCATCGGTGGTGGCGTGAAAACTGACAGCCAGCTGGCACCCAATCTCGTTTGCGGTGCGTTCAATCTCAGGCACCACACCAGAGGTGGACAGCGTGATGCGGCGGCGGGACAGCTGAATCCCTTCCTCGTCCATTGCGATTTTCATCGCATCGCGCACGTTCTCAAAATTATAGAGCGGCTCTCCCATGCCCATCAGCACAATGTTGGACAACAGGCGGGGTTGGCCGGTACGCGCACCGGGCACCGGCCATTCTTCCAGATCATCCCGCGCCATCATGACCTGGCCGATGATCTCTGCCGCCGTCAGATTGCGCACCAATTTTTGGGTGCCCGTGTGACAAAACGAACAGGTCAGCGTGCAGCCCACCTGTGAGGAAACGCACAATGTACCGCGCCCTTCTTCGGGGATGTATACAACCTCAACCTCGTGCCCGCCTGCAATGCGCACCAGCCATTTCCGGGTGCCATCCTTGCTGACTTGCTTGGAAACAACCTCGGGCACCTCAATCACAAATCTAGCGCCCAAATCAGCCCGGAAAGCTTTGGACAGGTTGGTCATGGCGTCAAAGTCCCGCACGCCCCACTGATAAATCCACTGCCAGATTTGCCCGACCCGCATCTTGGCCTGCTTTTCGGGTGTCCCTACTTCAATCAATGCGTTGCGCATGTGCTCGCGCGTCATCCCAATCAGGTTCTGCGGGCCTTCCGGCAATTTGCGCGGGATGGTGTGAACGTCTTGGGTGATCGGAGCGGATGCGGACATTGGGACGACTCACTGATTTGGGGTTGGGCTGTATATAGACATCGCAGGACATTACGCAAAGCGTGTCTGCCAAAAAGGCAAAGGGCCATCCAAGCATGGATGGCCCCCGTGATCTGATGTGTGATCCGGCTGTGCTAGAAAATGAAGTCCAGAATATCCAGGGTATCCTCCCGGACACCGTTGACCTGAATTGAATTGCCATTTCCCGTGTCAATCAGCGTCGCGCCGTTTGGCCCTTCTTCGATGTGATTGGCAACCAGATCAGCAAAGTCGGTGATCGCGGTGATCGCACTTAGGTCGATCACTTCAAGCGTGCCGGCAATGGTAAAGTCAGAGATCGTATCGTTGCCATGGCCATCCGCAAACACAAAAGTGTCTGCGTTAAAGTTGCCCTGCAAGATGTCGTTGCCCTCTCCCCCATCAATGGTGTCAAACCCGGCACCAGCGAACACCGTGTCATCGTCAGCCCCGCCAAAGATCACGTCATTCCCGGCACCACCAAAGAAGCGGTCGTTGCCTTCTTCGCCAAACAGCGTGTCGTTGCCAAACTCACCAAACATGCCGTCTGTGCCGATGCCACCGCGGCCAAGGTCATCACCATCGCCGCCAAACAAGCGGTCCAGACCCTGACCACCGAACATGGTATCATTGCCCGCACCGCCCAGCAGGTTGTCGGCCTGATTGCCGCCGTCAAGCAAATCATCACCCGCACCGCCGTTCAGCAGGTCAAACCCGGCCTGACCAAAGATTGTGTCGTTCCCGGCCTCACCAAACAGCCCGTCTACCGTGAGGCTAAAGTTGGACCCGCCCATAATCAGGTCATCACCGTCACCACCAAACAGGCGGTCCGGTGTCGCACCGCCGTCCAGCGTGTCGTTGCCCGCGTCGCCAAACAGCACGTCAAAGCCAAGGCCACCAACCAGACTGTCGTTACCCTCATTGCCGTTGATCCGGTCGGCCAGGTCACCGCCATCAATGATGTCGTTGCCCAGGCCACCTTCAATGGTGTCAAACCCGTTGCCGCCATTCACCGTGTCGTCGCCGTCACCTGCGAAAATGGAATCGTTACCACCACCAAGGTTCAACAGATCGTTGCCACGCAGGTTCAGAAGAAAACCGTCGGCTGACCTGATTGTTGCAGGGAAATTGTCCGCAAACTGAATACCGTTGTAGGTCCAGTCCATCCCAGTCCAGAAGTTTTCAAGACCGTCAGGGTCAATCCCATCGAGATCTGCCTCGATTAAGGTATTGATAAAATTCACATCGATTTCGCTCTCAAAACGCGCGATCCTTTGCCCCGCACTCGTGCCGGTTCCGGCAAAGAACTCAAAGCCTGTGACTGTCCCAGTATCACCAAGACCGCCATCCGGATCTTCGGTAAAACCAGTACCCTGAATATTCACTGTTACCCGTTGATTATTCAAGAACCCTTCAAACACGAATGAAGTTGAAGAAATTGATACGAACGCAGCATCGTCGTCTTCACCCGTCAAGAAATCCAGAATATCCACAATGCTCTGTAGAGTCCCTGTCCTGGCAAAACCTGCCTGCGGACCCCAGCTAAAATTGATCGTCATTACTCACACCCTTTCTTGAAGAACACTATTTTACAGCTTTCTTTAAAGTCCGCCATTGGAATGTCTAGGCTTTGGTCGCGTATTTCCCGTAAAGACAATATTTTGCGCGGTTAACGGCCTGTTTTGGCCGCTATAGCGTCCCGCCTTTAACGTGAAACATCACGTATCGCTGACGTCCCGAGAATGCGGAGCGCGGCAGGGTATCGGCGTTCCAAGTTTCAGGCGTGGCGCTTTAAGCCTGAACAGCAGTAGGGACCCCCGTAGTTACAGCGGGCATCGGGTGCGCCTTGATGGAATTGCGCTGATGACTATAGCGAAATGCAAATAACTTGAAACACACTGCATCTCCTAACCAGTTGAAATCTTTGATTTCAGGCAGGGTTAGGTGATTCAGGTTTTTGCATTTCTGCTCTTGGGTGATGTAGCGGCCTGCGTGCACCCTCGCATCTCAGAAGACAAAATCCAATATATCAAATTCACCCTCCAAGATATCGGATCTGTGTCGAAGTGTCTGATCCTTTATCAATGGCCACCGCGCCCATGATTTGGCTTAACCGCCGCAGCGTTTTGCCGCATCTTCCACCGCTGCGGTGAACCCCAGCAAGCTGAATGTATCCTTGGTGTTGGTGCCCCGGCCGGACTGACCGCTCAGCACCGCATTGGCCCCGCGTTTCATCGCAGTGATGATTTTGGCATCATCCGCTGTTGTCGCGGGCCAGGCCCATTCGCCTTCGGTAAACAATTCAAACGTGTTGCCTGAGATATCGAGATTGACCGATGACCCAGATGCAAACGGGTAGCCACCGGTAAAGGCGACCTGGCCATTGGCACCAGCAGACGGGCGGTAAAACACCATCAACAAGGTTTGACCCCGGTTCACAGCAACCACACGGCCATCACGCGAATTAACGGTTTCCTTGGGCGTCGAAACACCCCAGCATTCGGTGGGGTTGTCTTCTACGAACACAGACCAGTCGGTCTTGGCCGCCACCCGATTTGTGCTTTGCTCCTGCGCGGTTGCGCCACCTGCCACAAGGGCGGCGACCGTCGTCGCACCGGCAATCATCCTAAAAATGTGCATCTGTCCAGCCTCCAGCTGTCCTTAACCTCAATACGCCATGGGCCCTGATGGCAGCTGATTTTTGTGCCGCTCTCTTGCAAGTGCCCGTCTCTGTCTCGACAACAAGCATAATAACGCCAATCATGCGACAGACAAAACCCTATTTGGCGGGTTTTTGCCCATAAATTTCACGTGTACGAGGGAACAAGATGATGAAACCAGCCCCATTTGCGGAAATCTGGCGCGGGCCGTTTCTGGAAAGTGTCCATTCCGGGCATGCGGTTGCCTGTGATGACACTGGTCAAATCGTGCAGGCCTGGGGCGATCCAAACGTCGTTGTGTTACCGCGTTCGTCCTCCAAGATGATCCAGGCCCTGCCGCTGATCACCTCGGGGGCGGCGGATGCCGCGGGTTTGACGACCGAGCAATTGGCGCTCGCCTGTGCCTCCCATCAAGGGGCGGCGATACATACAGATCGTGTTGGTGATTGGTTGAAAACGCTGGGATTACGCGATGATGCCCTTCGCTGTGGCCCACAAGAACCCAATGACCGGGATGCACGTGATGCTTTGGTCCGCGCGCATGACATGCCCTGCCAGATGCACAACAATTGTTCCGGAAAACACGCTGGTTTTCTAACGCTGGCCAAACATCTTAGGGCCGGTCCGGAATACATCGACCCTGCACATCCTGTCCAAACAGCCTGCCTTGAGGCATTTGAAGCAACCACTCAAGAAACCTCCCCTGGGTTTGGCATTGATGGCTGTTCTGCTCCAAATTTCGCCTGTACGTTGCACGGCATGGCCCGCGCGATGGCCCAGTTTGCTGCCGCACCTGACGGTTCGCCCGAATCCCGATTGCACAGCGCCATGCGCCTGCACCCTGATCTTGTCGCGGGGGAGGGACGCGCCTGCACCGAACTGATGCGGGCGATGGACGGCAAAGTCGCCCTGAAAACAGGTGCCGAAGGGTTCTTTATTGCCATCCTGCCTGAACGCAAACTTGGCGTCGCACTCAAAGCGGCCTGTGGCACCACCCGCGCGGCTGAATGTGCAATTGCCGCTGTGTTGGTGTGTCTTGGCGCACTTGACGCTGATCATCCGACTGCCTTGAAACGTATGAATGCGCCCATCAGGAACTGGCGCGGGGTTGAGACAGGGACACTGAAACCAGCACCGGAATGGAGCATTTCCTAAGATGCGTATGGTCTTTCGCTTTGTCCGCCGTCTGTTTTCCTCCGCCATTTTCCTGGTGTTCATCGGGATGTTTGCGTTGAACATCGCCTCCCTCACCGTGCCGGATGTACATGCGATGGTGTCACAAGCGCTTCAGACAACCCTTGGTTTGCGATCCATCGGTGCGGCGGACCCCCGGGACCGCGCCCTGCTTCAAAAACGCAGTGCCGGTTTGGCCGCCGAAAATCGCAAACTCAAAGTTGAACTTGTGGCATCAACCGCGCGAAATGCAGCGCTTATGTCACAGGTGAAAAAGACAACCGGATCCGTGAAACGCCGCACGGCAAAGGTCGCGGCGACAAATCTTTCCAGCGCAGCCGGGCAATCCATCCCGTTTTTGGGCATCGCGGTTATCGTCGCCGCCACAGGGTATGAACTTCATTCGGCCTGCGCAACGATGCGGGATATGGATGCGCTAGAGACAGCGCTGAATGGCAAAGATAAGGCTGACCCTGACACAGATGTGGTCTGCGGCATGACCGTCCCCACCAAAGAAGAACTTTGGGCATCCGTAAAGAACAGTCCCTCAGGTGCCTGGTCGTTGGCAAAGCAGGGATTTGAACAGGTTTCAGAGCTGTCGATAGACTTGCCAGACACCGAATTTGCAAGCGGCTGGCAAGACAGCCTGGGCGGCTGGACGGACAGGCTCTTTGGGTCTGAATAAAGCCTCAAAGGATGGTCTGTAGCTGCTGCGTTTTGGCTACGGACCATCGTTTGATTTACCGCAAGGCGAAAGGCAAAGCAGCTCACATCGGCATGATCTCCGCCACTTCGACGGACCCGCCTGACTGGTTGATCGGACAGCCCGCGGCCATCTTACAGGCAGCTTCCAGACTCTCTGCTTTGACAATCGTAAAACCGGACAGCGGATTTGGCCCCCCATTGTCAGTCACCCCTGCCGCACTGACGGTTTTGGACATCCCAACAGGCGCGCCGGGGTTGGTGATACTGTCCCCCAGCCCTTCCATCCAGGCCCCCCAGGCGGCCATAACCTTCTCGCCTTCTTCAGGAGTGTCGGGCATCGAGCCCCCGTGGTACGCCAATAGATATTCAGCCATTTTCAATCTCCCTCTTGCTAAATTCAGGTCTGTAAAAGCCGTTCCAAACGCCCAAGCGGGCTTGCCCAGCCTCTTGCATGGGACGCGGCATTTTCGTCTGTGGGCAAATCCCGGTGGTCAATCACCAGTTTCGAGCCGGTTGACGTTTCCTGGATGGTAAAGGTCACATGACTTTCATGCCCCCGCACGTCATCCCCGTCATGCCAGGCCCAGGTAAACCCGATGGTCTCAACGGGCTGCACCTTGGTGACGACGCCGGACATCTTGAACAGCGTGCCGTCCTCGCCCAGCATCACCGAATACCAAGGGCCTGTGCGGGTAAAGTCCAACTGCGCATCTTGCATGACCCAACCATCATGCCCCCACCATTGCAGCACCTGCGCGTCTGATGTCAAAACGTAGAACAACCGCGCGGGCGAGACCTTGAATTCTCTTTCCAGACGGATGTCACTCATCCTGTTGCTCCGGTGTGGCGGCCAATAAGGCGTCCAGCCGATCAAGGCTGCCTTCCCAAAAGCTCTGATGTGAAATGGTCCAATCTGAAATCGCTTTGACGGACTCCGGGGCCACGCGGTACATCCGCTTTGTCCCTTCAACCCGCTGCGTGATCACGCCCGCCTCGCGCAACACTTTCAGATGCCGCGACACTGCGGGTGCCGTCATATTGGCATGGGCCACAAGCGCCCCGGCGGGCAATTCACCATGCTGCATCAACGCCTCCACAACACTCAATCGCGTTGGGTCTGACAAGGCTGCAAATGTTTTGGCAATCTGGCTCATGGGTCAAATTTTAACAAAATCGTTAATTAAGTAAAGCGTTAATTAAGTAAAGCGTTAATTAGAAACACGTCCCTCTTTCTGGCCTTAACATTCCCGGGGGGTCTGGGGGGCTGGCCCCCCTTCGCCCCTTTCATCAAGCGACAAAATCCGATTTGGCAAAACCCTGCACGTACAAAAGCGCCGTCAGATCTCCAAAATTCACACGCACATCACACTCTGCGGCGACAGCGGGCTTTGCGTGCAGGGCCACCCCTAAACCTGCACGGTGCAGCATGCCCAGATCATTTGCCCCATCCCCAACAGCAATCACATCTGCCTGTGAAAGGCTCAACCTTGTTGTGATCTCCTCCAGCGCGGTTACCTTTGCCTGTTTGCCAAGGATCGGCAGGCCGACATCACCGGTGAGCATACCATTCTCGATCAACAGCGTATTTGCCGTGTTCTCATCAAACCCCAACATCTGCGAAACCTTGCCTGTGAAGGCCGTGAACCCACCAGAGACCAGGGCCGCATAGGCTCCATGCGCTTTCATGGTTGCAATCAACGCACGCCCGCCCGGCATCAGGGTGATCCGTTCCGCAAGCACCTGATCAATGATCTCGGCGTCCAGCCCTTTGAGCAGCCCAACCCGTTCGCGCAGCGCCTCTTCAAAATCAAGCTCGCCGTTCATCGCACGCGCGGTGATACCCTTGACGTGATTGCCCACGCCCGCCGCATCCGCCAGCTCGTCAATGCATTCTTGCTCAATCATCGTGCTGTCCATATCGGCCAACACCATCCTTTTGCGCCGCCCTTCGCTGGGCACGACCACCAGATCAACGCCGACAGCCTGACAACTCTCCCAGACGTCCCAGCGGTTATCAGGCATGGCCATCAGATCAAACTCAACAGCCTCCCCCGCTGCGAGCCACCGCGCAGCACTCCCCCCCCAGGCGGACCGCAGGCTTTCGACCAAAGCTGGGTCCATCGCAGGACCGTTCGGCGCAGAGATCAGGACGGTGGTGAACATAGGCAAAGTTTCCGATTGGCGTCAGCGTTGTCGCAAAAAGCGAATGAAGCGGCGCTATAGCCCTCATTTCCATCTTGCACCACCCCGTGCACCACCCTAGTTCGGTCCGTGGGACACCCTTCCCCAACGAAGGGTCCAAGTCATTGTTATATTTCCTTTTATTTACAGTTACTTGATTGCTTAACCGCTTGAGCTTGTGTCTATTTTGTGCCAAAAAGCACATCTGTGACGGTCGGATCATCCATCGCATGCGCATAGAATTTCATGACTGTTCCGACGTCTTTCCATCCACCGCGTACAGCAACAGTCTTTGGGTCTATCCCTGCCTGCAGCATCGAAGTTGCAAATCCGTGGCGGCAACAATGGGGCGAAAGCTTTTCGATGCCCGCTCGCTCAATGACGTTGTTCCAGACCTGCCCAACGCTTTCGCCAGAGGCATACTGGAACACCAGACTGTCAGGGTTGCGGTTTGAAGGAATGTTCGCCAATGCCGCGATGACTGGCCGTGAGAGGTGCGCGACGCGTTGGTCATCGATTTTGGTTTGATTAATCACGGCCTTCTTCTGAAACAGCTCAACGTCACCCCAAGTCAATGCACATGCCTCACCACGTCGCGCTCCCGTGCCAAACATAAATAGGCACAGCGCAGCCAAGTGGTGTAGCTCATCTTGTACCGCTTGCTGCGCGAAAGCTTCCACCCACCCCCGTGTTGCAGGGGTCTTTCTCTTGGCAATGACCTTGAACCGCTTCACACTGATCCGTGCGCACCAATCCAAATCCGCTGCGTAGTTGATGATCGCTTGCGCCGGTACGATGCCTTGACGGTTCAAAGTTGCATTGGCCGCACCGGGATACAGTTTTCGGGCCATCTGGCGGATAGCCTCGCCCGTGATTTTTGGAACTAAAGTGTCCTTCCAATAGTCTTCAACACGATCAAGAAATCGGTCGTCGCGCGCTGCCTGCCTATAAGCAATTGCGGCTTGGGCAAACGTCAGCGTTGCGCCCGGTCCATCAAGATGACTTTGCCACGCTTTTGCTTCGACTTCTGCTGCGATCCTTTCAGCGATCCTCTTGTCCGCTGTTCCCGTAGGGCCTCGTAATCGCCTACCGGCAACTGTGCCCCTGTAGCTATAAAGCTTGTTCCGTTTGAAGACTTTGAGCGGCATTCCATCGCCTCCATAAACGTGACCACATGATGATCCAACATAATGACTTTCTGACCAATTTTGCAAAAGCATCCGAGTTCGCGGACAGTGTCTGAAACGAATCGAGGAGAAGCGGTAAGACGCTTCGCGAGTGCGCGTGGCGTCGTATATGATGGCAAAATATCACTCATCTTTCGGCACCTCGGCCTCGCATGGATCGACCATGTTTCGTGCGATGTATTCATGAATGGCGTTCTGAGGCAGCAGGAAATTTGCCCCATTTTTCAAGAATCTTATGCTTCTCGTCGAGATCAATTTTCTGATCCTCTTCTCAGGCCAACCAGTCTCAGCTGCCAATTGTCTAGGGGTGAGCAGGGTACATTCGTTCATAGTTCTTTCCTCTTGATCAAATAGTAGTATGATTAGACAGAACGCGTCACATTAGGTTACGTTAGTCCAAATATGGGAACATTTGTCCGCATGTCAACTGTGTTGATTGGGATAGGCCAAAGGATGCTCAGCGTACGCAGCCAATTGGGCTATCCTCAAAGCAAGGTCGCCGCGATACTTGGGATCGCCGACAAGTCCTATAAAAATTATGAGCTTGAAAGACGGGAGTTACCGCTCTCGATCGCAGTCAAGTTTTGCGAAGAATTCGACAAGAACCTTATTTGGCTGGTCTATGGGATTTCCGTTCCTGACAGTGAGCAGTCGGCGCGTCTGGCCGGGGAAACCGCTCAGGCCGTTTTTGATCATGCCGATGCGAATGACAGATCGTTTTCCAGCGCGGAAATTCAGAAATACACCCACTACATCTTTGAGCAATCCCTCTCAAAAGGCACGTCGCCGCAAAGCGAAGCAAAGCTGTTCTTTTCGGCTATTGGATAAGGCGAGCAACCCGATGAAGCATCTGAAAGACCCGAACACGCCGATCAATAAATTCGCCAACTCTCTGCGCCTGATGGGTATCCTGCTTCTGGTAGCCAGTAGCATTGGCTTTATCTCTTATCGTTCAGACACGGGCAATTTCTGGGATATCTATACACTGTTCCTACTGCACCTAGCTGTCGCAGGGGGCATCCTCGCATTTGTTGGTGAAACGCTTTGGAAAATCCTCATCACAAACAGCGATGTTTCCCGCCGCAAGTTCTATTTTTATGACGAGAAATAGTTGGCGGACCTGCCCAAAATCGACCGATCTGGCTTAGCGCAGCCCCCTTCATGCGAGGAACAACATTGATCGAGGTTACAGATTGACGAAAAACTGGATAATCACTGCATTGGCTAGGTCGACGAAGAACGCTGAGACAAGCGGCAAGACGATAAATGCAAGAGGTGCGGGACCGTAACGTTTTGTCACGGATGACATGTTTGCAATCGCGGTTGGCGTGGCCCCAAGTGTGAACCCTGCGAAACCTGCGCTGAGCACCGCACCTTGATAGTTGCTGCCCATCAGACGAAAGAAGATGAGCAGGATAAACGCGACCGTCATCACAACTTGCAGCACCAGAACGGCCAAAATCGGCCCGCCCAATTCTGCGAGGGTCCAAAGCTGAAGACTCATCAAGGACATCGCCAGAAACACCGACAGACAGTAGTCTGAAATGACCGCAAGAGACTTGGTACGTGCAGGCCATGTGATTGAAGGCATGAGGTAAGGAATGGTGTTGGACATGACGATGCCAACCAGCAGGCAGGGAACGAACAAGGGCAGCTTCACGCCAGCCTCAATAATCCCCAGATGCACGATGTAGCCCAGCAAGATCGCCACATGCACGGCGAGCATGCCGCGCATCAGGCTGACATGGTTGATAAGGTCGTCAGGGTTCTCCTTGTCGTCAAACTCAAGGCCAACAATCGGCTCATCAGCCTGATCGCTTTGTAGGCTGTTACGGTCGATCAGGCGCTTTGCAATCGGCCCTCCCAGCACTGCGGCAAGGATCAGACCCAACGTTGCAGCGGCCACACCCATTTCGGGTGCTGCGCCAAACCTGGTCAGCTCTTCAATTTGCGGGCCCCATGCAATCGCTGTGCCATGCCCCCCTATCAGCGAAGCAGAGCCCACCAGAACGGATGTGGCGGCGGGCAAGCCAAACAGGGTAACACCCAACAGACCCACAACATTTTGCAGAACCATGAAGGCAAGTGTCAGCCCGAGAAGGAGCAAAAGGAGACGGCCCCCTTTGAACAGGTCCGCAATTTGTGCATTCAGCCCAATGGTCGCAAAAAACACCACAAGCAGATAGTCGCGAACCTCTAAGTCAAACGTAATTTGTTGCCCCGTGATGGCAAAGAAGCCCCATGTAAGCAGTGCGACGGCAAGGCCACCTGAGACCGGCTCGGGGATGTTGTAGTCTCCCAAGACAACGATCTTGCGAGTCAGAAAGGCTCCGAGGAAAAACACCACAAAGCCCAATGTGACAGAGATAAAGGCCGGGACAATGATTTCTGGCACAGTGATTTCCTTTTAGCACGCGAGCGTGGAAGACGCTGAAGGTTCGCCCCGACAACCTAATGCGCAGATCCGTTTGTTAACCTTCGGCAGTTTCCTCTTGGCGCACACGGAAGAAAATCACGTAGAGCGCGGGGACGACAATCAAGGTCAGAATTGTCGCAAAGCTAAGTCCGCAGATAATGACCACCGCAAGCGACTTAAAGAACGGGTCCCACAACAACGGCACCACGCCCAAAACGGTGGTCAATACGCCCAAGGACACCGGCCTGACACGGCTGACAGCCGCATCTATGACGGCAGCCATACGTGCCTTGCCATCCGCAATTTGCGTGTCCGTCTCGTCAATCAGAACAATCGCGTTCTTGATCAACATGCCCGTCAGCGACAGGATGCCGAGGATTGCCATAAACTCCAGCGGCGTTTGCGTGCCGGCAAGACCGTAGATCACACCAATCAACGCCAATGGCACGGCCAGCCAGATGATGATTGTTTGCCGCCATGCATTAAACAGGAACAAGACCACGATGAACATTGCCCCAAACCCGATGGGCATAGTCGATGCGAGGCCTGCGTTGGCCTCTTGAGAGCTGCCAAACTCACCCTTCCATTCCATGCTGTAACCGGGGGGCAGAGCAATGCCTTCGATGGGGCCCTTCACGGTTTCAAACAGATCACCCGATAGAACACCCGGCGCATTGTCCGATTGCGCAGTGATCGCCAAAGCCCGGTCGATACGGCGCAGATTGCCTGCCTCAAACACAATGTCAAAGCGGTCGACAACTTGGCTGATCGGTATATATCCGCCAATCGCCGCGCTGTAGACTTGGATATCACGCAACTGGCCGATGTCGTTGCGCGCGTCTTCAACGGGGCGCATGACCACATTACGCAATTCATCACGTTCGCGGTAAACGCCAAGGGTTGTGCCCGTCAGATGGCTGTAAATTGCATTGGAAATCTCGCCCTGAGTCAGGCCCAAACGGCGCGCGTTTTCGATGTCGATGACGGGACGTACGACCTGCACCTGTTCGCGCCAGTCGTCTTTGACAGCCACGGCACCGGCTTGCGACATGATCGTTTTCGCCTGTGCGGCTAGATCGCGCAGAACAGCTGGTTCTGGACCAAAGAACCGCGCCTCCACCTTGGAGCCCCCACCCGGACCCAAAACGAACTTCCAAACTTTCGTGTTGGATTCAGGGTATGCCTCATCAATGTAAGCCTGCAAATCCGTGCGCAGCCCGTCGATGATGGTATAGTCTTCGACATCCACCAAAATCTGACCATAGGCCGGATTTCCGCCCTCTGCTTCATAGATCAGCATAAAGCGCAGATGACCGCCACCCACGACTGTGTTAGTCCCTGTCACGCCCTCTAACCCACGCGCGTATTCTGCGATTTCAGTCAGATCAGCTTGAGTGTTCGCAATGTCGGCCCCTTGCGGTAGGAAATAGTCGATCACGAACTGATCGCGTGTGGACGACGGAAAGAACCCCGCCGGGACGGCACTGAACATTGCAATGGCCGATACAAAAAGCGCCACAGTGATGCCGACCGTGATCCAGCGCACCTTGATCGCAAGCGCCAGAAACGCGCGGTAGGCATTGAGGAACGCGTTCTCTTTGGGCTCGGCATCCGCTTGGCCCTGCTTGAGCAACACGGTGCAATAATAAGGCGTGAGCCAGATCGCCACGAGCCATGAGAACAGCAAGGCAATGCCGATGGTCCAGAACAGGCTTCCTGCATACTCGCCCGTGTTGTCAGGCGAAAACCCGATGGGAGAGAACGCTAGGATGCCAACAACCGTGCCGCCCAAGAGCGGCCACATGGTTTGCTTGACGATAGCGCGCGATGCTTTTGCGGCGTCTTCCCCGCGCTGCACGCGCACCAGCGTGCCTTCGACGACCACAATAGCGTTGTCCACCAGCATGCCCAAGGCGATGATCAGCGCACCCAGCGAAATACGCTGCATGTTGAGACCATAAAGGTACATCCCAAAGAGCGTGCCCGCTATGGTCACAAGCAAAATGCCACCCATCAGGATGCCAGAGCGCAACCCCATAAAGATCAGCAACGTGCCAACCACGATGGCCAATGCTAGTGCGACGTTGACGACGAAATCATCCACAGATGATTTTACCGCAGCGCCTTGATCCGAGATCGGCAATACCTTGATGCCAATCGGGCGTTCATCAAATAATTCAGCAATCCGGTCTTTGACCGCATTGCTCATGTTCACGACATTACCGCCACGTGTGTTGGAAATGCCCAGACCGATGGCTGGTTCACCATTGCGAAACAACAGAGTACTTGCAGGCTCTTTCAGTCCGCGCGACACTGTCGCAATGTCTCCCAGACGGAAAGATGTGCCGCTCTGTGCGTTTGTAATCAGAAGGTTCTGGATTGCATCAATCGATCCCACCGCACTTTCTGGCCGTACCGAAAGACGCGACAGACCCGCTTTGATCGACCCGGCTGGTGTGACAAGGTTTTGCCCCTCCAACAGTTGCTGGATTTGTCCCGGTGACAGGCCAAGTTCGGTCAGCCGCGCAGGGGCATATTCGACATAGATGACCTCTTCCTGCACACCATTCAAAACTACCTTCGAGACGCCATCCACCGTGACCAGTTCGCGCTGTAAATCTTTGGCGTATTCATAGAGATCAGTGATCGTGAACCCTTCACCCGTGATCGCGTAATACTGGGCATAGACATCGCCAAAGTCGTCATAGACCTGAGACCCAAGCGCATTCGGCGGTAGTTGCGATTGCGCATCCGATATCTTGGCACGCATCTTTGAAAAGACCTGATCCAGCTCGGTGTAGCCAGGCGTTGCTGCAATCGTAAATTCGACCGTGACGGTGCTGAGGCCGGGAGAAGACACAGAACGGACTTCATCAATTCCCTGCAATTGCTGCAACGCGTTTTCCACAACTTCGGTCACTTCCTCGGCGACTTCCTCGGCTGAGGCACCGGGATAGGGCGTTACAATCTGCGCCTGCCGGATGACAAACTCGGGGTCTTCAAAACGCGGCAGTGCCGTATAGGCAAAATACCCAGCAAAAAGGATCAAAATAGTCGCAGCGGCGGAGATCAGGCGCTTTTCCAGCGCGAACCGGGCCAAATCCATCTGATCAGTTCCCCACGCGTGTGATCGGGCGGATAGTCATTCCGTCGATGATCTCGCTGACACCTGCGGACACGATTGTCTCACCACCAACAAGGCCTTCGCTGATCACCACGCTGTCGCCTGCAGCCTCTCCCAATGAAACCTGTTGCGCGGATACTCTTCCATCTGCGGCCACCAGCCAGACAAAGGGCGACCCATCGGGTCCGGCCGCAATGGCAGACAGGGGCGCGCTGACTTGTGCGGCTGACCCTTGGGTTGATGAAATCACACTCGCCACCATGCCGGGCAGGATCACTGCGCCTTCAGGCACATTCACAGAAACGCGCCCCCGATAGGTTTGCGTTGCACTATCAGCCTGAACAGAAAATTCGACCAGTTCGGTTTCAAATTCCTGTCCACGTAGAGAATTAAAGGTGGCAGTGTTGGCGATGCTGTCAGGCCCATTTCGGGTCAGCTCGGTCACATCAAGGCTGGGAATGTCAAAGGCCAGATGCACAACTTCTAACCGCTGAAGCAAGGCGATGCTTTGTCCCGCAGACACGTTTGCGAAATTTTCAATATCCCGGCGCGCAATGATGCCATCAAAAGGGGCGGTCAGCGTGGCGTCTGACAGGTTATCCCGGGCCACTTTGATTTGGGCGTCAATGCCGCGCAAAGCGGCCTCGGCACCTGCAATCTCTTCAGGTCGTCCGCCAATCTCCCCAATCCGCAACTGCTCTTGTTGCGCGCGCAAATTCGCCTGTGCAACCCGCGCTTCTGCCTGCGCGCCTTCAACCTGCGCCCGCGTCGCCACGCCGCGTTCCAGCAGTGTTTCAGCCCTGCTCAATGCGTCCGCAGTCTGCTCGACTTGCGCCTGAGCAGAGGCAACCGCTGCTTCTAGCGCGGATATCTCTTCTGGCCTAGCACCTGCTTGCAAGGCCTCTAGTTGCGCAGTTGCCTGATCACGACTGCTTTGAAGCTGGGATATCTGGTTCTCAAAATCCCGTGTATCAATCTGGGCGATTGTATCGCCCGCACTCACATTTGATGCCGCCCGAATAGGCAGATCAATGATTTGCCCAGAGACCTTGAAGGACAGTTCAATCTCTTGAGATGGCAAGACGACAGCTGGGTATTTGCGCGAGATGACGGTATCCGAAGCTGTCACAGTCGCCACTTTGGCCGGGCGCGGCGTTGCCTCTTGCGCAACAGCGTCAGTGCTCACCAATACACCGATCAAACCCAAGATTCCGAAAATGCTGTTTTGCGCCATAATAATTGCCCCTGGATGTCGTCTGTGTCTCTATCTCTATAGATCAAGTCTTAGACACAAACCAAGGAACGTGCTATGGGTGCCGTCCAACAAATACTTCTCGGAACCGGACTGTTGACGTTCAGCGCCCTGGTTCATGTTGGTGCTATCGCACTTAGCATTCCGCATTTTTCAAAGGTTGCAGGGCTTTTTGGGGTTAGAAGGTGGTCGCGACTGCGGGTCGTGGCATTGCTCTCATTCAGCATTTTCGTGCTTATTCTAGCGCATACATTGCAGGTTTGGACATGGTCATTGCTCTTTTCGCGGATCACCGATTTACCTGACCTTGTGACAAGCTTTTACTTCGCCACGGTGACATACACGACACTTGGATACGGTGACATCGTGTTGGGTCCAGACGCGCGCATCGTTGCCACGTTCTGCGCGATCACGGGTTTGCTGACCTTCGGGATCAGTACAGCCTTTCTGATTGGCGTTTTGTCTCGGGTGTTGCCGGATGTTTTTGAAGGCAGTGAAGAGAATTGATCTTTGTGAGAACTTCACCCTGATCCATCGGGCATTGAGGTCTTCGTTTAGCCCGGCATTTCGATGCACTTCGGATGCAAGCCTAGGGTCTGGTCACCTTGCGCTTGGATGTTCAGTTAGCTAAAGATCACTGCAAATCTGATCGGTCCGGCTGATAAAATGACGCAAATAGATGTTACATATCAGCACCCTGAGGCATGGCGTTGTGATAGGATCACGACCGTGATACTAACCCGATATGCTTGAAATATCACAATCAGACATCCTGAAGAGCCTCAAAAGAGACAATCCTTGGTGGGGTGCAGAATACGCTATTCCAGACGGATCGAATGAAAAGTACAGGTCGTACTTTAGGCCATTCTGTAAGCTATCGCTCGATTGGTCAGTAAAGCGATCAACAATTCTCATGGGGCCACGCCGTGTCGGAAAAACCGTCATGCTCCGTCAAATGATCGAAGAGGCGCTACGTGATGGATTTGACAGAACGCGAATCTTGTTCGTGTCCATCGACACACCCCTCTATAGTGGCATGCACCTTGACCGGTTGATCTCACTTTTTGAAGAAGTGACGGGTCAGGGTTCGGATGAACGTCGCATTATAATCTTCGATGAGGTTCAGTACCTCAAGGAGTGGGAAGTCCACTTGAAGGTTCTGACAGATCGACACCCCAAAACGCGCTTCATCGCATCGGGGTCCGCAGCTGCAGCGCTCAAATTGAAAAGCCAAGAGTCAGGTGCAGGGCGGTTCACCGACTTCTTCCTTCCACCACTTACATTTGCGGAGTTTTTGGCCTTTCGAGACGTCGAAGACGAATTGATCGAAGCCCGTCAGATGCAAGGCACAATGCGCTATACAACAACCGACATCGAACAATTAAATATCGAGTTCATCAACTACTTAAACTTTGGTGGTTATCCTGAAGCGGTGCTGAACAAGACGATTCAGGCTGACGTTCAACGTTTTTTGGGGCGCGACATCATCGATAAGGTTCTGTTGCGCGATCTGCCAAGCCTCTATGGGATACAGGACATCCAAGAACTCAACCGGCTGTTTACCACGCTGGCCTATCACACAGGGGAGGAGATCAGCTTGGATGGGCTGGCCCAAAGCTCTGGCGTAGCAAAGAACACGATCACCAAATATCTCGACTATCTGGAAGCAGCATTCTTGATCGTTCGTGTCAAACGCGTGGACGAAACTGGTAAAACATTCGCTCGGATGCGGAATTTTAAGGTCTATTTGACAAATCCTTCCATGAGAACGGCCCTATTTGCGCCTGTCGAAGACGGGGATGAGCCAATGGGCGCTTTGGCCGAAACAGCCATCTTTTCGCAGTGGTTCCATTCGAACCAAATGATGAACAACATCCACTACGCCCGCTGGAAACAGGGTAGAACCTATCTTGAGGTCGACTTGGTGCGTGTGGATGCCGCGCGCCTAAAGCCATCATGGGCATATGAGATCAAATGGTCTGATCGCTATGCAGGAGATCAGCCTGGTGAGCTGCGAGGCCTGATCGAACTTGCGAAGAAGCATGCCGATATGCCTTTGCCTGTTGGGGCTACAACCAAAACACTAACCTGCGAGACCGAAGTCGATGGCATAACTGTGAGACATTTTCCGTGTGCTTTGCACTGCTATCAAGTTGGCAAAAACGTTGCTGAAGGACGCGCTCCGTAGATTGGAAGCTGTTCAATGCGTCATCCCCCGATCCATCTCGACTTCACGCTCCTCTAGCTCTGTCTCAACCTCTCTTCGGCGGCTTTCACTAATTTCAAGCTGGTCTCTAGTTGCGTGCGCAGCGTCCCGTAGTTCGAGCCCTCGCTGAGCAAG
>CALFWM010000011.1 GCA_937928635.1 uncultured Sulfitobacter sp. | reverse complement strand
GCGACGGCCATTCCGATGATCAAGCTGCTGCCGTTCTTTGGCATCCATAAGTATTGGGCGGCTGTGTGCATTGTGCCCCTTGGCACGATTGCGCTGCTGTGGTGGATGGGGTTGAAGCTGCAAGAGTTGGAGAAATTGTGACAGGAGTGTTCTTGCCTTTCATGTACGGAACGATGTTCAGCATGTTATTGCGCAATAGCGCCTATTCGTTCGTCGTTCGCGTGATCCTTGCGGCGGCATTGAGTATGGTATTTTTCCTGATTGTTCTCTTGTTTTTTAGTTCAGGCTCTCAATCGCTACTCGATCTTGGCTTAGGAGCGTTTGTGCAATTCTTTGCAATATCGGCTGGCGGGAGTGTTTGGGCTTTGCTGAGCTGGAAATGGTTCGGACCTACGGGTTCTGATACAAGAGGGATGCGTCAATGATGGACGGCACCAAAGGTTTCGAAGACGCTCTGACGGGCGAACAGAAAATCCGTAACTTCAACATCAACTTCGGTCCGCAACACCCTGCGGCGCATGGGGTTTTGCGTCTGGTGCTTGAGCTGGACGGTGAGGTGGTCGAACGCTGCGATCCGCACATCGGGCTGCTGCATCGGGGCACCGAAAAGCTGATGGAAAGCCGGACGTACCTGCAAAACCTGCCTTATTTCGACCGGCTCGATTACGTGGCCCCGATGAATCAGGAGCACGCCTGGTGTCTGGTCATCGAAAAGCTGACCAAGACCGAAGTGCCGCGTCGGGCCAGCCTGATCCGGGTGCTCTATTCCGAAATTGGCCG
This sequence comes from uncultured Sulfitobacter sp., assembly GCA_937928635.1. Classification (GTDB taxonomy): domain Bacteria; phylum Pseudomonadota; class Alphaproteobacteria; order Rhodobacterales; family Rhodobacteraceae; genus Sulfitobacter. The sequence continues at coordinate 205,361 of CALFWM010000011.1, read as the reverse complement.
GGTGCTGAACCACTTGCTAAACATCACCACGCAGGCGCTGGATGTAGGCGCGTTGACGCCGCCGCTTTGGGGCTTTGAAGAGCGTGAAAAACTGATGATCTTTTACGAGCGTGCCTCTGGCTCGCGCCTGCACGCGGCCTACTTCCGCCCCGGTGGCGTGCATCAGGACCTGCCTGACGCGCTGATTGATGACATTGAGACGTGGGCGCATGAATTCCCCAAAATGATCAAGGACATCGACACGCTGCTGACCGACAACCGGATTTTCAAGCAGCGCAACGTTGATATCGGCGTGGTGAGCGAGCAGGACATTCTGGACTACGGTTTCTCCGGCGTGATGGTGCGCGGGTCGGGGCTGGCATGGGATCTGCGCCGTTCGCAGCCCTATGAATGTTACGATGAGTTTGATTTCCAGGTGCCTGTGGGCACCAATGGCGACTGCTTTGACCGCTATCTGTGTCGGATGGAGGAGATGCGTCAATCGACCTCTATCATCCTGCAATGTATCGAAAAATTGCGCGCCCCCGATGGGCAGGGTGACGTGCTGGCCCGTGGCAAGATTACGCCGCCCAGCCGGACTGCGATGAAGACGGACATGGAAAGCCTGATCCACCACTTTAAACTATACACCGAAGGGTTCCACGTGCCGGCGGGTGAGGTCTATTGCGCCGTTGAGGCCCCCAAGGGGGAGTTTGGCGTGTATCTGGTGGCCGATGGCTCCAACAAACCCTACCGCGCCAAAATCCGCGCGCCGGGGTTCCTGCATTTGCAAGCGATGGATCATATCTCCGTGGGGCACCAACTGGCGGATGTGGCGGCGATTATTGGCACGATGGACGTGGTGTTTGGGGAGATTGATCGGTGAGGGTGGCTTGAACGAAACATGCCCGTCATTGCGCGCCTTCAATTTTGCCTGATTGCGATGTACTTTGATGACCACAATCCGCCCCACTTTCACGTTTTGGGGAATGACGGTCGCGAAGCTGAGGTGTTGATTGACGGTTTGGCGGTACGCAAAGGGCAGTTGGATCGCAAAGCCATGAAAGAGGCGCTCGCTTGGGCACAGGAAAACGACAGCTTTCTCAGAAGGACATGGGATGACTTCAACAACGGTTGAAATATACGACCCCTTCGCGCACGAGGAGATGCTGCGCGCGGTCTCCATTGCCGTTTTGGAGACACCGAAACTGCGGGTGACCTTTGACGATGGGGCTGTGCGTGACGTTGATTTCTCTGAAGCCATCAGCCGGTCCAGATGGTTCGCGACCTTGGCCGTGCCGACCACGTTCGAAACCGTTGAAATCATTCACGATGGCCGCGCGATCCAGTGGATCACCGGGGCTGACTACTGCGTAGATGCCTTGCGCATCCTTGCAGACAAACAACAAGCTGGAATTGCCTAATGCTCCGCCGTCTACACCACGAACAACCCGAAACCTTCGCCTTTACGCCCGCCAATCAGGCATGGGCAGAGGCGCAAATGACCAAGTTTCCCGAGGGGCGTCAGGCCAGCGCTATCATCCCGTTGCTCTGGCGCGCGCAGGAGCAGGAGGGGTGGTTGTCCCGTCCGGCGATTGAGCATGTCAGCGATATGCTCGGTCTTGCCCATATTCGGGGCCTAGAGGTGGCGACATTCTACTTTATGTTTCAGCTGCAACCTATTGGTTATGTGGCAAATATTCAGATTTGCGGCACCACCACCTGCATGATCTGCGGGGCGGAGGATTTGGTTTCTGTCTGCAAGGAGCGGATTGCGGATCAGCCCCATACGCTGAGCCCGGATGGCAAGTTTTCATGGGAAGAGGTCGAATGCCTCGGGGCCTGTGCCAATGCGCCCATGGCGCAGATTGGCAAGGATTATTACGAGGATTTGACGGCGGACAAGCTGCGTGCATTGCTCGATGATCTGGAAGCGGGCCGTGTGCCCACGCCGGGGCCGCAGAACGGGCGCTACGCGGCGGAGCCTTTGAAGGGGCTGACCAGCCTGACGGAATACGATAGCGGCAAGACGCAGTATAATGCCTCCGTTCAGCTGGCGACGGATATTGGCGATACGGTCAAGCGGATTGATGGCACAGAAGTGCCATTGTTGACGCCCTGGCAGGGCAAAGCGGCCAACACCGGGCGCAAACCTGCGGCGAAAAAGCCCGCGGCAGCAAAATCCACCAACCGGGCCAAAGGCAAAGCAGCGGGCAAGACCGGCGTGACCAAGCAGGAAGCGGCGGCGACCTCTGCGCCCAACAATGATGCCAGCGGACCGGGCACAAAGCCGAGCACCATGGATGCGCCGCGCGCCTCCGGGGCGGATGATCTCAAGCTCATCAAAGGTGTCGGCCCCAAATTGGAGGGGCTGCTGAACACACTTGGTTTTTGGCACTGGGATCAGGTCGCCAAGTGGGGGGCGGATGAAGTGGCCTGGGTGGATCACAACCTTAAGGGGTTCAAAGGCCGGGTTTCCCGCGATAATTGGGTAGAACAGGCCAAAAGGCTTGCCGCAGGCGAGCAAACAGAGTTTTCTAAGCGCGCGCGCAAAGACGGGCGCTATGAAGAGTGACAGTACGTCACAACAACGGGGGATAGTGAGTTACGATGGCAAACGGGACAGATACACAAAGCTGTGCGATGACAAGCATGATTGTTGCGGCAATCGCAGGCGTGGTTATTGCAGCACTTTTGATGGTGTTGGGGGATTGGCGGTTTATTCAGGCGGTTTTTGCCGGGCTGATTGCGGCGATCATCATTGGTTTTATTCTCGTACGGTTCCTGTGCAGTGAAAGCACGGCCAAGGAGGATCTTGAGAATGTGCGCAGTGGCAACGCCGGGGCCGCAGCGGCCTCTGCCAGCGCGACGGCGGCTGTAGCCGCGACTTCAGCAACCGCAACAGCAGCAGATGCGGCACCACAGGCGGAAACCGCAGCAGAGGATGGCGCAGCCAGCCGCGCCCAAGCGGCCACAGCGGAAGCATCTGCCACAACGTCGGGTGGGGTTGAGATCAAGCCATCAAAGCCGCTGGCCGGGCAAGCCGAACTTGCAGCGCGCAAAGGCACCTGGAAGTACGAAGCCCCGGAGGCCGAGAAAAAAGCGCCAGCCAAAAAACCAGCCGCCAAGAAAGCGCCAGCGAAAAAGGCCACCGCACCAGCCGCAGACAAGCCCGCAAAGGCAAAGCGCGCGCCAGTAGCGGCAGACGGCAAACCGGAGACGCTCGCGGCTGCACGGGCAGGGGGTGCAGATGATCTCAAATTGATCAGCGGTGTCGGTCCAAAGCTGGAAGGGATGCTGAACAAGCTGGGCTTTTGGCACTTTGATCAGGTTGCCAGCTGGCGCAAGAAAGAAGTGCAATGGGTAAACGATAACCTTGAGGGCTTTAAAGGACGTGTTGAGCGGGATGATTGGGTGTCACAAGCCAAGATTCTGGCCAAAGGTGGCGAGACAGAGTTCTCAAAGCGTAAGAAGAAGTAACGCGGCTTTTGTCAAAGGAGCCAGCCACAGGTCTTGAGAGAGATACCGCACTTGCCCGTAAGGGACGGACCGTTGGTCTGGTGATTGCGATCACGATTGTGCTGTGGCTGGCCGTCCAACTTTTGGGCCCCATGCTGGGCCTGCCGGGGCGCTATGCGCTTTTGTTTGATTTTGCGGCACTTGCTGCGTTGTTTTGGGCCATGGTGAACATCTTTCAGATGTGGCAAGCCCGCCGAGATGAGAAAACGAACGGGCGCTAAGGCGTTCAAATGTAGAAAGCAAGCCACATGCTCGCAGATAAAGACCGCATCTTTACCAACCTTTACGGCATGCACGACCGCACGCTCAAAGGCGCGCAGGCGCGCGGCCATTGGGATGGCACGGCCGCGATCCTCAAGAAGGGGCGCGACTGGATCATTGATGAGATGAAAGCCTCCGGTTTGCGCGGTCGGGGCGGGGCGGGTTTTCCCACCGGTTTGAAATGGTCGTTTATGCCCAAGGAAAGCGATGGACGCCCCGCGTACCTGGTGGTGAATGCGGATGAATCAGAACCGGCCACCTGCAAGGACCGCGAGATCATGCGTCATGATCCGCACACGCTGATCGAGGGTTGTCTGATCGCCAGCTTCGCGATGAATGCGCATGCCTGCTACATCTACATTCGCGGCGAATACATCCGCGAAAAAGAGGCGCTGCAGGCCGCGATTGATGAGGCCTATGAGGCTGGGCTGGTCGGCAAGAATGCCGCGAAGTCGGGCTGGGATTTTGACATTTATCTTGCGCATGGGGCCGGGGCCTATATCTGTGGCGAGGAAACAGCGCTTCTGGAAAGCCTTGAGGGTAAGAAAGGCATGCCGCGGATGAAGCCGCCGTTTCCGGCGGGGGCCGGGCTTTATGGCTGTCCTACAACCGTGAACAACGTTGAATCGATTGCCGTTGTGCCGACCATTCTGCGTCGGGGCGGGGAATGGTTTGCCGGATTCGGGCGGCCCAACAACGCGGGCACCAAGCTGTTTGCCATCACGGGCCATGTGAACACGCCCTGTGTGTTTGAAGAAGAGATGAGCCTGCCCGTGCGCGAGCTGATCGACAAACACGGCGGCGGGATCAAGGGCGGTTGGGATAACCTCAAGGCGATCATCCCCGGCGGGGCGTCGTGCCCGATTTTGTCCAAGGATGCGCTGGAAGGCGCGATCATGGATTTTGACTGGATGCGGGAAAACAAATCCAGTTTTGGCACTGGCTGTATGATCGTAATGGATCAGAACACCGATGTGATCAAAGCGGTCTGGCGTCTGTCGAAGTTTTTCAAACATGAAAGCTGCGGTCAGTGTACGCCCTGCCGCGAGGGCACGGGCTGGATGATGCGCGTGATGGAACGGTTGGTGACGGGCGAGGCAGAGGTTGAGGAAATCGACATGCTGCTCGATGTGACCAAACAGGTTGAGGGCCACACGATTTGCGCGTTGGGGGACGCGGCGGCCTGGCCAATCCAGGGGTTGATCCGACACTTCCGTGATGAGATCGAGGACCGTATCAAGCACAAGCGGTCTGGTCGCGCCAGCGCGGTCGCGGCGGAGTAAAAACGCACCAGACAGGGGGGATGGGGTGATGTTGTCTTCTGAAAGAGGTTTTGGACCGGTTGGTATCCTGCTTGCGCTGGCTGCCGTTTTTGTCAGCTATCTGGCCTGCCTTTACGGGGCAGAGCTCGATCAACAAAGCCTTGCTGCCTTTGGTTTTTGGAGCATTGTCGGCATCATTGCCGCTTTTCTGGTCGATCTGTTGTTTAAGTTCGCCCTGATCTTGGTGGTTCTTTTTGTGGGGGCGCTGGTCTGGACAGATAGCCCCACGTTGCAGGGGCCGGTTGCCCAATCCAAAGCCTTGCGCGAAAACCTCTGTGCCAAGATTCCGTTGGAGGAGCCCAACGCCGTGATCAAGGACTGGATTTGCTAGCAGGGTCAGGGGCCGGTCATGGGGTTGTGGCCACGCCGCAGCCAAGGTGGCGAATGCGATGAAACCGATGTCGCGCTGAAAGAACGCACCAGGGCTGTTGGTATCCTCAGCTTTGGAGTGCCGATGATCTTTGTGACGTGGTACTTTGGATCGCGTTATTCCTGATTTTTTATGGTATCGGCGTGCTGTTACCGTGAGACCGCGCGATGCGCTTGCGTTGTATCTGCGGTGCCCAATGGCCATGTGTCATGAAGAATTGACACATCAAGAGGACAAGGCATGGCAAAAGGCGACTGGATTGAAGTTCCGGTAACAATAGTCTTGCGAGGACTCAGAAGGCTCAGATATGGCGACTATTCGACGCTGGAGTTTGCCTACCTCTGCGCATTTGGTGCCTTGATCATCTGGCTCTTCTTTATCCGCAGCAAGTTGTTGGGCCTTGCGGATCAACGCGAGGATGCGCTGGTCCGGTATTCCTTTGGGGCCTGTTTATTGGGTTTAACCACCATGTTTGTCCTGTTGTGTTTTCTGGTTGGGGCGGCGTGATAGCAGGGCCGCTGTGTGCTGCCGCCGCTTTGCTCCTTTTGAATAAGTGATTCACTGTGAGGGTGATCTGCGCTAGAAGAACAAAAAGAGGCCCATCAAGAGTGCCTTATTGAGCGCGAGACAATGGACAGGCCCGATGAAGAAATTCCGCTTTCCCGAAGACGGCGATGTCGCACAAGATATTTGCGACCGCGATAGATTTCGCGGTGATCTGCTGGATATCTATGCGGGCAATGAGGGGGGAAAGGTGCACATATGGCACCACTACCTGCCGCTTTATGATCGCTACTTTGGCCAGTACCGCGACACGCCGGTCAGGTTTCTTGAGATCGGGGTCAAAACGGCGGGCCCTTGCGGATGTGGCGGCGTTATCTGGGCAAGGATGCGGTGTTGTGTGGCATTGATATCAACCAGGACTGCACGCAATACGATGGGCAATCGGGCATGGTGCGCGCGGGTCGCAAGATGATCCCGAATGTTTGGCGCAGGTGGTTGAATACATGGGCGGTGTTGATGACGTGCTGGATGATGGCAGCCACCATATGCCGCATATTGAGGCCTCGCTCAGGGTGCTGTTCCCGCTGCTGGTGATGAAAGGCACCTATATGATTGAGAAGTTGCAGGCCGCCTATTACGCGCGTTTCGACGATGGCTTTCGCGCATCGAAAAACTTCTTTAACACCGTGCGCAGGATGATAGACGACATGCACAAATGGTATCATAACAAGAACGCGCTGGCGCTTCCCGAATTGGCGCAGGAGTTCTGTGGCATCCATGTGCATGATTCCATTGTGGTGATAGACAAGGCCTCGGCGCTGCGGCCAACACATTCGAGGGTGCAAAAATGATGAAGATTTTAGGCTTTGGTGCAATGGCGTTCTCTGCGGCTTTGATGGCGGGATGTCAGGAGCGTGAAAACAGGGTCGCCTATGACGGCCAGTTTTTCCGTGCAAAGGCCAAAAAGGTGGACAAGCAACGCGACACTTTTGTGGTGACGGTGACCAGGGTTTCCAAGTCATTGGATGGCGCGCGCGAGGCGGCCTATCACAGCGGGGTCAGCTATTGTTTGGCCAGTTTTGGCAGCTCAGACATCATCTGGGTGCAAAACCCGCTGGACAAAGACGCACGCCTTTCGATCGAAAAGGATACGTTGCGCGTGCGGGGGCGTTGCCCGCAAGCACAGGATACATAAGCGAAAAAACGTGACCGAGGTGGGGCGGGCCTGCGCTGTTATTGCATATCACACCCACATTCCCCCATCTGAGAACTGGGCAGCTCTGCCCGGGTTCGTTGAGGAAAATACCATGAAAAAGCTGATCATTCTGATCGTCGGAGCCAGCCTGATGGGGCCGCCCCTTGCCGCCAAACCAGCATTGCGCGACGTGGCCGCGATTGACGATGCGCTGCTGGACCTTGGCATTGCGGATCGCATTCGCAAACAATGCCCCAGCATCTCGGCGCGGATGCTTAAGGCGCTGAGCTATGTGCGCGATGTTCAGAAAAAAGCACGTTCTTTGGGCTATTCAGATCAGGAAATTGAGGCGTATACCGACAGCGATGAGGAAAAAGCGCGGATGCGGGCCAGAGGGGCCGCTTTTTTCGAAGCAAAGGGGGTCGATACTTCTGATCCGCAAAGCTATTGTGCGCTCGGAAAAGCAGAGATTCAGAAGGGCAGCCGCATCGGCTCCCTCTTAAGGGCGAAGTAAACCTATGAGCGACATCCGCAAGATCGTCATTGATGGCAAGGAAATCGAAGTGGATGGCGCAATGACGCTGATCCAGGCCTGTGAACAGGTTGGCGTCGAAGTCCCCCGGTTTTGTTACCACGAACGTCTGTCCATCGCAGGCAATTGCCGGATGTGTCTGGTGGAGGTTGTTGGCGGTCCGCCCAAACCCGCCGCAAGCTGCGCGATGCAGGTGCGCGATTTGCGCCCCGGCCCAGAGGGCCAGCCGCCGGTGGTCAAAACCAACAGCCCCATGGTCAAGAAAGCCCGTGAGGGCGTGATGGAATTTCTGCTGATCAACCATCCGCTTGATTGCCCGATCTGCGATCAGGGGGGCGAGTGTGATTTGCAGGATCAGGCGATGGCCTATGGCGTGGATTTTTCCCGCTTTCGCGAGGCCAAGCGCGCGACGGAAGATCTGGATTTGGGGCCCTTGGTGGAAACCCACATGACCCGCTGCATTTCCTGTACGCGCTGTGTGCGTTTCACCACAGAGGTCGCGGGCATCCACAAGATGGGCCAGACCGGGCGTGGCGAGGATGCGGAGATCACCAGCTATTTGGGCGAGACGCTCGATTCCAACATGCAGGGCAATATCATTGATCTTTGCCCCGTGGGTGCATTGGTTTCTAAACCTTATGCCTTTACGGCCCGTCCTTGGGAGCTGACCAAGACGGAGAGCATTGATGTGATGGACGCGCTTGGGTCCAACATTCGGGTCGATACCAAGGGGCGCGAAGTGATGCGGTTTTTGCCGCGCAACCATGATGGCGTGAACGAGGAATGGATTTCCGACAAGACACGTTTTGTCTGGGACGGTCTGCGCCGTCAGCGCTTGGACACGCCCTACATTCGCGAAAAGGGCAAGCTGCGCCCGGCAGAATGGCCAGAGGCGCTTGCCGCTGCGGCGGCTGCGATGAAAGGCAAGCGTGTTGGTGGCCTGGTGGGTGATCTGGCCTCGACCGAGGCGGCCTATGCATTGAAAACCCTGATCGAGGGGCAGGGCGGTATCGTTGAATGCCGCACCGACGGGGCCAAACTGCCGAGCGGCAACCGTTCGGGCTACGTGGGTTTGGCGCGCATCGAAGACATTGATGACGCCGAGATGATCCTGATGATCGGCACAAACCCCGAGGTTGAGGCCCCTGTGCTGAACGCGCGTATCCGCAAGGCATGGTCCAGAGGGGCCACCATCGCGCGCATCGGTGCGCACGTTGAGTTCAGCTATGATGTGATCCCGCTGGGTGAGGGCCGCGAGGCGCTGGCCGATCTGGCGGCGATGGATCACAGCGACAAGCGGGACAAGCGTGGCGTGACGATCCTGGGGATGGGCGCGCTGACGGGGCCTGATGGGGCCGCGGTGCTGGCCACCGCGATGCAGACGGCGGAGGCGGGCAACAGCAAACTGTTGATCTTGCACAGCGCGGCAGGCCGGGTCGGTGCGATGGATGTGGGGGCCACCTGTGAGGGTGGCGTGGCGGATGTGCTGGCGGCTGAGGTAATCTATAACCTTGGCGCGGATGAGGGCGACATCCCTGCCGGGCCGTTTGTGATTTATCAGGGCAGCCATGGCGACCGGGGTGCGCATCGCGCAGATATCATCCTGCCGGGGGCGGCCTATACCGAAGAGGGCGGATTGTTTGTAAACACCGAAGGGCGTCCGCAACTGGCACTGCGCGCCGGTTTCCCGCCCGGACAGGCCAAGGAAAACTGGGCCATCCTGCGCGCGCTGAGTGCGGAGCTTGACGCGACACTACCGTTTGATTCACTTGCTGCATTGCGCAACGATATGATCAAGGCGGTGCCTCATTTGGGGGATGTTGATGTCGTTCCCGAAAATATCTGGTCCGCTGAGACGGGTGGCAAGATGGGCAAAGGCGCCTTTGAACATGCAATCAGCGATTTTTACCTTTCCAACCCCATTGCGCGGGCCAGTCAGCTGATGGCGGAACTGTCCGCCAATGCCGCCGCGCGGCGCTCTGAGCCGATGGCAGCCGAGTGAAATATGCGGGGCTCATCCTGCCGCTGGCCTTGGCTTCTTGCGGTGCAGGGGTGCCCACGGCAGAGGATTTTATCCCGGAATACAAGGGTGTAGAGACGGTTTTGTTGGATGGTGATCTGGTGCAGTTTAACGTTGCGATGACCAAAGCGTTGAGCACAAATGATGTTGTGGATTACGCTGAATGTGCCGCCGCACAGTATACTGTGATCCGGGGCTACGGATTTGCGCGCCATGTGCGCACAAATGTGGCTGAGGAGGGTGGCATCTTTGTTGGCGATGCTGTTTACACGATCTCGCCGAGCCTGCCACAGGGCTTAAAGACAATTGATGCCGAAGTCGTGCTTGCTGAGTGCGGCGAACGCGGCATACCGACTGTGTGAGGGACGCATGATCGACTTCTTTACAAACACCGGATTGGGCATCGGCCTTGTGATCCTGGGGCAGGTGCTGTTGATCCTGCTGCCGTTGTTGCTGGCGCTTGCCTTTCTGATGTACGCGGACCGCAAGATTTGGGCCGCTGTCATGATGCGTCGTGGCCCCAACGTGGTGGGCGTGTTCGGATTGCTGCAAAGTTTTGCGGATCTGTTGAAATATGTGGTCAAAGAGGTGGTTGTGCCCGCCGGTGCCGACCGCGCGGTGTTTTTCCTCGCGCCGATGATCGCGCTGGTCATGTCGCTGATCGCCTGGGCGGTGATTCCCTTCAACGAAGGATGGGTGCTCTCGGACATCAACGTGGCGATCCTGTATGTTTTTGCGATCTCCTCGCTGGAGGTTTACGGCGTGATCATGGGCGGCTGGGCGTCAAACTCCAAATATCCGTTCCTTGGGTCGTTGCGTTCTGCCGCTCAGATGATCTCCTATGAGGTCAGCATTGGTTTGATCATCATCGGTGTGATCATTTCGGCAGGCTCCATGAACCTCAGCGCGATTGTGCATTCGCAAGATGGGGCCGGGTTGCTGAGCTGGTACTGGCTGCCACACTTCCCGATGCTTATTCTGTTCTTTGTCAGTGCCTTGGCCGAAACGAACCGCCCACCCTTTGACCTGCCGGAGGCAGAGTCAGAGCTGGTTGCGGGCTATCAGGTTGAATATTCCTCCACACCATTCCTGCTGTTCATGATTGGCGAGTTGGTGGCCGTGGTGCTGATGTGCGCGCTGGTGTCGCTGCTGTTCTTGGGCGGCTGGCTGTCGCCGGTTGGGTTCCTGCCGGATGGGTTCTTGTGGATGTTCCTCAAGATGCTGCTGGTGTTCTTCATGTTCTCGATGGTGAAGGCGATCACACCGCGCTACCGCTATGACCAATTGATGCGTCTGGGGTGGAAAGTGTTCCTGCCACTGTCGCTGGCGTGGGTCGTGTTTGTGGCCTTCGCCGCCAAGTTTGACTGGTTCTGGGGCATTTACGCCCGTTGGGCCGTAGGGGGGTAGAAATGAACCTTTTGGCGAGTGCAATTAAGTCTGCGAGCTATGATGACCTTACTTCTTTGGCTGCAACTTTGATTGAGACGTGGACCCTAGACCGGGACGTTGACGGTTTTGGGGAACCTCAAGTAACGAGAGCAGAAATGGCGGATGCGATTAACGATTGGGCGGATCGGATGCTGGAGTTGGAGAAATCTAAATGAGCCAAACAGACTATTCACGTGCCGCCGGATATTTCCTGTTCAAGGACTACGCCAAGGCGTTTGTGCTGGGGATGAAATACTTCTTTGCGCCCAAGGTCACGATCAACTATCCGCATGAAAAAGGCCCGCTAAGTCCCCGTTTTCGCGGGGAACATGCGCTGCGCCGTTATCCCAATGGCGAAGAACGCTGCATTGCCTGTAAGCTCTGCGAAGCGATTTGCCCCGCACAGGCGATCACCATTGATGCGGAGCCGCGTGAAGATGGCTCCCGCCGCACCACACGCTATGACATCGACATGACCAAATGCATTTATTGCGGTTTCTGTCAGGAAGCCTGCCCGGTGGATGCGATTGTCGAGGGGCCGAATTTCGAGTTTTCCACCGAGACCCGCGAAGAGCTGTATTACGACAAGGACAAGCTGCTTGCCAACGGGGAGCGCTGGGAGGGTGAGATCGCCCGCAACCTTGAGATGGATGCGCCCTACCGATGAAACGTCTCACCCTCACCTATCTCACAGCAATTGTGATGCTGCCGGGAGCCATTGCGCTGCTCCTTGCAGGTGAGCAGGTTTCGGTCAGTCATATTGCGGATCGGTTGCCTGTTCTCGCGTTTGTCCTCAGCACATTGCTTTGGTTCGGTGCGAGCTATGCTATCATCACGCGATTTAATCGCCCGATCATCGGTTGGGCAACGGTCGTTGCTGGCATCACCATCTTGATCTTTGGACCATGGTGGGGCGCATGACCGACAACAACCCCTTTGAAGCGATAATGAAACAGGCGCAGGAAATGGCAAAGTCCTTTCCGGCGATGGATGCGTTTACGCCAAAAGGGTTTGAAGCGATGATGGGCACCATGCCCAAGGACGTGATGGACATGGTGTTTGGCGATAAGCTGAACACCGGGGGCCTTGATGCGCGCACGCGCATATTGCTGACCCTCGCCGGGCTGACGATGCAGGGTGCGCAAAACGACTTGGCCCTGCGCCAGACCGTGCGTCACGCCCTGGAGGCCGGGGCCACCAAACAGCACATTGTTGAGACAATCGGGCAAATGTCGGCCTTTGCTGGCATCCCCGCCATGACCCGCGCGCTGGAACTGGCGCAGGCGGTGTTGGATGAGCAAGAGGACAAAGAGGCATGACCGTCTTTTCATTTTACCTGTTTTCGATCTGCGTGATCACCGGCGGGTTGTTCACAGTCATCAGCCGCAATCCGGTGCATTCGGTGCTCTGGCTGATCCTGTCATTCCTGTCTGCTGCCGGGTTGTTTGTGCTGCTGGGGGCGGAATTTGTCGCCATGCTGCTGATTATTGTCTACGTCGGCGCGGTCGCGGTTCTGTTCCTGTTTGTGGTCATGATGCTGGACGTCGATTTTGCCGAACTGAAGGCCGAAATGGCGCGTTATATGCCGCTGGCGTTGTTGATTGCGCTTGTGATCCTGATGCAGTTTGTCATGGCCTTTGGCGTGTGGGAAACCAACGCCGCCGCAGAAGGGCTGCGCGCACAGGTGGTCGATACGGACCGGCACAATACAGAAGCACTGGGCCTGATCCTCTACGATGATTATTTCCTGTTGTTTCAGCTGTCTGGCCTGATCCTTCTGGTGGCGATGATTGGTGCGATTGTGCTGACCCTGCGCCACCGCGAGGACGTGAAACGCCAGTCACCCGTCGCGCAGATGATGCGTAATCCGGCCGTGGCAATGGAGCTGAAAGATCCCAAGCCGGGGCAGGGTTTGTGATTTCGTTTCCATATAAGGTGGGAATGTTCACCGCGGCGCTGTTGTTATCAGGAGAGACGGCTGACGCCCTCACATTCGCGGAGCATGCCTGCGGCCACCGAGATCTTGTTCCGGTAAGTGCTGCAGCTACGCACGTTGAGATGTTATCGGATGATTTGATGATGTATCACACCGCCTATGACAATTTCGTGTTGGCGGACTGCAATCAACTCAAAGCGGTTGTCGTCGACGATCCAAAGAAAGGATCGAAAAAATACGAAAGCTGGAAATCACAGTCATTCTACAAAGAACGCAGAGAATTCATACGCGGAGAGATGTGTGGATCGGAGCCCACCACGTTGTCGAGTATATCAGATGGTCTTCGAGCGTTAGGGTACAGCAGCAGAGTCAAAGCTGCCTTTATTCTTAGGTGCGTTTGCGCGAACAAAGTCGACAGGGCTGACACTACCGCAGGCATAACAAGTTTTAATTCTGGAACTGGGCTTCCGCCTGTTCGGAAAGGGTGTCAGTGATCCAATTCGCCCCAGCAAGCAATGCTGCTCACTTACACGTTCAGTCAAGAAAACCTCTCGATGCGCCGAAAGGGATATCCGTGGAGCGCGTATTCCGTGAGTGGCTGGCTATGAGGATTGAATTCACTGCCTTTGTGGTTCGATGGAGAGGAAGTGTCTGCGCTGATACTCGCGTATCGGGCGGAGTTAAGGATCGCAGTGACAACTTTTGTGCTGCTGTGAATCTTGATCCAACTTCAGGAGTTAATTCTTTTGTCGACTGATGATCGAAATCCCTGTGGAAGTCGGGGGAACGTGAGACTAAAAGCCCGAGAGCCAGGGCAAAGAACTGAGGGACGAGATGATCGGACTTGAACATTACCTGACAGTGGCGGCGACGCTGTTTGTCATTGGCATCTTCGGGCTATTCCTGAACCGCAAAAACGTGATCATCCTGTTGATGAGCATCGAGCTGATGCTGCTCGCGGTGAACATCAACTTTGTGGCGTTCTCCAGTTTCCTGGGCGATCTGGTCGGGCAGGTGTACACGCTCTTCGTGCTCACCGTTGCGGCCGCTGAGGCGGCGATTGGTCTGGCCATTCTGGTTTGTTTCTTCCGAAATCGGGGCACAATTGCGGTTGAAGATGTCAACGTGATGAAGGGCTGAGGCGATGAAGAGCTTGATCAGCGTATTATTGGCCGCCTCGGTCAGTTGGCCTAGCGCAAGTGTCGGGCTGACCCCTGTTGTTCCTGAGTGCTCTGTAAGGGGGCAACAGTTTAGCCTGTTTTCCGACCTCGGAACAGAAGCATCACTGTGGATAAATTTTTCGCGGGAAAACCGCGACATTATGTTTTTGCACCATGCGCTTGAGGGCGCGTTTATTGCAAAACGTGTTTCCCATTCTGACGGGCTCAAAGTACGGTATTTTGTTCGCACTGCGTTTCGAGCTGCAGATTCCTGGGAAATTTCGCTCAAGGAAATTCGCAACATCATGCGGCTTTACTCCAACCGTGTGCGGGCCACTGAGTTCTCCACCGAAATCATCAGCTGCATCGAGAAGTTAGACTAATGGAAACCACAATCCTCTTTGCCCCGCTGATCGGCGCGTTGATCTGCGGCTTTGGCTGGAAAATCATTGGCGAAACCGCAGCGATGTGGGTTGCCACCGGCTTGCTGTTCCTCGCCGCAATATTGTCTTGGGTCGTCTTCCTCAGTTTTGAGGGGCCAACCGAGCATATCCAGATCCTGCGCTTTATCGAGAGCGGCTCGCTTAGCACCGATTGGTCCATCCGACTGGACCGGCTGACCGCCATCATGCTGATCGTGGTGACCACGGTTTCGAGCCTCGTGCACCTTTATTCCTTTGGCTACATGGGCCATGATGAGAATTTCAAAGAGCACGAAAGCTATCGCCCGCGTTTTTTTGCCTATCTCAGCTTTTTCACCTTTGCGATGTTGATGCTGATCACCTCGGACAACCTTGTGCAGATGTTCTTTGGCTGGGAAGGGGTCGGCGTGGCCTCCTACCTGCTGATTGGGTTCTACTACAAAAAACCCAGCGCCAATGCCGCCGCGATCAAGGCCTTTGTGGTAAACCGGGTGGGGGATTTCGGCTTTGCGCTTGGCATATTTGCCCTGTTCCTGATGACGGACAGCATCCGGTTTGATGACGTATTTGCCGCTGCACCCGATCTGGCTAACCAGAACATGACCTTCCTGTGGACCGAGTGGAATGCGGCCAATGTCATCGCCTTCCTGTTGTTTGTCGGCGCGATGGGGAAATCGGCGCAATTGTTCCTGCACACCTGGTTGCCTGACGCGATGGAAGGGCCAACGCCCGTGTCCGCGCTGATCCACGCCGCGACGATGGTCACGGCGGGCGTCTTCCTGGTATGTCGTATGTCCCCTCTGATGGAGTTCGCGCCAGAGGCCATGGCCTTTGTCACCGTGGTGGGCGCGACAACCGCGTTTTTTGCCGCCACCGTGGGGCTTGTTCAAACCGATATCAAACGTGTGATCGCCTATTCGACCTGTAGCCAGCTTGGTTATATGTTCGTTGCCGCCGGTGTGGGCATGTATTCAGCCGCGATGTTCCATCTGTTCACACATGCGTTCTTCAAGGCGATGTTGTTCCTTGGCGCGGGCTCAGTCATTCATGCGATGCACCACGAGCAGGACATGAACAACTACGGCGGTCTGCGCAAGAAAATCCCTTATACCTTCTGGGCGATGATGATTGGTACGCTGGCGATCACCGGTGTGGGCATCCCGCTCACGCACATCGGTTTTGCCGGGTTTCTGTCCAAAGACGCAATCATTGAAAGTGCCTGGGGGGGCGGGTCCATGTACGGCTTCTGGCTGCTGGTGATTGCCGCTGCGATGACCAGTTTTTACAGCTGGCGTCTGATGTTCATGACCTTCTATGGCACGCCGCGTGGCGACAAGCATACCCATGAACATGCCCATGAAAGCCCGATGACCATGCTTGTGCCTTTGGGTGTGCTGGCGCTTGGCGCGATTTTTGCCGGGATGATCTGGTTCAAACCGTTCTTTGGTGACACCAAGTACGTTGCCGCCTTTTACGATATCCCGCTGGCCGAACACGCCGAAGCGGGAGAGAGCAAGGCCGATGGTGCGGAAGACGGTGCCAAGACGGCAGGCGATCACGGAAAAGATGAAAAGCATCACGACGCGTTTGGTGGCGCGCCGGGTGAAGGGGCGCTCTACTTTGCCCCTGACAACCATGTGCTGGATGAGGCGCATTACGCGCCCAAATGGGTAAAGGTCGCGCCGTTTGTCGCCATGCTGATCGGCTTTATCATGGCGATGTGGTTTTATATCTGGAACCCGACACTGCCGGGCCGTCTGGCCGCAAACCAGCAGCCACTCTATCAGTTCCTGCTAAACAAATGGTACTTTGATGAGCTGTTCGACGTGATCTTTGTGCGTCCCGCCAAGGCGATTGGTCGGTTCCTGTGGAAGCGTGGGGATGGCGACGTCATTGATGGCACATTGAACGGGGTGGCAATGGGCATCGTCCCGTTCTTTACCCGGCTCGCGGGGAAAATGCAGTCTGGCTATGTCTTCACTTATGCGTTTGCCATGGTGATTGGCATTGCTGTGCTTGTCACGTGGATGACGATGACCGGGGGGGCAAAGTAATGCCAAATCTGTCACTGATCATTGGCCTGATGACCACGGTGCTGGCCTTTATGGGGGTCCTGCTGGCGGTTAACATGTACAACCGCAAGATGCGCGTGATCGGGCGTGGCATGCTGGCGGGCAGTGCCGCCGGGGGCGTCTACATTGGGCTGGCCGTTGACTGGACGATTGCAGCCTTTGCGGTCGGGGTCGGTGTGGTCGCTGCCCTTGTGCTGATTTACTTCTTTTTGGATGGGGGTAGCCTCTGATGGATACACATCTTCTTTCCATCATTACCTTTATGCCGGCCTTTGCGGCGCTGATTTTGGCGGTGTTCCTGCGGGGTGATGACGAAGCGGCACAGCGCAATGCCAAATGGCTGGCGATGATCACCACAAGCGTCACTTTTGTGGTTTCCCTGTTTGTGCTGTTTGAGTTTGACCCCAACGACACCGGCATGCAGTTCGTCGTGGAGGCCGAATGGCTGCTGGGCATGCAATATCGTCTTGGCGTTGATGGTATTTCGGTGCTGTTTGTGATGCTGACGACATTCATGATGCCACTGGTGATTGCGGCATCCTGGAACGTGGAACACCGCGTCAAGGAATACATGATCGCCTTCCTGCTGCTTGAAACGCTGATGCTGGGCGTGTTCATGGCGCTGGATTTGATCCTGTTCTACCTGTTCTTTGAAGCGGGCCTGATCCCGATGTTCCTGATCATTGGAATCTGGGGCGGGGCAAACCGCATCTATGCAAGTTTCAAGTTCTTCCTCTACACCTTCCTGGGCTCTGTTCTGATGCTGGTGGCGATGGTGGGCATGTTTGCCGATGCCGGGTCTACCTGTATTGCGGCCTGTCAGGACGGGCAGGTTGCGCTTTTGAACCACACCTTTGGCTCGGAGAGTTTCAGCCTGTTGGGCATTCAAATTGTGGGGGGCGCGCAAACGCTGATGTTCCTCGCGTTCTTTGCCAGCTTTGCAGTGAAAATGCCGATGTGGCCGGTGCACACATGGTTGCCCGACGCGCACGTGCAGGCCCCAACGGCGGGCTCTGTGGTGCTGGCGGCGATCCTGCTCAAGCTGGGGGGATACGGTTTCCTGCGTTTCTCACTCCCGATGTTCCCGGTGGGGGCAGAGGTGATGAGCGAGTTTATTCTGTGGATTTCCGCAATTGCGATTGTCTACACCTCGCTGGTCGCGCTTGTGCAGGAAGACATGAAAAAGCTGATCGCCTATTCATCGGTCGCGCACATGGGGTTTGTGACCATGGGTATATTTGCGGGTAACCAGCAGGGCATTGATGGCGCGATTTTCCAGATGCTGAGCCATGGCTTTATCTCCGGCGCGCTCTTCCTCTGTGTGGGGGTGATCTATGACCGGATGCACACGCGCGAGATTGACGCCTATGGTGGCCTTGTGAACCGCATGCCGGCCTACGCGCTGATCTTTATGCTCTTCACCATGGCCAACGTCGGCTTGCCCGGCACCTCTGGATTTGTGGGTGAATTCCTGACGCTGATGGCGGTCTTTCAGGTCAACACCTGGGTGGCGGCTGTGGCCACAACGGGTGTGATCTTCTCTGCCGCTTACGCACTGTGGCTCTATCGCCGGGTGGTGATGGGCGATCTGATCAAGGAAAGCCTAAAGTCGATCACAGATATGAACCCACGGGAAAAGTGGATTTTTGCGCCACTTGTGGTGATGACAATCCTGCTTGGTGTGTACCCGGCGCTGATCCTCGATTTGATCGGCCCCTCCGTGACCGCCCTGGTTGAAAACTATGACGCAGCGAAAGAGGCCGCCATGGGCGCGCTTGAGACCGCTGCGGTTTCTGAATAAGGACCGCCCAGATGATTTCCGCTGATCTGAACATCATCCTGCCTGAAATCGTGCTGTCGGCCTTTGCGATGCTGGGGCTTTTGGCGGCTGTCTATAGCAGCAAGGATAAAATGGCGGGCGCATTGGTCTGGCTGACTGCGGCGCTGTTTGTGGTGCTTGCGGCATGGATTGGCCTGACCGGGGAGGGTACGCAAACCGCCTTTAACGGCATGTTCAACGATGATGGCTTTGCGCGTTTTGCCAAGATCACCATTTTGCTGAGTGCCGCTGCCGTGCTGGTCATGTCAGAAGGCTACATGCGCGATCGTGGGATTCTGCGGTTTGAATATCCAATGCTGGTCGCGCTTGCCGCGGTTGGTATGATGATGATGGTCTCTGCGGGCGACCTGATGGCGCTATATATGGGGTTGGAGCTGCAATCCCTTGTGCTTTATGTTGTTGCCGCCCTGCGCCGTGACAGCATCAAATCGACGGAGGCCGGCCTGAAGTATTTTGTGCTCGGGGCGTTGTCCTCCGGTCTGCTGCTTTATGGCGCGTCACTGGTCTACGGCTACGCAGGCACCACGTTGTTCTCTGGCATCATCGAAGTCGCGCAGGCGGGAGAAACCTCCATCGGGCTGCTCTTTGGTCTTGTGTTCCTGATCTCGGGCATGGCGTTCAAAGTGTCGGCCGTACCGTTCCACATGTGGACACCGGACGTTTACGAGGGTGCACCTACACCGATCACGGCCTTCTTTGCCACCGCGCCCAAGGTTGCGGCGATGGGGCTGTTTGCCCGCGTGCTGCACGACGCATTCGGCAATGCGGTCAGCGACTGGAGCCAGATCGTGGCGCTCTTGTCTGTGGCCTCCATGTTCCTTGGAGCGGTCGCGGCGATTGGGCAGACCAATATCAAACGCCTGATGGCGTTCAGTTCTATCGCCCACATGGGCTACGCGCTGATGGGTCTTGCCGCAGGTACAGTGTTGGGCGTGCAGGCGATGCTGGTCTATATGGCGATCTATGTGACCATGAACGTGGGCGTCTTTGCTTTCATCATGCTGATGCAAAAGGACGGTGCCCCGGTCACAGATATTTCCAGCCTTAACATGTATTCCAAACAGAACCCGGGTCGTGCTTTGGCATTGCTGGTGTTGATGTTCTCCCTGGCTGGTGTGCCACCCATGCTGGGGTTCTTTGGTAAGCTCTACGTGCTGCGCGCGGCGTATCAAGCGGATCTGGTTTGGCTGGCAGTCGCGGGCGTCATCGCCTCCGTGATCGGGGCCTATTATTACCTGCGGATTGTCTTTTACATGTACTTTGGTGAGGATAAATCCGATGCGCTGGACAGTGGCGGCTCACCCTTGCTGGCGGGGTTCCTGATGGCCTCTGCGGTGATTATGATTGTGGGCATCGCCAATATGTTTGGCGTCGAAGGCGCGGCGGCCTCTGCGGCGGCGACACTTGTCAACTGATCTGGGGGATGATGGCTGGCCGATTGGGGTCAACCGTATTGTTCTGGATTCTGTGGACAGCACCAACGCTGAGGCGGCGCGACGTGCCAACAGCCTGCAAGGCCCGGCCTGGATATTGGCACGCCAACAAACCAGAGGGCGTGGCAGACGTGGGCGCCCCTGGGCAGACCCGGTTGGCAATTTCTCTGCCAGCCATGTCATGTTCCCGCCTGAACCCTTGCAGGATGTTGCGCTGAACTCATTTGTTGTCGCTCTGTCGCTCTATCAGACGCTCAAGGTTGTCGCGCCGTCCGAAGGCTACGCGCTGAAGTGGCCCAACGACGTGCTGCTGAACGGGACCAAGATTGCGGGCATCCTGCTGGAAACCTCCGGCACCCAAACCAAGGTCGACTGGCTGGTGATCGGCATCGGGGTGAACCTGTGCCATGCCCCCGACCTTGCGGATGTGGAGCCGCGTGCCACGCCGCCGTCCTCCGTTCTTGCGCAACTGGGCAAGGCCCCTGACATCGAAGAGCTGTTGGATATTCTGGCAATCACCTTTGCCAGTGATCGCAAGCTGTTTGAAACGGCAGGGTTTGATCCGTTTCGCCGCCTGTGGCTGCGCCATGCGGCCAACCTGGGCGGCACGGTCACAGCCCGTACCATGAAAGAAGAAATCACCGGCACCTTTGAGGATCTGGATGAAACCGGTAACCTGATCCTGACCACCCCCAAGGGCCCTGTGGCAATCACCGCGGCAGACGTCTTTTTCTGATAGGAGGGCTGCGCCATGCTTCTGGCGATTGACTGCGGCAATACAAACACCGTTTTTTCCATTTATGAAGACGGCGTGCAGCTGATCTCCATGCGCACGTCGACCCATCATGCGCGCACGTCGGATGCGTATTTTACGTGGTTCTCAACCCTGCTGGACCATCACAAGATCGAACAAAAGATCACCGATGTGATCATTTCCTCCACCGTACCCCGCGTTGTGTTTAACCTGCGGGTGTTTTCGGATCAGTATTTTGGCTGTCGCCCGATTGTGGTGGGCAAACCGGATTGCCTGTTGCCAACGCCGCCGCGTGTGGATGAGGGCACAATTGTGGGGCCAGACCGGTTGGTGAACGCAGCGGGTGCCTATGACCGGCATGGCGGCAACCTGATTGTGGTCGATTTTGGCACCGCGACCACCTTTGATGTGGCGGGCCACGATGGCGCGTATGTGGGCGGCGTGATCGCACCCGGTGTAAATCTATCACTCGAAGCGCTGCATATGGCCGCAGCCGCCCTGCCACATGTGGACATCACCAAGCCGCAACGTGTAGTAGGCACCAACACCGTTGCCTGCATGCAGTCAGGGGTGTTCTGGGGCTATGTGGGCCTTGTGAAAGAAATCTGCGCCCGCATCAAAGCCGAACGTGACCAGAAAATGAAAATTATTGCGACAGGCGGGCTGGCCCCGCTGTTTGCGCAGACCGAAGACTTATTCGACGTCATCGAAGATGACCTCACGATGCACGGGCTGACCGTCATCCACAGATATAACAAGGAAAATGCTTAAGAATGAGCAGTGAAAGATTAATCTACCTTCCTCTCGGCGGGGCGGGTGAAATTGGCATGAATGCCTATGTATATGGCTACGGAAAACCGGGCAAAGAGCGGCTGATTGTCGTTGATCTGGGCGTGGCCTTCCCGGATATGGACAGCTCTCCCGGTGTGGATCTGATCATTGCCGACATCGCATGGCTGCGCGAGCGGCGTGATCAGATTGAGGCGGTGTTTATTACCCACGCCCATGAGGATCACATCGGCGGCGTGGCCCATACCTATGACCACCTGCAAGCGCCGATCTATGCGCGCGCCTTTACGGCGAACATCGCGCGGCGCAAGATGGATGAACACGGCCACCCCGAGGACGCGGTGCATGTGGTCTCTCCCTATCCCGAAACCGTGACCGCGGGGCCCTTCACGGTATCCTTTGCGCCGATTTCGCATTCCATTCCTGAGAGTTCTGCCTTGGTGATCGACACACCGGATGGCCGGGTGCTGCACTCAGGCGATTTCAAGATTGACCGCACGCCGGGCGTGGGTGAGCCGTTTGATGATGACATGTTCGCTGAGATTGCCAAAGAGGGGATCAAAGCACTGGTGTGTGACAGCACCAACGTGTTCAGCCGCCATGCGGGCCGTTCCGAGGCCTCCGTCGGGCCGGAGATTGAAAAGCTGGTGGCGTCGCACGATGGCATGGTGGTTGCGACCACCTTTGCCTCCAACGTGGCCCGCGTGAAAACGCTGGCGGCGGCGGGCGACCGGGCAGGGCGCTCGATTGTGCTTTTGGGCCGCTCCATGAACCGCATGGTGGAGGCGGCACAGGAAACCGGCGTGCTGAAGGATTTCCCGAACACGATTCGCGCAGAGGATGCGCGCAACATACCGCGTGAAAACCTGATGCTGCTGGTGACAGGTTCGCAGGGTGAACGCCGTGCGGCCTCCGCGCAACTGGCGCGGGGCAAGTATCAGGGGATTGAGATGAAGGAAGGGGACATGTTCCTGTTTTCCTCCAAAACCATCCCCGGCAATGAACGTGGCGTGATCCGTATCGTGAACCAGTTTTCCGAGATTGGTGTGGATGTGGTTGATGAAAACTCCGGCGGGCATTACCACGTGTCTGGTCACGCCAACCGGCCTGATCTGGAAGAACTGCATGATCTGGTGAAGCCCCAGATCCTGATCCCGATGCACGGCGAACACCGCCATCTGCGCGAACATGCGCGGATTGCGGATGAAAAAGGCATGCAGGGCGTGCTGGCGGTAAACGGGATGATGATTGATCTGTCCGGCAACAAGCCGAAGGTCACGGAATACATCGAAACCGGGCGCACCTATATCGACGGCTCCGTGCAGATCGGCGCGCTCGATGGCGTGGTGCGCGACCGTATCCGCATGGCACTGAACGGGCATGTAACGGTGACGGTGATCATGGATGCGGATGATGAGCCCTTGGGCGATCCGTGGGTGGATATGATGGGCCTGCCGGATACGGGCATTTCAGACGCGCCGCTTACGGATGTGTTGGAAGAGGACCTGTCTCAATGGCTGGGCCGGGCCGGGGCGAAAACCTTGCGCGATGATGACAAGCTGCATGATGGGTTGAAAAAGGTCGCGCGGCAGTCTGCCAATGATGAGATTGGCAAGAAGCCTGAGGTGACGGTTGTGGTTAGCCGGTTGAGCTAGAAGAAGATATTACGCCTGTTCTTCTTTGACAGGCGTAATTTTCTCGATCCGCATCCCAAACCAGTTTCCAACGCCCTTTAGGGTAAGAGCAGCCGGGTTTCTTGGTCTGGTACGCGGGTCCGAAAATATTCGGAACCCAGCAGGTTTTTCGTAAAGCACAATGGGGGCAACAAAGGTTGGATAGTTGTCCAGGTTCAGCGCATAGATTACGCCATCAGTCCCGGTCAGCTTTTCAAAGAGGCACTTTCTGCGGCAAGGTCCGTCATAGCTAACACTAATGTAATCTCTTTGGATGATCAGCGGTTCATGCAGTAAATAGGTGCTGGAAAGTGGAAAAATTCTGAGAAAAGTTGCGTTCGTCATGCCATAGGACATTGGTGTTAGTATGACAATTGTGCAGAGAAATCCAAAGAATGGTGGGCCTTTGCAATCAGGATTGGCCCATGCGCGCAGCAAAGACAGGGAAAGCCAAAAAACGAGCCCCGCTATGCAAACGCCAAGTGCGCGTACCACGTTGACCCATTGCCCTAAGCCTTCTGGGTTAATCATTGTTGCTGGCAAGGCGAACATAGCCGCCAAACTTGGTAAGCAACACCCAAGGATGAGTAGTGTGATCCACCTATGAGGGGCTGCAAGCCCGGTTGCTGTCAGGCGCATGCCGGGATGTTGCGCTACCACCCGCGCCGTCGTCGAGACCGTTTCGATATGCGTTTGGGCAGAAGGCATCTCGAAGGCTCCCGTTTGAATGGAAATCTTCTAGGTTGTAAAATTGACGCCATTAAGGCGCTTAGTGATCCCGCTCTGCAAAGCTCAGCCCGATGAAGTCGGGCAGGTGATCGCCCAGGCCCACAACCTTGTTGCCGCCACCGCGGTTGTCGTTGTTGTTGTTGCGCCCCTTGCCGCCACGGCCTCCGCGACCGCCACGGGTGCGGCTTTCTGACTTTGGCTTGTCCGCCTCGACCTGTTGGGTCTCTTCGACTTTTGGCGCGTCGGCCTGTTGTTCGACAACTTGTGTTTCGCTCTCTACCGCCTCCGCTTTGGGCGTGTCGTCTTTTTTGCGGCTGCGCGAGCGGGAGCGTTTTGGTTTTTCTTCCGGCGTGCCCTCATCAGCCCCCTGTGGCGCTTCTTCGGGTTTGCCACCGCCCAGCGGATTTTCCAGCCGCGGGATCTCGCGCTCCACCAGCCGCTCCACATCCGCGAGGTTCTTTTCATCGCGGCCGACGCAGATCATGATCGCTGTGCCATCACGCCCTGCACGTCCTGTGCGACCGATCCGGTGCACGTAGTCTTCTGCATGGCTTGGCACATCAAAGTTAAACACGTGGCTGACCGATGGCACATCAAGCCCACGCGCGGCGACATCAGAGGCCACGAGAAAGCGCAAGGAACCTTCGCGAAAGCCATCGAGTGTGCGCGTGCGCTGGCTTTGGTCCAGGTCGCCATGGATTGGGGCCGCGTCATAGCCGTATTTTTTCAGAGACTTCGCAACGATATCCACGTCCATCTTGCGGTTGCAAAAGATGATTGCGTTGGTGCATTTCTCGCCCTCCGCGTCGATCAAGGCGCGCAGGGCCTTGCGCTTTTCTGACGGTTCGCGGTCTTTGCGCGAGCCTTTGAACATCAGCACGCCTTGCTCGATGTTCTCATTTGTTGTTGCTTGCCGCGCAACCTCGATCCGCTCGGGGTTGGAGAGGAAGGTGTTGGTGATCCGCTCAATCTCCGGTGCCATGGTGGCGGAGAAAAACAGCGTTTGGCGGGTGAAAGGTGTGAGGCCAAAAATACGTTCGATATCGGGGATGAACCCCATGTCGAGCATGCGGTCGGCCTCATCCACCACCATGACTTTCACGTCATTCAGGATCAGCTTGCCGCGCTCAAAATGATCGAGCAGGCGGCCCGGCGTGGCGATCAGCACATCAACGCCCTTGTCGATCAGTGTGTCCTGTTCCTTGAACGACACGCCGCCAATCAACAGGGCCTTGGTGAGCTTTACATGTTTTGAATAAGTGTCAAAGTTTTCAGCTACTTGGGCGGCGAGTTCCCGCGTCGGGCAGAGCACCAGCGAGCGCGGCATGCGTGCGCGTGCGCGGCCCCGTGCAAGGGCGGTTATCATCGGCAAAGTAAAGCTGGCGGTTTTGCCTGTGCCAGTCTGGGCAATGCCCAGAACATCGCGCCCTTCAAGTGCGGGTGGGATGGCACCAGCCTGAATGGGAGTAGGGGTTTCATACCCCGCCTCAGCAATGGCTTTGAGAACCTTAGGGCTCAACTTCAGATCAGAAAATTTGGTCATATATGTCCGGTATAAGCGGACACTGATTTGGCCCGCGGCAGCAATCATGTCGGCCCGTATGGCCCGCGGCGGCACCGTACCGCAACATGTAGGCATGCGCATAACAACTTGGCACCGCGCCGTCAAATAGTTGTGTGCTCAAAGGGTTACGTTGGGGAAATGTGTTGCCAACGCCTGTGCGAAGTCCAGATCAATTTGTCTGAGTAACCCACGCTCCGCCAGCCGTGCACGCAGATCGGGTGTGTCAGCAACCACCTCATCAAAGAAGGCGCGCAGACCGTGAACCCCATCCTGCTGTTCTATCATTTCAAACAAGGCATGCAGGGTCATACCACCTTTTTCGGGTGAGGCATTGGGTGCTAGATCCGCCCGGTACGACCCTTTTTCATGGCGATACCGATAGTCGGCCAGCCATTGATCCCAGCTTTTGGCGTGGCAATGGGCCAGGTCAATGCCATGCAGTTGCGCGCTGTCGGGAAGAGCCATGCCGCCTTCAAATGCGTTGTGGATTTGCAGGCGTATGCTGTCTAACCTGCTGCGGACAAACAATTTCCCGGCAAGGTGGCTTAGAAATCCACCTTTCAGGTAGGCCCCAAAGGTCGGGTACAGCGCTTGCGTGATTGCTTTGCGCTCCGGGCCATTGGGGATAAACGCCTTAAAGGCTGTGCCGTCTCCGGCCAGAACTTCCATCGGGCGAATGCGGGCGGTTAACCTGTCCGCAGGCAGGCCCGAAAGGATGGTCGCTATGGGTTGGTCCGATACCAGAAATTCGTCGACATCCATATGGATCAGCCAATCCACTTCGGCGCGGCGCTGGTAGGCATGGGTGGCGTTCACACTTTGACGCACCTGATGCTTTTTGGGTCGATTGCCATGCTTTTGCCAATAAGCAGCGTCACAGCGAATGACCCGGCATTTTGGATGCGCCTTGAGGGCTGTCTGGGCCGTTGGATTTTCATCATCAAGGTAGACGTAAATGCGATGCGCCCCGGCGCGCAGATGAAAGGCGGCAAAGCGCAAGATATCGGCAGCGGGTGCTTTGATGGTGGAGACAATGCCCCATGTTGGCTGATCCATTGGGGCAGTGTGCGGATTGCACAGGCCCTGCGCAATACTGAGTTAGTAGATGGACGTTGACAATTTTAAGTTTATCCAGCGGCAATCGTTCATTTAGGTTAACGGCATTTCAGAGAATATTTTTGGAAGGATCTATTGATTCAACTTTGAAAGGGCACCGCGACGTCGGTGTCGAAATGCGCTCACAGGTCACAGGCGTGTCACCGTCCAAACTGAACTTTCGGCGCAGCCCGGCGGGTGAGAAAGTCGGCTCTTTACCCGAACGCACAATCTTGGAACGGCTTGGCGTTGATGGCGCGTGCGCACGCGGTTGGGCTACGTCGGCTACGTGCATTCAGGGTATCTAGAACCTGTGGACCCTTAAGCGCCTTTACCCCATCATCTCCTTGGTCGCCGTCAGGCGGATGTCAGGATAATCCCGTTCAACCCGGTCAATGTCCCATTGCAGGCGGGTCAGGTACACGATGTCTCCGTCGTGATCAAACGCGATATGCTGCTTGTTGCTTTCGCTAAATTTATCAACGGCTTGCTTATCACCGTTCACCCAACGCGCCGAGGTGAATTGCGAGCTGTCAAAGCGCACCGGCAGGCCATATTCCAGCTCAATCCGTGAGGCGAGCACTTCAAACTGCAACTGCCCCACAACCCCTACCACAAAGCCGGAGCCGATGGAGGGTTTGAACACCTTCGCCGCCCCTTCCTCTGCAAATTGCATCAGCGCTTTTTCAAGGTGCTTGGCCTTGAGCGGGTCGCCCGCGCGCACCCCTTGCAGCAATTCAGGCGCAAAGGAGGGTATGCCGGTCACACGCAGGGCTTCGCCCTCAGTCAGGGTGTCACCGATGCGCAACTGACCGTGGTTGGGAATGCCGATGATGTCGCCTGCCCAGGCCTCCTCGGCCAGTTCACGGTCCGAGGCAAGAAACAGCACGGGGTTTGAAATCGCCATTGGTTTTTTCGTACGCACATGGGTCATTTTCATGCCCCGCTGAAAGTGGCCGGAGGCCAGGCGTACAAAGGCAACGCGGTCGCGGTGTTTGGGGTCCATGTTGGCTTGCACCTTAAAGACGAACCCGGCAACCTTCTTTTCTTCGGGCAAAATCTGGCGCGGCTCAGCCTTTTGTATTTGCGGCTCGGGGCCAAATTTGGCGATGCCGTCCATCAATTCCTTAACGCCAAAGGAGTTGATCGCGGAGCCGAACCAAATGGGGGTTAAGGACCCCTCCGCCATCAGGGCTGGGTCAAGCGGGGGCATCAGCTCTCGCACCATTTCCAGATCTTCCAGCAGTTTTTCCAGCAAGACTGCGGGGACATGTTCGGCCAGTCTGGGGTCATCCAGCCCGTTGATTTCAATACTGTCCGCAACCTTGTTGCGGTCCGCGCGGTCCATCAGCTCAAGGCGGTCGCGCAGGATGTCATAACACCCAATGAAGTCGCGCCCGACCCCAATCGGCCAACTGGCGGGGGTCACGTCGATGGCAAGGTTTTCCTGAATTTCGTCAATGATCTCAAAAACATCACGGCTTTCACGGTCCATCTTGTTACAGAACGTCAGGATCGGCAGGTCGCGCATGCGGCAGACCTCAAACAGCTTTTGGGTCTGGCTTTCCACACCTTTGGCCCCGTCGATCACCATCACGGCGGCGTCTACGGCGGTCAGTGTGCGATAGGTGTCTTCGGAAAAGTCAGAGTGACCCGGCGTGTCGACCAGATTGAAGCGAAAGCTGCGGTCCTGTGAGGCAAAGTCAAACGACATGGCAGAGGCCGAGACGGAGATACCGCGGTCTTTTTCCATCGCCATAAAATCTGATCTTGTGCGGCGCGCCTCGCCTTTGGCACGGACCTGACCGGCCATCTGGATCGCACCACCAAACAACAGAAATTTCTCCGTGAGGGTGGTTTTACCCGCATCCGGGTGGGAGATGATCGCAAACGTTCTGCGCCGCGCGATTTCAGCGGGCAAGGGCGCGCGATTGTTGTTTTCATCCAGCATGTTGCTCGCCGTTCCTCATGTTCAATGTCGTGCCAATAGCAGGCTTCGCGTTGGGTCACGCGATGTCATTTGGCGCTACACATACCTGACAGGGGGCTGGTGGCAAGGTTTCGGTCAGCCAATACATGGCGCAGGCCCCGCAACGCTCAGAAGGCTGCCGCGTAAGGCGGGCCTTGGCCCGCCCTTATCTGGTGGAGGCTTTGCGCAGCAGTTCTGCGGCATCTGGGCGGTTCAACAGCCCCTTTTCCACGTCGAGACCGGCATGGGGCAAATCTGAATGGCCGGGGATCACATCTCCCATGGCCTCGGCAAGCTCATCGGGTAAAACGGGTTTTGTGCGGGTGTCGATCAGCATGGATTCTGCCGCGATCCCTTCGGCATAGATGATCTGATGACTGTCAAAAAGCAGTTGAAAATAATCAACAAATCCACCGTCCAGCACGCGCACTGTATCGTTGTTGACCAAATGACGCGCCTTAACCAGCAGCTCTGCGCGCCCCGCGCCAACCTCATCGGTGCGTTGATAGATAAACAGCCGGTGATCGGGGCTGACCACAAGATCATGTTCATTGTTCAGCGTGCCCGCCGTGATGCAGATCGGGGCAAATTCGCCCACCGCGCGCAGGGTGCTTTGCCCTATCCAGCGCAGGTGCTGTACGCCGTCATCACGGGTCAAAAGGCGGTCGCCCACGCGCAACTCCTCGATCACGCGTTGCTCGCCCGAGGCCAGTGTGATGTGCGTGCCGCGTGTGAAGGACACGCAAGCCACCTGCGCGAATTTTTGCAACGGTGTTTGCGTGTCGATGCCCACCAAACGGTATTCCGTTTGCGGTGTCATGGCGGACAGGGGCAACAGGTATATGCCAGCGGCGTTGCCGTCGGCGTCCACTTCAACCAGCAACAGGGCCTCTTGGGTTTGACCCTCACGCGTCATGAACGTCAGCGCAGAGTCCAGAAAAAGCGCCGCACCCGGCGTGCCGACGGATGTGTCCTCTGCCACGAAAAAACTGTTGGCGGTTGAGGTCTGGATGGACAGGCGCTCAGGTCTGGCATCGGCGGCGACCTCATAAACATCATCCAGAATCAGCTCCTCCGCAAAAGAAACCGGATCACCCATGTTGGCCCCATCTGTTGCGCGCACGAAACGCGCGTGCAGAATGGGCACGCTTTGGGCGGGGGCAGGGCGGGATTTGGCCATCAATAACCTCACAGGACAACGCGTGCGTGCCGTCACAGAAACGTAGAATTGTGGCCCTCCGGGGTCAAGGTTTGGGTGTTTTGCTGGCATCCCGCGCGGGGCGTGATAGGTCTGTTTCAAGTTGAATAAAAGGAGATGGATGATGGACCTCGGGATCAAGGGAAAAACGGCTTTGGTTTGCGCCTCGTCAAAAGGGTTGGGGCTGGGCTGTGCCGAAGCACTGGCCGCCGCTGGTGTTCATCTTGTGATGAACGCCCGCGGGGCGGAGACGCTGGAGGCCTCTGCTGCACGTTTGCGCGATGAACACGGTGTGAACGTCACAACGGTCGCTGCGGATGTGTCCACACAAGACGGTCAGGCAGGTGTCATCAAAGCCGCGCAAGGTGTTGATATCCTGGTGAATAACGCAGGTGGGCCGCCCCCCGGCATGTGGAAAGACTGGGACCGGTCCGATTTCATCGCCGCACTTGACGCCAATATGCTGGCCCCGATTGCACTGATCAAAGCGCTGGTGCCTGCCATGATGGATCGCGGTTGGGGCCGGGTGGTTAACATCACCTCTCAGTCCGTGCGTGCGCCCATTGGCGTGCTGGGCCTGTCCAATTCGGCGCGCACCGGGCTGACCGGCTATGTCGCTGGAACCTCGCGACAGGTCGCCGGATCAGGGGTGACGATCAACAATCTGTTGCCTGGCATTCACGCCACGGACCGGGCCGATGCCTTGGACGGTGCCGTGGTGGCACAGCGCAATATCACACTGGAAGACGCCCGCGCAGAGCGTGCCGCGACGATTCCTGCCGGGCGCTATGGCACGCGTCAGGAATTTGGGGCGGCCTGCGCGTTTTTATGCTCCACCCATGCCGGGTTTATTGTGGGGCAAAATTTGCTGCTGGATGGTGGTGCCACCAACATCACCATGTAATGGCCGAGAAATTCTCACTGAAAGACCATCTGTTTAACGCAGAAACACTTCGCCAACTGGCGGCAGAATTTGCCGCTGGTGTGCCCGGCTTTGACGAAGATCAATTTGTGCAAGAGGCCTTGGCGGGGTTTCCATCCCGCGAGCTGATGGCGCGGATGGAGTGGATGGCCGATTGCCTTGAGGGGCAATTGGCCGCTGATTTTCCAACCATGGCGGATCAGCTACAGGCCGCGATGCCGCCCGCTCTGGATCCTGCTAAGACAGACGATGATTTTGGGCATTTCATCCACGCGATGCCGGGCATCCTGGCTGTGCGGCATGGGCTGGAGGATCACCGGGATCGCGCGCTTGATCTGCTTTATGAAGCGACGCAGCGGTTTTCGATGGAGTTTTACATCCGCGCCTTTCTGAACCGATGGCCAGAGCAGACGCTGGCCCGTCTGGCACGATGGGCGGAGGATGAAAACTATCACCTGCGCAGGTTGGTGAGCGAGGGCACACGCCCCAAACTGCCCTGGGCAAAGGCGGTGACATTGACCACGGATCAGACCCTGCCGTTGCTGGATACCCTGCACGCTGATCCAACCCGTTACGTAACAAGATCGGTGGCCAACCATCTGAATGATATTGCAAAAACACAAGCGGACTTTGTGGTGTCAACCTTGCAATCCTGGGCAAAACAGGGCCGTCAGAACGACAAAGAACTGGCGTGGATGACACGGCATGCGCTGCGCACCTTGGTGAAACAGGGCCATGCGGGTGCCTTGCAGATGCTCGGCTACCGTCGTGATGTGCCGGTGCGCGCAAACCTTGAATTGGGTGCGCAACGCTATCGTATTGGGGAGCGGTTGGAGATCAGCTGCACACTTGGCGCAGATCAAGACCTGCCGGTGATGGTCGATTACCGCGTCGTGTTTGCCCGCGCGCAGGGCAAGACGGCGGAAAAGGTGTTCAAGCTCAAAGTCAGCCAGATCGCGGCAGGCAAACCGTTGAAGCTCAGCAAAAATCACAACCTGAAAGGGGATGCGACAACCTTTACGCTTTATCCCGGCGTGCACCGGGTGATTTTGCAGGTCAATGGCGTTGATGTGGCGGACGCGGCGTTTGATTTGACCGCGTGAGGGTGGCCGCGCTTGCGGGCAGGGACCAGCGCTGATAGCCCTTCTATCTGAGTAAATCTATCGGATACCCATGACCGCCCCGATCCCCCGCCTTGAAATCAAGAACCTGAAACGTGCCTATGACGGGCGCGCGGTGGTTGATGATGTGTCATTGCAGATCATGCCGGGGCAGGTGACCTGCCTGCTGGGGCCATCGGGCTGCGGCAAATCCACGACCCTGCGGATGATTGCAGGGGTTGAGATGCAGGACAGCGGGACAATCCACGTGGACGGGGCGCTGATCTGTGACACGGTGTTTCGTATCCCGCCTGAACGGCGCGAAATTGGCCTGATGTTTCAGGACTTTGCCCTGTTTCCCCACCTGAGCGTGGCGGACAATGTGGCCTTTGGCCTAAAAACCGGCACTAGGGGCGAAAAACGTGCACGGGTGCAGGAATTGCTGGAGCGGGTGGACCTTGCCCGCTTTATCGACGGGTATCCGCATCAGCTGTCCGGGGGGGAACAGCAGCGGGTTGCACTGGCGCGTGCGCTGGCACCACGACCGCGGATCATGCTGATGGATGAACCGTTTTCGGGGCTCGATAACCGGTTGCGTGATGGCATTCGTGACGAAACCCTGAGCATCCTCAAGGAAGAAGACACCGCCGTTTTGCTGGTCACCCATGAACCGGATGAAGCGATGCGCATGGCAGATGAAATTGCGCTGATGCGCGACGGTAAAATTGTGCAGCAGGGTGCGCCCTATAACGTCTACACGCGCCCGCTGGACCGGGCCTCCGTTGCGTTCTTTTCCGATGCCAATGTGCTGCGCGCGGAGGTTTCTGGCGCGCTTGCTATGACGCCGTTTGGCCGGTTTCTGGCCCCCGGCGTGCCCAATGGCACCACTGTCAACATCGTGTTTCGTCCACAACATGTGCGCATTGATTTTGACCGGGCGGGCAAGGGGCCAATGCCCACTGCCAGCGATGGCACGGCGGCGCGCGGCGTGGTGGCGCGGGCGCGCTTTATGGGCAACGAAAGCCTCGTGGAATTTCGGATGGATCACGACGGCTCAATCCTGAAGGCCACTGTGCCCAATGTGTTTTTGCCGCAACCCGGCTCCGTCATGTGGCTGACCATCCGGCGGGACCGGTGTTTTGTTTTTCCGATGGAGGGTTAGATGCAGACGTTATTGGTGGAATTTGGCATGGGATCGTCCCTGCGGCGGGGGGATTATACCCAAGCGGCAAAACGTGCCGTCCAGGACGCGCTTTGGCACAATTCGATCAATCTGGCCGAACTGTTTGGTTTTGACAAAACCGACATGCAAATTCGGTTGGATGTGGGCGTGCAAAAGCCTGATGAGGTGGATGCAGAGGTGCTCAAATCCGTGTTTCCTTACGGCGATGTGACCGTGCATGTCACCCGTGGCGGTCTGGATGTGCCGCGCCCCGAGGGCACCGGAAACCCGACAATCATGGCGAATGTGGCGCTTTCCGTTGGCTTCAACATGGAGCGGGCCGATGGGTAAACAACGTTTGATCATTGAAATGGGCATGGGCAATGACCTGCACGGGCAGGACTATACAAAGGCCGCATTGCGCGCGATTGAGGATGCGTTTCGCCATTCCTCCCTGCCGATTTTTGGGGTGACGGGGATGTCACACGAGGAGATGCGCGTGCAGGTGACGGTGGCCGTGCAGGAGCCGGATCAGCTGGACCTAGAGGTTCTGAAAGCCAAACTGCCCCGTGGGCGCGCCGAGGTGCAAGCCGTTGTGGGGGGATTGAATGTGGACAGCAACGGCGAAACCATCGTTGTGGCGCAGGCCAGTGTGGAGGCGTTTTTGCCGCCGCAAACGGACTGGCGTTTGACGTAGGGTGCGCATTAATTGCGCACCATGATGGGGACAAGCGGTGCGCAGTAAATGCGCACCCTACGGCACGTAATCTTCAATCCGCTTTCCCGGTTCATCCACAAACAATTCGGGCAGCGCCTCTGTGCTTTCCATCAGGTCCAGCCGGAACACACGGAAATCATTGCGCAATTCACACCAACTGGTGATCGTCCAGACGTGCCCCCAATACTCCATATGCAGCGGACGGATCACCCGGCCCGTCACGGCCCCTTTGCGCGATGTATAGGTCAGGCGCACCTTTTGACGCGCCTTGATCGCCGCGCGCAGCAGTGGCATGTGGGCAAGGTTTCGCGTGGCATCGGCAAAGGGATAGACCTCAAACTTCCAGGCATCCGCCTGCGCGATTGTGCGGGTGGGCAGCACCGCATCGACCTTTGCCGCCAAGGTGTCTGCGGCGGCTTTTAACGTTTCATCGGCGGCCTGTGCCACCACGGCCAGGCCCAGGTTCAACGCCTCCAGTTCGGCCACGGTCAGATTGAGGGGGGGCAGGGTGATCTCTTCGGTCACCATATACCCCACACCGCGTTCGCCCTGCACCGGCACGCCGGCGGCAACCAATGTATCCATGTCGCGGTAGATGGAGCGGGTGGATACCTCCAACCGGGCGGCAATGTCCTGCGCGCGGTGCAGTTTGCCGTCGCGCAGGATCTGGAGGATGTCAAACAGGCGGTCGCTACGGCGCATCAGGTTTGTGCAGGTAATGAATGTCGGAGTAGCTCATCACCGCGCTGCCGGGGTCGATCATGCCAATCATGTGGGGTGCCTCTCTTGCCGCGTGCAACTGACATAAACCTGTCAGTTGCACGCGGCAAGGGTCAGTTTTTTTCCCAAACCCATCAATTTGACGGCAATTCAGTGCTTTGCCGCTATGCGCCCAAGACCGGTTTGCGTAAAAGGAACGCCGAGATTGCGCGCCCTGCGGTGCGATTACATGACAGGAGAGATTTCATGGGACTTGGGAACATTGGCCTGCCGGGCCTGCTGCTGATTGCGGTTGTGGTTTTGGTGCTGTTTGGACGCGGCAAGATTTCCTCGCTGATGGGCGAAGTGGGCAAAGGCATCACCAGCTTTAAGAAAGGCATCAACGAAGGCGAAAAAGAACTGGCCGAAGAGAGTGACGTGATCGACGGCGAAGTGGCCTCGGACAAAAAAGACAAGGTCTGATCCATGTTTGATCTGGGCTGGGCTGAACTGCTGATCATTGGCATCGTGGCGCTGATTGTGGTTGGCCCCAAGGACCTGCCGGTGATGTTCCGACGTGTCGGGCAATTTGTGGGCAAGGCCAAAGGCATGGCGCGCGAATTTTCCACTGCAATGAATGATGCCGCGGACGAAAGTGGCGTGCGCGAGGCAACCTCCGGCATCAACAAAACCCTGAAGGCGGCGACCAACCCCTTGGGCACAGCGATGGACGAGGTGAAATCCACGGCCAAATCGCTGACTGATCTAGACCCGGACAGCGAGACCGGAAAACTGGCCGCAAAGCGCGCGGAAGACGTCAAGAAAATCCAGGCCGCAACGGCCCGCGCCGCAGCTGAACGCAAACAGCGTGAGGCGGCAGAGGATCTGGCGCGCGCAGATGCGCTTGAGGCTGAACTCACACCGCCGCTCGCCGCCAAAAAGGCCCCGGCCAAAAAGACGGCAGCCAAGAAACCTGCGGCCAAAAAACCAGCCGCCAAAAAACCTGCCAAAAAGAGTTCCTCATGAGCGCGGATGACACCAATACCATCGACGACAGCGCGGCCCCGCTGATTGAGCATCTGGCAGAGCTGCGCACGCGGTTGATCCGCTCCGTTCTGGCGCTGTTGGTGACGATATCGTTCTTTTTCATCCCCATTCAGGGGCAATTCATCGCTGAGCATCTGATGAATTTCCTGTTGGAACCGGTGGTGAACACACTGCGCAACATGGGTGATGAAAACCCGGCGTTGCAGTTCACCAGCCCGCAGGAATACCTTTTTACGGTGTTCCGGGTGTCGATGGTTGGCGGCTTTGCGCTGGCCTTTCCGATCATCGGGTTTCAGATGTGGCGCTTTGTGGCACCGGGCCTCTACCGCAATGAAAAGAACGCCTTTCTGCCGTTTCTGATCGCCTCGCCGGTGATGTTTTTTCTCGGTGCGAGCTTTGCACAGTTTGTTGTGACGCCGCTGGCGATGACCTTTCTGCTGGGGTTTGCAGACGCGGCATCCTTTTTGCCAAGCATCCTTCTGGGCGAGGGGGAGACCGTTGTGAACAACGACCAGCCGACAATCGTGTTTAACGGTAAGGTCAATGAAAGCCTTGATATCACGTTGAAATTTATCATGGCCTTTGGGCTGTGCTTTCAACTGCCGGTGCTGTTGACGCTGATGGGCAAGGCCGGATTGGTCAGTTCCGAGGGGCTGGGCAATGTGCGCAAATACGCGATGGTTGCCATTCTGGTGCTGGCGGCACTGGTCACACCACCGGATGTGATCACCCAGCTGATCCTCTTTGTGGTGGTCTATGGGTTGTACGAAATTTCCATCCATCTGGTGCGCCGGGTCGAGAAAAAGCGCGACGCGCGGTTGCGCGAAGAGGGATATTTTGACGACGAAGACGAGGGTTTTGTCGATGACGACGTTGAGGATCTCAAGTGAACGACGCTACCTTGGAGCGCATCGCGGCGGCGCTGGAACGATTGGCTCCGGCACCGCTGGCCGCACCTGATCTGGATACGGCTTCGGCCTTTGTCTGGCACACGGAGCCGGATCGGCTGGAACCCATCGCGCAGGTGGCGCGCGAGGCTTTGCACCTGTTGATTGGGATTGACCGGTCACGGGACACCCTGTTGGATAACACCCGCCAGTTTGCGGCTGGTTTGCCCGCAAACAACGCGTTGCTATGGGGCGCGCGGGGTATGGGAAAATCAAGCCTTGTCAAAGCAATACATGGTTCTGTTCACGCTGATTTTGACCAGTTGCGCATCGTTGAGTTGCAACGTGAAGACCTGCCCTCCGTAGGGCGATTGCTGAACCTGCTGCGCGGTGCGCCGCAACGGTTTATCCTGTTTTGCGATGATCTGAGTTTTGGTCATGACGATGCCCATTACAAATCGCTCAAGGCGGTTTTGGATGGCGGGATTGAAGGGCGCCCGGACAATGTTGTGCTTTATGCCACGTCCAACCGACGCCACCTGATGCCACGTGACATGATGGAAAATGAACGCGGCTCTGCGATCAACCCTGCCGAAGCGGTGGAGGAAAAAGTCTCCCTGTCGGATCGCTTTGGCCTTTGGCTGGGTTTTCACGCCTGTGATCAGGATCAATATCTGGCAATGATCCGTGGCTATTGTGACGCCCACGGCGTTGCGATGGATGAGGAAACCCTGCGCGCGGAAGCCATTGAATGGCAAGCCACGCGCGGCTCCCGCTCAGGCCGTGTGGCCTGGCAATACTTTGTAGATCTGGCCGGGCGCAAAGGCGTGAGTCTGTAGCCGCCTCGAGCGCGAATTTCATTTGAAAACAACGGCCTGGTGGCGAGACTGGGTGACCCATACCCTAGTTGATAAAAGGTGCAGGATCGACGCTGTCAAAACCTTTGCGCACCTCAAAATGCACGTAAGAGTCTTTGCCATCGCGGAGCTTTGCAATCGACTGGCCCCGTTTGACGCTGTCGCCTTTTGACACCGAAACGTCTGTCACGTTGGCATAGACTGTCAACAGATTGCCGCCGTGGCGCACCACAACGATGGGAACGCCTTCGGCACTTTTGGTGATGGCGGCAACCGTGCCCGCATCAGCGGCACTGACCGCCCCGCCGGGTGCACCTTTGATGTTGATGCCCTCGTTTTTGCCCTTGGCATAGGCGCGGATGATGCTGCCGTTTACGGGGGCCGCCATTTTGGTGGCCTTTGTGGCCTTGGTGGTTTTGCCAACATCCGCCACCGGTTTGCTGGGTTTTGCGGTATCTGTTGCGGGGGCAGGCACCGCAGAGGTGTCATCCTTTGGCAGTGGTTTTGAGGAGGAGGGCGGCTCCGGCGTCGGGCTGCCGACACCGGGCAGGGGGTTTGCTTCTGCCTTGCGCTTTGGCGGGCTTTGCTGTGCCACGGGGATCAACAGGAATTGACCCTCCCGGATTTTGAAATCCGGGCCCAGGCCATTCCATTCTGCCAGCGCCTTGACCGGCACGCCGTAAAGACGCGCGACGGTAAAGGCGGTTTCACCCCGTTCCACCCGGTGGCGCACCGGCTCTTTGCCGGTCTGGGCGGCGGGTGTATTGCGGGGCAAGGCAGTTGTCTGAACGCCGGGGGTCGCCGCGGCGTTGTCGATGGCGTTGCCGGCAAGCGATGAAATATCCACCGGTTTGATTGGTCCGGTTGTCGCAGCGCCGGTTGCGGGCGAGGGTTCGGCCACGCGGTTGGGCAATGCGATGATCTCGCCTTTGCGCAAAGGCACGTTTGGGGCGATGCCGTTGTAGCTGGCCAGGCTTGCGGCAGCGATGCCCACGCGCGCGGCGACATCTTCAAGCGTGTCCCCCCGTTGGGCCACGGCCACCTGATAGTTGGGGTAGGAAATCACTCCGCGATTGTCGGGTTTGGGGCGTGCCGCGACAGGTGCAGTGGCAGCTTTGGCCGTGCTGAACCCGCCATTTATCCCGCGTAAATCAAAGTCGAGCGGTTGACCTTCGCAGGCGGCCAAAACCAATGCGCTGCCGCTTGCTAGCGCCATCAACCGCAATTTGCGGCCCAAAACCATGTTGTGCATCTGCGTGTCCTCATCACTGCCACCCCCTGTTGGCCGGGGGTTTTGCGGCATATTAACCTATTATGTGTCTTTTCCCAAGCCTTCTAGCAAAGGTACAAAGCGGACGGCGCGCAATTCGTCGTATTGCGGCCCATCGGCGGTTTTCCGCACCCGGATCAGGTGCTGCACCGCGTCTGATTGGCCCACGGGCAGCACCATGATGCCCCCCTCTTTGAGTTGGGCCAGCAAGGGGCCGGGCGGGTCTTCGGCGGCGGCGGTCACAATGATGCGGTCAAAGGGTGCCTGTTCGCTCAGCCCGTGAGAGCCATCAGCGGTGATTGCGGTGATGTTGCCCAAATCGAGCTTTTCAAAAATGGTGCGGGCCTCGCGCACCAGACGGCGGTGGCGGTCGATGGTATAGACCCGGCGTGCCAGTTTGCTGAGGATCGCGGCCTGATAGCCCGATCCGGTGCCGATTTCGAGCACCTTGTCGCGGGGGGAGACTTCTAAGGCTTGCGTCATCAGCCCCACCACTGACGGCTGGCTGATCGTCTGGCCACAGGCGATGGGCAGGGGCATGTCCTCATAGGCGCGCTCGGCAAACAGGCCGGTGATAAAGGGCCCGCGGTCAATCACCTCCATCGCGTTCAGCACGCGCGCTTCGGTCACGCCTTTGGAGCGCAGCGCATAGAGAAACTGCATCTTGGTTTCTGCATCTGTAAGCCGCGCGGCGTTCATGCGTTGATGCCTGACAGGCTTTTTAATGCGGCGTGATCGGTCAAATCCGCGCGCATCGGTGTGACCGAAATGCTGCCTGCAAGGTTTACATCTGCATCAGAGCCGGGGGCCGTAGGGCGCTGTTGATCACCCCCCGCAATCCACATAAAGCGGCGCCCCGAGGGGGCATTGTGTGGCTCAACATGAAAGCCGCGCCCCTGACGAAACCCTTGCGGCGCCAAACGAATACCTTTGACATCCTTGGCGGCAACGGGAGGAAAATTTACGTTGTAAAACAGGCGATACGCGTTTGTTTCCGGCGGGCTATGGGCCAGAATGCGGCGCACCACCTCAACACCGTGCTGGGCGGCAGCCTCAAACGGATTGTCCAGATCACGGTTGGCGGGGCCGTAATATTGCGACAGCGCAATTGCGTGCAAACCTTGCAACGCGGCCTCCATAGCGGCCCCGATGGTGCCGGAATATAGCGTGTTTTCTGCCGAATTGTTACCCCTGTTCACCCCCGACAGCACCAGATCGGGCGGGGCGTCTTTCATCACGTCGTGCAGGGCGGTCAGCACGCAATCGGCGGGGGACCCTTCGGCGGCAAAACTGCGTGCCCCAAAATCGCTGACCATGAATG
Organism: uncultured Sulfitobacter sp.; assembly: GCA_937928635.1. Taxonomy (GTDB): domain Bacteria; phylum Pseudomonadota; class Alphaproteobacteria; order Rhodobacterales; family Rhodobacteraceae; genus Sulfitobacter. The sequence goes on along the minus strand of CALFWM010000011.1, from coordinate 165,614 downwards.
GATGGGTGTAGCTGATGCAATGGCCCACGCCGGATTGTTCAAACGCAGGCGCAACGGTCCAGACTTCACCCTCCGAGCCTGCAAGTGTTTCCGCAATCGCGCGCAGAACAACCAAACCGGGTGCGTTGATGCCGTCGTCGTTGGTGATCAGAATACGCATAAGCCGCCCTTTTTGCGATCTTGATAGGGGAGGCCATGGCGGGCGGCAAGCGCGCTGCACGGTTTGCCCGTGCGCGGCGGACTAGAGTTGCGCCAAAACCGCAGCCGCTTCGCTGTGGATGTCCGCAAGGGGCGCGCGGTCTTCACCCGGAAAGAAACGTGCGCGTGTGGCCGTGGGCATCGGGTTGGGCGTCAGGATGTGAACGGACGGCCCGGTTTTGCGCGTCTCTGCCTGCCAACTGCGCGCCAATGCGATTTGCGCGGCTTTGGTGGCACCGTAACTGCAAAAGAATTTTTCGCCCGCATGGGGGTCGTCAAAAAACAGTGCTGTCCCGGTTTCCCCCAGCAAAGGGGCGATATAGGTGATCAGGGTAGCCGTGGCGGTAATGTTGCAAGCAACTGATTTTGATAGGTCTTTTGCATCGACATGCTCCGCTGGCGTCAAAGGCGCGGCGTGAATCGCCGTATGCGCCCAAAGATCCAACTGGCCCCAGCGGTCGTGGATGCCCCGGCACAACGTGGCCATTGCCTCTGGTGTGCAGATGTCCATGGGTGCCAGCGTGGTGGCTCCGCCCTTGGCTTTGATCCGGTCATCCAGTTCTTCCAGCGCGCCGGTGGTGCGGCCCAAGGCGATGATGTGATGGGTCGGGGCAAGCGCCTCGGCCAGGGCCGCGCCAAGGCCGCGCGATGCGCCGGTGATCAATGCGAGTTTTGTCATGCAGCGGGCTTTGCACCTCTGGGCCTGCGGCGTCAAGGGGCGGGGCTAACCCGTGCCCTGCCGTTTTGCACGATGATAGGTAAAGGTCATTTCGGCCAGATGGCTAAGCGCCTGTTCGGGCAACGGTTGCGCGAGGTCGATGCCCAGATGCCGCTGGCCGTCATTCACGGGAAGGTCGGGGTAAATATCGCGCATCCGGGCGGCCAGATCGGTCTTGCAATCCACATAGAACGACAGCCGGTTGGGTGTTTTGGCGGCCCAATCCATGCGCAAGGTCGCCCCGGTGCGCGGCTTTTGAGGCCGCCAGGAGGGTTGCCCCCATTTGAGTGTCTCATCAAGCGGTCCGGTGTCGGCTTCTGCGGCGATGGTGTGAAACAGGGTGCGGCAGGCCCACAAGCGATCTTGTGCGGTGACAGACCATGTGGCGACATAAGCGGTGAGGGGGGCGGGTGCGTTTTCCATGAACACGTGTTAGCACAGAATGCTGACAGAAACCGGCAGCAGGTTATTCGGCGGCGGGTTTCATCTCAAATCCGTCTTCGACCTGATCCGCAGGTGTGACCGGATATTCTCCCGAGAAACAGGCATCGCAATACTGGGGGCATTTGCTGTCCCGGCCCTTGGCTTCTCCCACGGCGCGATAGAGCCCATCGAGCGTGATGAATTTCAGGCTGTCCACCTGCAAATGGTCGCGCATTTCGTCTTCGGACATGGTGGCGGCCAACAGTTTTTCTCGCTGGGGCGTATCTACGCCATAAAAGCAGGGCCAGGCGGTGGGGGGAGAAGCGATGCGAAAATGCACCTCGGCCGCGCCCGCGTCCAGGATCATCTCCTTGATTTTGCGGCTGGTGGTGCCGCGCACCACGCTGTCGTCCACCAGAATGACCCGTTTGCCTTTGATCAATGCCCGGTTCACATTGAGTTTGAGGCGCACGCCCATGTTGCGGATCTGCTCAGTTGGCTCAATAAAGGTGCGTCCCATGTATTGGTTGCGGATGATGCCCATCGCGTAGGGAATGCCCGATTCAAGACTATATCCGATCGCCGCGGGCGTGCCGCTGTCGGGCACGGGGCAGACCAGATCAGCCTCAACCGGGTTTTCCTTGGCCAGCTCACGGCCAATCGCCTCGCGCGTTTCATAAACAGAACGCCCACCCAGAATGCTGTCGGGACGTGAGAAATAGACATGTTCAAAGATGCAGAATTTCGACGGTGCCGGGCGGAAAGGGAAGTGGCTCTCAACGCCCTTTGCGGTGATCACGACCATTTCGCCGGGTTCGATTTCGCGCACAAACTCGGCCCCGATGATATCCAGCGCACAGGTTTCGGAGCTCAGCGCCCAGCCGTCTCCGACCTTGCCCAGGACCAATGGGCGCACGCCCAAGGGATCGCGCACGCCGATCAGTTTGGTGCGGGTCATGGCCACGACAGAAAATGCGCCCTCAACCCGGCGCAGGGCGTCTTCCATACGTTCGGGAATGTTGCGCTGCAATGAACGGGCCATCAGGTGGATGATGCATTCGCTATCAGAGGAGGACTGAAAAATTGAGCCGCGCTCAATCAGCTCGCGGCGCAGGGCGTTGGCGTTGGTGATGTTGCCGTTGTGTGCAATTGCAGCACCGCCCATGGCAAATTCGCCAAAAAACGGCTGCACGTCGCGGATTGCGGTTTGCCCCTTGGAGCCAGCGGTGGAGTAGCGCACATGGCCAATGGCAAGTTCGCCGGGCAGATGTTTCATCACCGTTTCGGAGGTGAAATTGTCGCGCACATAGCCAAAACGTCGAGCCGACTGAAAACTCACAGAGGGGTCATAGCTGACGATGCCGCCCGCCTCTTGCCCGCGATGTTGCAGCGCGTGCAAACCCAGGGCCACAAAGTTGGAGGCATCCGCAACCCCCACCACGCCAAAGATGCCGCATTCTTCCTTTAGCTTATCCTCATCCTCCGCGTCGCGCAGATAGGAGGTGTCAAAGGGATGTGCAGGGGGCATGAGTTTGGACAGGTCATTGGGCACGAGACAGGGCAGCTCCGAATCTGTCAAAATACAGTGACTGTGTACGGACATCCGGATGCCATGTCACCCCACCACGGAGGCGAAGGCGCTGACTTTTTGTGAGCCTGCACGCGTGGTCGCGGCGGGCTGGTAAAATGATCAGGTCTGTCGAGGGAGAAGAAAGACGAGACGTTTGTCGGTATCAGGGGGGGGTGAAAGCAGAAATGCAAAAACGTGACTCACCTAACCCTGCCTAAAATCAAAGGTTTCAACTGGTTAGGAGATGCAGTGTGCTTCAAGTTATTTGCATTTCGCTATAGACGATGCGTTGCGTCTTACATTCTTTGCAGGTCGCGGTATTTGCTTAAAGCGCGCCGCCCAAAAATTGAATAACCAATACCCTGCCGCGCTTCGCGCTTTCGGGACATCAGCGATACGGGATGTGTCACGTTAAAGGCGGGACGTAATAATCCGGCAGGGGCGTCAGGCGCGCCGACGGTACACCAGTTCTTCTTCCTCCACGTCTTTTGACCATTCGGTTATCATGTTGCCCAGACCTTTGGCTGTACCCAGCCATTCGCCCGGCAGGCAAAACCGAATGACAGCCCCGGTGTTTTCTGAGGAATTGCTGGCAGTAATGGCGCCGCCCCGGGCCTCTACCATGCGGCGCACGCCCAAAAGGCCATAGCCACTGCTTGCCCTAAAGGCACCTCCGCTCAAAAACTTGATGGCAGCATCCGAAAAACCGCCGCCGTCATCGCTGATCACCACATCAAGCATATCTTCGGCACCGCGTTGAACGCGGATGTCGATCTTTAACGGCACTTTGCCGCCAAACTTGATGGCGTTGTCAATGATATTGCGCAGTGCGATCTGCATCGCGGTTCGGTCCGTACTGACCTGTGCTGCGGTGCAGCTGAACTGGTGTTTCTCATGGGGGTCCAACACATCGCAGATGTCACGGCACAGATGGCTCAGGTCAAAATTGGTGCGTGCCGCCGTCATCTCTGTTGTTCTGGCATGGCTGAGCACATCCGAAATCAGCACCATGGATTTTTTGGCCACATGTTGCATCATGTCCAATAGCTCCACCTTGCCATCACCGTGGTCCACAAAATCCTCTTTCAGCATATCGGCGAGCAGGGCCATATTGCGCATAGGGGAGCGTAGATCATGTGCGGCGAGGGCGACAAATTGTTCCATTTCCTGCGTAAGGGTGTCAAAGCTGACCTGCCGTTCGCGGGTGGCCTGTTCAGCTGACATATCCTCTGAGCTGCCATAAAGCAGTTGCTGCCCCGTTTCCGGGTCGCAATAGGGCACAAGCGTGGTGCGGATGCTGTGGATTACGCCGTCAAGGGGTAGATCCAGTTCATAGACCATTTGTTTGCCGCTGCGCGCGACCTCGCAATGGCGTGCAAACGCCGTGCGTCCGTAGGCTTGCGGATAAACCTCGCGGGCGGATCGGCCCAAATAATGCGACAGGGGCTTGCCAGACTTTTCACGTGCACAGGCATTAAAGGCGACGTACCGCGGTACACCTTCCTCATCGACCTCAAGCACGAAGATCGGGCTGGCGATCAGGTCAAGCTGATCGTAATCGGGGGAAATAGGATTCGGCGTTGCTGTAAACATGAAACAAAAATGCGCGAAATTGGCTAATGAAGTCTTAACAGCGCAGAGGATGTTCCGTAATCGTTCTTGGTCGTTATCAAAAAATTTACTCTGTGCAGCCGCTGACCAGTTCTTCATAGCGGGTTTGTATCCAACCCATGGCCTGCACCGGATCCTGATCTTCGATCTGTTGGGTAAAGCGGCCAAAAACCTGTGCGGAGCGGCTGTCATCCACCATGGTGATCTCCTGATTTGTCACCACAATCGAATAGACAAAGAAACCAATGGCCACCAGCAAGACGCCACGCGCCACCCCAAAGATAAACCCAAGCGCCTGATCCAGCCCACCCAGGATGGACCGTTGCACCAATGAGGAAAACAGCGGTGTAAACAGGGAAACCACAACCAATGTGGCCGCCAGCACAATGGCAAAGGCCCCGATCACCGACAATTCACAGCTGTCAGCCAGGAAATCACCAATCACCGGTATCTCGCGCACCAGTGGTTCAACGCGCGGGGCAAAGAGGTAGGCCAGCACCGCAGCTGCGATCCAGCCGACAATGGCCATCAGTTCACGGATAAAGCCACGCCCATAGGCCAGTAACGCGGACAATACGATGACCAATGCCACCACACCGTCAATAATGGTAAAACCTTCCATGTCCGCCCTGCCTTTTGTTCTGTGCGGTTATCCCGCCCCAAATACTTCGCCCACAAACCCCGTCAGATCCGCCATTGTGTTCAGCTTGATCCCGGAGGTTCCGACGGTTTTGCCGCCGGAGGGGGTGATGGCTGCGGTAAAACCAAGTTTTTGCGCTTCTTTCAACCTATTTTCGGTTTGGGAAGCGGGGCGCAGCGCACCAGAGAGGCTGATCTCGCCAAAAACCACAGTTTCTGCGGGCAGGGCGACATCCTCGCGTGCACTCAGGATGGCAGCCGCAACCGCAAGGTCCGCGGCGGGTTCGGAGATTTTCATGCCGCCTGCCACGTTCAGGTAGACATCAAGCCCGGCAAAGGGGATTCCGCAGCGCGCCTCAAGCACGGCCAGAATCATTGCCAGTCTGCCGCTGTCCCAGCCCACCACCGTGCGGCGCGCCTGCGAATGGGGCGAGGGGGCCACAAGGGCCTGCAGTTCAACCAGCACCGGGCGCGTGCCCTCAATGCCGGCAAAGACCACGGAGCCGGGGCTGGGCTGGCCCCGTTCGCTCAGAAACAGGGCGGAAGGGTTGGTGACCTCTGCCAGCCCACGCCCCGTCATTTCAAAAACGCCAATTTCATCCGCCGGGCCAAAGCGGTTTTTGACCGAGCGCAGGATGCGAAACTGATGACCGCGCTCGCCCTCAAAATAAAGCACGGTATCGACCATGTGTTCCACCACGCGGGGGCCTGCAATCTGACCCTCTTTGGTCACGTGCCCCACAAGGATCACGCTGGTGCCAGTGCGTTTGGCAAATGCCGTGAGTTCGTGGGAGGCCGCGCGGACCTGACTGACCGAACCCGGTGCACTGTCGACATTGTCGGCCCACATGGTCTGGATGGAATCAATGATGGCAAGCTGTGGGCGTTCTGCGTCCAGCGTCGTCAGAATATCGCGCAGGTTGGTTTCAGCGGCCAGTTTCACGGGCGATTGTGCCAGTCCAAGACGCTGGGCGCGCATGCGGACCTGTGCGGAGGCCTCTTCCCCGCTCACATAGATTGTTTTCAGACCAGCCTGCGCAAAATGTGCGGCGGCCTGTAAAAGAAGTGTCGATTTCCCGATCCCCGGATCACCGCCCACAAGGATCGCGGAGGCGGGCACAAGGCCGCCACCCAACACACGGTCAAACTCTGCAATGCCGGAGTGGGAGCGGGGCGGGGGAGCCTCCTGGGTGGCGAGATCCGTCAACACCATGGCTGCGCCGCGTTTGGGCCCGAGCGATTTGGACGGTGGCCCGGAAGAAATGCCCTGATCCTGCTGAATGGTGTTCCATTCGCCGCAGCCGTCGCAGCGCCCGGACCATTTGTTGAACGAGGCGCCACAATCGGTACAGGAAAAGGTGAGAGAGGGTTTTTTGGCCATGCCCCTACATGGCGCAGCAGGTGGCGAAGGGAAAGAGGGGGCTGCGGGTGATGTGCGTTTTCTTTTTGAAGAAAACGGTCCGGGCTTTTTGAAAAGCCCGCGGGCGGGACCGCGTGCAAGGGGCGCGGTAGTGTCGCGATTTCTTTGAAGAAATCGGGGCGAAATTTTTGAAAATTTCGGCTCAGCCGTTTCGTTTTTTGAGCGCAGTTTCCGTGCGCCAACTGATCATGATGGAGGCCAGGATACAGGCCGTAAAGAGGTAAAGACCCCATGCAACCTCTATGCGGCCAATGCCGATGCCCTTGGTCAGTGTGATATAGAGCGCGATCAAAAAGATATCCGCCATGGCGAGCTTGCCCAGAATATGCAGCGTGGGCAACAGGCGCGGGCTGAGCAGTTTGAAATGCAAGAGCGCCAACCCGATGGTCTTGAGGTAGGGCGCAAAAAGCGCAAATGCAGTGACAACAAGTGCTAGAAAGATGTCGGAAGCCCAAAGGGATTGCAGCCCCGTCAGCACTGAAATCTCATCAAGCGAAAACAACGGCAACAGCCCGGCGCGCATCAAGGGGGCCGCCCAGGCCACCGGATATAGCACCAGCAGCGCGATATTTGCCAGTTTGAGCGTTGTGCTGAAGGTCATATGCGGCGTGCTTTCCGGTCTTTGCATCAGGTCAGATATACACGGTCATAGCGCGCGCCAAGAGATGTCAGGATCTCATAGCCGATCGTGCCCGCATATCCCGCGACGGTATCGACCGATTGGTGTTGACCAATGAGTTCCAAGGCCTCCGGGACTTCAGGCAGCGCACTGACGTCAACTGTGATCAGATCCATGGACACCCGGCCAATCACCGGCAGTTTTTGGCCCAGATGCGTAAAACAGGCCTGTGCGCCCATGGCCCGGATCAGCCCGTCCGCGTATCCGGCGGCGACGGTGGCCACTCGGGTCATGCACTCTGCCACAAAGGCATTGCCGTAGCCGACAGATTCGCCAGCTTCAACATTACGGGTTTGTATGACCGGCACGTCCAATGTGACCACGGGGGTTGCATCCACAAACGGCAACCCGCCGTAGAGCCCAACACCCGGGCGGGTCAGGTCAAAATGATACTCAGCCCCCAGCAAGATACCCCCCGTCGCGGCAAGAGACCGCGGCACATCAATACCGCCTGTCATCTCATTGAATCTATTTAGTTGTTGTGCGTTCATGGGGTGGTTGGGTTCATCTGCACAGGCAAGATGCGACATCAGCAGCGTGGGGCGCTGCGCCAGGGCGATATCGCGCAAGGCGGACCATTCGGCGGGCTCCATCCCCAGCCGGTTCATGCCGCTGTCCAATTGCACGCCAAAGGGGTGTCCGGGCAAGGTCTCCACATGCAACAGCATTTGATCCACCGAGTTGATCAGCGGGGTCAGATTGGACCCCCGGATCAGGTCTGCGTCGCCGGGCATGTGGCCCGAAAAGACGCTGATGCGCGGGCCCTCACCCAGGGCGCGGCGCAGGGCAAGGCCTTCTTCGGCCACAGCGACAAAGAACTGGCGCGCCCCGGCACCGGCCAGTGCAGGGCCTGCCTTGTCAATGCCAAGGCCATAGGCGTCGGCCTTCACCACGGCCCCTGTTTCGGCTTCACTCAGGCGATTGAGCGCGCGCCAGTTTGCGCTCAGCGCGGTAAGGTCAATGGTCAGTGTTGCTGTACTCATGCAGGCGTTTTGACAGGCTGCACGCCCGCGTCAAGCGCTAGGGCCTAGGGGATGTCAAAAAAGCTGCGCCGGTCGCGCCACATTTTTTCGCCCAGCAGACAGTCATAGGGGGCCTGTTGGACGGCCTGCGCTTTGTAAACCTTTGGGATGGCGGGCAAGCCTGCGATCTCCAAAACCAGTTTGCGCCGCACAGCATCGGGGAATTGCACCCATCCGTGTACGGGGATCACAAAAGACCCCGGCCCGCCGATCACGCAGTGTTCGTAATAGATATCAAGGTCGGGGATGCCCCAGACATTGCTGAGCGCGTCCTGCGTCATCAAGGGCAGCCCGTTGATGATGATGCCCCTGGCAAGCGCATCTGCACGGGCATCCAGCACGGGGGTGCCCTGATTGTTGGGGCCATCGCCCGAAATGTCGATGACGCGGCGAAGCCCTTTAAATCCATTATCCTCAAAGCCTTGCGCGGCGTAGTTCAACGCGCCTGATATCGAGGTGCGCCGCAGGCTTGGGTCAAAATGCGCGGTGAGACGGGCGGCGATCTTGCTTGCATCTTCGGTGGTTTCGACCAGCGTCCAGGGCACAATAACGCGCTGGGCATAATCCTCGGCCCACTCCACATAGGTGAGTGCAATTTTGCCATACAGGCCGGAACGCAGCGCTTGTGTGACCTCCGGGCTGGTCAGGGCTTCGGCGTAGCCCCGGCGCTGAATGTCGAGTTCTTCGGGGCTCATGGAGCGGGAGACATCGACCGCAAGAAACAGTTCCAGATCAACCTCCACCTCCTGGGCAAAAGCGGCGAGGGCGGGCAGGCACAAGAAACAGGCGAGAATTTTCCACATACCGCAGGGTGACATGATTCCTGCTGCCGCGCTATTCACGTTACGTTAATCGCGATTGCACCGCTTGCGATTGGCCAAGGGCGCGTTACAGTTGAGCACAACCAAAGGGGGAATTTATGAACCATCGTAATCTGACCGTCGCAGTTTGCCTTAGCCTGACCGCACCCGGTGTGGGGTTGGCGGAAAACCGGATTGATACGCAATTGCCCGGCGCGCCTGAACTGGCGGCCTATGGGGATTTGCCCGTGGGGGTGCGGCAATTGGAGATGATGAACCCTGATCAGGTCAACATCATCGCGATCGACCCTCAGGCGGAAAAACCCGCAGAATTGCCGCGCTATGACCGCCCGTTGACCGTGGAACTGTGGTATCCGGCCGCGACAGGGGCAAGTGGGGATAAAACGCTGAAAGCCTATTTGCGCGACGCCAAGACCGAAGTCAGTCTGGAAGGGCGCGCGATGCGCGACGCACCTGCTGCCAGACCGGACGCGCCCTATCCGCTGGTGCTGATCAGCCATGGCTATCCGGGCAATCGGTTCCTGCTGTCCCATTTGGCAGAAAACATAGCGTCAAAGGGTTATGTTGTGGCCTCCATTGATCATACGGATTCAACCTACCGCACACAGGCGGCCTTTGGTTCAACCCTGGTGAACCGGTCGCTGGACCAGCTGTTTGTGTTGCAGGAAATGGCGGATATGGCCGTGTCGGGGGCCCCTATGGCGGGGCTTTATGATGCGGAAAACACCGGCATTATCGGCTATTCCATGGGCGGCTATGGCGCTGTGATCACCGCGGGCGGTGGTGTGACAGAGGCCTCTGTTGCCTACCCCTGGGGTGGGCCGCATGGCACCTTGGGCATTCATCTGGCGGGCAGTGAGACGCACAACGCCTTGCCAGATGCACGGGTCAAAACGGCAATTGCCTTTGGCCCCTGGGGGATGAACACCGGGTTCTGGGATGCAGAAGGTCTGGCCGGGGTGCAAATTCCAATGATGTTCATTGCGGGCTCGCAGGATGATGTTTCGCTTTATGAAAACGGCGTTCGGGCCATCTGGGAAGGGACGACGGGTGTGGAGCGGTCCTTGCTGACCTTTGTGAACGGGGGGCACAATTCAGGCGCGCCGATGCCGGCACCCAAAGAGAGCTTTCGCGATGACGCGGATTTGGGGTTCAACGTGTCGGGGCATTACACCGACCCGGTCTGGAACACCGCGCGGATGAACAATATCTCGCAGCATTTCGTAACCGCCTGGCTCGACCTGCATTTGAAGGGGCTGGCGGAACGCGGTGCCTATCTGGAGCTGGTTGAGGAGTCTCAATCAGGGGTCTGGTCGATGAATGAGGATGGCACCCCGAAAGAGGATCACACCTATTGGACGGGATTTGGCGAGGGCACCGCGAAGGGCCTGAAATACGAAGTGCGCGCCGCAGGCGAATAGAGGGTTCTGAGGTCAGGGGTGCTCATCCCTGACCTTTGGCCGGTCTTCGCGCGGCGCGGGTCGATAGCCGGGCGTTAAAACTCCTGCTCGTCCACAGCACCTTGTTGCCAGGGCTGCACCAGATTGCCAAAGCGGGTAAAGCGCCCCTCAAAGCTCAGGTCAACGGTGCCGATGGGCCCATGGCGCTGTTTGCCAATCACCACTTCGGCGCGGCCATGCAGGCGTTCCATGTCCTCCTGCCAACGCGCCATGGCTTCCAGATCATGCTCACCGGGTTTTTCGCGTTCCTTGTAGTATTCCTCGCGGAACACGAACATCACCACATCCGCATCCTGCTCAATGGAGCCTGATTCACGCAAGTCACTCAGCTGCGGGCGTTTGTCCTCACGGTTTTCCACCTGACGGCTGAGTTGCGACAGGGCGATCACGGGGATGTCGAGCTCTTTGGCGATGGCCTTGAGGCCCATGGTGATTTCGGAGATCTCATTCACGCGGTTTTCGGTTTTGCCGGTGCCGCGCACCAGTTGCAGATAGTCGATGATCAGCACGTCCAAGCCATGGGTCCGCTTGAGACGGCGCGCACGGGCCGCCAATTGGCTGATGGGCAGCGCGGGCGTGTCGTCAATGAAAAGCGGACAGGCCTCAAGCGCCTTGGCGGCGTCCACAAAACGGCGGAACTCCGTTTCGGTCATATCGCCGGAGCGGATTTGCTGGGAGGGGATTTCAGCCGCCTCAGAGAGAATCCGCGCGGCAAGCTGTTCGGCGCTCATTTCAAGCGAATAGAACCCCACAACCCCGCCGTCCACCGCCCCCTCGGAGCCGTCAGGCAACGCGCCTTTTTTGTAGGCCTTTGCCACGTTGAACGCGATGTTGGTCGCCAGTGACGTTTTGCCCATGGAGGGCCGACCGGCAAGGATCAGCAGGTCAGAGCGGTGCAAGCCCCCTAATTTCTTGTCCATGTCGATGAGACCCGTGGAGACACCAGAGAGGCCACCATCACGTTGATAGGCCGCGTTGGCCACATTAACTGCGTCCGTTACCGCCTTGAGAAAACTTTGAAATCCGCTCTCAACCTGACCTTGTTCTGCCAGCTTGTAAAGATGCTGTTCTGCCTCAACAATCTGCTCGCGCGGTTCTGATGAGACATCGACCGAGGCCGCCTTGGCAGAAATGTCGCGGCCCAGTTGGATCAGATCACGGCGCACGGCCAGATCATAGATCATCTGGGCATAATCGCGCACGGCAAAGGCGCTGATCGCGGCCCCTGCAAGGCGGGCCAGATAGGCGGGACCACCCAGTTCTTTCAGGCCTTCATCGTCTTCCATAAACGCCTTGAGCGTCACAGGGGAAGCGAGGTTGTTTTTGGCAATGCGTTGCGCGGCAATGTCAAAGATGCGCGCATGCACCGGGTCGTAAAAATGTTTTGGCCCGATGATGGAGGCGACACGATCATAGATGTCATTGTTGGTCAGGATTGCGCCCAGCAATTGCTGCTCCGCCTCGGTGGAGTGCGGCATGGTTTCCGGCGCCTGCACAGCAATCTGGTCCGCGTTCAGCGATGTAATCTCGTTCATTCCCACTGTCCCAATTTTGGTTTTCCGCCCGCACCCCATGTGCCAGATTCTAAGGGTGAAAACCAGTCGAACAACTTGGTGGATAACCTTGTGCGTATCTCACAAACGCATCCTACCATGCGCCTATTTGGTAGGATATCTGCTGTGATCACCTAAATATAGTGAAATTTGGCCCCGTGCAGAGGGCGGGACTGTGGACGAGGTGGATAAGAATTTCAAATCTGCATTTTGCTGTGCAGTTTGGCCCCTTTAGGGCCGGATATCCTGACAGCGGGCAAAGAAAATCAACCGCTGCGGTGGGCATCCTGCCATTCTTTTGGGGCGTTCAGGAAGGATTCAACTTCGGTCAGAGTCGCCTCATCAAAGGCTTGCTGCGCCTTTGCCTCTGCAAGCACATCCCACCAGGTGCACAGGTGATGCAAGGCAACCCCATGATCGCCAAGGGTCTTTTTGGTTTGCGGAAAAATGTCATAGTAAAATATCACCGCGGTGTGTCCGCAGATCGCGCCCGTGTCGCGAATCGCATCTACAAAGCTGAGCTTTGATCCGCCGTCGGTGGTCATGTCTTCCACCAGCAACACGCGCTGGCCTTCTGTCATCACGCCCTCAATACGCGCGTTGCGCCCGTAGCCTTTGGGTTTTTTGCGCACATAGGTCATTGGCAGGGCCATGCGTTCGGCCACCAATGCGCCAAAGGGGATGCCAGCGGTTTCACCACCCGCAACATTGTCAAAGGCCTCAAACCCCACGTTGCGCATCACGGTAACAGTCAGAAAATCCATCAAGGTGGTGCGGATGCGGGGATAGGAGATCAGCTTGCGGCAATCAACATATGTTGGGCTCGGCAGGCCGGAGGCGAGGGTAAATGGCTCGTCTGCGTTAAAGTGCACCGCACCCACTTCCAACAGCATCCGGGCCGACAGGCGCGCCATGTCTTGGGGGTCAGGATAGCTGGTGAGGATCATGGGGCAGGCTCCGGCAGATTGGGGATGATGCGCCTTCTAGCGTGCGGGCGCGCGGGGGTTAAGGGGTTTTCTCTGTCAGGATCGCGGCGAATTTCTCCGCATCAATGTTGCCACCGCTCAGCACCGCGCCCACGCGTTGGCCTTTGAGAGTATCGCGCTCTGCCATGGCACCGGCAAGGGCAACAGCGCCGGCCCCTTCGGCAAGGTTATGGGTGGTTTTGAAGATCAGGCGGGTGGCGGCGCGGATTTGCGCGTCTGACACCTCCACGATGTGATCTGCACCAGCGTTGATCAGCGCGACAGCCTCCGGGTTGGGCTCGCGCACAGCGACCCCTTCGGCAAAGGTGTCGGCAACATTCGTAGACACTGGTTTGCCCTCCCGAAACGACAATGCATAGGCGTTGGAGCCAGCCGCAACCACACCAATCACCTTTGTTTTCAGGCCCAGCATGTCGCGCACGCCCATCACGCCGCAGATGCCGGAGCCTAGCCCGATAGGAACATAGAGGGCGTCCAATGCGCCTGCTGCCTGAAACAGTTCATCGGCATAGGTGCCCACGCCCAACACCAGATCGGGGTGAAAGCTGGGGATCATGTCGAGGTTTTCGTCTCTGGCCAACTGGCGGGCATAGGCGGCGGCGGCGGAAAAATCGTCACCCACTTCGATCAGACGTGCACCAAGGGCGCGCATGGCGGCGTTTTTCTCGGGCGAGTTGTTTTTGGGAACAACAACGGTGGCCTCAATCCCTTCGAGCCGCGCGGCGTTGGGGATGGATTGGCCGTGATTGCCGGTGGAGGCCATGATGACACCGTTCAACAGACCGGCCTCGCGTCGGCGGCGCATGTGGACCAGCCCGCCGCGCACCTTGAACGCGCCCAAGGGGGTCTGGTTTTCGTGCTTCAGCCACAGCTCGCACCCCAGTTCCTGCGCCAAAAGTGGCCAGTTGTGCTGCAGCGTGGGTTGAACGTGGCTGTAAACGATCTCTTTGACTGCGTTGAAGGCCTCTGGCGTGAACATCAGGGGGCAACCTTCCAATGCAGGTCCATGTCCGGGTCAAAAACGGTCACCGGGCCGTCGTCGGTGTCGATGCGGCTGGGAAAGGAGGGCGTTTCGCGGATCAGGGTCAGTGTGGCATCGTTCACGGGCAGGCCGTAATAGGCAGGGCCATTGAGAGAGGTAAAGGCCTCCAGCTTGTCCAATGCGCCGTCCTGTTCAAACACTTCTGCGAGGATCGACAGGGTGTTGGGCGCGGTGAAACAGCCCGCACAGCCACAGGGCAGTAATTTGTTGGCATCCTTATGCGGCGCGGAATCTGTGCCGAGGAAAAACCGCGCATCCCCCGATGTGGCGGCGGCGCGCAGGGCCAGACGGTGGGTCTCGCGCTTGGCCACAGGCAGGCAATAATAATGGGGGCGGATGCCACCTGCGAGAATATGATTACGGTTGATCACCAGATGATGGGTGGTGATGGTTGCGGCCAAATTCCCTTTGGAGGCAAGCACATAGTCTACGGCATCCGAGGTGGTGATATGTTCCATCACAACCCGCAGATCCGGGTGACGTTGGCGGATCGGGTCCAGCACGCGCTCAATAAACACGGCCTCACGGTCAAAAATATCAACTGCGGGGTCGGTGACCTCACCGTGGGTGCACAGCGGCAGGCCAAGGGCGGTCATCCGCTCCAGCACTGCATCGACCTTGGAAAAATCGCTGACGCCGCTGGCAGAATTGGTGGTGGCCCCGGCCGGGTAGAGCTTGAGCGCGGTGATCAGACCCTCGGCATGGGCTTTTTGAACGTCATCGGGATTTGTATTTTCGGTCAGATACAGTGTCATCAAGGGTGTGAAATCTGCGCGCGCGGGCAGGGCGGCCCTGATGCGATCACGATAGGCGCGGGCGTCTTGCGCGGTCACAACCGGGGGCACCAGATTGGGCATGATGATGGCGCGGGTAAAATGTTCGGCGGATAGGGGCAAAACGGCGCGCATCATTGCGCCATCACGCAGGTGCAGATGCCAGTCGTCGGGGCGACGGATTGTCAGGCTTTGTGTCATGCCAGCGGGCTATCACAGGCCGTGCGACGGGGCCAGAGCCGGGTGGCGACAATTTATCTGTCAGAGGATCAGCAGGCGCGGCTCAACCTTTGGTCTGCTTGCGCCCCTCAAGCTGTGCAAGGCGGTTGGAAAAGCGTGGCGCGCGCAGGCGGCTGGTGACATTGCGGCATAACATCAAAGTCAGCGGATTACGTTTTTGGGCATCCAACGTATTGAGAAGATTGCGCAAATAGCTGCGATGTTCGCGCCGGGCGCGGTATAGCTGTGCAAAGCTCTGCGCGTTCATCGTGCCATCCGCAACCTGCATCAACAGGGGGGACAATTGCTCCAGCTCCATCAGATCGGTCTGCAACGCGCTGCCCATGTGTGGCATGCGGAATTTGCTGACGTTTGCGCGGGTGAACAGGGCGGCGTGCATTGCATCCAGACGTTCACGCGGATCATAGATCACAAATGCCGCCTCAGCCGCGTCCAGCATGTCCGGCGCATACCCATAGCGCTCACCAAAGTCTGTGCGCCGCATGTCGCTAAAGCGGTCATCCCATTCCGTCACACGTGGATCAAGCGTGGCCTGGGGTTGGATCAGCACGGCTTTTGAACCGGGGGATGCAACCGAATAGGCCGCAGCCGCATAGCCGCAGGGGCCCGCGCCGTAAAAGATAACCGTTTCGAATTCGTCAAAAAAACCGTCATCCACCAAGCGGTCGAAATAGGCATAAACGGCCGGGTCACGGAACCAGGTGTCGCCGTCGCTAGCCAGACAGAGCGAGGACCACCCATGATCGCGCAGCATTTCCCAGCCCATGGGTTGGGCAAGTTCAGACAGGGCGTGAATGCCCTGCACCGTTTCAAAGGTGACCAGCAACGTGGTGCCTTCTTCGATAAAGGCAGCAAAGTGGCGATTACCAAGGTCTTGAAAATAGCCGGTTTCTTCTGCAATGGCGGAAAGCGTCGTCAGCCATTCCTGGCGCGGCAGGTCAGCCAATGAAGTTTCCAGATTTGGCGTCTCGTCCGTCATTGCCACGTCCTCAGATCTTGATTCGGCACCATTGAGCAGTGCGCGTTGCCCTGCGTCTAGCAGTTTAATGCGGCAAAATTTAGATACTTTCCTTTGGCCCTGTGTCAATCGCCAGATTGGCGGGCAAGACTGGCGTGATGCTGTAGAAAACGCGCGGCACCTGTTGGCAAGGGCTGGCTGGGGCGGGTCAGCATGAGGCGGCCAAACAGGCTGCGGTAGGGTTCCTGTGGCATCAGTGCTTCAAAGCGCGCCTTGCGCCAGGCCACGGCGGCGCCGTGCAGGGCCGCCAGTGTGTCGTCCTGTTTCAGGTCCGCCAGGTGCGCCGCACGCGCAGGGGCAAGCGCCGAAATGGTGGTGTCCGTGTCGGTGTTGAAATTCCGCTCCACCCAGTAATCCAGCCCCAGCAGGTCATCAGAATGCACCGCGCGACCACGATCCACCTTCAGCACATAGCTTTCCATGGCCCCAAGCGGGTAGTGGTTCAACTGCGCCAGCCCGTAGTTGTCGCGCCCATAGTTGGAAAAAATCCGCTTGGTTTTAAACAGGTCAGGCAGGGCGTGCCCATTGCCATCAAACCAACGCGCCTGCGCCAGTTTCGCGTTATCCGGGGCGCGCGGACGGTGCACGCCGGGTGTGCCGTATGTGCCATCATTGCGATAAAGCGTTTTGAACATCGCCGCGCGCCAGGGCCAGTGCAGTTCAACCGGGGCGCAGCGGGTGAAGGTTTCCAACACGGGCTGGTCGGCATAATGCACCTGACCGGCATTGCCAAACAGCCGCCACGTCAGGGTGATTGCCGTCGCATCCGGCAGGGCGGCATGCAGCGCGTGCAGCGTGTGATCCCCGGTGTGGATGTTCACAAATTCATCCACATCCAGCGGCAAAATCCAATCCGCCTTCTGAACCTGTGGCAGTTTGGCGGCCGCGTTGAGCGCGGTGAACTGAATGCCGCCCTTGTCATAGGGGCCGTCGTTGCGGATGTGGGTGACATGGCCAAGCGCGTCTAGACGCGCCAGCATGGTGTCGGTGCCATCGTCGCATGCATTTGAAAAGATGACAAAATAATCAAACCCAACAGCGCGGTGATGGGCGAGCCATTCGAGCAAAAACGCGCCCTCATTGCGCACGCAGAGCAGGGCGAGATGGGTCAATGCATCACCATTCGGTGCGGAAACACAGGACTTTGCCGTGTGATCCGCGGTGATAATAGGCCAGACCTGCATCCATGAAGGCTTTGAAGATGGTGTTGATGCCCGTGGGGCCAATCCATTGGGGGTGGGTTTCCAGAATGGCGGCGCGGATGCCAGAGAGATCAAGTTTTGGGATCAGGTCAACCTCCGCCCCTTCAATGTCGCAGATCAGCACAGTGGGTTTGATGTCTGCGATCACCGGTTTGGCGTTCAGCACGTCAACCTTGATGCTGGGTGGGTCAACTTCCCCTTCCAGAACATCCATGGACGACCCCAGCATCGGGTCACGCACATAAAAATCAACCGATCCTTTGCGGGGGCCCAGAATGGCGTTGGTGACATGGGCGTTGGTGACCCCATTAGCCGCGTGCACCTTTCTGATGTAGGGGATCAGTTGGGGATTGGCCTCAAACGAATGCACTGATTTGATTGCGCGTTTGGTGGCGACCAGCGTGGACATATAGCCAATGCCACCGCCCAGTTCGAGCACCACATCGCCCTCTTTGACCACCCTCAGGGCGGCTTCTGTTTCCTTGGCCTCATAACCGTTGGTGCGCAGTAATTTGCGCACGCGGCCCTGTATGATCTGCGGATCTTTGGGAAAGCGCATGCCACGTGATTTGATGACACCACCCGCGATGGCGTCAGCTTCTGTTGGGGCGGTGGGCCGGGGCATGATTAACTCTCCATATCCAGCGAAAGGGCATAGGCGACACGTTCGGCAGCGTCGAGTTTGACGGCCAGCGCCCGGGTGTAAAGCTCGGCAAATTCAGGGGTGTTGTGCAGCTCTGCTACCTTGGCCTTGTGCCAGGACAGTCCATCTGCGTGGGCCTGCGCCAGTGTGGCGTCCTGCATCAGCCGGTTATATTCGGCGCGCAGACGCGGGATATTGCGCTTGATCGTGATGTCGCGGCAATCGGACCAATCCATGCGAATCCAATAGTTGATACCGATGGCGCGATCGACATGCAGCGCGCGACCCCGCTGGCGCTTGATCAGAAAAGACTGGGCAGAGCGCAGGGCATAGTGGTTGAGTTGCAAAAGGTCATAGCCCACCGTCCCCTTGGTTGACCGCCAGCCGTTTTGGGCGGCCTCCCGGGTCATGTCCTTGCCTGATCCATTGACCCATTTCACTTTGTTCTCATGGGCTTGCACCAATTTGTTTGGACGGTGGCAGGAGATTTTCTGATAGGCCCCATTGTTGCGAAACAGCGTTTTGAACCCCCAGACCGTATGCGGCTTGGGGCAGTATTTTGGCGCGCAGGTGTCAAATTGGTCGATGACAAAATCATCGCTGAGTTCTGTCACGCCGTTGTGGCCAAACAGCCGCCAGGTCATCGCGATGTTGGTGGCATCAGGCACGGCGGCAAACAGATCCTCCAGCGTGCCATTGCCCGTGCGCACGTTCATGAATTCGTCCACGTCGATATGGGCGATCCAATCGGCGTTTTTGATCAGCGGTTCTTTGAGGGCCTGGTTCAACGCATGTTGCTGCGGTGAATTGCCTTTCCAGTTTTCGTTTGAGCGATGTTCCACCACGCCCATCTGCATCAGGTGGTCCAGAATATCACCCGTCGTGTCGCTGCAATCGTTGGTGTAGATCAGAAAATGATCAACCCCGATAGCGCGGTGATAGGCGATCCATTCGATGATATAGGGTGCCTCATTTTTCATGCAGGCCACAATCACATTGCCACTGCTGCCCTTGGCCGGTTTGCGCAGCGGCGCGGTCGTATAAGGGCTGGCAACTTCCACCTCATTTACCGTACCCAACCTGTTATGCGGGCGAAAACCGGTGGACATGATCATCTGATGATTGACCTTGATCCGGTTCAACAGCCGTTTGTCCGCCTTGGTTTTGGACGGGATCAGGGTGTCAAATTTGTCCGATGCGGCCTGCACTTTGGCAATGTCCGCGCGTTTCTCTGCCACAGGTGTGGCGTGTTTTCGGATGCCATAGGCAAAGGCGGTCAGGTATTGCGTGGCGCGAAACCCGAAGGTTGGATCGGCCTCCTGATAAGGCGCTGTGTGTGCCACAGGGGTCAGGGCATCTTTCAGATCAGGAAAGCGCGCACTTAATGCGGCGTTGTCTGCGCTGAAGTGATCCGAAATCGCGAACAGGCTGCCGGGGTCGAGTACGGGGCCGGGCACTGCCAAGGCGTTGCGCATCTGAGCCGATAGGGTATGCGGGCACAGCAGCCCTTTGACCTCAAGATACCGCAGCAACACATTGTTGAACTGGCGCTTGCGGGTCAGCGTTGCGCCTGAGTCTGGCGGTGCCAGTTGGACTGGCTTTAACGGGCCCAGCGTGGCGTCGATATTGAGCGTTGTGGCCAGTTCATCCGCACCCTGCGCTGACATCAGATGGGGCAGATCAAGCGGGCGCAGCATAACGCGCCCCTTGCCAAATGCCTCTTCCCACAGATGCAACAAGTGTTTGGTATCAAGCCAAAATGGCGGGGCCTGAATGTCATGAAACAGCCCTGTATAGGGGTCATTTGTTCCACGTGCGGCAAGGGCACTTTGCCACCAGTTTTTGTGAGCGCTGAGCGCCAGTTCAGCCTCCAGCCCGGTGCGGCGCCCCTCTCCAACAGCATAGGCGTAATGCCTGCACAGCATGGTGGCTTGTTCCCCTACGTGCGCGACGATCCGAATGTCGTCGAAATGGGGCGACAACAGCGTGTTCAGCCGCGCTAGTTCTGCCGGATCATGCAGCAAATTGCCCAGTTGCGCCGCTGCCAGCACCACATCTTCGCCTTTCAGCTTTGGCAGTTCGCTTTGCAGCAGGGTCTCAAACTCGGCGGTCAGGGTGCGTTGCACCAGCGGGCTTTCCATACCGCGGCGAAACCGCAAAACTCCCACCGCATCCGGTGCGGCACAGGCCGCGTAGAGCCGCACGTGGTTCCAGTCTGGTGCGACGATGCCCCGCTTGCGCAGCTTGCTTTCCTTGTCTTTGAACATGGCGCGAAACCGCGCGGCGGCCTGTTCTGATGGGCCAATCAGCAGGGTCAGACGCATGTTACGTCACCTCGCCCGGGGCAGGCGTGCCTTGGTTGCTTTTGCCCCACCAGGGCAGGTCAATACCCAGATAGGAAGACAGTTTTTGCGGCGCATCGTCGTCTTCAATGTCGTATTCAAGAAAGTTTTCCGCCCCGGCAAAGACATGACGGCAGAAGGCATAATGCCCGCTTAGCCAGTGTTCCAGCTCATTTTCGCTGCGGCCAAAGCCACGCGGCAGGCCGGGGATGTCGGCCTGTGGCAGGCGCCGTTTGCCCAGATTGTTCCAGCGCATCATGCTGTCTGCGGTTTTGGCCGGATCGCGGGTGGTCAGCACAAATTTCACACCCGGATGATGGGTTTGGATGGCCTGGAGCAGCGCCCAATCGGTCTGGGGCCAAAGCGAGCGGTCCTCGCGCACGGCAGACATTTCGTTGATCGCATCAAATTCACCCAAGCGTGACAGCGGGTCACCCGAGGCAAAGTAATCCTCATAGATGATCTTGCCCAGATGCATCCGGGGAATGTCGCTGCGCGTGCTTTGACCGGGGCGGATTTTCCAATCCGCAACGGTCAGGCCGGCATGACGCAAGGCATCCGTCAGCGTGGTTGTCCCGGTCTTAGGCAGCGCAAGGTTCACAATGCGCAGGCGGCTCATGCGGGCACCTGCGGGGGGAGGCCAAGCTCATCCAATATCGCCATTTCAGCGGCGGCAAAGGGGGCGGCCCCCCGTAACTGATCCCGCATCTGGCGGTAGTCGTCTTGCGCAAGCAACGCGTCGCGCTTGGCCCGGTGCAGGGCAACACATTCGGCGTGAAGTGCACCAACCCCTTCAAGTGCCTTCAGTCGCTCCATTTCTGCCGCAAGCGAATCTGCGTAGCGCAGGATGCTGTCATCGAAATACGCACCATCATTGCGTTCGCGCCAATAGGTGTCATCAAAGGCGCGGTGTTCGCGGTTCACATCACCCCGGTCGTTCTTGACCAGATAACTGTCGAGCGAGCGCAAGGCGTAGTGATTGAGTGTCGCATGCGCCCGCGCGCCTTTGGCCGGAAAGGCCCTGATGCGGCGCTTGTTGGCGCATTTGCGAAACGGGGCTGGCACGGGGCGGCCTGCACCATCGCTCCAGGTTGGCTGCGCCTTGGCCTCATCGTGAAACGGGCGGTGCGCGCCGAAATAGTCGAGCGGAAAGTCACCGCGCACCAGCGATTTGACCTCAATCGCGGTCTGCGCGCACCAGATGTCGGGGTTATGGCTGCGCAAAAACTGGGTGATGACCGGTGTGTCCTGGTAGGTCTCGATCCCATCATTGGCCATAAACTGAAACGTGATGGAGATCGCCTGCGGATCGCCGCAAGCCGCTATCAGCGCGGGGATCGTGTGATCCCCCACATGAATATTGAGAAACTCATCCACATCCGCAACCCAGACCCAATTGGTGTTTTTGATCAACGGGTGGCGGCGGCATTTCTTGAGCGCCTGCATCTGATAATTGCGGTTGGTCGCCGGGTTGGGCAGATGCGCGACAATGCTGTGCGCTGCCAGCTGATCCAGCAACCGATCCGTCGCATCGGTGCAATCATTTGAATAGAACAGAAAATCCGTCACCCCAATGACGCGGTGAAAGGCGATCCATTCCAACAGGAAGGGCCCTTCGTTTTTCACACAGGTCACAGCGGTGATGCGCATCAGCCTGCGCTGCAACCGTGAAGTGCAGGGGGTGTCTGTCTCATATCCGCCTCTGGGTTCGGGTGCTTTGTGCCCCGTGACCTCGTATTTATTGGTTAAGTTTATGGCAGTCGGTGGGAATCCCGTCAATCTTTGTGGGCCAAGCCATGGGGCCGCGTGACATATCGGCAATTGGTCGCCCTTGACGGGCCAAACTGAAAATGCACTTTGATGCGAAAGAGGAGCCGTTATGACAGATATTTCCAGCATCGACGCCGTGCAGAAAATGTTGGCGGATCAGGGGTATGTCTGTGGCCGTGATCTGGGCACCGTGGTGTTTTTGAGCCTGCGTCTGGGCCGTCCGCTGTTTCTGGAAGGAGAGGCGGGCGTTGGCAAAACCGAAATCGCCAAGGCGCTGGCAGCCGGGCTGGACCGCAAACTGATCCGTTTGCAGTGTTACGAGGGGCTTGATGCTTCCTCTGCGGTGTATGAATGGAACTTCCCGGCCCAAATGGTGGCGATCCGTGCGGCAGAGGCGGCGGGGGAGGCGGGCAACCTGAAAACCGAGCTTTTCACAGATGAGTTTTTGATTGAACGCCCGTTGCTGGAGGCCATGCGCCCGGACGCGCGCGGCGCACCGATCCTGTTGATTGATGAACTTGACCGCACCGACGCCCCGTTTGAGGCGTTCCTGCTGGAGGCGCTGAGCGATTTTCAGGTGACCATCCCTGAAATGGGCACCATTGCCGCGCCCGAAGCCCCGATTGTGATCCTCACCTCCAACCGCACACGTGAGGTGCATGATGCGTTAAAGCGCCGCTGTCTCTATCATTGGGTCGATTATCCCGACTTTGACCGCGAAATGGAGATTTTGGCCGCCCAGGCACCGGAAGCTGCGGAAAACCTCAGCCGCGAGGTTGTCGCCTTTGTGCAGCATCTGCGCACGGAAGACTTGTTCAAGAAACCCGGCGTGGCGGAAACCATTGATTGGGCGAAATGCCTGCTCGCCCTTGATGTGATCACGCTAAGCCCGGAGGTCATCGCAGATACCCTGGGGGCGATCCTGAAATATCAGGATGACATTGCCAAACTGCATGGCTCTGAGGCCAAACGCATCCTTGATCAGGCAAAAGCCAGCCTTGAGGTGTCATGATCCTCTTTTTGGCCTTAACTCTTCCCGGGATGTCTGAAGGGCAGAGCCCTTCAGGTCTCTCCATCACGCGTTGCCGTTGAATGGTTGAACAGATTCCGCTCGACCTGCCTGAAAACCCAAAACTGGCGGGGAACATCACTCATTTTGCCCGTGCTTTGCGCCGGGCCGGGCTGCCCATCGGGCCGGGCCGGGTGATTGATGCCATTCGCGCGGTTGAGGCGGCGGGGTTCACCGAAAAGCGCGACTTTTACTGGGCGCTGCATGCCTGTTTTGTGAACCGTCCGGAGCATCGCCGTGTTTTTGCCCAGCTGTTCCGGCTTTATTGGCGTGATCCAAGGTATCTCGAACATATGATGGCCGCCATGCTGCCTGCGATCCGCGGTGTGCAGGAGGACCGTCCGGCGCAGGCGGCTGAAAAACGTGCGGCAGAGGCCCTGCTGGACGGTGCCGAGGCCCCCCAAACCGAAGAACAGGAGGGTGCAGAGGAAACGCTGGTTGAGGTTGATGCCAGCTTTACCATGTCGGGCAAGGAACGCCTCAAGACGTTGGATTTTGAGCAGATGTCCCTTGCGGAAATGGCAGAGGCCAAGCGGATGTTGGCGCGTCTGACCCTGCCGATCAAGCCGCTGCCCTCGCGGCGGGCCAAGGCCGCGCCTTACGGCAGGATTGATGCGGCGCGCTCCCTGCGTGCCGCGCTGCGCAAAGGGGGTGAGATGCATCAGCTGTCCTACAAAGTGCCGCGTCCGCGACATCCCAATCTGGTGGTGCTGTGTGATATCTCGGGCTCCATGAGCCAGTATTCCCGCGTGGTGCTGCATTTCCTGCATGCGGTGTCAAATGCGAAAGGAGCGGGCTGGGCCAAGGTGCATGCCTTTACCTTTGGCACCCGATTGACCAACATCACACGCCACCTGGCGACCCGCGATGTGGACGCAGCCCTTGCTGCGGCCGGGGCAGAGGCGCAGGATTGGGAAGGGGGTACGTGCATCGGCACCTGTCTGAGCGCCTTTAACCGCGACTGGTCACGCCGGGTGATGGGGCAGGGCGC
The DNA here is from genome assembly GCA_937928635.1 of uncultured Sulfitobacter sp. Classification (GTDB taxonomy): domain Bacteria; phylum Pseudomonadota; class Alphaproteobacteria; order Rhodobacterales; family Rhodobacteraceae; genus Sulfitobacter. The sequence continues at coordinate 141,424 of CALFWM010000011.1, read as the reverse complement.
GGTGGTGCTGCTGATCACCGATGGGCTGGACAGGGATGCGCCCGAAGAACTGGCGCGCCAGATGCAGCGGATACAACTGACCGCGCGGCGGCTGATCTGGTTAAACCCGCTGTTGCGCTGGGATGGTTTTGCGCCCAAAGCCGCAGGCATTCGTGCGATGCTGCCCCATGTGGACAGTTTTCGGGCCGGGCATTCAATTGCATCGCTGGAGGAACTGGCGGCGGTGATTTCACGCGCCGATGATGTGGGGGAAAAAACGCGGTTGATGGCAGCGCTTGAGCCTCATCCGTCCTGACGGATGCCTTCAGAGAAAGGTTCGGGGTTTGGAAAAAGCCTGCGGGCTCACCAAAACCAATTCGGTCGAATGCGCAGCATTCCGGCCCGTGCGGGGTAGGGTGTTTTCTTTAAACACCCGTTCGCACACCCAACCCCATTCCGGGCGCAGGTTCAGGTATCAGGCGAAAGTTGCGGCGAAGGTTGAACGATAGGTTTGCGACAGGTCTGCAAGGGGGGCTGTCGCGCTGCCAAAGGTCACATCCGAGCCACAAAACCGACCGACGCTTTGCAGGGGCACATCAGCGGCATTTGCGGCTGTCATCAAGGCTTCGGCCTGATCGAAATTGCAGGCGATCAGGTAGCGTGCCTGATCTTCGCCAAAGAGTTCGGCGGTGTCACCTGTGTCCAATGCCACACCCACGCCCGCCTTTTCGGCCAGTTCAAAGGCGGCAAGCGCCAGGCCCCCGTCGCTGAGGTCGGTGCAGGCTTTGATCATCTCTCTGTTTGCGCGGATGAAATCGCCGTTGGCTTTTTCCGCCACCAGATCAACGTTTGGGGCATCCCCTTCGACGCGGCCCAGGGAGGCAAGGAGGGCGGATTGGCCCAAATGGCCCGTAGTTTCGCCAAGGAGGAGCGCCACATGGCCTTCGCGCACGTCACAGCCGATGATGTCATCAGGATGGTCGATCAGGCCCACCGCACCGATTGTAGGCGTCGGCAGAATACCCGTGCCGTCGGTTTCATTGTAGAGCGAGACGTTGCCCGACACGATGGGCATGTCCAACGCGCTGACCGCAGCACCGATGCCTTTGATGGCACCCACAAACTGGCCCATGATCTCGGGTTTTTCGGGATTGCCAAAGTTCATGTTGTCGGTGGTCGCCAAGGGGCGCGCGCCCACCGCTGTGAGGTTACGATAGGCCTCCGCCACTGCCTGTTTGCCACCGATTTCCGGGTTGGCCTTGACGTAGCGCGGGGTCACATCTGAGGTAAACGCAATTGCCTTATCCGTGCCATGCACGCGGATGATGCCTGCGCCCAGACCCGGCGTGCGGGCGGCATCGCCCATCACCATGGTGTCATATTGTTCATAGACCCATGATTTATCCGCATAATTTGGGTCTGAGATCAGGGTGCGCAACCCCTCAATGGGGTCAACCTCAGGCGCGTTTTCCAGCGGTGCGGGGGGGGGTGTTTCGACCCAGGGGCGGTCATATTCCGGCGCGGTAGAGGCGAGTTTGGACAGCGGCAGGTCGGCTTTGACCTCGCCATTCAGGGTAATCAAAAACCGGTCTTCGGCCAATGTTTCACCCACAATAGCAAAGTCGAGATCCCATTTTTCAAACACCGCACGCGCTTGCGCTTCAAGCTCTGGTTTCAGGACCATCAACATGCGTTCCTGAGATTCCGACAGCATCATTTCATAGGCTGTCATGTTCTCTTCGCGTTGCGGTACATCTTCAAGGTTCAGCTTGACACCCAAGCCGCCTTTGTCGCCCATCTCCACGGCGGAGCAGGTCAGGCCTGCAGCCCCCATATCTTGGATCGAGATCACGGCACCGGTTGCCATCAGCTCCAGCGTGGCTTCCATCAGGCGCTTTTCAGTGAACGGGTCACCCACCTGCACGGTGGGGCGTTTTTCCTCAATGGTGTCGTCAAATTCGGCGGATGCCATGGTGGCTCCGCCCACGCCATCGCGGCCTGTTTTGGCACCAAGGTAAACGACAGGCATGCCCACGCCAGAGGCCGCAGAATAGAAAATTTTGTCTGTGTCCGCCAAACCGGCAGCAAACGCATTGACCAGACAATTGCCATCATAGGCCGCATCAAAGCGCACTTCGCCCCCCGCGCAAGGCACGCCGAAACAATTGCCATACCCGCCAACACCGGCCACCACGCCGTGCACCAACTGGCGCGTTTTGGGGTGCTCAGGCCGCCCAAAGCTCAGCGCATTCATAGACGCAATGGGCCGCGCACCCATGGTAAACACATCGCGCAGAATACCGCCCACGCCGGTCGCAGCCCCCTGATAGGGTTCGATATAAGAGGGGTGGTTGTGACTTTCCATTTTGAACACCAGCGCCTGACCGTCGCCGATGTCCACGATGCCTGCGTTCTCACCGGGGCCACAGATGACTTGCGGGCCTTCGGTGGGCAGGGTGCGCAGCCATTTCTTGGAAGATTTATAGGAGCAGTGTTCATTCCACATCGCGGAAAAGATGCCCATCTCCGTGTAGTTCGGCGCGCGGCCCAGAATGGCGTTCACTTCGGCGTATTCGTCCGCTGTGAAGCCATGCGCGGCGATGATTTCATCAGTAATGACAGGATCGGTCATGCATCTTCCCCAAGTGCTTTTGCGCTTCTCTTAGAGGATGGCAAGCGCAGGGGGAAGGGGCACTATCACTTGCAATCAGGCGCAGCCAAGAGTTTTGCGCCGCTCATTAGCGATCGTCCGATTTCCCCGGGGTGCCTGCCTGTTCCTGCGCCGCCTGAGACGCAGCGGCGGCAATGGCGGCCTTGTCCTCTTCGGTGAGGTCTTCGCTCTTACCACCCCCGGGCAAGGCGACACGCACCTCGCGGCGGGCGAATTCCATGCCGTTTTCGGCAAAGGCCGCGTTGACGCGGTTGAATATCTCCTTGCGGATCATGAATTGGGTGCCGGGTTTGCACATGAATTTACCCCGGATCACCATGCCCACGTCGTCAATCTCCAGCACGCCCTGTGATTTGAACGGGGCGAGGAAATCGTTTTCAAATTCCGGCAGAACCAGCATGTCCTGACCGATCTTCTTGAAGATCTTCTTGATCTTGTTGGGGTCGCTGTCAAAGGGCACGGTAAAGCGCAGTTTCATGATCACCCAATCGCGCGAAAAGTTGGTGATTTTGGGGATTTCACCATAAGGTATCGTGTGCACGGGCCCCTTGTGGTGGCGCAGCTGCATGGAGCGGATGGAGATTTTCTCAACCGTGCCCATGGTGCCTTCAACCTCCACATATTCGCCGGTGCGAAAGGCATCATCGACCAGAAAGAAGATGCCGGACACCACATCCGTGACAAGTTTCTGCGCGCCAAAACCAATGGCCAGACCCACGATACCGGCACCTGCCAGCAGCGGGGTTGTATCAACGCCAATGTTACCAAGGGCCAGCAGCACAAAGATGATCACAATCGCGGCGCGCGACACCATCAGAATAAGCGGCAAAACAGTTGACAGGCGCGACCCGCCGCTGCCCCCGCCATCCCCGCCGCCAATGTCCTCACTGTCCGGGTTGTAGCCACTTGCCGTGTATTCAGCCGCCAGCTTGCGGTTGATAAACAGCGATACGGCCTCATAAAGCACATAGCCGATGGATAGGATGATCAGGAACTCCATGCCGTTGGCCGCAAGCCGCGCGCCAATTCCGGCGGTCGCAATAGCGGTTGGGCTCATGCCCCAGAACTGGGCGATGGAAAGGATCACAACCGCAAAGATAAGCACCCGGCCAATTCGGATATATGAACGTTTGGTGGCGTAATAGGCTTTTTCAGCCACCGGGCCCTCGCCACTCATGGCCGGAGTCAGATGGCGCACAAGGCCGCGAATGGCCGTATCCATCGCGGGGGCAAACATCAGCAGGATCATGGTCTTGTAATGCGGCGCGCTGCCAAGCAGCTCAAAATTCCTGTAACTGACAACAATGTTGATGATCCACCAAACGGCGACAAACATGAAGATGTTGAAGTAGGGATACATCCGCGCCACGCGTTCTTCGGCGGGTGTCACATCTGGGTCTGCGCCGCGCATCATGCTCACCCCGTCTGCCCGGTACTTCCAGAAGATCACGATCAGATAGATGTGCATGGCGAGGTTCAGCCAGAAGCCGATACGGATCTCACCGGCAGGCATCCCATTGCTGGCGTTAAATTGTACAATGGCCCCCGAAAACCCCAGCAGCATGGCCAGCCAGAACTGGTGAAAACAAAATGCCCGTGCTGCCGGGGTGGAGACGTTGAGCAGGCGGTATTCCGGGTTCATCGGCGCAAAAAAGAAAAACGCCACCGCCAGCATCAGACGGGGAAAGGCGATCAGATTGATGCCAAACAACTGCACAAAGGGCAGCAGGTTTTTTGGCAAAACGAGCTGCCCGACGGTGCGGGCCACAACGATAAACACAATCACGGCCACGACTTGCGTGCCAAAGCGTTGGGCGAGAAGTTGCAGTGTCTCGCGCAGTGTCATGTTTTCCGGGTCCGCCGGGGGCAGGATGCGCCAGCCACTGGTCAATCTGCGAAACGCCATCTCTGCAAGCGCACCGGCCCCAAAGACCAGCACCATATAGCCCAGCAGTGTCAGCAGGCCGCTGGCATGGCCGATCTTTTCGTAGAATGCAGACAGCGCGTGCGCCTGCCCAGCAAACAGCGCATCAATGTTGCGCATCGGGACCATCACGGAATTCCAAGCACCCGATGTCGCATGGAACAGAAAGTCAGAGGTGCCCTCACTCTTTTCGGCCTGCGCCGCCGCCTGGGTGTTCAGCTGATCCAGCAGCAGCGCGCGCACATCTGCATCAGACAATCGCGAGATCAATGCATTGGCCGCCTCAGGTGTCAGCGGGTCGGGCAACGCCGGGGTTTCATTGGCTGGCGCTGTTGTGTTGGGCAGGCCAAGTTGGGCCTGACCTGGGGGTGCAGCCATCAACCAGACCAAACAGGCCAGACAAATGTGAATCAAACGTGTCATGAATTTTCCCCTCGCGTCTTGAACGGACTGTGGCGGGGTTTCTGTCGCAGAAACAATCGCTTTTTTGCGGGTGGCCGCAGAAAGCCGGTCAACGCGTTGGAAAACAGCCCAAAAAAAAGGCCGAGCACGAAGCTCGGCCAAGTCCAACAGGGAGGTATGAAGTGACGCGCCCATGGGCTGTCTCTCTCCATGCATGTCAGTTAGGAACGCGACCCTGTGCGATCAAGTGACATTTAGATGAATCTGAGTCATATCCGGTATGCGCTGAGTGCATAGCTCATGATTTTTCTTTTTCCCGCAATGCCTTACGATAAGAAATGATCTCATCCTGCACGAAGTCCTTAAAGGCAGAAACCCGCTTGGATTGGCGCAATTCTTCTGGATAGGCCAAAAACACGGGGACATCCGCAGACTCAGTGTCGGGCAGAACATGGACAAGATCAGGGAAATCCTGCGTGACATAATCCGGCAGCACGCCGATCCCCAGATCATGCAGCACACCCTGTAGCACGCCAAAATAGTTGTTGACCGTCAGCATGGAGCGCACATCATTGAGCAGCAGTTGCTGGATCAGGGTTACGCTGGCCCCCACCTGGGCGCTGTCGGTGTTCTGACAGATCAGGCGGTGGGAGGCCATGTCCTCGATCCGCTGGGGCGTGCCGTTTTCCGCCAGATAGGCGGGGGTTGCATAAAGACACATGCGCACGGTCATCAGGCGCTTGCGGATCAGATCGGCCTGACTGGGCTCTTTCATACGGATCGCCACATCAGCCTCGCGCATGGGCAGGTCCAGCACGCGTTCCTCCAACATCAGATCGACCTTAAGGTCAGGGTATTGTTCATACAATTTGGGCAGGCGTGGGGCGAGCCAGAGGGTGCCAAAGCCGGTGGTGGTGGTCACGCGCAATTCACCAAACACTTCTTCTTCGCTGTCGCGAATGCGGGCGGCGGCTGCGTCCAGCCGCTTGGTCATGGCGGAGGTCGCATCAAACAACAGTTCACCCTGTTCCGTCAGGATCAGACCGCGCGCGTGGCGGTGAAACAGATTGGTGTTCAGCTGTTCCTCCAATCCGCGAATTTGTCGGCTGACCGCAGATTGGCTGAGGTTCAGCTTGTCTCCCGCATGGGTCAGGCTGCCCACATCAGCAACGGCGTGAAAAATGCGGAGTTTATCCCAATCCATGGTGCGTTCTTTCCTTGGTTGCGCGACTCCTACTCTATTTGCCCGGGAATTACAGGGGGGCTATGGGGCTACTTTGGGATGAGAGGGCAAAAACCGGATCGAGGCTTATGGCCCAACATAAATGTCCACAGCGCCTCGATTGGGAATTCCCCCAACAGCGTCATGTCTTGCCCAAAGCTCTATACAGGTCAGCATTTGTGACCTATGTTCTTTTTGAGAGATATCCTATCTTGCATTTCAGGGAGCATGTCATGACCACGCAAAAGATTTCTCTGAACGACAAGTTTGATCTGGATAAAAGCCCGGTCTTGTTAAACGGCACTCAGGCGTTGGTGCGCCTGACGATGATGCAAGCGGCACGCGACCGCGCAGCGGGGCTAAACACGGCGGGATTTGTCACGGGATATCGTGGCAGCCCGCTGGGCGCTGTGGATATGCAGATGAGCCGCGCAGAAAAGGTGTTGGCCGAACACAACGTCACCTTTCAGGCCGGGCTGAATGAAGATCTAGCTGCAACCGCGCTCTGGGGCGCGCAGCAGGCCGAATTGCGCGGCGAGGGCAAATATGACGGCGTCTTTGGGCTGTGGTACGGCAAGGGGCCGGGGGTTGATCGCTCAGGCGATGTGATGCGCCACGCCAACATGGCTGGCACATCTGTCAACGGCGGGGTGCTGATGGCAATGGGGGATGACCACACGGGCGAATCCTCAACCGTCCTGCACCAATCCGAATGGGCGATGGTGGATGCCTATATGCCGGTGGTCAGCCCGGCGGGTGTGCAGGAAATTCTGGATTACGGCATCTATGGCTGGGCGCTGAGCCGGTTTTCGGGGCTTTGGGTGGGCCTGAAAACAATGAAAGACACGGTAGAGGCGACCTCTGTCGTGGATGGTGATCCGCAGTGCATGCAGCTGCACGCGCCGGAATTTGCGATGCCCGAGGGTGGTTTGAACATCCGGCTGGTGGATACCCCCCACGCGCAAGAGGCGCGGATGATTGACCACAAACGCTTTGCCGCCGAAGCGTTCAGCCGGGCCAACAGGATGGACAAACGGCTCTGGGGCAAACCGGGCGCCAAGGTTGGTTTTGTTGCCGCTGGCAAGAACTGGCTGGATCTGATCCACGCGATGTCTCTGCTCAACATAGATGAAAATGAGGCGGCGCGTCTGGGCATCACGCTTTATAAGATCGGGCAGACCTTTCCGCTGGATATGCAGGGTTTTCACAATTGGGCCGAAGGGCTCGACCTGATTGTGGTGGTGGAAGAAAAGCGCAAGCTGATCGAGGTGCAAATCAAAGAGGCGCTGTTTGATGACCGCCGCGGGCGGCGCGTTTACGGCTGGCATCAGGGGGGCGGTGCAGGGTCGATGCATGGCCCGGAGCTGTTCCCGACACGCGGGGCGCTGGACCCGATCCACATCGCTGACCGGCTGGGCGCGATCCTGATCGAAGAGGGGCGCGATACCGACGGCATCAAGGCGGGCATGGCCGCGCTGGATGACGCGCGCCGGGCCGACAACGCAGAAGACATCGCGGCGCGCGTGCCCTATTTCTGCTCAGGCTGTCCGCATAATTCCTCCACCAAGGTGCCGGAGGGGTCGCGCGCTTATGCGGGTATCGGCTGTCACTACATGGTGCAATGGATGGACCGCGAAACGCTTGGCTCAACCCATATGGGCGGGGAAGGGGCCAACTGGATGGGGGAGTCGCTGTTTTCCACCCGCGATCACGTGTTTCAGAATATGGGCGACGGCACCTATAACCACTCCGGCGTACAGGCGATCCGCGCGGCCATCGCGGCGGGCACCAATATTACCTACAAAATCCTCTACAATGATGCGGTCGCCATGACCGGCGGGCAGGGCAACGAGGGTGATCTGGACGCGCCGCGCATTGTGGCTGAATTGCGGGCGATGGGGGTGGCCAACCTCGCCGTGGTATATGATGAAAAGGAAGACGTTGATTTTGACGCGTTAAAGGGCGTTGAAACCTTTGAGCGCGCAGAGCTGATGCAGGTCCAGCAGACCTTTGCCAAGCACAAGGGCGTCAGCGCAATTGTCTATATCCAGACCTGCGCGGCTGAAAAACGCCGGCGTCGCAAGCGCGGCCTGTTCCCGGACCCGGACAAACGCGTGTTTATCAATACGGATGTCTGCGAGGGCTGTGGCGATTGCGGCGTGCAATCGAACTGTGTGTCGATTGTACCCGCCGAAACCGAACTGGGCCGCAAACGCAAGATAGACCAATCCTCCTGCAACAAGGATTTTTCCTGCATCAAAGGGTTCTGCCCGTCTTTTGTGACGCTTGAGGGCGCAGAGGTGCGAAAGGAAGCCACCACCGAACTAAAGATCCCCGATCTGCCATTGCCGGACCTGCCCGCAATCAACGGCACCCATAACGTAGTGATCACCGGGGTGGGCGGCACCGGGGTGGTGACACTGGGGGCGCTGCTTGCGCAGGCCGCGCAACTGGATGGCAAGGGCGCTGGTATGATGGAAATGGCGGGCCTCGCGCAAAAGGGGGGCGCGGTGCACATCCATTGCCGCATTGCCGAGAAACCTGAGGATATTTCCGCCATTCGCGTCGCCACGGGCGAGGCAGATGCGCTGATTGGGGGTGATCTTGTGGTTTCTGCCGGGAACAAAACGCTGGGCCTGACACGGGCCGAGCGCACGGGGGCGGTGGTAAACTCTCATCAGATCGTCACCGGGGAGTTCACCCGGGACACGGAATTTCAGATGCCCTATGATCGCCTGTCCCTGGCGCTGGAGGCGCGATTAAAACAGGAGGTCTCGATGTTTGATGCCTCTGATCTCGCAAAGGCAACGTTGGGCGATTCGATTTTTTCAAACATGATGGTGATGGGTGGGGCGTGGCAGCGCGGGCTGTTGCCGCTGTCGCTGGAGGCCATGCAAGAGGCGATCCGGCTGAACGGCGCAGCCGTGGAGCGCAACCTGCGCGCCTTTGATATCGGGCGCTGGGCGGTGCTGTATCCAGAAGACGCGGCAGAGGTCGGTGAGCCAAAAGTCATTGCCTTGCCCAAAACGCTCGATGAAAAGATCGTCTACCGCAGTGATCATCTGGTGGCCTATCAGGGCAAACGCCTCGCCACTCGCTACGCCAAGCTGCTGGGCCGTATCCCGGATGCGGCGGTGAAAGAGGCTGTGGCAAAGGGCTATCACAAGCTGCTGGCCTATAAGGATGAATATGAGGTCGCGCGACTGCTTCTCAATACTCGGGAAAAGGCATCGGCTGAGTTTGACGGTGACTTCAAAATGACCTTTCACATGGCCCCGCCCTTGCTATCACGCGACGGGCCGGATGGACGCCCCGCGAAACGCGAGTTTGGCGCGTGGATGGAGAGACCTTTGCGCATAATGGCGCGTCTCAAACGCCTGCGGGGCACGCCGTTTGATCCCTTTGGCTACACCGCCGAGCGCAAGATGGAGCGCGCTTTGATCAAGCAATATCAACAGGATATGGACGAGGTGCTGCTTATGCTGACAGCGCAAACCCGCGACGCGATTGTGGCCCTGGCCGAGCTGCCCTTGCAAATCCGCGGGTTCGGTCCGGTGAAGCAGGCAAACGAAGCCAAAGCCGCCAAACGCCGCGAGGAATTGCTGAGCGTGATCCGCGCAGGCGGAACAGAGACCGCCAAAGCCGCCGAGTAGGGTGCGCATTTATTGCGCACCAACCGGTCCAAAATCACCCGTGGATTTCCCCTGTTAATGGGCCTAAGAAGACGCGAAACCCGCAAAGGCAGTGAAAAATGGCAGTTGGCATCTTTGATTCAGGCCTTGGAGGCCTCACCGTGCTGGACGCGGTTCAGGCGCGGCTGCCGGACGAGGAATTTGTCTATCTGGCGGACAGCGCCAATGCGCCCTATGGCGTGCGCACTGCGGATAGCATTTATGATCTGACCGTCGCGGCGACGCAGCGCTTGTTTGATGCGGGCTGTACTCTGGTGATTTTGGCCTGCAACACGGCCTCGGCGGCGGCGTTGCGCCGGATGCAGGAGGGCTGGGTGCCGCAGGACAAACGCGTGCTTGGTGTGTTTGTGCCGCTGATTGAGTCCCTGACAGAACGCCAGTGGGGCGATAATTCGCCCCCGCGTGAGGTTGAAACCAAACATGTGGCGCTGTTTGCCACCCCCGCAACCGTGGCAAGCCGTGCGTTTCAGCGTGAATTGGCGTTTCGCGCGATTGGTGTGGATGTGGAAACACAGGCCTGCGGCGGTGTTGTGGATGCCATTGAAGACGGCGATTTTATTCTGGCGGAGGCACTAGTGCGCAGCCATGTGGATGCCTTGATGCGCAAAATGCCTCACCCGCAGGCGGCGGTGCTGGGCTGTACCCATTATCCGCTGATGCAAGACACCTTTCAGGATGCGCTGGGCGCCGACGTCAAAGTGTTTTCGCAGGCCGGTCTGGTTGCGGACAGTCTGGCGGACTATCTGGCGCGCCATCCTGACATGCGGGGGCAGGGTGAAAGTGCCTTGTTGACCACCGGTGATCCCGGCACCGTCAGCACTCGCGCCACACAGTTTTTGCGACGACAAATGCAGTTTACCGCTGCCTGAACCGACGCAATACCGACACTTTACCGACGGAATACCGACATGACACATAACATCGCCATTCTTGGCGCCTCTGGCTACACCGGGGCTGAACTGATCCGGCTGATCGCTGGCCATTCCACCATGAAAATCAAGGCCTTGGGGGGCAACTCCAAAGCCGGGCAAAACATCGCGCAGGTCTTTGCGCACCTGCGTCACCTCGATCTGCCTGATTTGGTGAAAATGGAGCAGATTGATTTCTCCGGCATCGACCTCTGCTTCTGTGCGCTGCCGCATAAAACCTCGCAAGAGGTCATCTCCAAACTACCGCAAGACCTTAAAATCGTTGATCTTTCCGCCGACTTCCGACTGCGCGACCCTGAGGCTTACGCTGCGTGGTACGGCAACCCTCACAGCGCGACAGAAATGCAGTCAGAAGCGGTCTACGGCCTGACCGAATTCTACCGCGACCAAATCAAATCCGCCCGCCTCGTGGCCGGCACAGGATGCAATGCCGCGACCGGGCAATTTGCGCTTAGACCTTTGATTGAAAAGGGTTTAATTGACCTTGATGAAATCATTCTCGACCTCAAATGTGCCGTGTCTGGCGCGGGACGTGCGCTCAAGGAAAACCTGCTGCATGCGGAGCTGTCTGAGGGGTATCACGCCTATGCCATTGGAGGCACACACCGGCATCTGGGCGAGTTTGATCAGGAGTTTTCTGCCATCGCCGGGCGTCCGGTCAAGGTGCAGTTTACCCCACATCTGGTGCCCGCCAATCGGGGTATCTTGGCAACCTGCTACGTGAAAGGTGAGGCGCAAGTGCTTCATAAAGAATTACAAAATACCTATGCATCTGAACCGTTCATCGAGGTTCTGCCCTTTGGCGAGGCCCCCAGCACCCGGCATATTCGGGGGTCGAATTTTTGCCATGTCGGAGTTGTTGGCGACCGGGTAGAGGGGCGTGCAATTGTGATTGCGGCGCTTGATAACCTCACGAAAGGGTCAAGTGGCCAAGCGTTGCAGAACGCCAATCTTATGTTAGGTATAGATGAGAGCGAGGGGCTGATGATGGCCCCGCTGTTCCCATGACCGTGTTGATGGCAAGGTAGAGAATGAAAAGCCTTAAGAAACAACGTCGTATTCAGATTGTCTCCGTTGCGATTGTGGCTTTGGCCCTGTCCACGGCGCTGATTGGCTACGCCCTTAAGGACGGTATCAACTTTTTCCGCGCGCCTTCGCAGGTCATCGCGGAGCCCCCTGCGCCGACGGAGGTTTTCCGCATGGGGGGGCTGGTGGAACAAGGGTCACTGGTGCGTGGTGACAGTGAGATAATCCGATTTAGTGTGACTGACGGTGGGGCGTCCGTGCCGGTCACCTACACCGGGGTGCTGCCTGACCTGTTTGAAGAAGAACAGGGGATGGTAGGCACGGGCCGTTACGTGAACGGTGTCTTTGAAGCCACTGAAATACTTGCTAAACATGACGAAACCTACATGCCCAAGGAAGTTGTTGATGCGTTGAAAGCGCAAGGTGTCTATCAAGAGCCTGACACCTGATCGCTGCGCGCAACGTACGCTGGCGCTGTACTCCGTTAACCAAAATCTGATGAGTTTGTTCCTGACCCGTCACGTCAGGAGCACGCAGCATGCCAACAGTCAAAGAAATCGCCACAGAGATCGTCAAACGGGAAGGCGGCTATGTGAATGACCCGGATGATCCGGGCGGTGCCACCAAATTTGGCGTGACAATCCATACCATGCGCCGCCTTGGTCTGGATCTGACGGGAGACGGGCAGATTGACAGCCACGATGTGCGCAGCCTCACCCAGGATCAGGCCATTGATATTTTTATCAAACATTACTTTGAGCGGCCTCTGATCGCTGAATTGCCCGTGGCCCTGCAACCGACAGTTTTTGACATGTACGTCAATGCGGGCAGCAATGCGGTCAAAATTTTGCAACGGCTGCTGGTCGATATGGCCTATGAGGTTGCGGTCGATGGGGCCTTGGGTCCGCAAACCCTGGCCGCTGTGCAGCGCGCGATGCGCAAATCCCCGCAGCACTTTGTAGATGCCTACGGGATCGCGCGGCGCAATTATTACTTTCGTCTGGCAGACCGGCGTGTGGCATCGCGCAAATACGCCCGCACGCGCGCCGGTGGAAAAGGCGGGTGGATTCGCCGGGCGGAGGAATTTATTGCGCCACACTATCATCTGAGCACAGCAGCATTTAACAAACGGGTGGCGGCATGGGGTTGATTGAACGGATTTTGGCCGTGGTTTTTGGCGGCGACCGCAACATGGTGCGCGACACCGTTGAGGTGTTTCGTGAAAATGCAGAGGCGGGGGCAGAGCGCGCCGCAACATTGCAGAGTGCCGCGATGCAACAATACGGCGCGGAGTTTGCCATCGCGCGGCAGGGATCGTTTGATCGGTTCATGGACGGCGTAAACCGACTGCCGCGCCCGATGCTGGCGCTTGGCACGCTGGGTTTGTTTGTGACCGCAATGATCAACCCGCTGTGGTTTTCTGAACGAATGCAAGGCATTGCACTGGTCCCGGAGCCGCTCTGGTGGCTATTGGGCGTGATCGTGTCGTTCTATTTTGGCGCGCGCCATCAGGTAAAATCACAGCAATTCCAGCGTGAGATTGTCGGCACAATGGTGCGGGTGCCGCAGGTGTTGGAGAATATCAAATCAATCCGGGCAATGCGGTTTGATGATGTGAAGGTGGCCGACACGGGCGAGGACGCGCGGCTGAGCGTTGCCAGCCTTGCCCCTGGAGACAATCCAGCACTGGAGGCGTGGCGACGCGCCGCAGCCTGATCAGAGCAATGTGATGATTGAGGCATGGCGTGGGGGGCTGCGGCCCCCTATACTTTGTCCCATGATTACAGAACTCGGACATTTCGCCCTGATCCTCGCCTTTGGCGTTGCTATCGTTCAAACCATTGTGCCCCTGATTGGAGCCCACAAGCGCTGGCCCGGCTGGATGGCTGTGGCCGAACCTGCTGCGGGTGCGCAATTTGCCCTGACGGCTTTGTCCTTTGGTGCGTTGATGTGGGCCTTTGTCACCTCCGATTTTTCCCTGCGGCTGGTGGTACAGAACTCCCATTCGCTCAAACCGATGATTTACAAGATCAGCGGCACATGGGGCAATCACGAGGGGTCGATGTTGCTCTGGGTGCTGATTGTCACGCTCTTTGGCGCGATGGCCGCGTGGTTTGGGGCCGGTTTGCCCCCGACATTGCGCGCGCGGGTATTGTCGGTTCAATCCGCCATCGCCGTGGCCTTCTTTGCTTTTATCATCTTTACCTCAAACCCCTTTATCCGCATGGATACGCCGCCCTTTGACGGGCAGGATTTGAACCCGCTCTTGCAAGACCCCGGATTGGCGTTTCACCCGCCGTTTTTGTACCTTGGCTATGTGGGGCTGAGCATGGCATTCAGTTTTGCCGTTGCCGCCCTGATCGAGGGACGCGTTGATGCGGCATGGGGCCGCTGGGTGCGTCCGTGGACGTTGGCGGCCTGGGTCTTCCTGACCATCGGCATCGCGCTGGGGTCCTGGTGGGCCTATTACGAGCTGGGCTGGGGTGGTTTCTGGTTCTGGGATCCGGTTGAAAACGCGAGCTTTATGCCATGGTTGCTGGCGGCGGCATTGTTGCACTCCGCCATTGTGGTGGAAAAGCGCGAGTCCTTGAAAAGCTGGACCATTCTGCTGGCGATCCTGGCCTTTGGGTTTTCGCTGATTGGCACGTTTATCGTGCGTTCCGGGCTGCTGACCTCTGTGCATGCCTTTGCAAATGACCCGGAGCGGGGGATGTTTATCCTCGCCATTCTGGCGTTTTTCATGGGCGGTGCGCTGATCCTGTTCACCCTGCGCGCAGGCACGATGGAGGCCAAAGGGGTTTTTGGGCTTGTCAGCCGCGAAAGCGCGTTGGTAGTGAACAATCTGCTGCTTGCGGTGTCCTGTTTTGTGGTCTTTGTCGGCACCATGTGGCCGCTGCTGGCAGAGATGTTTTTTGACCGCAAGCTGAGCGTGGGCCCGCCGTTTTTCAACGCCGCCTTTACGCCCTTTATGGTCGCGCTGGCCGTGATCTTGCCGGTGGGCTCCACCATGCCGTGGAAACGCGCACGGGTGCTGCGCGCCGCCTGGCCGATGCGCTATGCCTTTGTGCTGGCGCTGGCGGTTGCGGGGCTGGCCTATGCAATGCAATCCGGGCGCAGTGTGCTGGGGCCGATGGGGCTGGCGCTGGGGGCCTGGCTGATTGCGGGCACGCTGGTTGAATTGGGTCAACGGTCAAACTGGACCCTTGCGCGCCTTGGGCGTTTGCCCCGTGCGGATTGGGGCAAGGCAACCGCCCATGGTGGGCTTGGCGTAACCATGGCCGGTGTTGCAGGGCTGACCGCCTGGGCCGTGGATGACATCCGTGTGGCGCAAATTGATGAACCCTTTGACGTAGGAGCATATACGCTGACGCTGCGCTCGGTTGAGGATGTGCGTGGGCCGAACTATCTGTCGACCCTTGCACAGGTTACCTTGGCCCAAGACGGCGAGGTCCTGTCAGAATTGAAGCCCGAAAAACGGTTCTACCCCGTGGCGCAGATGCCCACGACAGAGGCGGCGATTGACTACAATCTGGCACGCGACGTCTATGTGGTGATCGGAGATCAGCAGGACAATGGCGGCTGGACCGTGCGTACCTATATCAAGCCGCTGACAAACTGGATCTGGATCGGTTGCGGCCTGATGGCCCTGGGCGGATTTATCAGCCTGACGGACCGTCGTTTCCGTGTGGCCGGGGGCGCGGCGCGCAAGAACCTCAAACAGGCGGTGCCTGCGGAATGAAACGGTTTGTGCTGATCTGCCTGTTGCTGGCCACGCCCGTGATGGCAGTAAAGCCGGATGAGGTTTTGGACGACCCGGCCCTGGAAGCGCGGGCGCGCGAATTGTCCAAGGGGCTGCGCTGTCTGGTCTGCCAAAACGAAAGCATTGATGAAAGTGACGCAAGCCTCGCGCGTGATCTGCGCATCCTGCTGCGCGACCGGTTGGTGGCGGGCGACACGGATGAAGAGGCGGTTGATTTCATCGTCGCGCGTTATGGCGAGTTTGTCTTGCTCAACCCGACGTTTGGCGGGGTCAACTGGATTTTGTGGGGGGCTGGGCCCTTGATGCTGTTGCTCGCAGGCGGGCTGGGGCTGAGCTATCTGCGCGGCCGTGCAAATCACCAGGCGCCGGGTGAAGTCCCGCTGAGCGCAGAGGAGCAAGCACGCCTGAAAGACATTTTGGACCCGTGACGTGCGGTTTCGCTGGCCCGTCCGACGCGCTTTGGTAAGGTGCCCCCAACACGCGTGGCTGAAGGGGCATTCTTATGGACTACCAAACCATCACCTTTGAACTGGCAGCGGGGGTGTGCATCATCACGCTGAACCGCGCGGACAAGATGAACGCGCTGACCACACAGATGCGCGCCGAGATTGCCCATGCCGTCACCCAAGGCGGCAAAGAGGCGCGTGTTGTGGTGCTGACGGGGGCGGGGCGTGCGTTTTGCTCCGGTCAGGATCTGGGCGACCGCACTACTGCCGCCAGCGTTGATCTGGAGCGCACATTGCGTGACGAATACCAGCCGATGTTGCGTGCGATTGTGGATTGCCCGGTGCCAACCATTGCGGCGGTGAACGGGCCTGCGGCCGGGGCCGGGGCCAATCTGGCATTGGCCTGTGACGTGGTTTTTGCTGCTGAAAATGCCTATTTCATGCAGGCGTTTACCCGCATCGGTCTGATCCCGGATGCCGGGGGCACCTATGTGCTGCCGCGTCAGATGGGCATGGCCAAGGCGATGGGGGCCGCGTTGTTTGCGGATAAAATCAGCGCCCGGCAGGCCGATGATTGGGGGATGATCTGGCAGGCTGTTCCGGCGGCGCAATTTGAGGCGACCTGGCGCGAACGGGCCAGCTATCTTGCCAACGGACCAACGGCGGCCTTTGCCGCGGCCAAATCTGCGATCCGCGGCTCCTGGGACAATACGCTAGAAGATCAACTGGCGTATGAGGCGCAAGAGCAGGGCAAATGCGGCAAGTCGCGCGACTTTAAAGAGGGCGTGCTGGCCTTTACGCAAAAACGCGCCCCCACATTCGAGGGGCGCTGATTTTTCTGGCACCGTGTCCTGCGCCCCCCATAGAACACGGGTCAGGTTGAGCGTTCCACCAGCAGCACGTCATTCACGCTGGGCGCGGGGCCTGTTGCGCGCGCGACCACCGCGATGGCGACCCCGTTTGCCAAAACTGTGTGGACCGTGCCCGACACCTCTTGAATGGTGATCTTGGGTGGGGTCTCACCCTTGTCATAGACCACTGCGATGTGATCATTCTCCTGCTTTGCGGCGGGGATCAGGGCACCGTGCAGGCCCTTTTCCACACATCCCCCGCCGGGAAAGAGCCCTTTGGCGGCCTGCCACTCTGGCGCATGCGCGGGAGTGTTTCTTTTCGTTTCCATGTGCTTTATTCCACAATTTGTCGCAGATTGGGGATCGCTCGACAGATGCGATGCGACCCCAAAAGGAGTTGCCCTAGGCGTTCGGATCCAGCAGCCCGGTGATTGAGCTTTCGCTCATCACAGAGATATCCGCCGCGCTGAGATTGCCCGCGGCACCCAGAACGCGGGCCAGTACAGCACCGTCGCCCATTACCACTGCATCCTCGCCCTCATCTGACACGGTGATTTCCATGTCCTCATCACCGTCGTTGACCACAACACCAACGTTATCGACGCCGGGGGTAAAGTCGTTGATGCTGGCGGTGCTCATCATGCCCATCATGCTGCCGGTGTGATCCGCCATGATGTTGAAAGTGTCAGCGCCCGTGCCGCCATAGGCATTGTCCATGCCGGCCACAAAGAGGGTGTCATTGCCATTTCCGCCATACATCTCGTCCTGACGCATGTCGTCCCGCATGTTGATTTCAAAGCCGTCCTCGGCCAGCACATCCGCAAGGGATGTCCCGTCTCGGAGGTTCTGCAATTCCTCAGTGTCCAAAGGCACGCCGGTGATGATGCCGCCAAACAGCACGTCGTCACCGTTGTTACCGCTGACCACATCCTGGCCACGGCCACCTAACACGGTGTCGTCGCCTTCGTTGCCATAGACAATGTCATTGGAATAATCACCTGAGACCCAGTCGTTGCCGCCTTGGCCTTCGATGGTGTCTTCGCCGCGGTTGCCTGTGACGATGTCATCGCCGTCACCGGAACACAGGCTGTCATCGCCGCCGTCGCCCACAAGGATATCTTCGCCCGCATTGCCAAACAGTGTATCGGCACCTTCAAGGCCTTGCAGCAGGTCATCCCCGCCATTGCCCCGCAGCAGTTCGCTGCCTTCTGTGCCGGTCAATGTGTCTTCTCCACCGGTCCCTTCGATGGACTCGCCGGCTTCATCCCCGTCGCTGCCACCCATCATCATACCTGCCATTAACATCGGCATCATAATCGCAAAAATCAACATTTTTCTATCCTCTCTAGGAGCTTGGGACAGATTAACGATTGCGGCATTTGTGGGTCAATACGGGGGCAACCATTGTACCCGTGGGCGAAACAATGCCCAAATTGCGTCACTTTTCCTGCGCAGCTGTTTCGTAATCGACAGGGTGAAACGAGACAGTTGGGCCAATTCCCGCCGGTTTTGGGTAGCGCGTTTTTCCAGATTCGCGGGGTGATCCGGGTTTTGCTTGATTCTCACGCCCTTGAATGCGAATCGCCCCGCGCGAGGGCAGGGCGATTTACATCGGTTTTTGGCAATCCGGGAACGAGCGGATCAGCGGTTTTCGATATCCACGTAATCCCGCTGTGTTTCGCCTTGGTACAGCTGGCGGGGGCGGCCGATCTTAAGCTGCGGGTCGCTGATCTGTTCTTTCCACTGAGAGATCCAGCCGACGGTGCGCGCCAGCGCAAAGATCGGCGTGAACATCGACGTGGGAAAGCCCATGGCCTCCAGAATGACGCCGGAATAGAAATCCACATTCGGGAACAGTTTTTTCTCCGCAAAATATGGATCGGCCAGTGCCGCTTTTTCCAGTTCCTTGGCGACCTGCAGGATGGGGTTGTTTTCGACACCCAGCAGTTCCAGCACTTCGTCCGCACTCTCTTTCATCACCGTCGCGCGGGGATCAAAGTTTTTGTAAACCCGGTGGCCAAAGCCCATCAGGCGGAAAGGGTCATTCTTGTCCTTGGCGCGCGCAATGAATTCCGGGATGCGGTCGGGCGTGCCAATTTCCTTGAGCATTTCAAGGCAAGCCTGGTTTGCGCCACCGTGTGCAGGCCCCCACAGACAGGCGATGCCCGCCGCGATACAGGCAAAAGGGTTTGCCCCGGAGGAGGACGCCAAACGCACCGTGGAGGTTGAGGCGTTCTGTTCGTGATCCGCATGCAGGGTAAAGATACGGTCCATCGCACGGCTGAGGATCGGATCAACAACGTAATCCTCTGCCGGAACGGCAAAACACATGCGCAGGAAGTTTGAGGCATAATCCAGATCATTGCGCGGATACACAAACGGCTGGCCGATGGTGTATTTATAGGCCATTGCGGCAATCGTCGGCATCTTGGCAATCAGGCGGATCGTCGCGACCTCGCGTTGGTGCGGGTCATTCACGTCTGTGGAATCGTGATAGAATGCAGACATTGCGCCAACCACACCGGTCATAATGGCCATGGGGTGTGCATCCCGGCGGAAGCCGCGGAAAAAGTTCATCATCTGCTCATGCAGCATGGTGTGATTGGTCACCAGGCTTTCAAATTCTTCCAGTTCTGTTGGCGAGGGAAGTTCACCGTAGAGAAGCAGATAGCAGACCTCCAGATAATGGGATTTGCCCGCCAGTTGATCAATCGGGTAGCCCCGGTGCAGCAGCACGCCCTCCACACCGTCAATAAAGGTGATTGTGCTGTCGCAGGCCGCCGTGGAGGTGAAACCGGGGTCATAGGTAAAAACCTTGGCCTCACCATAGAGCTTGCGAATATCCAGCACGTCCGGACCAGCGGTTGGGGAGTAAATCGGAAGCTCGTAATCCGTTCCATCAATGCTCAGCGTTGCGGTTTTTGTCGTGTCAGCCATAACTTCCCTTCCCAAAAAGCTGTCAGTGGGCCGTGCCCACGGTCAGGTGCCGTGGCCGGCGCCCGCTTGTACGTATGTCGCTCAATACCCTTGAGGATGTGTTACCTGTTCAGCCAGATGCATCCTCAAGTCGGGCACAGGTTTCCTCGCGGCCCAACACAAGCATCATGTCAAATACCGAGGGGGTCGCTGCGCGCCCCGCAAGAGCCGCCCTAAGGGGCCCTGCGAGTTTGCCAAATTTGGTGTCACGTTCAGCTGCAAAGCTGTTGAGCACCGCCTCAAGCGTCTCCCGATCCCAGCTAGCATCTCGCAACCGCGGCGTCAATTCACAGAGTATACTACTGGATACATCATCAAGAAGTTTTGATGATTTGTCGTCCGGTGTGATAGGCCGTTCCGTTAAGATAAAGTGCGCCTTTTCAAGGAGTTCTGGGAATGTCTTTGCGCGCTCTTTCAAACAATACATGGCACGCTCCATCCCATTGCCCTGTGCGAATGTCAGCGGCGGCAGGCCAGAGGCGGCCAGAAAATCAGCGGTTTCGCGCCGCAATGCGGCGTCATCGCTAACAGCAATATGCTGTCCGCAGATGTTTTCGAGCTTTTTGAGGTCAAATTGGGCGGGGCTTTTGCGGATGCCACTCAGGTCAAACCAATCGCGCGCCTGGGTGTCGGTGAAAAACTCATCATCGCCATGGCTCCACCCCAGCCGGGCCAGATAATTGCGTATGCCTGCCGCCGGATATCCCATCACCTGATATTCCTGCGCACCCAATGCGCCGTGGCGTTTGGACAGTTTCTTGCCATCCGCGCCATGGATCAGGGGGATATGGGCCCAGACGGGCACATCCCAGCACATGGCGGTATAGATCATCATCTGCCGCGCGGCATTGTTCAGGTGATCATCGCCGCGCACGACATGGGTGACGCCCATGTCATGATCATCAACCACCACCGCCAGCATATAGACAGGCGTGCCGTCAGAGCGCAGCAGGATCATATCATCGAGTGTTTCGTTCTTGATGGTCACATCCCCTTGCACCTGATCGCGGATCACGGTCTCACCGGTTTGCGGTGCCTTGATGCGGACCACAAAAGGCGCATCGGGGTGGGTTGACGGGTCTGCATCGCGCCAGGGCGAATGATACAGCGTGCTGCGCCCCTCTGCCTTAGCCGTATCGCGAAAGGCCGTGATCTCATCCTGGGTGGCGAAACACTTGTAGGCCTTGCCGGCAGCCAGTAATTCATGTGCCACTGCGGCGTGGCGCGGGGCGTTGTCAAACTGGCTGACGATCTCACCGTCGTGATCCAGTCCCAGCCACACCATGCCTTGCAAAATGGCTGTCGTCGCTTCGGGGGTGGAGCGGGCGCGGTCCGTATCTTCGATCCGCAGCAGGAATTTACCGCCACGGCCGCGCGCATATAGCCAATTGAACAGCGCCGTGCGTGCACCCCCAATGTGCAGATAACCGGTAGGAGACGGGGCAAAACGGGTGACAACGGGCGAAGACATGAGCGGATTCTTTCTTGAGCGCGGGGTTTGATCAGCGGGCATTTACCTTTTGCTAACCATGACACCTTTAGATTTGCGCCTGTCTATCCAGTGCAGAGAACGGGGGCAAGCATGGGGACATGGCACCAGATGATCGGTGCGTTTAACGCCGCGATGCTGGCGCAGCGCGGGTCGATGATTGGATGGGTCCCGGTCTGTCTTGCGATGGGCATTGGCGGCTATTTCAGCCTGCTGTGGGAACCCGGGATGGCGCTGTTTGCCGCGCTTGGTTGCGCGGTTGCGCTGTTGTTGATCTGTGCATGGCGTTTGCCCGAAGGGCTGAGCCCTTTTGCCTCTGCGGTGGCCCTTGTGCTACTCGGTTTTCTGATTGCGGGCCTGCGGGCCCATTCTGTGGCCGCCCCGGTGCTGGAATGGCGCTATTACGGCCCCGTTGAGGGGCGCGTGGTCGCGATGGACCGCAGCCAGTCTGACGCTTTGCGCCTGACCCTCGATCAGGTGCGCCTTGATGACGTGCCCCCCTGGCGCACCCCTGATCGCGTGCGGATTTCGCTGCATGGCAAGGGTGAGATGGGGATCACGCCCGAACCGGGGTTGCGGGTGATGACAACGGCGCATCTGTCACCGCCGTCGGGCCCGGTGGAACCCGGCGGTTTTGATTTTCAACGCCATGCGTGGTTTGCCGGATTGGGGGCCGTGGGCTACACCCGCGTGCCGCTGTTGGGGGCAAATGCGGCGCGCGAGGGGCATACGGGGCTGGCGGTTTTCCGCATTCGCATGGCGGCCTCTGCCCACATCCAATCGGTGCTGCCGGGTGATATCGGCGGCTTTGCCGCGGCGATCACAACCGGGGACCGCAGCGCGATTTCCCAGGATGCCTTGCGGAATTTGCGCGCCAGCAACCTTGCCCATCTGCTGGCGATTTCGGGGCTGCACATGGGGCTGCTGACGGGGGTGGTCTTTGGCGCTTTGCGCCTGATTTTTGCGGCGATCCCCTTTGTTGCCCTGCGTTGGCCAACCAAGGTATTGGCAGCGATTGGCGCGTTGATTGCCGCCTCTGGATACCTTGCGCTGTCGGGTGGCAATGTCGCGACGGAGCGCGCCTTTATCATGGTTGCTGTAGCCTTGGGGGCCTTGATGATCGGGCGGCGGGCAATTTCGCTGCGCGCGGTGGCAATTGCGGCGACCATTGTGTTGGTGTTGCGTCCCGAAGCCTTGATGGGTCCGGGGTTTCAGATGTCTTTTGCGGCAACAACAGCGCTTGTGGCGGTCTTTGGCTGGCTGCGCACAATTGATCTCTATTGGCTGCCCAAATGGATGCGCCCGGCCTTGGCGGTTTTCATTTCCTCGGCGGTCGCAGGGCTGGCAACGGCCCCGATCGCGGCGGCGCATTTTAATGCCATTGCGCATTACGGGCTGATCGCCAATCTGCTGTCGGTGCCCTTGATGGGCATATTAATCATGCCGGCGGCGGTGTTGGCCGTGGTTTTGGTGCCTTTGGGGTTGGATGGCATCGCGCTTTGGGCGATGGGGCTGGGGCTGCGCTGGATATTGGGTGTGGCGGATTGGATTGCCCATCTGGATGGGGCGCGTGGATATGTGCACGGCCCTTCGGGCCTGGTGCTGCCACTGCTGACCCTTGGGTTTATGCTGCTCATTCTCTGGCAGGGACGATTGCGTTGGGTTGGCGTGCCTGTGATGGCGCTGTCCTTTGGGGTCTGGCTGGGGACAGAGCGCCCGACGGTTCTGATTGCGGATACCGGAACGCTGGTCGGGGTGCTGACGAAAGATGGCCGTGCTTTGAGCAAACCAAAAGGCGCGGGATTTATCGCGCGCAACTGGCTCGAAAACGACGGCGACGGCGTGGCGCAATGGGAGGCGGCAGAACGCTGGCGCGACAGTGGCATCATTCACCTGTCTGGCAAGCGCGCGATGGCGGCGTTTGAAGGCTGCGAGGCTGGCCAGATTGTTGTAACCTCCGTTAAACCCGCGCCGGGATCTGATCCGGGGTGTCCTTTGCTGGACCCCGCCAAATTGCGCCTGACCGGTTCTGTGGCGCTGCGCAAGGAAAAGGGCGGTTGGCAGATGACAACCGCCCGTGATCTGGCAGGAGAGCGGCTTTGGACCCATTGGCCCAAAGAGCAGCCCGCCCAATTCACCCTTGGAAATATCAGTCAGTAGGTGCGGATCAACCCGACCAAAACGCCCTGAACCTTCACCCGGTCCGAGGAAAACACGCGGGTTTCAAACGCCGGGTTTGCCGCCTCAAGCGCGATGGAGGTGCCCTGCTGCTTAAAGGTTTTAAGCGTGGCCTCGTGATCCTCAACCAACGCGACGACAATATCGCCATTGTCCGCCACCGTTGTTTCGCGGATCACCACCACATCACCACTGTTGATGCCGGCATTGATCATCGAATCCCCTTTGACCTCAAGCGCATAGTGCTGCCCGGCGCCAACCATGCCGCTGGGCACGGATACCGTGCTGGCAACCTCACTGATCGCCTCAATCGGGACACCGGCAGCGATGCGGCCCATCATCGGCAGGTTCATCGCACCGCTGTTTTCAACCGGCTGTGCGGCGGCGGGGGGCGGCACATCCGGGCGGTCGCCCTCAATCACACGCGGGGTAAATCCGCTGCTGGGCGCACCGCCCAGGCTTTCGGGCAATTTGACCACCTCAATCGCGCGGGCACGGTGGGCCAGACGGCGGATAAATCCGCGTTCTTCCAATGCAGTGATCAGCCTGTGAATCCCTGATTTAGACCGCAAGTCCAGCGCCAGCTTCATCTCATCAAAGCTGGGTGGTACGCCATCGCGCTGCACCCGTTTGTGAATAAAGGCCAACAGATCGAGTTGTTTTTTGGTCAGCATGCGTCATCCCTCATCGAACATAGTTTTGCTTTGTTCTAGGGATGTTCTTGTTTTGTGTCAACAGGTTCAGATTGGCAGATAGGGTAAACTGTCGCCAATATCACGCGGCGGGTCGTGGGGCGGACGTATCAACAAGGCGTTTGCGGTTGATAAAACGCTCAACAAGGAGCTGTCCTGACTGTCTGCCGCGCTTAGGCTGCCGTTTTTCAGCTGGGCGCGCATGTAATGGGTGCGGGGGCCGTTGGCGGGCAGGGGTTTTGCCAAGGGGGCCTGCTGCGGGGTTTCCGAAACGTCGCGCAGCCCCAGCATTTTGCGCAACATCGGGGCCACAAACACCGTGCCACAGACCATGGCGGACACCGGATTGCCGGGCAGGCCGATCATTGCGGCCCCGTGCAGGCGCCCGGCCATCAGGGGTTTGCCGGGGCGCATGGCCACTTTATAAAACGATTGCTGCATGCCCATTTCCGCCGCAACGGGGGCCACAAGGTCGTGATCACCAACGGAGGCACCGCCAATGGTGATGATCAAATCTGCCCCCTGCGCCAGCCCAAACGCCTGTTTCAGGGACGCTGTGGTGTCGCGCGCGACGGGCAACAGGCGCACGTCAGCGCCCAACCCCTCGCACAGGGCTGCCAATCCGTAACTGTTGGAGGCAATAATCTGATCCTGCCCCGGTTTTTCCCCGGGTTGCACCAATTCATCCCCGGTCGCCATGATCGCCACCTTGGGTTTGCGGCTGACGGGCACCTGTGCAATATTCATCGAGGCCAGCAAGGCGATGTCAGCCGGGCGCAGAAGGCGCGGCGCGTCAAGCATCTGTCCTTTGGCGAAGTCCCCGCCAGCGGGGCGAATATTGTCTTTGGTTCCAATGGTGTGGCCCAGAGTAATCAGATCGCCCCGGCGTGTGACATCCTCCTGAATGACAACAAAATCAGCGCCCTCTGGCACCGGCGCGCCGGTAAAAATGCGCACGGCCTGACCGGGGCGCACATCCCCTTCATAACGATGGCCCGCTGCGGCTTCACCAACCACTTTGAACATCGCGTCCGGTTCAACCTCGGCATGGCGCAGGGCGTAACCATCCATGGAGGACGCGGCAAAAGGGGGCTGGGTGCGCGTTGCTGCAACATTGCGCACCATCACGCGGCCTGCGGCGTTGCGCAGGGGAATTTTCTCAACGTTAAGCGGGTTGGCGAGGGCAAGAACCTCGGCAAGCGCCTCAGCCACCGAGATCATGGTGCTTCGTATCGGCCAGATTTGCCGCCATCCTTAAGAACGACGTGTAACCCGCTGATCTCCATGTCTTTATCGACCGCTTTGCACATGTCGTACACGGTCAACGCCGCAACAGATGCAGCCGTCAGGGCCTCCATCTCAACCCCGGTTTGCCCCGTGGTTTTCACGGTTGCAGAAATACGGATACCGGGCAGATCAGCGTCTGGCACCAGCTCAACACTGACCTTAGTAATCGGCAGGGGATGACACAGAGGGATCAATGTTGCGGTTTGTTTGGCCGCCATGATGCCAGCCAGTCGCGCAACACCCAGAACATCGCCCTTTTTTGCGCGCCCTTCGGTAATGATATCAAAGGTTTCGTGCTGCATCTTAATGTGGTTTTCGGCCACGGCAATACGCGCGGTGATGTCTTTGTCAGAGACATCCACCATGCGCGCTGCGCCCTCACTGTCAAAATGGGTCAGCGCCATCACATGCCTCCGGCCATCAGGGGGTTTGCCAACAGTCTACGGGTGGCGCTTTCGACATCATCTTCGCGCATCAGGCTTTCACCAATCAGGAAAACCCGCGCGCCATACATGGCCATCTCAGCCAGCTCTTTTGGCCCACTTAACCCGGATTCTGACACGATGATGCGGTCCGCAGGCACCAGTTTGGACAAGGTGCGCGTTGTGTCCAGTGTTGTTTCAAACGTCTTGAGGTTGCGGTTGTTGATGCCCAGCAGGCGGCTTTTCAGACTGCTGGCGCGCGCCAGTTCTTCGGCGTCATGCACCTCAATCAGCGCGTCCATGCCCCATTCGGTTGCCGCCTCTTCCAGCTCCGCAGCCTGGGCATCAGAAACCGATGCCATGACAATCAAAATGCAATCGGCCCCCAGCGCGCGGGCCTCGGCTACCTGATAGGTGTCATACATAAAATCCTTGCGCAGGACGGGCAGATCACAGGCCGCGCGGGCTTGTTGCAGGTATTCTTTCGCGCCCTGAAAACTGGGCGCGTCCGTCAGCACAGACAGACAGGTCGCCCCCCCCGCCGCATAGGCCGCCGCCAGCGTTGCCGGGTCAAAATCAGCGCGGATCAACCCTTTGGACGGGCTGGCTTTTTTGACCTCAGCAATCAACCCATAGCCCTCGCGCGAGGCGTTGTGGAGCGCATCGGTAAAGGGACGGACGGGGGAGGCCGCCTGTGCCTCCGCCTCAACCTCAGCAAGGGGTTTGGCCAGTTTGTCAGCGGCGATTTCCTCCAGCTTGTAGGCTTTGATCTTGTCTAGGACGGTTTGGGTCATTTTTGGCTCTCCGGGTCGCCCCAGTTTATGGGCCTATGCCCCTGGCTGTGCAACCATGCATCTGTGCGGCTGAACGGACGTGAGCCGAAAAACCCGCCATAGGCCGAGAGGGGCGAGGGGTGTTTTGTCTCAATCTTGAGGTTCTGTGCTACGTCCACATCTTGCGCGGCCTTTTGTGCGGGATTGCCCCAGAGCAGGTAGGCGCGCGGGCGCTGCGCGAGGTGAGACAGGATTTGGGTGGTCAGTTTTTGCCACCCTAACTTGGCGTGCCCCTTTGCCTTGCCTTGCGGGACCGTGAGGATGGTATTGAGCAGCAAAACCCCTTGATCGGCCCAATCACCCAGGTCCGTCCGGGTGCGAATGATGCCAAAATCAGTTTCCAACTCTTTGAAAATATTGCCAAGACTGTCCAGACGCCCATCAAAATCACGGGTGATGGAAAACGCCAGCCCATCTGCCTTGCCTTTGGTGTGATAGGGGTCCTGGCCCAGGATCACCACCTTGACCGCCTCCGGTTGTGTGCGTTCCAAGGCATGGAAAATCTGTCGGCTGGGCGGGTAAACCGCGCGTGGTTCATCGGCAATCCGGGTCGCAAGACCGGGCAGGTCGTGCTGAAAAAACGGCAGATCGCCCCAGGCCCCCAATCGCGATGTATCAAGGGTCATTTGGTCTGGCTGACCTCTGCGACCTTGCGGATTTTCGCCTGAGCCGCGCCGGAATCAATGCTGGTGGCGGCCATTTCAACCCCGGCTTTCAGATCAGGGGCAGCATCCGCCACAACCAATGCCGCCGCCGCATTGAGCAACACCGCATCGCGGTAGGCCGATCGTGTCCCTTCCAACAGAGCGCCAAAGTCGCGTGCGTTTTCTTCGGGTGCGCCGCCGATGATATCCTCAAACGGATGCACGGGCAGGCCTGCGTCCTCCGGGTGCACTTCAAATTCGTGCACGGCACCATCTGACAGCCCGGCAACCCAGCTGACCCCGGTGATGGTCAGTTCATCCGTGCCATCAGACCCATGCACCAACCAGGCCTTTTCAGACCCCAGTGCGCGCAGGGTTTCCGCCATATTCACGATCAGATCACGCGAAAACGCGCCGGTCAGTTGGCGTTTGACCCCAGCCGGGTTGGTCAGGGGACCCAGAATGTTGAAAATCGTACGTGTGCCCAGCTCGGAGCGGGTGGGCATCACATGGGCAATCGCCGGATGGTGCATGGGGGCCATCATAAAGCCGATGCCGGCCTCTGCCAACTCGCGCTCCACCACCCTGGGCCCGACCATCACGTTCAGACCCATCTGGGTCAGCGCGTCGGCGGCCCCTGATTTGGAGCTGAGGTTGCGGTTGCCGTGTTTGGCCACCACCACGCCTGCACCTGCCACCACAAAAGCCGTGGCGGTGGAGATGTTCAGCGTGCCCTTGCCATCGCCGCCGGTGCCAACAATGTCCATCGCCCCCGCCGGAGCCTTTACCGCGTGGCATTTGGCGCGCATCACGCTGGCGGCGGCGGCATATTCATCGACCGTTTCGCCGCGCGTGCGCAGGGCCATCAGTAATCCGCCAATCTGGCTGGGGGTCGCGGCCCCGTCAAACAGCACTTCAAAGGCGGCGGTCGCCTGTGCCCGGGTCAGCGGGCCATTGGCGGCGGCATCAATCAGGGGTTTGAGGGTATCGCTCATACGGGCACCTTCATGGCGTTGACAAAGTTTTGTAGCAGGGCGTGGCCATGCTCCGAGCGGATGGACTCGGGGTGAAACTGCACGCCGTGTAATGGCAATTCGCGGTGTTGCAGGCCCATGATGGTGCCATCCTCCAGCGCTGCGGTGATCTCCAGACACTCGGGCAGGCTGTCCCGTTCGACGACCAGCGAATGATAGCGTGTCGCGGCAAATGGCGTGGGCAGCCCTGTAAAGACGCCAGTATTTGTGTGATGCATCTGCCCCAGCTTGCCGTGCACGATGTCGCCTGCGCGCACAACCTTGCCGCCAAAGGCCTGGCCAAGGGTCTGATGCCCCAGACAGACCCCCAAGAGTGGGATCTGCGCCTTCGCCGCCGCGAGGGTCAGGTCGAGGCAGATGCCCGCCTGATCCGGGTCACAGGGGCCGGGGGACAAAAGGATGCCCGCAGGGTTCATCGCAAGGGCATCGGCAACACTCAGCCGATCATTGCGGTGCACCGCAACATCTGCTCCCAACCCGCCAAGGTAGTGTACAAGATTGTAGGTAAAGCTGTCGTAGTTATCTATAAGCAGCAACACAGGGCAATTCTTTGTCCGTTGGGCCCGTCAGGGGACTGGTGAAACCGCACTGGCGCGCGGTAAATGTTTTGGGTACATGTTCAGGCTTGGGCAGGCAGGTCAAGTGTGACAAAGCCCAAGTTACGGCAGCAGGCGTGCATCACTGTGCGCAAAGGCAAAGAGCGGAGTTGCGATATGGCACGCGGATTTCTGAGTGGGATACTTTGGGGCGGCGTTGTGGGACTTGGCGTGACGGGCGTGGCCTCTGTGTTGGCCCCATTGCCGGTGGGCCCTGTGGTGTCAGATGCGGCCCCCGATGCGGCCCAAGCGCCCGCGCGGGTGGTGCAGGCCACCAGCGGCGAATCGGCCAGCGCCACTGACCGCGCCCCCGTGACCGGGCAGGTGGCACCACAATCCCAAGTGCCCGAGGCAGACGGTGTTTCCGGGCTGGAGCCTGAAACACTGGCCAGTGCAGTCCAACCGCAGACGGGTGTGGTTGATGGGTTGCAGGCCCCGGCAGAGGGTGCGGTATCCGCCGACCTGAGCGTTGATGCAGAGACACCGGTTGTGGCCGCACCACAGGCCGTTGCGCCGATTGCGCCGCAAAGTGAAACGCTGGCCATCAACACCCAACCCGCCGCACCGCCTCCGCCCACCAAAGAACAGGTGGCAGGTGGTTTTGATGACCCGGCACAGCCCGCCGCCCAAAACGGCACTGAAACGGCACAAACCGCGATCACCAGTGCCCCGGCACAGGCCGTTGTCGCCGCCGCAACACCGCGTGCGCCTCAAGCGCCCGCCGCAATTGGCAACGCGCCAGAGTTGGCCGGCAGCACCACCCCCGCGCCGCGCGCTGAGGTGGCCCAAAATACCGATGAACCAGAAGCAGTGAAGCTCGTGCCGCTTGAGATTCCAGCCGCCGTGCGCAACATCTTGCTTGACCGGACGCGGATTGACACAGGTGTGCAAACCGTCTCTGTCCCCGGGGCGGATGTTGTGCCGCAGGTCGCGCAGGAAACCGTGGCGAAAGACGTGGCGCAAGATGTTGTCGCGCAGGCTGGCCAAGCGAATGTGAGCGCGCCGGTCAAGACGGCAAGTTTGGAGACGCAAGCCAACGCCACACCAGAGGTGCGGGTGTCACAGGGTGCGGCGGATGTTTTGGAAAGTGATGAGATCACATCTGAAGAAACTGCAACAAATGTTGTAACAGCCCAAGCACCCTCCGCTGAGCCTGCCGTTACCACACCTTCTGACACAGCCGAAGTCGAGTTTGCGCAAGTGGACAGAACGCAGGCGGATGTTGGGCCGGAAGATACCGCAGAGCGCCCCACCGCACAGGCGCTTCCCACACAGCGCTCCGGTATTGTGCGCCGTGCGTTGGGCACGCCGTCAACCACCCTGACGGATCGCAACAACGGCGTGATTGTCAATCGGCTTGCCGGTGAAGAGACCACCCCGGAAGAAGAGGTGCAGGTCGCCAATGAGGTCAGCGTAGATACCAGCCACGCGCCCGCCATCCAGAAATACGCGCAAGCCTTTGAAAACGCATCCGGAAAACCGCTGATGAGCATCGTTCTGATTGACGATGGCAGTTCTATTGTCTCAGGGGCCGAGGGCATTGCCGCCCTGCGCAGCTTTCCCTATCCGCTGAGCTTTGCGGTGGACACCAACCTGAAAGACGCCGCCGAACGCATGGCAATCTATCGCGGCGAAGGGTTGGAAGTGATGGCATTGGTTGACCTGCCCGAAGGGGCGCTGCCCAGTGATGCCGAAACGGCGTTGGGTGTCATTCTGCCCAAAATGGACGGTGTTGTTGGGGTGCTTGAGGGCACCAAGGGGGGGCTGCAAGGGTCGCGCGATGTGTCCGATCAGGTGACAGCCATTCTGGCGCAATCCGGCCTTGGATTGCTGACGCAGGACAAGGGGCTCAACACGATGCCCAAACTTGCGCGCAAAGAGGGCGTGCCGGCTGAACCGATCTTTCGCGATTTTGACAGCAAAGACCAAACCGCACGGGTGATCCGTCGCTTCCTAGATCAGGCTGCGTTCAAAGCGGGGCAGGAAGGTGCCGTTGTCATGCTGGGCCGTTTGCGCCCCGACACCGTGTCCGCCCTGTTGCTATGGGGTTTGCAGGACCGCGCGGGCAAGGTTGCGCTGGCCCCGATTTCGGCGGTGCTGACGCGCGAACAATAGGCGCGTTACCCCGGCCAATTGCGTTTGCGCGACTGCTTTCTGACTGTTCGTCGGGTGCCCGCCAATTTCAAACACCTGGTCGCTGCGGTTTCGGCGCGCAACGGGGTGGGTAGCCTTGTAAATGTGTCCTTTGGACTCCGCCAGATTGATGAAATCGCTGACATGGCAATCTGAATTGCTGTCGTTGATACCCACTTCAGGATCGTCGGAAAAGTCTGGATCGTTCCGGCATTCTTACCAAAACCGCCAGGGGCGTAAATCACCAACAGGGTTGCGGTGTTCCTGTAGGCAATCCTAATAATGCCCCCTCTTAAAGAAGTTCCTTTGCGGACTTTGCGTGGTATAAATGGCGCTCCGACAAAATGACACGGTGTTTGAAGCGCAGGATGAATGGGCTCTGACCCTGGGTGGTCACCTGGCCTGACAGGCGATGGTCGTGACATGAGCGGTTGCAGTTTCACCAAAGGATGCCGTTGTGCGGGTGTCCGCCTGTTCAAGAACGACCACAGCTCCGGCAATTTCTGACCCGCTTACCGTGATTTCGCGCCCCCCGCCTGTGTCGTCCACATCTATGGTAAAGGCCACGCTGGCCCCTTTGGCCAGGCCAGACAAATCCAGCGTAATTGCGGATTGGCCGTCGCGGACAACGGGCAAGGCGTTGAGCATCTCCGCCCCTGCAACAACCTCAAAGGGCTGAAAAACCTCAACGCCCGCGCCGTTTGCGGTGACGTCAAAGATCAGACCGGCAGGGGCCGCACCCAGATCAAGGGTCACGCGGGCCGGGCCCATGGCGCAATCTGCGGTGTTGGTAAAGGTAAAGCGATCTTTTGGCGCGCCTTCGTCAAAGCGCACGTCAAGGTCCGCCTGCGCGGCACTTGCGACACACAGAAATCCTGCAAAACAAAGTGATTTGTACATTTACGTCTCTCCTGTCTGGCAAACAGGTAGCCGAATAGAGGGTGCGGCCAATGCGTGTGACCTGCCGAATTTGGGGTGGTGGTCGTCAGATGATCTCATCTTCGTCAAACAACGGGTCGCTTTCCAACTGCAGTGCCAGACCTTCCACCGTGTCGTCTGCGGCTTTGGGGCTGAGCGCTGCGAGGTGAAAAATCGCGTCACCCTCATTGACCACCGGCAGGATTGCACGGCCAATCAGAATACCGCCAGAGGGGGCCAGCAGGTCATGCTCCGTCGTGCCAAAGGGGTCAGAAACGGTGGCAAGCACATCGCCTTTCTCCACCACTTCGCCCTCGGCCCGAAAGGTGCGCAGCAAACCGCCCGCAGGCGCGCGCAGCCAGCGGGATGCCGAACAGATGTAGGGGCGGGCCCGTGCGCGCGCGATCCCTTTGGCCGGCACCATATCGGCCCCGCGCATCACCCGCAAAATGCCCGCAAGGCCCGCGCGCACCGCCATTTCATCAAACCGCAACCCTTCGCCCGCCTCATAAAGCACAACAGGCGTGCCATGCTCTGCCGCGACCGCACGCAAGGACCCGTCGCGCAAAGGCGAGGTCAGCACCACAGGCGCTCCAAAATCCAGTGCCATTTTGTGGGTGATCTTGTCTAAGGGGGAGACCCGCACTTGTGGCAGGTTGGTGCGGTGGATCGCGGCAGAATGCAGATCAATGCCAAAGTCGCAGCGCAGCACCACGTCGTTCAGGAAAATATGCGCCAGCCGAGACCCAAGCGAGCCCCCCGGTGAGCCGGGAAAACAGCGGTTCAGATCGCGCCGGTCCGGCAGATAGCGCGACCGGTTCAGAAAACCAAAGGCGTTGACCACCGGGATCACCAGCAATGTGCCGCGCAATTTGCCAAGTTGCGGCGCGCGCAACAACCGGCGCACGATCTCAACGCCAATCACCTCATCCCCGTGAACGGCAGCAGAGACAAACATCGTTGGCCCTGCGCGTTTGCCATGATGGACCTCAACCGCCAGGTTCACCGGAGTGTGGTCGGGCAGGTAAGACACCGGCAGGTCAACCTTTTGGCTGGTGCCGGGGGCAACGCGTTGGCCTGCAATTTCAAATGCAGCGCGGGCCATGGCTAGCGGTTGCCCCGGCCATCAAAGCGGCTTGCATCTGCGGCCGCTTTGCGGATCGCGCCGGATTTGTGCACGGTTTCCATAAATTCGGCCTCCGCGTCGCTGTCATAGACCACGCCGCCCCCGGCCTGAATGTAGAGCACCTCGTCCTTGATCACCGCGGTGCGCAGGGCGATGCACATGTCCATGTCGCCGCCCGCGCTGAAGTACCCCACGCCGCCGCCATAAAGCCCGCGCTTTTCAGGTTCCAGCTCATCAATGATTTCCATCGCGCGCACCTTGGGCGCACCGGACACGGTGCCCGCAGGCATGCCCGCAAAAAACGCATCAAGCGCGTCTTTGTCATCGTGCAATTCGCCCACCACGTTTGAGACAATGTGCATGACGTGGCTGTAGCGCTCCACAATGAATTCCTCCGTCGGGCGCACGGTGCCAATCTTGGCCACGCGCCCCACGTCGTTGCGGCCCAGATCCAGCAGCATCAGATGCTCTGCCAGTTCTTTTTCATCAGCCAACAGTTCGGCCTCCAGCGCGCGGTCTTCTTCGGGGGTTTCACCCCGGCGGCGTGTGCCTGCAATCGGGCGAATGGTGACCTCATTGCCAAACACCCGCACGAGGATTTCCGGCGAGGCCCCGACCACGTGAAAGCCGCCAAAGTTGAAATAGAACATGAAGGGGGACGGGTTCGTGCGTCGCAAGCTGCGATAAAGCGCAAACGGTGGTTGTGTGAACCCCTGCGCCCAACGTTGCGATGGCACCACCTGAAAGATATCACCGGCCACGATATAGTCGCGCGCCTTTTCGACGGCGGCCTTGTAGGCGTCTTTGGTGAAGTTTGACACAGGGGCCACGTCGCGCCCTTCGTCCCCCAGATCGCGGGCGGCGACGGGCATGGCGCGTTCCAGATCGCGCACCGCATCCATCACCCGCTCAGCGGCCTGTGCATAGGCCGCACGGGCCGATTGCCCGTCAGACACCCAAGCGGGCGATACAATCGTGACTTCCCCCTTAACGCCGTCCAGCACGGCGACAACAGAGGGGCGCAGCATCAGCGCATCGGGCAGGCCCAACGGATCAGGGTTGATATTGGGCAGGTGTTCAACCAGCCGGATCGTGTCATAGCCCAGATAGCCAAACAGCCCGGCTGCGGCCTGTGGCAGATCGTCAGGAATGTCGATCTTGCTTTCTGCGATCACCGCGCGCAGGGCCTCCAGCGGATTGCCCGGCATGTCCTCAAATGCCTCTGCATCAAAGCGGGCCGCGCGGTTCAGCGCAGAGGTTTCCCCGTGGCAGCGCCAGATCAGGTCAGGTTTCATCCCAATGATCGAATAGCGTCCGCGCACCTCTCCGCCGGTCACGGACTCAAGCACAAAGGCGTTTTCCGACGCCCCGGTGAGTTTCAGCATCAGCGATACAGGCGTGTCGATGTCAGCCGCCAAACGGGTATAAACGATCTGGTTTTGCCCTGCCGAATAGGCGGCAGAAAACGCATCAAAGTCTGGGGTCAGTGCCATGATAGTGCCTGTTAAGCTGTGGCGCGCGGGAATGCCCCGCGCACGGATTTGGTCAGTTAGGGAAAGTTCACGTGCACAGCCTGCAGCGCCTGTTGGTTGATCTGCGGCGGGTTCTCAAACAGGACCGAACTTGTGTAAACGCCCAGCACATCCTGCGCCAATGTCTGATCGACCTGCGCGCCAAGACGTTCCAGCAGGGCCGCATTGTCGGCCCCTTCGCTGGCGGGGGTGATGGCATCGACCCGCAGGATCACCACGCTGGTGTCACCGGGCAGGGTCGCCACCTCACCGAGGGCTGTGTCAAACACGGTGGTCATAAAGTCGGGCGGTGTGCCCTCGACAAAGGCGTTGCGCGTCTGGTCGGTTTCAACCATCGCTGTCAAACCGGCAACCTCGAACGAGGCATCACCCTGCAAGGATGCGCTCAGCGTTTCGGCCTGGGCGCTCAGCGCTTTTACAATCTCTGCGGCGCGCCAACGCTCCATTACCTCATTAGTGGCGTTTTCAAATGGGTTGGGGCGCTCGTCGAGCGTGCCATCCAGCCGCAGGGCAAAGATCCCGCCATCATCCAATTGTGCAATCTGGGGGAAATCGCCCTCTGCCACGGCTGCTGCCGCCTCGCGGAAATCGGCGTAGGCTGCAATGCCACCTGTGGTATCAGCTGTCCAATCGAGGGAGCCAAGGGTCATTTCGGTTTCTTCGGCCAGCTGTTCCAGCGTCACACCACCGGCCAGTTGATCGTCCAGATCCTGCGCGCGGGCCTCTACCGCGCGCACGGCCCCGGCGATTGCAAGTTCCTGCTGCAATTCTGCCTGCGCGTCTTCAAAAGAAGTGCTTTGTGCCGCCAAAACGCCGTTGATGCGGAACAGGGCCGGGCCCAGCGAGGTGGGGAGCGGGCCAACAATTTCACCTGACTCAGCGGCAAAAACAGCCTCGCCCGCGGCATCCAGTTCCAACCTGCCCACATCGCCCATGTCAACGTCTGACAGGGCCAATCCGCGATCCTCCACAAGGGCGTTAAAGGTGGTGCCATCAACCTCCAATGCGGCTGCCGCCTGATCGGCACTGTCCTGATCGGCAAAAACCAGACGTTCGACCAGCCGCCGCTCCGGCTGGTTGTAGATGTTGGCGCGGGCCTCAAACTCAGCGCGCAGCGTCTCTTCCGCGATTTCGACCTCATCCAGAATGTCCTCAGGCTTGAGCCAGACATAGGTGATTTTCTTGGAGGCGGGCAGGACAAATTGATCCGGGTTGGCGTCGTAATAGGCGCGCAAAGCTCTATCAGCAGGGGCGGCAATGGGGGCCTCAAGGTTGGTTTCGTCCAGCACGCTCCAGGTGAAATTGCGCATCTCACCCACGTAGTTCACCAGCGTTGTGACATAGGCCTCGGGCATCTCAACACCGCCCAGCACAGCATTCTGCAACAGGGTGCGTGCGGCTTCCTCGCGCAAGGAGGTTTCAAATTCGCCCTCGGACATGCCCGCCTGTTGCAGGGCAAACCGATACCCCTCGCGGTCAAATTCGCCGTCTACACCCTGGAACGCGTCGATTTGCAGGACTTCATCGCGCACGACCTCATCCCCAATGGACAGGCCGATGTTCTGGGATTCATTGTCCAGCGCCCGTGCCCGCACGATGCGTTGCAACACGGCGCGGTCGAGACCAATTTGCTGCACGCGCGAAAATGGCACTTGCTCTCCGGCCTGTGCGGACACGGCGCGAATTTCCTGGCTCAGCTCGCGGGCGTATTGATCGACCGAAATCGGCATATCCCCAACCGAGCCGATGGTGCGGATGTTCCCCGACAGGTTCACCGCGCCAAAACCGGCAAGACCGAGGATCAGCAGACCCATCAGAACCCACATTGCGCTTTTTGAGATGCTTGAGCCTTTGGCCATATCTGTCTGCCCTTTACCGCGTTTTGAGACTGTCTATGCGCTGTGTGGCAAGGGGGCAAGGGCCGGTTGGTGCCTGCCTATTCAAACGCTGCCAATCTGTCGAAAAGTTGAGAGATGCCTGTGGCATCGAGGTTGGCAAATGCGATCCGCAGCTGGGCCGCGCCGGAGGGGTCATCGGCGGGGCAGAACATGGTGCCGGGCAGGCACAAAATGCCGGCGTCCCGGACCAGCCGGGGGGCCAGATCGGCGGAGCTTTCGGCAAAGGGGTGGCGCAAATAGGCGAAATAGCCGCCAAGCCCCAAAAGCGCCCATCCTTTGGCCTCAAGTCTGGAGAAATGCTGTGCAATGACGGCGCGGCGCGACAGTATTTCGTCCCGCTCCCCTGCGAGCCATTTTGTGAGGTTCTGCATGCCCCAAAGGGCCGCATGCTGGCCAATCTGACCGGGGCAGATTGCAACGGTATCGAGGAATTTCTCAACCTCAGCGAGGCGGGATTCACTGGCGAGCATGGCCCCAACGCGATGCCCGGTCAGCCGATAGGCCTTGGAGAACGAGTAGAGGTGGATCAGCGTGTCTGACCAGTTCGTGTCCTGAAACAGCGTATGCGGCGGGCCGCTGCGGCTGTCAAAATCGCGATAGGTTTCATCCAACAGCAACGCGATGCCGCGCGAGCGCGCCAGATCAAAAAACGCCTGTACCAGCTCGGCGGGGTATTCCACGCCGCCGGGATTGTTGGGGGTGACCAATGAAATGGCGCGGGTCTTTGGGGTAATCAACGCGGCAGCCTTGACCGGGTCGGGCAGTAAATTAGCCTCTGTTTGCAGCGCCACGGCCTGCACACCAGACATGTCCAGCCACATTTTGTGATTGAAATACCAGGGGGTTGGCAGGATAACTTCGTCCCCTTCTGCACAAAGCGTCGCAATCGCGGCGGCAAAGGCCTGATTGCAGCCAGAGGTGATTGCCGCCTGCGTGTCGTGCGCGGTCCCGGCATAATGTGCGCTGACCTGTTTGGCCAATTCCGCGCGCAATTCCGGCAGGCCCAGAACCGGCCCATAAAGATGTACATCATCGCGGTTCAGCGCCACATCGGCCATCGCCTGACGCAGGGCCTGTGGCGGTGGATCGACCGGGGCGGCTTGTGAGACGTTCATCAAAGGGCGATCTTTGGGGAATTCAACGCCCTGCAACCAGCGGCGCGCCTCCATCACGGGGGGCGGAAAGGTTGTGGCGGTGCGGGTCAAACTCATGGCGCGGTTCCGTGTTGAGAGGGGAGGAGCCTCCGGCGGGGAAGAGTTAAGGCCAGAAAGAGGGTGATGTTGCCGTTTTCTTTCTGGCCATAATATTCCCCGCCGGAGGCCTGAAATCTCTTTTGGTGGGGCTTAGTCTTTTCCGCGGTAGGGCTCGACGTATTGCAGCGCCATGTCCCAGGGGAAGAAAATCCATGTATCCTGTGACACACCGGTGATAAAGGTATCGGCCTGGGGTTCCCCCTCTGGCTTGGCGTAGACCGTGGCGAAATGCGCCTGTGGGTAGAGTTTACGCACCAGTTCCAGTGTCTTTCCGCTGTCCACCAGATCATCCACGATCAGGATGCCGGTGCCGTCTCCCATCATCTCGGCGTCAGGTGCTTTCAAAACCCTGGCCTCGCGGCGCTGATCCGCTTTGCCGCCGCCAGAATGGTAGGACACCACCGAGATTGTATCGACCGTGCGAATGTCCAATTCGCGCGCCACGATCATGGCCGGGGCCATGCCGCCACGGGTGATCGCAACAACCGCTTTCCATGCGCCATCATCGGGCCCGCGCCCATCAAGGCGCCAGGCCAAGGCGCGGCTGTCACGGTGGATTTGGTCCCATGAAATATGGAATCCCTTTTCGTGGGGCAGGCGGTTGTCGGACATAGGCGGCCTTTGGTGTTTATTGTATTCGGAACACCTTTAAAGGGTTCCCAGTTTAATGGAAAGACAGGGGGCGTCTGGAGCCTTGTTCTGGCCCGGTGCAAGGAATGGGCTGTCGCGGTGCTTAACCTTTGGACATGTCCGGTGCATCCACCGCCTTCATGCCCACCACGTGATAGCCCGCATCGACATGCAGGTTTTCACCCGTCGTGCCTGACCCCAAGTCACTTAGCAAAAACAGCGCGGCTTTGCCGACGTCCTCAATGGTCACGTTGCGCCGCAAGGGGGAGTTGTATTCGTTCCATTTCATGATGTAGCGGAAATCGCCAATGCCGGAGGCGGCCAGCGTTTTGATCGGCCCGGCGGAGATTGCGTTAACGCGGATCCCGTCTTTGCCCAGATCCTCTGCGAGGTATTTCACGGAGGCCTCAAGCGCGGCCTTGGCAACGCCCATGACATTATAATGCGGCATGACTTTTTCTGCCCCGTAGTAGGTCAGTGTCAATGCGGACCCGCCGGGGGACATCATCTTTTCCGCACGCTGCATGATGGCCGTAAAGGAATAGACCGAAATGTCCAAAGACATGGCGAAATTGCTGCGTGAGGTGTCCACATAGCGGCCACGCAATTCGTTTTTGTCAGAAAATCCAATGGCATGCACGACAAAATCAAGACTGCCCCAGCGTTCTTTCAATGCGGCAAACAGCGCGTCCATAGAGGCCTCATCCCCCACATCACAGGGCAGCACGATGTCGCTGTCAAGCTGTGCGGCAAGCGGATCGACCCGCTTTTTCAATGCGTCGCCCTGGTAAGAAAAGGCCAGTTCCGCCCCCGCATCGCCCAAGGCCCGGGCCACTCCCCATGCAATGGATTTGTCGTTGGCAAGCCCCATGATCAGTCCGCGTTTGCCTTGCATCAAGTCGTTCGCCATGCTGGGTTACCTTTTCGCACGCTTCATTAATGTTTCGGGTTTAGGCCAAAGTGTTCACACCATCAAGGCTGCTTCGCCGGGGAGGTGTGATACGTCAGGCGTCCTGATTGTTGTGCGCTAACGGACAAAAGCCGCCATTTCTGTGCACAATTGCCATTTTTGTTCACAATAGTTATGCTGTTGACACGACGTTTTGGTTGTTGCGCTGGGCTGTATGATGTAGCGCTGGAATCGAATGAAGGCTGTCGAGCGACGCAGAACACAGGACACAGGCACGGCATGGAAAAGCGTGGGGGCATTTTTGCGGGCGACGACCCGTTTGTAATTGCGCAAAGCTGGCTTGCAGAGGCGCAGGAAATGGAGCTGAACGACCCAAACGCGATCGCCCTTTCTACGGTAGACGCGACAGGGATGCCAAATGCGCGTATGGTGTTGCTCAAGGAAATTGAGCAGGATGCATTTGTCTTTTATACTAACTACGGCAGTGCCAAAGCGCAGGAGCTAGAGCAGGCCGGCAAGGCAGCTTTTGTGATGCATTGGAAATCACTGCGCCGGCAGGTTAGGGTCCGCGGTATGATCAGCCGCGAAGAAGGGCCCCAGGCGGATGATTACTATAAGAGTCGCTCACTCAAGAGCCGGTTGGGGGCCTGGGCCTCGGACCAGTCTCAGCCGCTGGACAGCCGGGCAAGCCTGATGGCGAAGGTGGCAAAGATCACGGCCACCCATGGCACCAATCCGCCGCGCCCGCCGTTCTGGGGTGGGTTTCGG
This sequence comes from uncultured Sulfitobacter sp., assembly GCA_937928635.1. Classification (GTDB taxonomy): domain Bacteria; phylum Pseudomonadota; class Alphaproteobacteria; order Rhodobacterales; family Rhodobacteraceae; genus Sulfitobacter. Next base: position 101,203 of record CALFWM010000011.1, on the reverse strand, counting down.
TTGGTGCCGGTCGAAGTGGAGTTTTGGGCGGACGGAGATTTTCGCCTGCACGACAGATTTAAATGGAGCCGCACGGGTATAGGCGAAGCGTGGGATGTAACGAGGTTGAACCCGTAAGGTTCAGACGGCCGCAACATGAGGATGATGTCATCTTTTTGAAGCGGCACCCGACATTGCTGGCAGGTGCTGGCGGAAATATAAGAACTGACCAAGGAATTCACGTGTCAGACGATTTGGATAGAGATGACGTATCGGAAGGTGTAGAACCTTCCGACCCCCCCATTTTGGGGGTGGTCAAGTGGTTTGATCCCGTCAAAGGTTTTGGATTTGTGCTGGCCGATGAAGGCGGGCCTGACATTTTATTGCACGTCAACGTCTTGCGAAACTATGGGCAAAGCTCTGTTGCGGACGGGGCGCGCATTGAACTTTTTGCGCAGCAGACATCGCGCGGGATTCAGGCCACCAGCATTGTCACGATCCTCCCGCCTGAGGGTGCACAAACTGCGACATTGATCGACATTGTCGGTATGGAACCCGATGATGTGGCCGCCGCACCACTGGAGCCTGCGCGGGTCAAATGGTTCGACAAATCCAAAGGTTTTGGGTTTGCAAATGTCTTTGGCAAACGCGAAGATGTGTTCCTGCATATCGAAGTGCTGCGCCAGTCCGGTCTGTCAGACCTGCAACCCGGCGAAGCGCTTGCGATGCGGGTGATCGAAGGCAAACGCGGCAATATGGCAGCTGAGGTGCAGGCATGGGAAACAGTGTTGATCGACGAGGACGGGTACGCGGGTTAACGCTGCTGGCCCTTGCTCTGGCTCTGCTCAGTGGGGCGGGCGCGCGGGCCGCTTGTGCGCCAGATACGGTTGAGTTGCGCGGTGACTGGGGCAAGGCCCGGTTCACCGTTGAGATTGCCGATGATTTGCCGGAACAACAGCAGGGTCTGATGAACCGGCCGTCGATGCCGATTGGCTCAGGCATGTTGTTTGTCTATGACAAGCCTACATCGCTCAGCTTTTGGATGCGCAACACGCTGATCCCGCTCGATATGCTCTTTATTGATGCCACAGGCGTGGTGAAACACATTCACCACGAGGCAATTCCCTTGGATGAAACGGCAATCTTTGGGGGGGACAACCTGACCTCGGTGCTTGAGATCAATGGTGGCCTTGCCAAACGGATGGGGATCAAATTGGGCAGCGAGGTGCGCCACCCCAGCTATGCACCGCAAACCGCCGCCTGGCCCTGCGACGACTGAGGCGCGTGCTGCGCGCTGCAAACGGTCTGGCTGGCGCTGAGGTATCTTGCAGGAAAAGACGCGCCTGTGCGATTGGATGGTTCGGTATTTTGCTGCCTGAAAGGGCAGGCACCCCGCCGAACCCAAGGGGGCGCGCCAACCAAGAACACCCCTGTTTCTGAACCCTCTGCGCCGGAATAACGCATCAGATGCGATATGGGTGTGCGATAGGGGTTTTCATTCCAGAAATCTGCGTCTAAAGAAGCCGAAGTCGGAGCGTGGCGCAGCCTGGTAGCGCACCTGTTTTGGGTACAGGGGGTCGGAGGTTCGAATCCTCTCGCTCCGACCACTTCATCTACATGTTTTAACACTGGCACCTTGCGGCACGTCGCATCGCGTTGGTTGCTCCGTTTCGGCCCGGGAAATACGATATGTGGATGTCAGTTGGCTGAGTGGCGCAAGATATAGCGTCTGGTGAGTCGATGTCGGCAATCACCCCATGGCTGTAGTTGTGTAATATTTGCACGTTTGACGGTTCTGCGTCCGGTATCGTCATGTTTGATTCGTTTCAAAGTTGGGCGGGGCAGCGTTGCATTTCTGCAAAAATGGCCCCGGAAAGCGGAAAGTTTAATGGATTTCATCCATTAATCTGTCTTCATGTTTTGTTAACCTACCTTAATTTCCGCGATGCGGCATGGGGGCGCTTTGTTGTGGACGGTTTGTCGTGACACCCACGTTGCTCGACTAAATCACCACAAGCGTTTGATTATTTCTGATCTGTCAACGAAAGCTGACAATGGGTAAATCTGGGGATAGGTTTTGGATGAATCGCAGCCAACAAAAGCGGCTCAAAATCCGGCAGTTCAGTCAACCAAAAGATTACGAAAAAATTAAATAATGGCGATTGACCGGATAGGGTCAGATACGCCAGTTTGTGCGAGCTGAACATTACGCCACAAGATGTAGTGGTTCAAGCTAAGCAGGCGCATTTTGGGGCAGAGGGCAGGCGGGCGACGTTTCAATCGTGATCTGAGACCGTAACATTCTCTGGGCATTTGCCCGGCAGTGTGATGCGGGCCCTTGTGCCAAACGGCAAGACGGGAAGTGGAGAAGACCTGCGCAGACAGGTGCATCTCTTGAATGACATGCTGGATACGAGGCAGCGAAACGATGAAAATTGAACGTAAATTCACCACCGCCGGGCAAGACGCATACGCAGATCTGGATTTTGTGACCACTGTGTCCGAAATCCGAAACCCGGACGGCTCCATCGTTTTCAAATTGGATGATGTTGAGGTCCCTTCCAGCTGGAGCCAGGTTGCATCCGACGTCATCGCGCAAAAATATTTCCGCAAAGCGGGCGTGCCAAGCGCTTCTGTGCGCGTCAAAGAAGAGGGCGTGCCAAGTTTCCTGTGGCGGTCCGTTCCGGCTGAGGGTGCCGAAATGGGCGGCGAGACCTCCTCCAAACAGGTTTTTGACCGTCTCGCGGGGGCCTGGGCTTATTGGGGCTGGAAAGGTGGGTACTTTACCACCGAAGAAGACGCGCAAGCCTATTACGACGAAATGCGCCACATGCTGGCCAGCCAGCGCGCCGCGCCAAACTCTCCGCAGTGGTTCAACACCGGCCTGCACTGGGCCTACGGCATCGACGGTCCCGCACAGGGCCACTACTACGTGGATTACAAAACCGGCAAGCTGACACGTTCCAAATCCTCTTACGAGCACCCGCAGCCCCACGCCTGTTTTATTCAGTCTGTGGCGGACGATTTGGTAGGGGACGGCGGCATCATGGATCTGTGGGTCCGCGAGGCGCGCCTGTTCAAATATGGCTCCGGGACCGGCACCAACTTTTCCTCCCTGCGCGGAGAGGGCGAAGCATTGTCGGGGGGCGGTAAATCCTCCGGCCTGATGGGTTTTTTGAAAATTGGTGACCGCGCTGCAGGTGCGATCAAATCCGGCGGCACCACGCGCCGCGCGGCCAAGATGGTGATTGTGGATGCGGATCACCCGGACATTCAGGATTTCATTAATTGGAAGGTCATCGAAGAACAGAAAGTGGCAAGTATCGTTGCAGGCTCCAAGATGCACGAGCAAAAGCTGAACGCGATTTTTGCCGCGATCAAGGCATGGGACGGGGCGGAGGCAGACGCCTATGACCCCAAGGTCAATCCGGGCCTGAAAACCGCCGTGCGCGATGCCAAAAAGGTTGCGATCCCAGAGACATACGTCAAACGCGTGCTGGATTACGCAAAGCAAGGTCACACCAGCATTGAGTTCCCGACCTATGATACCGATTGGGATTCAGAGGCCTATTCCTCCGTTTCCGGCCAAAACTCCAACAACTCGATCCGCGTCACAAATGCATTTCTCACCGCCGTTGAGAAAGACGCCGATTGGGAGCTGATCGACCGTACCACCAACAAGCCAACAAAAACCATCCGGGCCCGTGAGCTGTGGGAGCAGGTTGGCCATGCCGCATGGGCCTGTGCCGATCCGGGTATTCAGTATCACGACACCGTGAACGATTGGCACACCTGCCCGGAGGATGGCGCGATCCACGGTTCAAACCCTTGTTCCGAATACATGTTCCTGGATGATACGGCCTGTAACCTCGCGTCCATGAACCTGCTGACCTTCCTTGAAAACGGCGATTTTCAGGTTGAGGACTACATGCATGCCTCGCGTCTGTGGACCGTCACGCTGGAAATCTCGGTGATGATGGCACAATTCCCATCCAAGGAAATCGCGCAGCGGTCCTATGATTTCCGCACGCTGGGTCTGGGCTATGCCAACATTGGCGGGCTCTTGATGAACATGGGCTATTCCTATGACTCTGATGAGGGCCGCGCGCTGTGTGGCGCATTGACCGCGATCATGACCGGGGTTGCCTATGCCACCTCTGCTGAAATGGCGGGTGAGTTGGGGCCGTTCCCGGGCTACAAGAAAAACGCCGAACATATGCTGCGGGTGATGCGCAACCACCGCAACGCGGCTTATGGCAATGCGGACGGGTATGAAAACCTCTCCGTGACCCCGGTGCCGCTGGATCACGCCAATTGCCCGCAAAACGGTCTGGTCGATGTGGCCAAATATTGCTGGGATGAGGCGCTGAAGCTGGGCCAGCAACACGGCTATCGCAACGCGCAGTCCACCGTGATCGCGCCCACCGGCACCATCGGACTGGTGATGGACTGTGACACAACCGGCATTGAGCCTGATTTTGCACTGGTGAAGTTCAAAAAGCTGGCCGGTGGCGGGTATTTCAAGATCATCAACCAATCCGTGCCTGCGGCGCTTGAAATGCAGGGCTATGGCTCCGCGCAGATCGAGGAGATCGTATCTTACGCGGTGGGTCATGGTTCCATCGGCAATGCGCCGGGCATCAACCACACCACGCTGATGGGCCATGGGTTTGGCCCCAACGAGCTGGCTAAGGTGGACGCTGCTTTGGCACAAGCCTTTGATATCCGGTTCGTTTTCAACCAATGGACGCTGGGCGAAGAGTTCTGCACAGGGGTCTTGGGCATCCCGGCTGAAAAGCTGAACGACCCGTCCTTTGACCTGCTGAAATCGCTTGGGTTTACGCGGGCTGACATTGATGCGGCCAACGACCACGTCTGCGGCACGATGACACTGGAAGGTGCGCCACACCTCAAGCCGGAGCATTATGGCATCTTTGACTGCGCCAACCCCTGTGGCAAAAAAGGTGAGCGGTATCTGGGCGTCAACAGCCACATCTATATGATGGCCGCCGCGCAATCGTTTATCTCTGGTGCGATCTCCAAAACGATCAATATGCCCAATGATGCCACGATTGAGGACTGCCAAAAGGCCTATGAGCTGTCCTGGTCCCTGGGCATCAAGGCAAACGCGCTCTACCGTGACGGCTCCAAACTGTCACAGCCGCTGGCCGCCGCGCTGGTTGAGGATGATGATGAAGCCGCAGAAGTGCTTGAAAGCGGCTCCATTCAGGAAAAAACCGCCGTGCTGGCGGAAAAGGTCATCGAAAAGGTGGTCATCAAAGAGGTCATCAAGCGCAACCGCGACAAGATGCCGGAACGCCGCAAGGGCTACACCCAAAAAGCCATCGTGGGCGGGCACAAGGTCTACCTGCGTACGGGCGAGTATGAAGACGGCAAACTGGGCGAAATCTTCCTTGATATGCACAAAGAGGGGGCCGGTTTCCGCGCGATGATGAATAACTTCGCCATCGCGGTGTCCGTTGGTCTTCAGTACGGCGTGCCGCTGGAAGAGTTTGTCGACGCCTTTACCTTCACCAAGTTTGAGCCCGCGGGCATGGTGCAAGGCAACGACAGCATCAAGAACGCGACCTCGATCCTCGACTATATCTTCCGCGAGTTGGCCGTGTCCTATCTGGACCGCACCGATCTGGCCCATGTGAAACCGGAAGGGGCCACCTTTGATGACCTGGGCCGCGGTGTGGAGGAGGAGAACCTTGCCAATGTGTCCGAGATTTCTGAGACAGCGGCGAACAAGTCCTTGGAAGTGCTGAAGCAAATCAGCTCATCGGGCTATCTGCGCAACCGCCCCCCGCAGGAATTGGTGGTGTTGAAAGGCGGTATGGACGCGGTGGCGACATTGGATGCTGCGGTGGCGGACGTCGCGACGGGCACAACCGGCGCGGCCATGGCGATGAGTGCAACGACGGCGGTCGCCCCCATGGATGCACGCACCAAGGCCAAGATGCAGGGCTATGAGGGCGAGGCTTGCGGCGAGTGTGGCAACTACACGCTGGTGCGTAATGGCACCTGCATGAAATGCAACACCTGTGGGGGGACATCCGGGTGTAGCTGACAAGAGATAGGGTGGGGCGGACGAGTGCTCCTCCCACCTTTACAAGGGGCGGGTGCGCTCGCCCTTGACGACGTTCAGGCCGCAGGCAAAAACAAATACCGAGCGGTTAACATATTGAGCTTGAACGGCGAAACTCAGGGAGCACTTCGGTGCTCCCTTTCTTCTTTTTCAGCATGGTGCAACGGCGGACTCCGGACCTTTTGTGCCAAAAGGCCTCTGTCCTTGGAGTGTGTGTTTGCTGCGCAAAGTGCCCACCTGAACGGCGAAACTACGAGGAGGGCTTCGGCTCTCCTCTTTTTCTTTTTGGAGTATGGGGGCTGACTCCAGCCATTTTTGAACCTCCCAAGTTGATTTTTCTGGGGCATGGTGGGCCAAGGCCCCCCTTACGGCTGTGCATCAACGCTTGCGGCGCGCAGGCTGGCCGACCTTGAGATGAGTTTATTGGAAGGGTGAAGCACAGAGCAGCCAGCGTTTCACCCTTCTACTAAACTCATTGCACAACGTCACCTCTCGCGCAGGCACTCGAAATGAAACGCATTTCGTAAGGCGGGCCTTGGCCCGCCGCGCCGGGTCAAAGTAGTTCCACAATAGATCCCTCCATGTGCAACTCTTTGCGCAGCCGGGCACGGGCGCGGGCAAGGCGGGACATCACCGTGCCCAGAGGCAACCCCGTGTTTTTTGCAATCACCTGAGGGCTGATCTCGCCAGCCAACAGATGTTCCATGACCTCGCATTGCACCTGTGGCAGGCGTGCGATGGCGGCGCGGGCTTCGGCGCAGGCCAGGCGGGCAGGGGCGGCAGGGGCTGTTTGGGCCATATCATCCGCCAGTTCTTCGGTGTCGCGTCGGCTACGCCAGCGTTGGCGCGCCAGGTTGTGCAGGGTGATCATCGCATAGTGTTCAGGCCATTCAATCTGCGCAGTGCTGTTTAACACCTGCCACAGCTTCAGCGCTGTTTCCTGGGCAAGATCTTCGGCCTCTTCCGGTGTGCGGCACAGACGTTTGGCGCGTTTGCGCAGGCGGGGCAGCAACGTTTCAAAGCGATTATCATCAGTCATCAAAGCACCTCCGGGGTTGATCTGCCTTTCATTTCGCGCAATTTGAGTAATTCAACCAGAGGGTGATTTTCCGCCGATAGGGGTAGGCCCCCCTTTTTGCGCGGGGTCCTGCCCATGCGGCAGCCTTGCATCGGCAGGACCCCGCAGCCTGACAAAACCGCCCGGACGCAAAGCCGGTTTGGCGCATCTGACAGGGTGAAGGCGGCAGATACCGTCTTCAACAACGTCAACAACCCTCAAATGGGAGAGACTACATGACCCGAGTAAACAAGATGACCACCCTTGCCCTTTCCACCCTATGTGTACCCGCCTTCGCCATGGGCGCAGGGGCGGCGGAGCTGGATGCCAATGGGGATGGGTTGCTGAGCGTAGCCGAAGTGCAGGCGGTATACCCGGATGTCACAGCGGAGCAATATTCAGCAATGGATCTGAACGCCGATGGGGCGTTGGACAATGAGGAGATTGTCGCTGCGCAAGAAGCCGGTGTGATGCCTGTCGCGCCGTCAGACGGCTAACCCCCGTATTACAGTCTTGAACCCTCCTCCCGCCCTTTTGGCTGCGCGGCCACGCAAGTGTTCAGCAGGCAAGGGGGCACCTCTATAGGATCAGTGCAGCAAAAACGCGGCAGCTTCATCTTGTTTTTGCTGCACTGCGAGAGGCCCGGTCGCCCCAGCGCCGGGCCTCTTTTTTGTTTTACCCTTCAGGCGGGCAGGTGGATTTTGAATTTCGCCCTGATCGCCTGATCAAGGGCGGAGTCAAATCGTGCATTCGACGGTGTGCTCAGGATCGCCTCTTTGCGCGCGGTGGCGCCTGCAACCAGATCAGGTTTGCCCACTTCGGCCCATTCCTTGGGGGATGTGCGATCACCAAGGGCAGGGTAGACGTGATCCTGTTCCATCCGGCTCAGGGTTTGCTCCGTGCCCAGATAGTGCCCGGGCCCACCCAAACAGACCGCGCGCATCTGATCCAGCGCCAGCGTTTCGTCCGTGACCTCAATCCCGCGCACGCAGCGCAGGGCCTGGCCAATCAGATCATCCCCTAAAATCAGGCTTTCATGGCAGAACCCCAACAAAGAGGCATGCATCCCCGCCGCCTCATAGACCATGTTCAGCCCCGACAGGCCTGCCATCACGTTGGAGCACATTTGCTCCCATCCGGCCTGCATGTCCGGCAGTTTGGAATCCGCAATGCCCGCCGCCGCACCGCCGGGCAGGTCGTAGAACTTGTGCATCTGTGCGCAGCCTGCCGTCAGCAGGGCCTGTTCGCCTGACCCGCCGGTCATCGCGCCAGAGCGCAGATCAAGGCCAAAGGGCCAGGTGCCAAAGATCGCCGGTGCGCCGGGTTTCACGGCGTTCACATAAACCAGCCCCGCCAGACATTCCGCCACCGCCTGTACAATGGCCCCCGCCACGGTGGACGGCGCTGTTGCACCCGCCATGCCGGCCGACAGCAGCAACACAGGCACACCGCCCTTGATGCAGGCCTCCATCACCTCGCAGGATTCGGTGGCAAATTTCATGGGCGGCACAACAAAGCAGTTGGAATTGCTCATAAAAGGGCGTTCGCGCCATTTATCTTCGCCGCCCGCGATCATGTGCAACATTTCCAACGCGGGCGCGACAATTGAGGCCTCAGAAAAGGAAATGCCAACATGTTTGGTGGTGCCTGACGTACAGGCATAGACCGCGTTCACTTCGGATTCCATGGTGTCGGGAATGTCGCGGGCCACCATCGGGCGTTGCACAAAATGGATGTTATCAAGTGTGTCACAGATGCGCGCCGCATCATGCAGGTCCTGCAGGGTAGAGTCGCGGTAGTTGCGCCCCTCAACGTCCACCATATGCACCGCCGCGCCTGCCGTGCCATAGTGCACACGGTGGCCCGACAGTTCCAGATCATGCAGGCCGTCGCGGCTGAACAGGGTGATCGACCGGTTGGCCTTTGCAATCGTGTCCTCGACCAGCGCGCGGGGAAAGCGGATGCGCCCGTCATCGCCCTCGATCGCTCCTGCGGCGGTCAGATACGCCACGCCAGAGGCAGGCGCATCCGCAAGGCCGACGGTGTCCAGCGCCTCCAGGGCCGCGTTGTGGATGTTTTTAATGTCCGCGTCTGTGAGGGGTTTGTATTGCCCGCCGATCATGCCCGGGCGGATGGGGCGCAAATGGTCGGCAAGGGGGGCCGCACGGGCCGCACGGCGCGCAGCGCGACCACCGGAGCGGGTTGGGGATTGGTCTGTCATGGTGGGGTCCTTTGTGGAGATCAGCAGGTGAGGGTGTTTAGCCTCGTTGCGGTCTGCCACGTGCCGCGCGGCCACGCTCGGCACCTATGGTGCGCACGTGCCGTGTGATGATGCAAAGGTCTGAAAGCATGACCAATTCCTCCGTAAGGCAATGGTGGAAAAGGGTCTGGCATCGGTCTGTTCTGTTTGCGACGAGGAGGGCCATTTGCGACGCCGCGCGCAGAACGGCTGTCAGGCGGGGCTTATGCCACTTTTGTCTCGGCAAACGTGCACAGGGTGCGCAGGGCCGCTTCAAACGCGCTGTCCTCAATGGTCATGGCAACCCGAAGATGCCCGGCGGCGGCTTGCCCAAAGCTCTCTCCCGGCATCACTGCAATATGATGCTGATCCAGCAGGGCATTGGCAAAGGCTTCGCCCGACAGTCCGGTGCTGCGCACATCCAACATCAGGTACATCGCACCATGCGACGGCACCAGGGCCACAGCGTTTTGTTCTGCAAGCACCTTTTGCGCCAAAGCGCGGCGGCGGCGGAAGGGGGCGGCGATCTCTTCCTCCAGCGGGGCACCTTGATCGAGGGCGAAACAGGCGGCGTCCTGGATAAACCCCGGCACGCCATAGGTGGTGTGGGTGGACAGGTTGATGATGTGTTCAATAACCGCCTCCGGCCCCACAACCCAGCCACAGCGTGACCCGGTCATGGCGTGGGATTTTGACATCGACCCCACCACCAGTGTGCGCGCCGCCATATCGGGCAGGGCCCGGGGGGAGATGTGGTCCCCCTCCCAGATCTGGGTGTCATAGACTTCATCCGAGATCAGCCAGAGATTGTTTTTGATGCAGACCTGCGCGATACCCTCCATGGTGGCGCGGGAATAGACCACGCCCGTGGGGTTGTTGGGCGAGTTGATGAGCAGGGATTTTGCCCCCTGGGCCGCGGCGGCGATGTCGGCGGCGCGGGGCTGAAACGCGTCTGCGGCCCGGGTCTGGATGCACTTTGGCACTGCAGAGACGCCGCGCAGGGTGCCGGGATAGGTGGCATAAAACGGATCAAGATAGAGCGCCGTGTCACCGGGATCACAAACCGCCATGTGGCTGGCAAACAGGGCCGATTGCCCGCCGGGCGTGATCACCACGTTGTCGCGGGTGGTGGGCACCCCGGTGCGCGCGCTGACCCGTTGCGCAACCGTGTCGCGCAATGTGTCCGTGCCAGGAACCGACGCATACCCTGTGTGCCCAGCCATTGCGCTTTTGTACATATCCTGCAGGATCGGGGCAGCGGTGCGGATGTCGTGCTCTCCAATGGTCAGCTCGGTGACCGGCACCCCATTGCCGATCATGTGACGGGCGCGGTTGAAAATTTCCCAGCCGTCAGAGCCGCCGCCCAAAAGGCCCGTAATGCGGTTAGAGATATGCATGAAAGCCTCCTGTGATGGTTGTGGTGCAGGGGCGCAGAGGGCGCGCGATTCGTCAATCTCTCACCGGTTGCCGGAGGAAATCTTGCGCAGCCTCCGGCGGGGAAGAGTTATGGCCAGAAAGAGCCAGGGACGGTGCTGTCTCATTGGGGTTGGCGCGTGCGACGGCAGATGTTAAAGAGGTGTCATGAACACTATGATCTGCATTATTTGCTGTATTACCTGCTGAGACTTTTCTCGCGGGCGTGTTTGACATTTTCATTCTAAGTGATTTGTGGCACCCCCGCGGCACCCCTGCGTGAGGACGTTCCCATGACCACGATCAAACTGCATAACACAAAGACACGGGCCAAAGAGGTGTTTGCGCCTCTCGATCCTGAAAACGTGCGGATGTATGTCTGTGGGCCAACGGTCTATGACCGCGCCCATCTGGGCAACGCGCGCCCTGTGCTGGTGTTTGATGTGCTTTATCGGATGTTGCGCCATGTTTATGGCGCGGATCACGTGACCTATGTGCGCAATTTCACGGATGTGGATGACCGCATCAATGAAACCGCCCAAAAGCGCAAGGCTGCTGGGGCAGATGGCACGCTGGAAGAGCTGATTGCCTCACGCGCAGCAGAGACCATTCAGTGGTATCACGATGATATGGATGCCCTGGGCGCGATGCGCCCGGATCATGAGCCGCGCGCCACCGGGTTCATCGCGCAGATGATCGCCATGTCTCAGGACCTGATTGATCGCGGCCATGCCTATGCGGCGGAGGGCCATGTGTTGTTTGCGGTAGAGAGCTACGGCGAGTATGGCGCGCTGTCGGGTCGCTCGGTCGATGATATGATTGCCGGGGCGCGGGTTGAGGTGGCTCCCTACAAGCGCAATCCGATGGATTTTGTAATCTGGAAGCCTTCCCCCGATGATTTGCCCGGATGGGAAAGTCCGTGGGGCCGGGGCCGCCCCGGCTGGCACATTGAATGTTCCGCGATGGCGTACGAGTTGCTTGGCACCGCCTTTGACATTCACGGCGGTGGCAATGATTTGCAGTTTCCTCATCATGAGAACGAGATCGCGCAGTCGCGCTGTGTCGGGCACGATTTTGCCAACGTCTGGATGCACAATGAGATGTTGCAGGTGGAGGGCAAGAAGATGTCCAAATCCCTTGGCAACTTTTTCACGGTGCGTGATCTGCTGGATCAGGGGGTGCCGGGGGAGGTGATCCGGTTTGTGATGTTGAGCACGCATTACCGGAAGCCGATGGACTGGACGGAGCGCAAATGGCTCCTTGCGCTAGATACTCTGACCAGATGGGCACAAGACGTTGAACCTGTACCGGCTGCTCCTCCTAACTCCGAATTGGTTGCTTCGCTTGCGGATGATCTGAACACCAAAAGGGCTTTGGACATACTGGGGCAGTTAGACAAAGCCGGAAAAACTGCGGAGCTTGTGAGTTCAGCACGGCTACTAGGAATCGAACTAGTAAACCCAGCTTTTGCCATAGAAAGGAGAACCCGCGACGCGTTTTTATTGGAACAAAACGAAGACGTCCTCGCGCGCTTGACGGAAATGCTAAGCGTAGCGCGTCAAGCAGCAATGGAAACAAAAGATTTCTCTGAGGTCGATCGCCTCAAGGCCGCATTGACTAATGCAGGAGTCGAAGTGCGCATGTCAAAGGAGGGTGTCACATTGGTGCCCGGCGCAGGTTTTGATCCCACCAAGCTGGAGGATGTCACATGAGCCGCTTGAGGCTGATAAAGTCACCACCGCGATCACACGTAGGATGGCTCTTTCCTGCTATTCAAGCAACGGCCACATCACAGAACAGCCCCCGGCCGCGGGTGGGGGTGAAGCCCCCGCCCATGGGGGCGGTCGGGGGCTGTTCGTGCTTTGGGCACGAACATGGTCTTTATGTGCTGTCAGTGAATAATGCCGTAAGGTGGGCCTCAGCCCGCCCTTGTCCGGAGACAGCGCATGCCTGAACGCCTCTACCTCTATGACACCACCCTGCGCGATGGGCAACAAACGCAGGGCGTGCAGTTCTCAACCGAGGAAAAGCTCCAGATCGCACAGGCCCTCGACAGCCTTGGGGTGGATCACATTGAGGGCGGCTGGCCCGGGGCCAACCCGACGGATTCCGCCTTTTTCGACAACGCACCCCAGACCCGCGCGCAGATGACCGCCTTTGGGATGACCAAACGCCCCGGCATGTCAGCGCAAAACGATGATGTGCTGGCCGCCGTGCTAAACGCCAACACAAAGGCCGTTTGCATCGTGGGCAAAACCCACGAATTTCACGTCACAACAGCCCTCGGCATCAGTCTTGACGAAAACCTGACCCTGTTGTCAGATTCCGTCGCCCATCTGGTCGCCTCTGGGCGTGAGGCGCTGTTTGATGCGGAGCATTTCTTTGATGGCTACAAGGCCAATCCGGCCTATGCTTTGCAGTGTCTCAAAGCGGTTTATGAAGCCGGCGCGCGCTGGGTTGTGCTTTGTGATACCAACGGCGGCACCTTGCCCCACGAGATTGGCCGCATCACAGCAGAGGTCATTGCCGCCGGTATTCCGGGCGATCATCTGGGCATCCACACCCACAATGACACCGAAAACGCCGTGGCCTGTTCCCTGGCGGCAGTGGATGCAGGCGCGCGACAAATCCAAGGCACGCTAAACGGTCTGGGCGAACGCTGCGGCAATGCAAACCTGACCAGTCTGATCCCGATCCTGCTGCTCAAGGAACCCTATGCCAGCCAGTTTGAGACCGGCGTGACCAAAGAGGCCTTGCAGGGGTTAACCCGGATCAGCCGTATGCTGGATGAAATCCTGAACCGCGTGCCGATGAAACAGGCGGGCTTTGTCGGGTCCAGCGCCTTTGCACATAAGGCAGGCCTGCATGCCAGCGCCATCGCCAAAGACCCCACAACCTATGAACATATTGACCCCGCATTGGTGGGCAATGCGCGCATTGTGCCGATGTCCAATCAGGCCGGGCAATCCAACCTGCGCAAACGGCTGGCAGAGGCCGGGCTGGACGTGCCCAAAGGCGACCCGGCGCTGGGGCTGATTTTAGATGAGGTCAAAGCGCGCGAGGCGCAGGGCTATTCCTATGACACTGCACAGGCGAGTTTTGAGCTGCTGGCCCGGGCCGCGCTGGGCAAAATGCCCGACCTGTTTGAGGTCAAACGCTACCGCGTCACCGTGGAGCGGCGCAAAAACAAATACGACAAGATGGTCAGCCTGTCCGAGGCGGTTGTCGTGGTGAAAGTGGACGGTCAAAAACGTCAATCGGTCTCTGAATCCATGGATGAAACCGGGTCTGATCGCGGGCCTGTCAATGCACTGTCCAAAGCGCTGTCCAAGGATCTGGGGCAGTATTCTGCCATGCTGGACGACATGCGCCTGGTCGATTTCAAGGTGCGCATCACCCAGGGCGGCACGGAGGCGGTGACCCGCGTGATCATCGACAGCGAAGATGGCGCAGGCCAGCGGTGGTCCACTGTCGGGGTCAGCGCGAATATCGTGGATGCCTCCTTTGAGGCGCTGCTGGACGCGATCCGCTGGAAGCTGATCCGCGATTTGGGGGAGAAGAATGCTTAGGCGGGTTCTGTGCATTGTCGCGGCATCTCTTTGTATTTCGGTGCTCATTGCCGGGGGGACGATCTTGTCAGAGGCGACAACGGACCCGCCCGGTTACGGTGGGTTCGATTTTGCCAATACGCTTGCTGCCGGAACCGGGCAGGGGTGTGCCACAACGGGTGTCGATATGCGCGATGGCCATGCGTTGCAGGTGCGCAGGTACCCCTCGGACGCGGCTGACGCGACATTGTTGGTTCTGGTGCACGGTTCTGGCTGGCATGGGTTGCAGTTTGACGGGCTTGCGCAACAGCTGAGCGGGGTGGCGAATGTGGTGGTGCCTGATCTGCGCGGCCACGGGGCCAAACCCGGGCGGCGCAGGGACATGGACCACATCGGTCAGTTTGAGGATGATCTGGCCGATCTGACCCCCGCGTCCCGAAAGGAAGGGCTGGCCGTTGTGCTGGCCGGGCATTCCTCCGGTGGTGGACTGGTGGTGCGATTTGCGGGTGGTGCCCATCGCGGGCTGATAGGCGGCGCGGTACTGAGGGCCCCCTATTTGCAACACACCGCCCCCACCATGCGCGAAAACGCGGGCGGCTGGTCGAGGGCGTCAATCACCTTGATATCGTCAATGCACCTGAAACCGCCGCAACCATACGAGGGTTCTTGAATGGCTTCTGATCCGATGGAGGCGTTTTTCAAACTGCACCGCGACCTGCGCCGCGAAGGGCCGGGGGAACCTGCGGATGTCGCTTGGGCCGCCGCGGTGGCCGGGGTCAAACAAACGGCGAATATTGCTGATGTGGCTTGTGGGCCCGGCGCGGATATTTCCGCGTTGCGGCAGGTGGCCCCGCAGGGACATGTCACCGGGTTGGACAAGACCGCGCATTTTGTCGATCAGGCCCGCGTGCAGTTTCAACATGACCCGGATGTGACTCTGCTGCGTGCAGATATGGCGTCGATTGCAAATACCTATGACTTTATCTGGTGTGCGGGCGCTGTCTATTTCCTTGGGGTGACAGAGGCGCTGACCCGGTGGCGTAAATCCCTGAACCCACACGGGGCAATTGCGTTTTCAGAGGTGTGCTGGTTTGGTGATGCGCGCCCCGCGCGGGCGCAAACCCTGTGGCAGGCAGAATATCCGCAAATGACGGATGCGGCGGGCATTGCGGCGCAGGTCGCGGCCGCCGGGTATGAAACATTGGGCACCCGGCAACTCTCGGCCACCGCGTGGGAGGCGTATTTTGCCCCGATTGATGCGCGCATCGCGGCCCTGCGGCCCGGTGCAGATGCAGCCCTGACCGAGGTGCTGGATGAGGCGGCGGAAGAGGCCGCCTGCTGGCGCGCGCATGGGGATGCGTATGGCTATCTGCTGTCGGTTGTGCGGCCCGTATGAGCTTTGACGCCGACCTCACCGCCTGCGCCGCTCTGGTCGAGCGGGGCGACCCGTTGCGGTTTCGCGCGGCCATGGCGGCCCCTGTGGCCGCGCGGCGCGTTTTGTTTCCGCTTTATGCGTTTAACGTCGAGGTCGCGCGTGCGCCCTGGGTCACGCAGGAAGCGATGATTGCAGAGATGCGCCTGCAATGGTGGCGCGATGTCTGCGAGGAGATCATCAAAGGCAAGCCGGTGCGCCGCCATGAGGTGACCACGCCGCTGTCAGGCGTGATCACCGCGCAGGACGCGCAGCTGCTGGATGAGCTGATCGCGGCGCGGCGCTGGGACATTTATAAGGATGCCTTTGAAGATGCCGCGCATTTTGAGCGATATATGGATCAGACCTCTGGCCATTTGACATGGGTTGCAGCGCGCACATTGGGCACCGCAGATGAAGGCGTGGTGCGGGATGCCGCCTATGCCGCCGGGGTGGCCGCGTGGCTGCGTGCAATCCCTCAGTTGGAGCAGGCGGGGCGCGTGCCCTTGCTGGACGGCACGCCCGAAGGGGTCAAATCGCTGGCCGAGGGCGCGTTGGCACGGCTTGCAAAAGCGCGTCAGCATCGCAAGAAAGTGTCAAAAGCCGCGCGTGCGGCCCTGCTGCATGTGGGCGCTGCGCAACCGGTGCTGGAGGCCGCTGCGGGGGGTCCGGCCTTGGTGGCAGAGGGCGTTTTGCCCCTGCCGGAAAGCGCGGACCGTATGGGCCTTGGCTACCGCGCGCTCACGGGGCGTTGGTAACGCGTTTAAGCCGTGGCGCGACGGCTGCGCATCATCAGCCACAAAAGGGAACCACCTGCCAAGACCAGAAAGGGCAACATGGCATAGTTCACCGCCGCCCAACCCTCAACAGGGGAGCCACCAGAGCAGTTCATCAGCCCGCCAGAGGCCAGAGAGGCAAGCGTCACACCGCCAAAGACAAAGAAGTCATTCATGCCCTGCATCCGCCCGCGTTCATGCGGTGCATGATCCCCAGCCAGCATGGTGGTTGCGCCAATAAAGCCAAAGTTCCAGCCCAGCCCCAGCAGGATCAGCGCGATATAGAAATTGCCCAGCTCAACACCGTTTAACGCCACAAGACCTGCCGCACCCAGAATGATGATGCCCAGCCCCATAATGCGTTCCACCCCAAATCGGACAATCAGGTGGCCAGTGAAAAAAGAAGGCGCAAACATCGCCAGCACATGGCCGCTGACAATATTGGCGGCAAGATCGACAAACCTTTTGTGTTGCTCGGTCTCTGTCAGGCCTGCGGTCTGTGAGGCTGGCAACAGATCACCGGAGAAACCACAGCCCACCACCGCCAGCGGCGTTGAGGTCATCACGAGGTTCATCAGCGCATAAGACACCAGGCCGCAGATCACCGCGACCGCAATGCGCGGCGTTGTGATCAATGCGCGCCTTGTGCGGCCCTTTGGGGCGTCATGGGCCGGGGGCACCGGTTTGGGGATGTCGATGAACAAAAACAGCAAGCTGCCCAATATGTTGATGCCAATCACGGTGAAATAGGTGCCCAGGAACGGGATCACATAGGCATCCGCCGTTAGTTTCACCAATTGCGGGCCGATGATTGCAGCGAGCAATCCACCTGCCATCACATAGGAAATCGCCTTGGGGCGATAGGTCTCAGAGGCGGTATCGGCAGCGGCAAATCGGTAAAACCCATGTGCAGACATGTAGATGCCGGTCATGAAACTGCCGAGCAGAAAAATCGGAAAGGACGCAATGAACAGCCCGTACGCCCCGACAATGGCACCCATCGTGCCGCCCAGTGTGCCAACAAAGAACCCTGCGCGCCGGCCAAAGCGTTGCATGATCGCCGAGACCGGCGTGGCCGACAGCATGGAGCCCAGAACGATCATCGAAATCGGCAGGGTTGCAAAACAGATGTTGGAGGCCAGCGATTGCCCCGCAAGCCCCGCAACCACAAACAGCATCGGCATCTGCGCACCCAGAAATGCCTGCGCGGCCACCAGGACCATCACGTTACGCTTGGCGCGGGTATCGTCAATCATGTGTCACACCTCTGAGAAAGGCGTACTCCCGCGCTTTGGCAGGGGCAACCCCTTGCGCGCGTTTGCGGGCAGGGTAGTGTCTGCCCATGCAGGATGGTCTGAAACTACTGATATTGGCGGGCAGCGCAGAGGCCCGGGTGATTGCGGCCAAAGCACAGCAAAGAGGGACTGTGGTGACGGCGTTGGTCTCAGAGCCGCCGCGCGGGCCAAACCCAATGCCGGTGCCCTACAGACTGCAAGCCTTTGAGGATATCAAAACCATGGGAGCCCAGATGCGCGGGGTAGATGCAGTGCTGGATGCAAGCCATGGATTTGATAAGAAAATGTCATGGTTAGGGGCTGATGCCGCAAGGGCCGCAGGCAAGCCGTTTTTGCGCTATCTGCGCCCGGATTGGCCTGTGGAGGGCAAGGCCGGGTGGCACGCTGTCCCGGATGTTGCCGCCGCGATGCCGCTGATCAAACCGGGCGCGCGGGTGTTTTCCGCAGCCGGATGGGCGAGCCTGCCGGAGTGTGCGGAATTTGCGGGTGTGCGCCTGTTCCTGCGCCAGACCAACCGGCATGACAGGCCCGTTCCCTATGACTTTGTAGAGCCGGTGTTTGGCGAGGCCCCATTCACGGTTGAAAGCGAAATTGCGTTGTTCAAGGCATTGCAGATCGACACACTGATCGCGCGCAATCTGGGCGGGCAGGCCAGTTACCCCAAGGTGGCCGCGGCAGAGGCGCTGGGGCTGAATGTCATCCTGATCTCGCGGCCTGCATTGCCCGCAGGTGTCGCAGAAGTGTCAGATGTTGAGGCGGCGCTGAGCTGGATTGACGCGCTGTGACATCGTTGGGGCGAATCATCAAGTTTCCCATTGACGTAAAAGACGGCGCGGCTGCATTGGTGCAACTGGACCCCCGGTTTGTGCCCGCGCTGGAGCGGACAGGGCCCTTGCCATTGCGGATGCGGCCACAGGGGTTTGCCAGCCTGCTGGATATCATCGTGTCACAACAGGTGAGCGTGGCCTCTGCGGATGCGATCCGCACGCGCATGAAAGCGGCGAACCTGACCCGCCCTGATGCCGTTCTGGCCGCGGGTGAGGCGGGATTGCGCGCGGCCGGGCTGAGCCGGCCAAAGGTACGATATGCACTTGCGCTGTCCGAGGCGGATCTGGATTACGCTGGCTTGCGGCAGATGCCGGACGCTGAGGTTGAACAGACCCTGTGTGCCGTCACCGGCATTGGCCACTGGAGCGCGCAAATCTATCTAATGTTTTGCATGGGCCGTGCAGATGCCTTTGCCCCCGGTGATCTGGCCCTGCAGGAAGCGGTCAAAGTGCTGTTTGAACTTGACGCGCGGCCCTCCGCCGCCGCGTTGGAGCAGATGTCGCAGGCCTGGTCGCCCTGGCGGTCGGTTGCGGCGCGCGCCCTCTTTGCCTACTACCGGGTGATGAAAAACAGGGAAGGTCTCTAGATGACACGAGTCTTAACGGCAGAGCGCAAGGCACCTCAATCAGGGGACGTGCGCTCCATTGTGGTGTTTCTGCACGGCTATGGTGCCAATGGCGCGGATTTGCTGGGGCTGGCAGACCCGTTGGGGGAACATTTGCCGGACACGCTGTTTGTGGCACCCGATGCCCCTGAATCCGTGCCGGGCATGCCCAATGGCTATCAGTGGTTTCCGATCCCCTGGATTGATGGTTCGTCCGAAGAAGAATCAGAACGCGGCATGGTACAGGCTGTGGCTGATCTGAACGCGTTCCTTGATGCGCTGATGGTGGATGAAGACGTGCTGCCTGAGCAGGTGGTGTTGTTTGGCTTTTCCCAAGGCACGATGATGGCCTTGCATGTGGCCCCGCGCCGCGAAGATGCGGTGGCGGGCATTGTTGCCTTTTCCGGGCGATTGCTGTCACCCGAAACACTGGCGGATGAGGTCGTGGTGCGCCCCCCTGTGCTGTTGGTACATGGGGACGCGGATGACGTGGTGCCGCCCCAATCGCTGCCTCAGGCGGCGGAGGCGTTGCAGGGGGCGGGATGGCAGGATGTTTTTGCCCATGTCATGAAGGGTACGGGCCACGGCATTGCACCTGACGGGCTGAGCGTTGCGCTGGCCTTTATGCGTGACAAGCTCAGCCTGTAACGAGGCTCAAAATTCTTTCGCGCCCTGCGCTATTGCGATTTCACCCTTCCCCTAAACCTCCGGGGGGCAAGGGGGCTGGCCCCCAGATGCGCGCCCTTTGCCCCGCGCATGGCCTCTGTGTGGTGTAGAGTCCCTGCGATATCTTGTGGCAAACCTTAGGCTTGTCAGGGGCAAACCACGAGATATAGTCCCAATGAGACGCAGAGGGGACGGCGACAGGAATGCAGAGCGATTTCAGAACCGAATTTACCAAGCAACCGGCGGGTCTTAAACACCGTCCTGCGCTGGTGCTGAATGCAGATTACCGGCCGCTGAGCTATTACCCGCTGTCGCTGTGGCCCTGGCAAGACGCGATCAAGGCCAAGTGGCTGGACCGGGTTGATATCGTCGCAGAATATGAAGACGTGGTGCGCAGCCCCTCGCTGACGCTCAGGATCCCGTCGGTTGTGGTGTTGAAAGACTACGTGAAACCTCAAAAGCGCGTGGCCTTCACGCGCTTTAATTTATTTCTACGGGACGAATTTTGCTGCCAGTATTGCGGGGCACGTGGCGAGCTGACCTTTGATCATGTTGTCCCCCGCGCGGCCGGGGGCGTGACAAGCTGGCAGAATGTGGTGGCGGCCTGTTCCCCCTGCAATCTGCGCAAAGGGGCCAAGGCGCTGCATCACACCGGGCTTTCGTTGCGCAAACCGCCGCGCCAGCCCGGGGCAGAAGAGCTGCGCAATATGGGGCGCAAGTTTCCCCCCAACCATCTGCACGAAAGCTGGATGGATTTTCTGTATTGGGATGCGGAGCTGGAGGCATAATTTTTTGCCGGGGCGCGGGCCTCTTCGCTGCGCTCATCGGATCTACGGCCTTTTGGGAGGAATGCGGCTTCAGGTCTCACCATCCCAGAGGGGCCGGAGCCACCGTCGATTGATCTCTGTCTGGGCAGCCCGCCGTTGCCTTCCCAAGTAAAATAGCGGTTTCCCGGCTGTGCCGGGACCCTCCGCGATTTTTCTTGGCAAAGCGCCAGCAGCCCGCCCAGACGTTCTCAAGCGAAGGCGGCTCCGGCCCAGAGATGCCGATATGAGGCAGGCGGCTAAAAATCAAGCTCAACCCAAACCGGCACGTGGTCAGAGGGTTTTTCGCGTCCGCGCACGTCTTTGTCGATCTGACAGTCGCGCAGGGTATCCGCGGTGCGCGGGCACAACAGGAAATGGTCGATGCGGATGCCGTTGTTGCGGTTCCAGGCACCAGCCTGATAATCCCAAAAGCTGTAATGCCCCGGCCCTTGCGTGCGGGCGCGGAAGGCCTCGGTCAGGCCCAGGTTGAGCAGGCTGCGCCAGGCCGCGCGGGAGTCAGGGCGAAACAGGGCATCGTCACGCCAGCTTTCCGGTTTTGCAGCGTCTTCGTCCTGAGGGATGATGTTGTAATCCCCGGTCATCAAAAACGGCGTTTCCTCAGCCAGCAATGTTCTGGCGCGCGCCTCAAGCCGTTTCATCCAGGCCAGCTTATAGTCGTATTTTGGCCCGGGGGCCGGATTGCCGTTGGGCAGGTACAGTCCGCAAATGCGCAGGGGCATGGTTTTGCCCATCACCGTCGCCTCAATCCAGCGGGCCTGTTCATCGGTGTCATCCCCGGGCAGGCCACGGCTGACGTCCTCCAGCGGATGTTTGGAGAGGATCGCAACGCCGTTGAATGATTTCTGCCCATGGGTTTCAACGTTGTACCCCCGCTCATCGAACAGATCGCGGGGAAAGGCCTCATCGACGGATTTGATTTCCTGCAGCACAACGATGTCTGGTTTCGCCTCATCCAGCCAGTCCGGCAGTGCCGCTGCGCGGGCCTTGATGCCGTTAATATTGAATGTTGCGATTTTCATCTGAAACCCCCGCGGATGATGCCCCCAAAGCTATCGCGCAATCCGTGCGGAGGGACAAGGGCCGGGCGCTGCCCGTTGAGGGTGATTCGTGTCAAATAGATTCCCTTTAAAGCTGAGTTGAGTGGCATTTAGAGCCGAACCATCCAAGAAAAGCCTGTTTTGGCGCTGTGGATAAGAAAAATTTCAGTTGTGGACAAAGTCAATCTCCGCATCGCGCTGGCCCGCTTCCGGGCCGACATTGCTGTGGATAGTCAATGCGTTAACGGAAATTTAACGAAATCTCAATTGCCAGATCAGCTTTAAGCCGCAATCGTTAACGGCACTACAACCTTAGCATGAAATGGAAAGAGTTTTATCATGTCAGCACTTCTTCGCTCCACTCAAAATGACCAAGCCCGCGCCGCCGATGCGACCAGCATCATGGAAGGTGCTGGCACCGAGATGTTTACCACCAGTTGCCTTGAAACAACCGGGGATATGAGCACCGGCAGTGGCATGGATTTGTTCACCACCAGTTGCATCAACGCGCCCGGCGATATGGCCACGGGCAGCGGCGTTCAGATGTTCACAACCAGCTGCATTGAACCCACAGGCGACGCCGCAACCGGCAGCGGTGTGGGAATGTTCACCACCAGCTGTATCGAACCAACGGGCGAAATGGTCTCAGGCGGCGGCGTTGATCTGTTCACCACAAGCTGTGTCGAAACCCCCAGCGACATGACCACAGGCAACGGTGTTCAGATGTTCACCACCAGCTGCGTCACAGCGTCCTCAGACGAGGCGGCCGGTGACAAGGTCGAGCTGTTTACCACCAGCTGCTAAACGCCCGGCGTTTGCCAAGATGGGCCAGCTTGGATCAGGCTGGCCCTCTCTGTTTCTACTCCCGTTAATGAAGGATGCCCGGACATGTCCAATGTTGTAAGTTTTGCCCCTCGCGTCACGCCAGCCACCTCCAATCCCTACACCGCGCTGATCGCCGGGATTGCGACCGGGCGACGTTTGCCCGATGACGTGTTCTGGCTGAAGGAAAATGCGGAACTGCTGGGCATTCTGCGGGCAAGTGAAGTTGCTTTGGAACCTCGTGCGCTGGCCCCGTTTGAGGCGTTTTACGATCAGATCGAAGCACGTTTGCGGTTCTTCCCGCAGTATTACCGGTTCTTGCTGTCGCTCTGCCTTGATCTGGAGGATCTGGGGGTGGCTGGCAACAAGGCAGAGGCGCTTTGCGCCTGGGTGGCGCAACAGGGGGTTGCACAAGCGGAATTGTCAGATTTGCAACGGGCGGAGGCACGTCGTTTGCTGGCCCGGCGCGGTGAGGCACCGCAGGTTGATGCAGGCCTTGATCAACGCCTGCATGATTTCATCAACCGCACGGCCACCTTTGCGATGCCCAACAAAAAGGCGGCTTATGAGCTGACGCATATCGTGTTTTACCTTTCTGAATATGGACAGCACGACCCGCAACTCAGCGATGCGGCGCTGATCAGCCTCGAATATGCCGGGCTGTTGGCTTACCTCGACCAAAACGTGGATTTGCTGGCGGAGGTCTGTACCGCTCTGCGATTTGCCGGGCAGACCCCAAGCGCGCTGTGGGAGGCGCTGATTGTGCAGCATCATAGTGCCGTGGGCATAGTGGCGGATGGGGCGGAGACGTTGATGGACGCCTATCACCCCTATCTGGTGACCGGTTGGGCGTTGAATGTTGCCGGGCAGGGCGGGTTTCAGGCCCCGGTGGCCGAAGGGGCATTGCGGTTCCTGCCGCCGGTGTATGCGGCACAGGGGGCGTTGCGTTCGATGTCGGAATGCATGTTTGATCTGGGCGATCAGCGCAGCGGCAATTGGGATCAAATGCGCGCGCATGTGATGCCCTACCTTGGCAATGCCGGGCAACAGGTATTGCGTGACGCGGAAGGGTCATCGGATCAGTTTGAACGCTTCTTTGCAGGTTTCGCGCGCGCCATGTAACCGGTGCGGCGCGCGGCTATTCCTGTGGCGTTACATCGAAAAGGAGGTGCCGCAGCCACAGGACGATGTGGCGTTGGGGTTTTCGATGACAAACCGCGCGCCAATCAGCTCTTCGGTGAAATCAATCACCGCATTGGCCAGAAACGGCAGGGAGACTGAATCAACCACAACTTTTTGCCCGCTGCCCTCAAGGATCAAATCATCCTCCTTGGGGGCATCCAGTACAATTTCGTACTGAAAGCCCGAACAACCGCCGCCCTCAACAGCAACCCTCAGGGCCTTGCCCTCGTCAGCGGCGCCAATTTCGGACAGCCGTTCAAAGGCGCGGGGGGTGACGGTGGGTGGCAGGTTCATGGGGCCGCTCCGGGGCTGTTTTTGCACATCGGTATAACGTCGGTGTGACGTCGGTATTGCGTCGGTTTTAATTCCGACACCTCTACAATATAGAAACCCTCAGGACAGGCCACAAGGACCACGCCACATGCGCGCAGCTTTTGCCTCTGATCCGGCCACAGCGATGGGACGTTTGGTGCCGGAAGAGGAGAGTACGTTTCGATCCTGTTATCAGCGGGACCGGGACCGGATTATTCACGCCAGCGCCTTTCGCCGGCTCAAACACAAAACCCAGGTTTTTGTGGAGCATGAGGGTGATTATTACCGCACCCGTCTGACCCATTCGATTGAAGTGGCGCAAGTGGCCCGCACCATCGCTGGTGCGCTGGGGCTGAACGGAGAGCTGACGGAGGCAGTCGCGCTGGCCCATGATCTGGGGCACACGCCCTTTGGCCACACGGGCGAGGATGCGCTGCACCGCCTGATGGCGCCCTACGGCGGGTTTGATCACAACGCCCAAACCCTGCGGATTGTCACCGCCCTTGAGCGGCACTACGCCGAGTTTGACGGGCTGAACCTGACCTGGGACACCTTGGAAGGCATTGCCAAGCACAATGGCCCGGTGGTGGGGGATCTGCCTTATGCGCTGGCGGAATATAATGCGCTGCACGATCTGGAACTGCACACCCATGCCAGTGCCGAGGCGCAGGTGGCGGCGCTGTCGGATGATATTGCCTATAACAATCATGACCTGCACGATGGGCTGCGGGCGGGGCTGTTCAGCGATGATGAAATTGCGGCATTGCCGCTGGTGGGGGCCGCGTTTGCGCAGGTTGACGCGGCTTATCCTGATCTTGACACGGACCGTCGCCGTCACGAAGCGCTGCGCCGGGTCTTTGGCGTGATGGTGGCCGATGTGATCGAAACCTCGCGCGATATTCTGGCCCAATCCGGGGCCACCTGTGCTGCGGATATTCGTCATCTGGGCCGCCCCGTCATTCGCTTTTCGCCTGCGGTCTGGCGCGACCTGCGGGTGATCCGGGATTTCCTGTTTCAGCGCATGTACCGCGCGCCCTCCGTGATGAAAATCCGGACGGAGGTCACGCAGGTTGTGGATGAGTTATTCCCGTTATTCTTGCAGAATCCCCAGTTGCTGCCGAAAGACTGGTCGCGCCAGATTGAGGCCGCTGCGCAAAATAGCACAACCCTTGCTAGAATGGTGGCGGATTATATTGCCGGGATGACCGATCGTTTTGCCCTGCAAGAGCATGCCCGCCTGCTAAAGCGCCCCGCCTAAAACGTGAATCGCCGATACCCAGCCGCGCTCCGCGCTCTCGGGACATCGGCGATTTGTGATGCTTCAAGTTAAAGGCGGGACGCTATAGGTAACTGAGATTTGGGTGTTTTCCACGACATGTATGTGTTAGTGAGTTTCAGTTCGTTTAATTTTAATGGTTTTTATCTTTGTCCGATACTTTTTCTGCGCCCGAATCCGTTGTTCTCATTCTTGCGGCCTGTCAGCCCCCCGGAGCCGCCATTGCCCGCGCCTTTGCCAAGGCCGGAACACGGGTGATTTTGATTGACGGCAACAGCACGTCCTTGACTCAGATTGCAGCCCTTGATGCGGATCAGATCGAAACGCTGACAATCCCTGATTTTCAGTCAGATATGACGGATCTGTTGAAAGACGCCTGGGGTGATGAACCGCTCTCGATGGTGGTCAATTTGATGCCGCTGGCCTTTCCCGTCGCGATTACCGCGCAGATGCGCACGCTTGCGGCGATCCTGCGCACCACTGCGCGCGGTCTTGTGGCCGCAAACGGCAGCATTGTCAGCGTTGTTGCCCGTCCGCGTGCGCCGCTTGATCTTGTTGGACAGGGCAGAATTGCGTCGATGAGCGCAGGAAGCAAGGCGTTGGGTGAGGCGATGAACAAACATGGTGTGCGCGCCCATGTGCTGAGCGTGCCTAACAACAAACGCAGTCTGGCCATTTCCTGCTTGCTCAAGCTGCATGACCCGACCACGCCGGATATTGCCAGCACTACCTTTAATTTGAACTAATTCACACTCAAGATGCGAGCTTGATTGACTGGCACTGCCCGCGTGATACATGGGGCGCGAACAAGGATACGCGCCCCATGAACCTATTTGCTGAAACCCGCACCCTGATCCTGTCCGCATTGGACACAATGGTGGCTGACGGTTCCCTGCCGGAGGGATTGAGCTTTGATGCGATCACCGCGGAACCACCGCGCGATGCCGCCCATGGGGATATGGCAACAAATGCGGCGATGGTTTTGGCCAAGCCTGCCGGGCAAAAGCCGCGTGACATCGCTGAAACGCTGGCCACCCGGCTGACGCAGGACGCGCGTGTGATCTCTGCGGAGGTGGCGGGCCCGGGGTTTTTGAACCTGCGACTGGCCCCAGAGGTCTGGCAACAGATTGCATCTGCCGTGCTGAGCGATGGCACGGATTTTGGCCGCGCGGCACTGGGGCAGGGCAAAAAGGTCAACGTGGAATATGTTTCCGCCAATCCTACCGGGCCGCTGCATGTAGGTCACACACGCGGCGCGGTCTTTGGAGATGCGCTGGCCTCTCTGCTGGATTTTGCAGGTTTTGAGGTCACGCGCGAATATTACATCAACGATGGCGGCGCACAGGTCGATGTGTTGGCCCGCTCTGTCTACCTGCGGTATCTGGAAGCCCATGGCCAGGAGGTCGCCTTTCCCGAGGGGACATACCCCGGTGATTATCTGATCGCCGTGGGCGAGGCGCTGAAAGCCAAGGTGGGGGATGCCTATCTCGACAAGGGTGAGCAATATTGGCTGGAAGATGTGCGGGCGTTTTCCACAGATGCGATGATGGATCTTATTCGCAGTGATCTCAGTGCCCTGGGTGTCGAGATGGATGTGTTTTATTCTGAGAAATCGCTTTATGGCACAGGCCGGATTGAGGCCGCCTTGCAGGATCTCAAGGACAAGGGCCTGATCTATGAAGGTGTGCTGGAACCGCCCAAGGGCAAAAAGCCCGAAGACTGGGAGCCGCGCGAGCAAACGCTGTTTAAATCCACCGAACACGGGGATGACGTGGACCGGCCCGTGATGAAATCCGACGGCGGCTGGACCTATTTTGCCCCTGACATTGCCTATCATTATGACAAGGTGCAGCGTGGGTTTGACATGCTGATTGATGTTTTTGGCGCAGATCACGGCGGCTATGTAAAACGGATGAAGGCGGCCGTTTCGGCCTTGTCCGGGGGCAGCGTGCCGCTGGACATCAAGCTGACGCAACTGGTGAAACTGTTCAAGAATGGCGCGCCGTTCAAAATGTCCAAACGGGCCGGGACCTTTGTGACCCTGCGCGATGTGGTGGATCAGGTTGGCCCGGATGTGACGCGTTTTGTGATGCTGACGCGCAAGAACGACGCGATGCTGGATTTTGACTTTGACAAGGTGCTGGAACAATCCCGCGAGAACCCGGTGTTTTACGTGCAATATGCCCATGCGCGGGTGGCCTCTGTGGTGCGCAAAGCGGGCGAGGCTGGCATTGCGGCGGATGACGCCACGCTCCGGGGCGCAGACCTGAGCAAGCTGGATCATGACGCTGAACTGGCGCTGTTGCGGAAACTTGCCGAATGGCCCCGGCTGGTTGAGACCGCCGCACGTTCAAACGAGCCCCATCGTGTGGCCTTCTACCTTTATGAACTTGCGGGTGAATTCCACGGATTGTGGAACCGGGGCAATGACGAAACGCAATTGCGGTTCATTCAAGAGGGCGACGCGGCCACCAGTCAGGCAAAAATTGCGCTGGCGCGTGCCGTTGCGATTGTAATTGCGGCAGGTCTTGGTATTCTTGGGGTCACTCCGGCGCAACAAATGCGGTAGGCACCACGGCGCGCCAAGACAGGCAAAGACCACGACGAGATCAGCAGGGCAAAGCTTCCTGCGGTAGCGAGGCTTAGATGGCAGACTATTCCACCTCCCCGACGGGGGGCGACCCTTATCCCGAATCCGATGCAGAATTTGCTGTAAGACCGGTGTCCAACGCGTTGACAACGCTGACGAATGTCGCAGGGGCACTGGTGTCTTGCGCTTTGATTGTCGGGATCGGCGTCTGGGGGTACAAACTGTTGGTGCGCGATGTCAGTGGTATCCCGGTGGTGCGCGCGGCAGAGGGGGACATGCGGGTTCTTCCCGAAGATCCCGGTGGCCAGTTGGCCCAGCATCAGGGGCTTTCTGTCAATGCCGTTGCGGCGGAAGGCGCTGCGGCACGCCCCGCTGATGAGCTGCGTCTGGCTCCGCAACCGGTCGATATCACGCCTCAGGATGAGGTTGTTGCGATCCCGGTGGTTGCACCTGTGCCACAGGAAGAAACACCTGCACCGGCGGACGCCCCCGATGTGAACGCCGCATTGCAAACTGGTGAGATTGATGCGCTGGTGGCGCAATTGACCGCGGGTGTCACCCCGCTCAGCGACTTGCCAACCCAGGCCGAGAACGCGGCGGAAGAGGCCGTTGCCGTTGTGACCACCGCAGCGCTGACACCCCCGCCAGAGGCACCAACCGCCGCCGTTGCCGCCGTGCTGGATGCCCCCGGTGTGCGACAGTCACTGCGTCCGCGCAAACGGCCCCTTGCGACGCCTACAGCAACACCTGTTTCCCTGGATGTGACAACCAATGCCCCCGCTGAAACCGATGAGGTCGATGCGGCCACACTGCCGGTCGGGACACGTCTGGCACAGCTTGGTGCCTTTGACAGCGAAGAGGTTGCGCGCCAGCAATGGGACCAGATGAACATCAGGTTCAGCGCCTATCTGTCTGACAAAAAACGCGTTATTCAGCGTGCTACGAGTGGTGGCCGGGTGTTCTATCGTCTGCGGGCCATGGGGTTTGAAGACATCGCAGATGCGCGCCGGTTCTGTTCGGCGCTGGTTGCCGAAAACGCAGATTGTATTCCCGTCGTTACCCGATGACCGGCGGATTTGGGCACCGGGTATGAGCCGCCCCTTTGGCGCGACCATTCTGGATGCAGAGGGTCTGCGGCTGACGGCGGATGAAAAGACATTTTTCAAAGATGCCAATCCCTTTGGCTTTATTCTGTTTGCCCGCAACATCGACACCCCTGATCAGGTGCGCGCACTGTGTGACGAGATGCGCGCCAGCGTGGGCCATGAGGCGGTGATCACGATTGATCAGGAGGGAGGCCGCGTACAGCGCCTGCGCGCGCCCCATTGGCGCGACTGGCACCCGCCGCTTGAACTGGTGGCCCGCACAGGTAAGCAGGCGGAACGGGCGATGTACCTGATGTACCGCCTGATTGCTGACGAGTTGCGCAGGCTTGGCATCGACAGCAACTGCGCACCCACGGTGGATATCATCAGCCGCGCCACCCATACCTTTTTGCGCAACCGGTGTTATGGCCAGGACCTTGCACGTGTGAGCGCGATTGGCCGCGCAGTGGCGAACGGTCTGCTGGCGGGCGGTGTTTTGCCGGTGGTCAAGCACATGCCCGGCCATGGCCGCGCCACAATGGACAGCCACCATGATCTGCCCCATGTGGATGCGCCTGCGGATGATCTGCGCGAGGTCGATTTTGCCGCGTTTCGCGCGCTCAACGATCTGCCCATGGGAATGACCGCGCATTTGGTCTATGGCGCACTTGATAACCGCCCGGCCACGTTAAGCCCGGTGATGATGCAGATCATTCGCGAGGAGATCGGGTTTGAAAACCTGATCATGAGTGATGATATTTCCATGAAAGCCCTGAAGGGCGCGCCGGCAAAAAACACCCGCGCTGCATTGGCGGCAGGCTGTGACGTCGCGCTTTACTGCAATGGGCCCCTGGCGGAACGGGTCGCCGTTGCAGAAGCGGCGGGCGAGATGACAGGGGCGGCACAGACACGCGCAAATCGGGCACTGGCGATGCGCAAGGCCCCGGATGATGTTGACATTGCCGCATTAAATGCGGAGTTTGACGCGCTTATCTAGCGTCCTGATCCCTCAACTGAACGATCCCAAGTCATGGCCGAACCCACCTTTGAGGAAGACACCGTTTCGGTTGCTGAAAGGCTGGCCGCAGAGGCGCTGATTATTGATGTGGACGGGTTTGAAGGGCCGCTGGACCTGTTGCTGACCCTGAGCCGTACACAAAAGGTCGATCTGCGCAAGATTTCCGTGTTGCAGCTGGCGCGTCAATATCTGGCCTTTGTGGAAAAGGCCAAAGCGCTGCGCCTGGAATTGGCGGCGGATTATCTGGTGATGGCGGCCTGGCTGGCATTTTTGAAATCACGGTTGTTGCTACCGCCCGATCCGGCAGAAGAAGGCCCCTCCGGGGAGGAACTTGCCGCGCATCTGGCGTTTCAGCTGGAACGCTTGCAGGCGATGCGCGATGTGGCGGCACGGCTGATGGCCCGTGACCAATTGGGGCGTGATTTCTTTGCCCGGGGGCAGACCACGGATATGGCGCGGGTGCGCCGGGTGACCTATACGGCCACGCTGCTTGATCTGATGCAGGGCTATGCCCGGCTGCGCACACGCGATGAATTCCGCCCCTTTGTGATGGACCGGGATGCGGTTTATACGATGGAACAGGCGCTTGACCGGATGCGTGGGCTGATCGGGTATGCGGGCGAATGGGGCGATTTGATGAGCTTTTTGCCGGAGGGTTGGGAAAGCGATCCTGTCAAACGGCGCTCGGCCACGGCGGCGACCTTTGCGGCGTCATTGGAACTGGTAAAAGAAGGCCATCTGGAGATCAGGCAAACAGATGTCTTTGCCCCGATCCAGCTGCGCAAGAAGGATTAGCCGCGTGTCGGAAGATACTGAAGAACAAGAAGAAAGCCTGTTTGAGGCCCCGCCGATTGCCGAACAGGAGCGTATGATCGAAGCGGTGCTGTTTGCGACCTCGGAGCCGATCACGCTGAAAGATCTGGAGGCCCGCATGCCGCACGGATGTGATGCGGGTGAGGCGATGGTTTTCTTGCGCAAACGCTATGAGGGGCGCGGCGTGCAGGTTGTCAAGATTGACGATGGTTATGCCATGCGCACGGCTGCGGACCTTGGGTTTTTGATGCAAAAAGAAACGGTTGAGGTGCGCAAACTCAGCCGTGCCGCAATTGAGACCTTGGCGATCATCGCTTACCACCAGCCTGTTACGCGCGCCGAGATTGAGGAAATTCGCGGCGTGTCCGTGTCCCGCGGCACCGTGGATCAACTGCTAGAGCTTGAATGGATCCGCTTTGGCCGTCGCCGCATGACACCGGGGCGCCCAGTGACCTTTGTGGTCACGCAGAGCTTTCTGGATCACTTTGGCCTTGAAAACGCACGCGACCTGCCGGGCCTGAAGGAGTTGCGCTCTGCCGGGTTGCTGGAAAACCGTCCGCCGCCGGGCACCGTGCCCGTATTGGGCGACGGTGAGGATGAGGAAGAGGCAACCGAGGGTCAAAGCGAGCTGTTTGAGGATTGAGGCGCCACCCTACGGCGTTTTCTGTCTAATGCTGCGCACCAATTCCCTGCCGTCAGATCACAATCTTTGGCGCATTTGCGCCTATCGCCTCAAAATCACCGCATTGGGTGCTATATAGAGTGGCAGGCACAGCAATGAGGTTCCCCAACCGATGAACCAGATTATCAACATGATCATCCGTCAGGTGATGAACCAGCTGATCCGCCGTGGCATCAGCGCGGGGATCAATCAGGCGGGCAAAATGGGCAAGCGCGGCAAGCAGCCGCCCATGGGTGAGATTGACGATTACGGCAATCCGGTACAGGGGCAACAACAGCTGACCCCCGAAGAACGCCAACAGCGCCGTGCCATGCGCGAAGAACGCCGTCGGCACAAACAAGCGATGCAGGCGACGCGCAAGATGTCAAAGTTCTGAACGCCGTTGACATGAAAAAGCGGCCCCAAATCTGGAGCCGCTTAAACTTGTTTCAGGCTTGGCCCGTTCAGGCAGCTTTTCTGCGACGTGCGGCCCCAAAACCTGCAAGTGCTGTGCCAAGAAGCAGAATACTGGCTGGCAGCGGAACAGGGTCAGGTTGCGGACCCGGATCAACGACCACCTGGCCAGCATCGCCAACAATCAAGTCGTCGAAGCCAAAGACGTCATCTCCGCCGGGATCGTTGAAAAAGCTGATGTTTGTGTAGGTGTCCACCGTATCGACAAAACCAAAGAACAACAACGATCCGTCTGGAGAGTTGACTGTATTTGGAACGTCAAGGTCGACGGTGCCGCCGCCGGTCAGCGTCAGGCGCAAGCCCAGCGAGTTACCAAAATCTCCAATATCGGTTGCAAAGAAACCGAAGGCAGAAATTGATGTATTGAAAGCGATGTTGAAGTCCCCACCGCTTCCAGTCTCGACAAATGTGGTGCCGGATGTCGCAAAACGTCCGCTCCCGTTACCGGTTTCAATGCCGGTCGAGCCGC
Source organism: uncultured Sulfitobacter sp. (assembly GCA_937928635.1). Taxonomy (GTDB): domain Bacteria; phylum Pseudomonadota; class Alphaproteobacteria; order Rhodobacterales; family Rhodobacteraceae; genus Sulfitobacter. The sequence goes on along the minus strand of CALFWM010000011.1, from coordinate 68,730 downwards.
CAGACAGTGTTGCTCCAATATCGCCGCTTGATCCCGGGAACGTCAGGTTAAGGCCGCCGCTCTCAAAATCCTCGGTGCCAAATCCACCTTCGAGGTTGGACAAGAACGCTTCGCGGGCTGTCACGGGATCGCCGGATACCATTGCACCTGGGTCCAGGTTTTCACCAAAAAAGGTAACGGGTGCCGCGAAGGCCGCGAAACTCGTACCAAGAAGAACTGCTGTTGCAGTTACGAACGTTTTCATAAATTTCCCCAATCATATTACTATCATTAAGCAGATGTTTTAGTGCCGCCCGAATTGGCAGAAGGCAGCAAGAAACGTTAATACTTATTAACGCACCCCACCTTGCTATATCATATGAGGTATTGCGGGCCAGCCGATTTTTTTGGCTTCACTTTATGGTTGTGTAATTTTCTTCATTTCGATCTGGCTGAGGCCTCGAAATTCCGCCTAATTTTCCACAAATAGCCCGAGGATGTTCAGCTCTGTCGCGTCGATGGTGATGCGTGAAGTGGAGTCGGATCTCGATAAAAGTCATATTATTTCATGAGCTTAGGGCACCCGCGTGACCATGGGGAGTACGTGGCGCACCACTTGGCTTTCAGGTGTTCGTGACGCACTGACGGTGAAAATTTGACCGTAAGTTGTTTTTTATGAGACAATATTTCAACCTAAGGGACAATATTGAGAAGATTAAATCATTGTATCTCAGGCGGCGACAATGCCGAGTCAGGCCGCCCTAAAATGCTTGCTGAGCTTCAACCCCTGTCCCTGATAGTTCGACGCGATCCCAACACCATAGAGCTGGCTGGGCAGCTCGGCCATTTTTTCATAGACCAGCCGCCCCACAACCTGTCCATGTTCCAGCACAAAGGGGGCCTCGTGACAGCGCACTTCCAGCACGCCACGAGACCCGGCACCGCCTGCATCACCATACCCAAAGCCCGGATCAAAGAAGCCGGCATAATGCACCCGGAATTCGCCCACCATGGCCAGAAACGGTGCCATTTCAGCGGCATAGGCGGGGGGAATCGTGACCGCCTCGCGGCTTACCAGAATGTAAAACGCGCCGGGGTCCAGGATGATTTGCCCGGTGCTGGTGTGGACCTCTTCCCAGTATTCCGCCGGGTCATACTGGCCAATATTGTCCAGATCAATCACGCCCGTGTGCGGTTTGGCGCGGTAGCCCACCAGCGTCGTGCCGGGCAGGCGCAGATCAACGGAAAACCCAAGGCCCTCATCAATCACGGCGTCGCGGTCCACCAGTGGCGTTTCAGCGTGCAGCGCGCGCAGTGCTGCGTCATCCAGCACCGCATCGCCACGGCCAAAGCGGATCTGGTTCAGACGCATGCCCGGGCGCACCAGAACAGAAAAAGAGCGCGGGCAAATTTCGGCATAAAGCGGGCCGTGATACCCCGGGCCAACCCGGTCAAATTCGGTGCCGCCATCGGTGATGGTGCGGGTCAGCAGATCAAGCCGCCCGGTGGACGATTTGGCGTTGGCAACAGCAGACAGATCATCGGGCAGGGCCAGATGCTCCATCAGCGGGACGACGTAAACGCAGCCCTTTTCCAGCACTGCACCGGGGGTCAGATCCACCTCATGCATCTGAAATTCTGACAGACGGTCCGCCACCGAATTCTGCGCACCCGCCAGAAAAGAGGCGCGCACGCGGTAGGCTTTGCTGCCCAGTCTAAGGTCAAGGCTGGCCGGTTGGATTTGTTCAGGTGTCACGGCGGGCGTGGCGCTGATTGCGCCCGCATCAATCATCGCGGAAATCTGCTGATTGGGAATTACGCCGTGCATGCCAGCACCTTTCAGGACAAAGTCAAACGCCCGCGTCCCAGGGGGAAGCGGGCGTGTTGAAAATGGTCGGGCTAGCAGGACTCGAACCTGCGACCTTCCGTCCCCCAGACGGACGCGCTACCAGGCTGCGCCATAGCCCGAACATGGGCGGTTCATACCTGATCTTGGCAGGCGTGCAAGAGGGAATTGCGCCATAGGGCGGTACAGCGGCTGTCATTGCGGCTAGTGCGGCGTGCCAGCGTTGGGCGGGTTGCGGCGGCGCGCAGACATGGAATCGCGCAGGGCGGTCAATTGTGCCAGGAGTGGTGCGGCTTTTTCACCCTGCTCCTTTGACAATTTGCGCACTTTATAGGCGGCTGCAAGGGCGGCAGGGGCCGCGGCGATCTCTGCCTCCGGTGTAGGGTGGGGCACATCAGCCACGCGGGGTTTGGGCGCTGGCGCTTCTTCGGCCTCGGCCTCAACGGTGTCGGGTGTTGATTCTGCTGGCGGGGCTGCCGCCGCTTCGAGTTCCGGGGTGCTTTCCGGTTCCATCAGGGGGCGGCGCAAAAAGGCGGGCAGGGCGCTAGCCGGGCTTTCCGCAGGCTCCTGTGGTTCTGGTGTGGCATCTTCCGCTGCACTTGGTGCCTCTGCGACAAACGGCTCAGCGTCGGGTGGCTCTTCCGGCGTGATCACCTCTGGTGAGACAAAAGGTTCCAGCTCGATTTGCGGTTCGGGTTCCGGCTCTGACGGTTGAACGGGGCCGGGCTTCGGCTCCGCTGCAATCACTGGCTCTGGGTCTGATGCGATGGCAGGTTCCGGCTCTGTAAGGGTTTGCGGCGCGGGCTGTGGCTCAGCCGGGCTTTCCGGTTCAACTGTCTCCTGCGCTGGCGCTTGTTCTATCACCGGCGCAGGCGTGGCCTCTTGCACGGGGCGCGTCTCCTCCGGGCGGTCCGGCTCCTGTGTGTCTTCGCCAAAGATATTCTCTGCCGCGTCCTCATCGCGGTCCGGGGCGTCAAAGGGCAGAACAACGCCCTTTTCCTCAACCGGTTCGCTCAACGTCAGCCGGCTGTCTTCTACCTGCGCCTCCACGGGCGGCGCCGCAGGCTCATCATCCAGCGGCGGGGACAGGGCCGACACATGGCTCATCCCTTCCTCGCGCAGGATTTTCTGCACACCTTTGATGGTCAGCCCATCATCATGCAGCAGTTTTTTGATGCCGCCCAGCAACGACATATCTGTCGGGCGGTAATAGCGTCGCCCGCCCGCCCGTTTGATGGGTTTAACTTGGGTAAATTTACTTTCCCAAAACCGCAGCACATGCGCCTGAATGCCCAACCAATCGGCAACCTCGGAAATCGTGCGGAACGCGTCGGGCGATTTTGCCATGTATCAGGGCCTTTGGCTTAGGACTTGTTGCCGTCAGCAACGCGGTCTTTCATCAGATGCGACGGACGGAATGTCAGGACGCGGCGCGGGTTGATCGGAACCTCTTCACCGGTTTTGGGGTTACGGCCAACGCGGGCAGTTTTGTCTCGCACGGAGAAAGTGCCAAATGATGAAATCTTGACCTGTTCCCCGTTCACAAGTGAATCGGACATGTGATCCAGCACAGCTTCTACCAGTTGCGCACTCTCATTTCGCGACAGACCCACCTCGCGAAATACAGCTTCGCTCAAATCCATTCGCGTCAAAGTCTTGTTAGACATAAATCACCCCATGTTTTTAGCAACATAGGCTGCGTGAAAAATCAAAGTCAACAAGATTGCCCTACAACCTACGGTTTATCTTGCACTTTATTGCCTATTGAGAGGGCTACCACCGCAAAACAACGGCACCCCAGGCCAGCCCGCCGCCGATGGCTTCGGTGACAATCAGGTCACCCTCTTTGATCTGCCCGCGAGCGCGGCCCACCGACATCGCCAGCGGGATAGAGGCGGCAGAGGTGTTGCCGTGATCCTGCACCGTGACAACCACTTGATCCATCGGCAGGTTCAGCTTTTTGGCGGTGCCCTGAATGATGCGGATGTTGGCCTGATGTGGTACAATCCATGCCACATCCTGCGCAGAAACACCGGCGCGCATCATGGCGGTGTTTGCGGTTGCCGCGAGCTTTTCAACGGCGTGGCGGAAAACCTGACTGCCCTGCATGCGCAGATACCCAGTTGTGCCGGTGGAGACACCGCCATCGACATAGAGCAAATCGCGATAGCGCCCGTCAGAGTTGAGATCGGTGGAGAGAATTCCGCGATCAGCGGGCGTGTCTGTTCCGTCCTGCGCTTCCAGCAAGAGCGCACCGGCACCGTCCCCGAACAGGACGCAGGTGGCACGGTCGGTCCAGTCCATGATCCGGCTGAATGTTTCTGCGCCAATCACCAGCACCCGTTTGGCCTGACCAGACAGGATAAGCGCATTTGCATTGCTCAGCGCATAGACAAAACCGGCGCAAACTGCCTGAACATCAAAGGCAAACCCGCCGTTCATGCCCAATTCGGCCTGCACCATGGTGGCAGCGGAGGGAAAGGTCAGATCGGGTGTGGAGGTGGCCAGCACAATGGCATCCACATCATCCGGGCCAAGGCCTGCATCCCTGAGCGCAGCAAGGGCGGCGGCGGTGGCCATCTGCGAGGTGGTTTCTCCTTCTGCCGCAAAATGGCGCCGTTCAATGCCGGAGCGGGACCTGATCCAGGCGTCATCGGTCTCCAGAGTTGCCTCAAATTCCGCATTCTCCACCACACGTGAAGGCAGGTAATGGCCACAGCCAACCACAACGGCACGCTTGCTCATGTTTCGGTATCCTTAACCGGGAGTGCTGCGGCCACGCGGGCGGCCAGCTTATCGTTAAAATTGGTCTGCGACAGTTGCGCGGCCAGTCGGATGGCGGCAGAGACCCCGGTGGCATCCGCAGCGCCGTGGGATTTGACCACGGTGCCATTCAGGCCCAGGAACACGCCGCCATTCACGCGGCGCGGATCAATCCGATGGCGCAAACGGCGCAGAGAGGTATAGGCGAGCAGGGAGGCCAGACGAGACAGGGGGGAGTATTTGAACGCTTCGCGCAGGCGCGCCCCAACAAGACTTGCGGTGCCTTCACCGGTCTTGATCGCCACATTGCCGGTGAAACCGTCGGTCACAATCAAATCAGATTTTGTGCCCGAAATGTCGCCACCTTCAACGAATCCGACAAATTCATAGCCCGCATCCTCCGCATGGTCGCGAATCAGATCAAAGGCTTCTTTCAGCTCGGCGCGCCCTTTATGCTCTTCGGTGCCGACATTCAGCAGGCCGACGCGGGGGCGGTCGATGTTAAGACCATTGCGCACATAAGACATGCCCATCAGCGCATAGCGCAGCAGATCATCCGGGTCTGCACGCACATCCGCGCCCACGTCCAGCATCACATTGAACCCCTGCGGGTTGGACGACGGATAAAGCACGGCAATGGCGGGGCGGTTTACACCGGGCAGTTTGCGCAGGCGGATCATGGAGATCGCCATCAGCGCGCCGGTGTTGCCACAGGACACGGCAACGGAGGCCTCCCCCGAACGTACCGCCTCAATCGTGGACCACATCGAAGTGTTTTTGCCTGTGCGCACGACCTGCGAGGGTTTGTCATCCATGGTGACCACCTCGGTGGTGGCACGCACTTCGCAGCGCCCGTTCAACTCGGGGCGTTTGGCGACCAATGGGGTCAGCTGGCCCTCGTCTCCGTGCAGAATGAAGGCGAGATCGGGATTTGCTTTCGCAGACAAAGAACACCCGGCAACAACAGCTGCCGGGCCCTCATCGCCCCCCATGCCGTCAACCGAGATAAGGGTGCGCCCTGATGGATCAGGAGATGCCTTCGCGTCATGATGATCGGTCAAAGCCGTCATGGGTGCGAATGCCTCTTTATGTTGTCGCGGTTAATCAGACCCTGTGGGTTTGGCGCAGCCTACGCTGCGTCATCTTCCAGGTCGATCTCTTCTGTAAGCGCGACGATTTCTTTGTCGTCATAGTGACCACAGGAGGCGCAAATATGATGCGGGCGCTTTTCTTCACCACAGTTGGAGCACTCATTCGGGTTCGCGGCGGAAAGCGAATCGTGCGCACGGCGGTTGTTGCGGCGCGACTTGGAAACTTTATTCTGCTGGACAGCCATGTCTGGTGCCTTTGTCATTCGGGGCTGTTGGCCCCTGCAAATGGGGGGCGAAGCCGTGTTTCGATCTATCCCCTTGCGGGCGTGACGTCGCTTTAGGCCGCACGGGCCGCGATGTCCAACCTTAATTGGGGTGAGGGCGGCAAAATACTGTGAAAGAGCGTCTATGCAAGCAGGTATTTTATGCGCGCTTCACGCGGATCAATCGCTGCCTTTGTCGAGCTGCGCCTTGAGACCGGCCAGCCCGGCAAAGGGGCGCGCATCCTCATCCGTCATCGGGACGTCGCCGGGTTTGGTATAGACCATTTGCCCCAATTCCGCGCCGTCCTTGCGTGGATAATCCGGCAGGGCAAGGGCCAGCGCCTCTTGCATGACGGCATCCGGGTCAATCCAGACACCCAGTGCTTCGCTGGTTTCATCTTCTGGCATTTCGACCTCGGGATCCTCCGGGTCTGCGTAATCTGCGATGAACTGCCGCTCGATGTCTTTGTCAATTCGGGTTGTCACCGGTTCCAGGGTGACCACACAGGGCTGCACAACCGTGGCCCCCAAACGCCCGCTCAACCGCCAATCGGTTTTGCCAACGGCGCGCAAGTGCCCTTCAAAGCTGAGTTTGCGCAGGGCGGTCAGGCCCAGGGCCTGCGTAATTACCGCCAGATGGGCAGGCTCCGGGCGTATCAAAAAGGTGACCGGCGTGTTCTGCGACAGGTCGGCCACGCGCAGGGCGCTGTCACTTGGGGGGAGCTTTGACATGATAGGGCTATATTTTCGTTTCTTGAACCGAGGGGGCTGCATGGTGTATGCGGAATAAAAGCCAGACGTTCCAAGGGCAAGAGGGCAGTCAACATGCACAAAAAAAGCCGAACCCGTACTGCGGTGGTGCGCCTCACGCTTTTGGGGGCCGTGGTCGGTTTGTCTGGCTGTGTCGCTCAGTTCAGGAATCACGGCTATGTGCCAACCCCCGAAGACCTTGCCGAAGTTGTGGTGGGCACGGACAGCCGCGAAACTGTTGCCACGAAGGTTGGTACGCCGTCCTCCGCCGGGGTGCTGAACGACAGTGGTTATTATTATGTGCGCAGCCGCAAACGGTCTTATGGCCCGCTGCGCCCGCGTGAAATTGAACGGCAGGTTGTCGCGATCAGTTTTTCAGAATCAGGCATTGTGCAAAACGTTGAACGCTTTGGGCTGGAAAACGGGCAGGTTGTGGTATTGCAGCGGCGCGTGACCTCGGCCTCTGTCAGTGACCAGAGCTTTATCCGGCAGCTTCTGGGCAACCTTGGTCGGTTCAATCCGGCTGGCTTTGGCGGGTAATGGCACGCAGGACACGGGCCTTTTGGCCTGTGCCGCTGTGAGCACCGCCGCGCCAGACCGGTTTTCCAAGACGTTGGACAAAGGGCGATACTGCGCGCGCGTGGCTCACTCGGAGGTCGATGTGCGCCGCGTGCAGGCCTTTCGCGCGCAGTGTTTTGGCACAGCCGTTGCCCATGACGCAGACGCCTATGACGCTCACGCCATGCATGTTGTGATTGAAGGGCGGGGCAGCCGCGCCCTGGTGGGTTGTTTTCGTCTGTTGCTGCTGGACCCCGGTGATTTGACGCGCAGCTACGGGGCACAATTCTATGATCTGTCTGCGCTGGAGGGCTATCCGGGCCTGATGATGGAAATGGGGCGATTTTGCGTGCAAGCGGGGCGGCGTGACCCGGATATTGTGCGGCTGGCTTGGGCCATGATAACCGATCAGGTGGATCATCACGGTGTGCAGATGCTGTTTGGCTGTTCCTCTTTTCTGGGCACGGACCCGGCCCCTTATCTGGATGCTTTTGCGCTGTTGAACGCCCGGCATCTTGCGCCGTCGCGCTGGCCCCTGCGGGTGAAGGCGCCCGAGGTGTTTCGATTCGATCAAGCCGCGCCGCAACCCTTGCGGCTGAAGCAGGCCATGCGGGCGATGCCGCCCTTGTTGCGGACCTATCTGATGATGGGGGGCTGGGTGAGTGACCATGCGGTGGTGGATGCGCATATGGACACGCTGCATGTGTTTACCGGGCTTGAAATCAATGCGATCCCGCCCGCACGGCAACGCCTGTTGCGGGCCCTGGTATAAGGGGCGGGGCAAGCCCCGCGTTCGATTTTATTTTTTGTTGGAGGCTCTGCCTCCAAACCTCCGGGAAGAGTTAAGGCCAGAAAGAGGAGAGGCGTTGACCCCGTTGTCCGGGCAGGATAGCTGGCGGGCATGGCACGTGCACCTTTGCTTCAACTCACTGATATATCTTTGACCTTTGGTGGGGATCCGGTTTTTGAGGATCTGTCGCTGGTTGTGCAACCGGGCGACCGGATGGCGCTTGTGGGGCGCAATGGATCGGGGAAATCGACCCTGATGAAAGTCATGGCAGGCTTGGTCGAGGCAGACCGGGGGGATGTGATTGCAGGCCCCGGCGTGACGGTTGGATACATGGAGCAGGAACCCGATCTGGCAGGGTTTGAGACCCTTGGGGAGTTTGCCGCACATGGGTTGGAGCCCGGTGAGATGTACAAGGTGGAGCGTGCCGGAGAGGGGTTGAAGTTTGACCCTGCGCGCCTGGTTGCCACGGCCTCCGGTGGGGAGCGGCGCCGCGCGGCCCTCGCGCGGTTGATGGCGCAGGAACCGGCATTGATGCTTTTGGATGAGCCCACCAACCATCTGGATATTGAAGCGATCGGCTGGTTGGAAGCGGAGCTGAAACAGACGCGCACGGCCTTTGTGATTATCAGTCACGACCGCGCGTTTTTACGTGCATTGACCCGCGCAACCCTCTGGATTGACAGGGGAATGGTACGTCGTCAGGAAACGGGATTTGGCGAATTTGAGGCCTGGCGCGACAAGGTCTGGGATGATGAAGACATGCAGCGCCACAAGCTGAACCGCAAGATCAAGGCAGAAGCACGCTGGGCGGTTGAAGGCATTTCAGCGCGGCGCAAACGCAATCAGGGACGGGTGCGCGCCCTGCAGGATTTGCGCGCGCAGCGGGCCGGGCAGATCAAACGGCAAGGCACGGCGGCTATGGCGTTTGATGCCGGGCCCAAGTCAGGGCGCAAAGTGATTGAGGCGGATGGCATTGCCAAAAGGTTCGGCGAAAAGATCATTCTGCGCAGCTTTTCCCTGACCGTGCAGCGGGGCGACCGGATTGCGCTGGTGGGGCCCAATGGTGTGGGCAAGACGACGCTGCTGAACATGCTGATTGGCACCGAAACGCCGGATGAAGGTCAGGTGAAACTGGGCACCAACCTGGAACTCGCCTTGTTTGATCAGGCGCGCGCGCAGCTCGATGGGGATATGTCGTTGTGGGACTCGCTGACCGGCGATCCCGAGATGCGGGTTTCCGGCAAGGCCGATCAGGTTTTGGTGCGTGGTGTGCCCAAGCATGTCGTTGGATACCTTAAGGAATTTCTGTTTGATGAGGGCCGCGCGCGGGCGCCTGTGCGCTCACTGTCGGGCGGGGAAAAGGCGCGGTTGTTGCTGGCCAAACTGATGGCGAAACCCTCCAACCTTTTGGTGCTTGATGAGCCGACCAATGATCTGGATGTCGAAACGCTCGACCTGTTGCAGGAACTGCTGGGCACCTACGATGGAACGGTCATTCTGGTCAGCCACGACCGGGATTTTCTGGACCGCGTGGCGGCAACCACCATTGCGATGGAGGGCGATGGCCGGGCCACGGTTTATGCCGGGGGCTGGTCAGATTACCTGCGCCAACGGGGGCAGGATGATTTTGCGCAGAGCGTGACGAAAGTGAAGGCGTCACCGTCAAAAACGCAGGCGAAAGAGTCGGCAAGATCTAGGTTGAGCTTTACCGAGAGACACCGGTTGGAGGCCTTGCCCGCAGAGATGGCACGGCTGGAGGCGGAGATTGGTAAACTGGAAGAATTGCTGAGTGACGCAGAGCTGTTCACGCGCGAACCAACCAAGTTTAACAAAGCCACGCAAGCACTTGTAAAACGTCAGGAAAAGCTGGTTTCAGCCGAGGAAAAATGGCTGGAGCTGGAAGAGAAGAATGACGGGTGAAAGGCCGCGGTTGTGGGCTGCATTTGGATGCAAATGCATGCTGGCAACCCCTGTGCACCTTTGAGTGCGTCACAAATTTCTTAATCGACCGGGTGGATCCGCCGATATCTGCCATCATCCTGCGGCGTATGCGCGCGCGCTTAGCGCATCCGTAACGCGCCATCCAAGCGGATGACCTCGCCATTCAGATAGCCCATTTCAACAATGAACGCCGCCAAGCGCCCGTACTCATTGGGGTCTCCCAGCCGCGCGGGGTTGGGCACGTCAGCGGCAAGGGAAGCCTGAACCTCGTCGGGCAGGCCCGCAAGCATCGGCGTGGCAAAGATGCCCGGTGCGATGGTCATGACGCGAATGCCGTCGCGGGCCAGATCGCGGGCCATGGGCAGGCACATACCGACCACGCCGCCTTTGGAGGAGGCGTAGGCGACTTGCCCCTTTTGCCCATCAAAGGCGGCGATGGAGGCGGTGTTGATGATCACGCCGCGCGCACCGTCTGGTTCGGGGTCATTTTTGGCAATTTCCACAGCGGCCAGGCGGGCGACGTTGAAGGTGCCCACAAGGTTGATGTCGATGATCTTTTGGTAGAGGTCCAGCGGGTGTGCGCCGTCGCGGCCCAGAGTTTTGGCGGCGGGACCAATGCCTGCGCAATTAATGCAGACGGTGATTTTGCCCATCTTTTCCATCGCATGGGCGATGGCGGCCTGAACGGAGGCTTCATCGGTGACGTCTGTTTCTGCGAAATGGCCGTTGATTTCAGCGGCGACTTGCGGCCCGCGTTCGGTGTCGCGGTCCAGCAGGGTCACTTGTGCGCCTTGGGCGGCGAAGTGGCGGGCGGTGGCTTCGCCGAGGCCAGAGGCGCCTCCGGTGATGACGGCTGCGGTGGTGGAAAGCTGCATGGAGGCCTCGCGCGGGTGATTTGAACAGGTGTTCAGATGATCATGGCGGGGATGTACGTGCAAGGGGGGACCAGTGCAGCCAAGTGCCGCCTGTGGGGTGTAGGGTGGCGCCGGTGCGCAATTTGAAACGGGTGAGGCCGGGGTTTGTGGGGTCAATCAGGCCCAGATCGAGGGTGTGGGTGCCTTGATCAGCCAGCCAATTGGCAGCGGTCCAGATCAGCAGGGTGTGGGCGGCAAACGCGCGGCCTGCGTCAGTTGTATGGCCGATGTGGTAGGTGGCCTGTGCCCCGTGGCGCAGGAACAGGCATTGGGCCAGTTGCCTGCGCCCTTTCAGGGCTGTGAACAGCACGGTTTGTTTGGGGGCGACACTGGCGAACATGGCGGTCAGGGGGCTGGGCCAATTGCCATAGCGGCGTTTGTGCGCCTGAGCGGTTTCCGCGCGCAGCAATGGGTGATCAGGATCTGGCGGCAGGGCGGTGCGGCGGATTTTTAAAGAAGCGCGTTCGGCCTTGCGCAGGGCATTGCGCCATTTGCCGTGCAGGGCGGCGCGGCGGGTTTCGCGGTCAGGCGATAGATCCAGCAGGGCGCGGGTTTGCGGTTTGCGCAGGCGGATGGCGCGGGGGAGCGCGCAGGGGTCTTCGGGCGAGAGGATCAAAGGGCGGCGGTGCAGATTCAGATGCTTGAGCTGGGCGTTGAGGTCCGGGGGCGGCGTGGCGCGGGGCAGCATGAGGACCGGGATGCCGCAAAGGCGGCGGGAGAGGAGCATTTGGCCGTTTGGCAGGTGCAAAGGGGTTTGGCCCAGAGCGCGCAAGGTGGCGGCGAAGGCGGGGTCCTGGAGGAGGGAGTGGTCTGAGGAAGGCGCATGATCGAACATGCTTTTGTTTGGGGTATGTGTGGTTAAGGCGGGGTTAAGATGGGCGTGGGTGATGGGTGCGAGCACCCATCCTACGGGATGGGTGATTTGACCGATTTATGCGGGGTGCCGGGGTGAATCCCGGCCTACGTGGGATGGGTGATGTCACCCATCACTCATCCCAATTGCACCAACGCGTGACGCTTTTTGCCGGCGGAGAGCTTGATGGGGGTCGCAAGGGCCTCTGCATTCACCATCAACCCGGCGTTGGTCAGGGGTTCATCATCCAGTTTCGCGCCGTTTTCAGCGATCAGACGCTTGGCCTCTTTGCCAGAACCGGCAAGCCCGGATTTGACCAGCAGTTGCACGATGGACATGCCATCACCCACGTCCGCGACAGAAAGGGTCAGCGTGGGCAGATCATCGCCCACGCCGCCTTTTTCAAAGACTTCGCGTGCGGTGGCCTCTGCCGCCTGTGCCGCATCCGCCCCGTGCAACAGGGTGGTGACTTCGTTCGCAAGGCTCACCTTTGCCGCGTTGATCTCAGCGCCTTCCAAGGTGCCCAGGCGGTCACATTCTTCCACCGGAAGTTCGGTGTAGAGTTTCAGGAAGCGGCCCACATCCGCGTCCGTGGTGTTGCGCCAGAACTGCCAGAATTCGTAAGGGGAGAGCATGTCGGCATTGAGCCAAACCGCACCGGATTGCGATTTGCCCATCTTCTTGCCATCCGACGTGGTCAGCAGCGGAGAGGTGAGGCCGAAAACCTCGCCCTCAATCACCCGGCGGGTGAGGTCGATGCCGTTGACGATATTGCCCCATTGATCGCTTCCGCCCATCTGCATGATGCAGCCGTAGCGGCGGTGAAGTTCCATGAAATCATAGGCTTGCAGGATCATGTAGTTGAATTCTAGGAAGCTGAGCGATTGTTCACGGTCCAGCCGCGATTTGACGGATTCAAAGGCCAGCATGCGGTTGATCGAGAAATGCCGCCCGATGTCGCGCAGGAAATCGAGGTAGTTGAGACCATCCAGCCATTCGGCGTTGTTGATCATCAGCGCATCGGACGCACCGTTGCCGTAGGTCAGGTAGGCGGAGAAGACTTGGCGGATGCCCGCAATATTGGCGTCAATCTGCTCGGTGTTCATCAGCGGGCGTTCATCCGCGCGAAACGAGGGATCGCCCACCTTGGTGGTGCCCCCGCCCATCAGGGTGATCGGCTTGCCGCCGGTCTTTTGCAGCCAGCGCAGCATCATGATCTGGATCAGGGAGCCAACATGCAGGGACTTGGCCGTCGCGTCAAAACCGATATAGGCAGGTTGGCCGCCTTTCAGAAGCGCTTCATCAAGGCCTTGATAGTCGGTGCAGTCCGCGAGAAAACCGCGCTCCATCATGACACGCATGAAATCCGATTTGGGGTGATAGGTCATGGTGGCTTGCCTCAGGCTTGGATTGCGGGGCAATCTATAGGCGTTGAGGCAGTAAAGGAAAAGGCCCGGAGAATGAACAAGAACAGGGCCCTGAAGAATGGGATCGCAAAGACAGGCGCGGTGAGAGCGCTGGGGGCGATGTCGGGCACCTCGCTGGACGGGGTGGATGCGGCTGTCTTGCGCACCGACGGGCATGAGATATTTGAGTTTGGAGAGACCCGGTATCGGGCCTATTCGGAGGCGGAACGCGCGGTGATTGCTGCCGGGTTTGGGCGCTGGTCAGGACCAGAGGTTGACGCCGCCGCAAGGGTTGTGGAGGCCGCGCACCGGGAGGTTTTGGGCGGATTTGAGGGGGTGGAGCTGATTGGCTTTCACGGGCAAACGCTGGCCCATGCGCCGCGGGTGCAGGGCACTTTGCAGGTGGGTGACGGGGCCGCCCTGGCGCGCGACCTTAACTGCCCCGTGGTGTGGGATTTTCGCAGCGCGGATGTGGAGCTGGGCGGAGAGGGTGCGCCACTTGCGCCGTTTTTTCATCATGCCTGTGCGCGTTTTATCAACGCCACCGCGCCACTTGCGTTTTTGAACCTTGGCGGGGTAGGAAACCTCACCTGGGTTGATCCAACCGTGGCCGCCCCAGAGGCCCCCGGGGCCTTGTTGGCGTTTGATACAGGTCCTGCAAATGCGCCGTTGAACGATTTGATGCAGGCGCGACTGGGGCGTGCCTATGACAACGAGGGCGCGGTGGCGGCCAAAGGCACGGTGGAGCAGGGGGCGTTGGAGTTGTTTCTGGCCGAACCCTATTTTGCGCGCATGCCGCCCAAGTCGCTGGACCGGAATGATTTTGCCGAAATGATTGGGCTGGTGCGCGAACTCTCCGATGCAGATGCGGCCGCAACCCTGACCGCCATGTGTGCCGCCGGCGTGGCAGAGGCGATGCAGCATTGTCCCAGCCTGCCCACGCAGGTGTTGGTCACAGGCGGTGGGCGGTTGAACCCGGTGTTGATGCAGATGCTGGCGGTTTCGCTGGATTGTCCGGTGGTGCCGATCGAGACGGTCGGGCTGGACGGGGACATGCTGGAGGCGCAGGCCTTTGCGTTTCTGGCCGTGCGGGTGGCGCGGGGGCTGGCGACCTCTTGCCCCGGAAGTACCGGTGTTCAGGCGGCGGTGGGCGGCGGGATTGTGAGTTTGCCGTAAGCGGGCGGCGGGCCAAGGCCCGCCTTACGGGGGACTGGTGTGAGGGGGAGCAAGGAGGGCTTCAGGGCTCTCCCACCCAGAGGAGCCAGAGGCGGGTTAGCGGGGCAAAGCGCGGGCGTAGGTTTTGGTGAAGTCAGTGTAGCTGGGTGAGACCGATTTGAGGTGATCCGCAATTTCATCGTGCAACGCGGGCAAGGCATGGAAGGGGACCATGGGCATCGCATGATGTTCCGCATGATAGGGCATGTTCCACGCCACAAAGCGCACCAACCGATTGCTGAGCGTGGTACGGGTGTTTTCCAGCATATCAGCCACAGGCGGGCAGTGGCCGTGCTCTGCCAGCAGGTAGAGGCGCAGGAACGGCTGGCCGATCAGCGCCGGTAAGATCAGCAGCCAGAAGATGGCACTGGTATAAAGCAGGGACAGGAGCATCAGCGCATAGAGTGCAAGCAGGATGCGTGCCTCAAGGATCATCGCGCGGTGGCGGCGTTTGGGCAGGTAGGGTGCCGAGATGCGCCCGCGTGCATGGCGCAGCAACAACCGGGCGTTGCCCCGCCAATAGCTCCAGCCGGAAAGGTAGGTCAGATAACTGCGCCAGGTGGTCGGGCGGGGGCCATCGGCCAATTCCGGGTCATTGTCAGGATCGTTGGTGTGCTTGTGATGGGCCAGATGAAAGTAGCGAAACGCGATGAAGGCCTGCATCAGCGGCAAGGACACAAGATGTCCGACGATATCGCTGAGGCGCGGGTGCGCAAAAGGTGTTGCATGGGTGCATTCATGGCTGAGCGTGAAGAGAAACATCAGCGTAATGCCGTAGGGCAGCAGCACAAGCCACCACAAGGGGGCACCGGCCGCAATGTATCCTCCCATCAGGGCCAGTGCGCCAAAGTGTCCGGCAAGATGTATCAGGCCTTTGGCCGTAGAGCGTTGATGCAGTGCCGTTTTTTGTTCTGCGCTGAGAGAGGTGATGAATTCCGTATGGTTCATCTGGCGGTCTGAGCTGTGCTGGAGGGGATTTCGAACCCGGGCGGGGCAAGGGTAAACCCGGGCGACACCGTACAGCTGACCAATGTGAAATCCCCGGTGCTGCGGGCCGATTGCCAATGCCTTTCAGGCACGATCAGTTGCGGCGCCCCTTTCAGCAAATCGGGGCTCAGCAGGTGATCGCGGGCAGGGCCATCCGTGGTTTCCGCCATCGACAAAACCAGCGGCGCGCCTGCGTGGTAGAGCCAGATTTCAACTGCATCGACGCGGTGCCAATGGCTGCGCTCGCCCGCTTGCAGCAGAAAGTAGATACAGGTGCCAGCGGGCCGCCCGGTATTGCCAGCCGCCCATGTCTGGCGGTAATGGCCTCCCTCCGGATGCGGGGCAAGATCAAGGTGGGCGATGATGTCTTGAGGTGTCATGTTGCCAGCCTATGATGGGGGCCAGGGGATGCCAAGAGGGGACGCCATGCAGGTTGTGATCATCGGGGCCGGGATTGTGGGTGTGACGCTCGCACGCGCGCTTTCCCGTCAGGGGGCCAAGGTGACAGTGCTGGACGCAGGCGGTGTGGCCGGAGGGGCGACAGGGCGGTCCTTTGGCTGGATAAATGCCAGTTTTTATGCCGATGCCAGCCATTTTGCCCTGCGTGCTGCTGGGATTGAGGCCTACCGGCGCCTGTGTCGTGATCTAGACCTGCCGGTGCAATGGTCGGGCTGTTTGTGCTGGGAGGAAGAGGGCGCAGCCCTCGAGGCCCAGGCGCAGGATTTGCAGGAACTGGGCTATAACGCAGAGATTGTCTCGCGCGCGGATATGGCTTGGATGGAACCCGCCGTGGCGGCCCCGGAACAGGCGGTGTTTTTTCGCGGGGAGGCGGCGGTGGAGGCGGAGGCTTTTACCCGTGCGCTCTTGGGGCGGTCTGACGTTCAGGTGATGACCGGTGCCCGTGTTGAGGGGATTAAAACCACAGCGGGGCGTGTCAGCGGGGTGCGTATGACGGGTGGTGTGTTGCCTGCGGACCGCGTGATTGTGGCGGCGGGTACAGGCAGCCCGGATCTGCTGGCACCGCTGGGGGTCAGCCTGCCCCTGCTGCCCCGGCCCGGCGTGATCTTTACCACAGCGGCGGTTGCGCCCGTGTTAAACCATGTCTGTGTGGCCCCGATTGGGGAATTTCGCCAACTGCCGGATGGGCGCATTTTGATGCCCACAGCGGTTGCGCATCAGGCGGATGAAGCGACGCAGGTGGCGGATCGGTTGGATGTTCTTGCCGAGGCTGCCTGCGCCCGGTTGCAGGCGATTTTGCCCAGGATTGACCTGCATTGGCAACGGGTTGCCATGGCCCATCGCCCCGTGCCACAGGACGGCTTGCCGGTTGTCGGGGCCTGCGGGCCGCAGGGATTGTTTACAGCTGTGATGCATTCCGGGATCACGCTGGCCCCGGTGGTGGCAGAGATTTTGACGGCTAACGTGATGGGCAAAGACAGCGAACTGGCCGCACTGATCGCGCCCTACCGCCCCGAACGTTTTCAAAGCGCGATTTCGTAAAACCGCAGCACGGGCAGAACATCAGGCGGGATCGGCTGATAGGGGCCGCGTGGGGTAAAACCCAGCCTTGCGTAGAGCCGGTGCGCGCCCGTCAGGGTTTCGGAGGTGTCCAGCACCATGCGGGTGAACCCGTCGGCGCGGGCCTGCGCCATCAGGGCGGTGCAGATCTGCGCGGCGATGCCTTGGCCGCGGGCAGCCTCGGTGGTGAAGACGCGTTTGATTTCAGAGGTTTGCCTGTCGATCGCATGGCTCATGCCGCACCCGACGGGCTGGCCCTTCAGCCGTGCTAGCAGGATGATGCCGGTGGGGCGTGCGTGTTCCTGCGCCAGCCCCTGCATGAGGGTTTCGTATTTTGGGACGGGATAGAAGGTTTGGGTGATCTGGTGGTCGATGTCTGAATTGTGCAACAGAAAGCTGTGGTAGTCCCAGCAAAGGGCCTGCACGGCGGCAAGGTCCTCTGCTGAGGTGACAGGGCTTAAGGTGATGTCGGACATCCGCGCAGACCTGTGCCTGATCTAGGCCTTGAGGATGGAACGCCCGGCATATTCCGCCGTTTCGCCCAGCATTTCCTCAATGCGGATCAACTGGTTGTATTTCGCCAGCCGGTCAGAGCGCGCAAGGCTGCCGGTTTTGATCTGGCCGCAGTTGGTGGCGACGGCGAGGTCCGCGATGGTGGCGTCTTCCGTTTCGCCCGAGCGGTGGGACATCACGTTGGTGAAACCTGCACGGTGGGCCATATCGACAGCTTTAAGTGTTTCGGTCAAGCTACCGATTTGATTGACCTTTACCAGCATGGAGTTTGCGGACTTGCGGGTGATGCCATCGGCCAGTCGGGTGGGGTTGGTCACAAACAGATCATCGCCCACCAGCTGGATTTTGTCCCCCAGTCTGGCGGTCAGTGCGGCCCAGCCATCCCAGTCATCCTCTGACATGCCGTCCTCGATGGAAATGATCGGGTAATCCGCCACAAGCGCGGCAAGATACTCCACGTTTTCCTCAGAGCCGAGCGATTTGCCCTCGCCAGAAAATTCATATTTGCCGTTTTTGTAGTATTCCGTGGCCGCACAATCGAGCGCCAGATGAATTTCATCGCCGGGCTTGTAGCCGGCCTTTTCAATGGATTTCAGAATGAAATCAAGTGCGTCTCGGGTGGAGCTGATGTTGGGGGCAAAGCCGCCCTCGTCGCCAATCCCGGTGGAGAGACCCGCAGCGGTCAGCTCTTTTTTCAACGTGTGAAACACCTCAGAGCCCATGCGTACGGCCTCGCGAATGTCCGTCGCGGCGACCGGCATGATCATGAATTCCTGAATGTCGATGGGGTTGTCCGCGTGCTCGCCGCCGTTGATGATGTTCATCATAGGCACAGGCAGCACATGGGCAGACGTGCCGCCCACATAGCGGAACAGCGGTTGTGTACAGAAATCAGCGGCGGCTTTGGCAGCGGCCAGCGACACGCCGAGAATGGCGTTTGCGCCCAGCCGGGATTTGTTGTCGGTGCCGTCCAGCTCGATCATGGTCTGGTCAATATCGACCTGTTCCGTGGCGTCGATGCCCAGCAGGGCCTCCGCGATTTCGCCGTTTACCGCCGCACAGGCTTCCAGTACGCCTTTGCCCATGTAGCGGGTTTTGTCACCATCACGCTTTTCAACCGCCTCATAGGCGCCGGTGGAGGCCCCCGAGGGCACAGCCGCGCGGCCCATTGTGCCGTCTTCCAGGATCACATCGACCTCCACCGTCGGGTTGCCTCGGCTGTCCAGAATTTCGCGGGCGTGGATGTCGATGATGGTACTCATGATGTGCGTCCTTTGTCGGAAGGGGGCGGCGGGCCAAGGCCCGCCTTACGGGGTTTGGGAGGCTTTTAGACCGGGGGGGCCGGATTGGCTAGGGCTGTGACACTAGGGACGCGTGGACAGCCGGACTTTGCGCTCGCGCCAGACCGTGTAGATGCCAGAGGCCACAATGATCGCCGCGCCCAGCAGGGTCATGGCATCCGGCGTTTCCGAAAACACCACAACGCCGATCACCAGCGCAAACAGCATGCGCGCATAGCGGAACGGGCTGACAAAGCTGACATCACCGCCGCGCATCGCCGCAACAATTGCAAAATAGGCAAAAAAGCCGATGCTGATGGCCGCTGTCATATAGATCCAGTCCTGCGGGCTGAGCCAGATAAAACGCTCACCCGCCACCAGCATATAGCCAAGCCCGGCAGGGATCGTGACGCTGATGCCCAGAAAACACAATTGCATCGAGGTCAGCGTGGCAGGCACGCGCCGTGTGGCAAGATCACGAATGGCAAGGCCCAGTACGCCGAGCAAGGCCAGCAGCGACAATGGCTCAAAGGCATCCAGCCCAGGGCGAATGATCAGGATCACGCCAAAGAGCCCCACAAGGATCGCAGACCAGCGCCGCCATCCCACCGCCTCGCCCAGAAACAAGGCCGCGCCTAGCGTCACCACCAGCGGGGTCGCTTGCAGAATGGCAGAGGCGCTGGAAATCGGGGTCAGCACAATGGCGGAGACAAAGCCCAAGACGCCAATGACCTCCCCCATGGCACGCAGGAAAATCGGCAGACAGCGCATGTTGTGATCCACCAGGCGATCCCCCTGCGCCCGGACGATCATGCCATAGATCAGCCCGCCGCCCAGACCCAGCATGGTCAGGATCTGACCAATGCCGACGCGGTCTGCCATCAGCTTGATAAACATGTCCTCAATCGCAAATCCCAGCATGGCCAGAACCATCAGGATCGCGCAGCGCAGGTTGTCCATGTGGGGCCCTTTGTGATTGCCCTTTGCGCATCGCCGTTTTTGCGGGCAGGGGCAAGGCCCCTCTGGTTCCCGCGCGGGCAGGGTGATAGCCCTGAGCCATGAGATGGCCCGCCTTGACCCAATCCTCGCCCGAAGCGCTGAAAATCTCGGCGATCACCTTGCTGGTCGGGGGCTGTGGTGCGCTTGTGGCCTGGGGGCTGTCCGCACCGGTTTATATTCTGCTCGGTCCGGCCCTTGCGGTCAGCTTCTTTGGGCTAAGCGGGCAGGCTACCGGCATTGATCCAGCCCTGCGCAACGCCTGTTTTGTGCTGCTGGGCATCACGGTGGGGGCTGGGTTTGATCAGGACGCTTTGGGGGCTATGTTGCGCTGGCCGGTGGCGTTTATTTTTATGGCGCTGGTGGTCTGGGGGATTGTGATTTTGTGCCGCTGGGTGCTGATGCGCTGGTTTGGGTTTGACCGCCGCTCGGCCTTGCTGGCCTCCGCGCCCGGGCATCTGAGTTTTGTGATCGCCATTGCCCATGAGACCCGTTCTGATGTGGCGCGCATTTCCGTGGTGCAATCGGTGCGCTTGCTGGCGCTGACCATTGCGGTGCCCTTTGTGGCGATGGCCATGGGGGTTGATGTGTCGGGCAGCATTGCCCCGGCAGGCGTGCGCATGCCGCTGTGGCAGGTGCCGCTGATCATTGCGCTCAGTGTTGCGGTTGGAGTTGTGTTTCAACGTATCAATGTTCCGGTGCCGCTGCTTCTGGGGGCGATGGTGACGTCGGCCTTGGGTCACCTGAGCGGCGTGACGCCGGGGGTTCTGCCGATCTGGTTGGTCTTGCCGGCCTATCTGGTGTTGGGGGCGTTGATTGGCACGCGGTTTTCCGGGGTGCCTGTGGCGCAATTTGTCAGCGGATTATCAGCGGGTGTCGCGATCACCGTGGTGGCTGTTGGACTGGCAGGGCTTGCCTCCTTGCCGGTCGCTTATGCCCTGGGTATGCCGCTGGCCCATGTGCTGGTGGCGTTCGCGCCCGGGGGTCTTGAGACGATGATCGCGATGGGCGCGGTTTTGGGCGTGGTGCCAGGGTTTGTTGCCGCCTGCCACATCGCGCGACTGCTGGTGCTGTCGGTGCTGTTGCCGATGATGTTGGGGAAAGGGTGAGGTGGGCAGGGTCGCCCCCTGGGGAGGCGCATTCCTTGCGGAACTTAGCTCCACTTTATGGTGGCCAAGCACGGTCTGACTTAACCAGCAGAGCACCAAGCACCAGCAAAAGCGCCGCCCCGTGGGAGGGGGCGACGCTGCCCGGCGCGCTACGCGCTTGATTCCGGACTAGGTGCTTTTCACAACCGTACTACTTCTTCAATGGCACACCAAAGAGTTCCAACCGATGCCCGCGCAGCTCATACCCCAGCTTTGCAGCAATACGCTCCTGCAGGGCTTCGATCTCATCATCGACAAATTCGATGACCTCGCCCGAGTTCACATCTATCAGATGATCGTGGTGATCGCGTTCCGCGTCCTCATAGCGTGCGCGGCCATCGCCAAATTCGAGTTTGTCGAGAATGCCCGCCTCCTCAAACAACTTCACCGTCCGGTACACCGTGGCCACCGAGATTGCGGAATCCAGTGCTGAGGCGCGTTTGAACAGCTCTTCCACATCCGGGTGGTCTGCGCTGTCTTGGATCACCTGCGCGATGATGCGGCGTTGACCGGTCATGCGCATGCCGCGGGCTTCACAGCGTTTGATGATGGAATCGCTCATGGGTGGCTGTCCCTTGGTGGTGGCGTCCCCCGGTTTAGCTTGAATGATCGCGCGCGGCTACCGGGTATATTGCCGTCACGGTTGACTTATTGCGCGCAAAGGCCCATGTGCAACGGGAGGCGACGCTTTCTGCCGCGTGAGCAGGTCTGGCACCCCGGGGATGATCCCCTGTAAAAACCCAGATGACAAAAGCCCGCCCTTGTTCCCAAAATCACGCGTGGGGCCAAACGCACCGGACAGGCCTGTGGCATTCTGCCCTTGTCTGATGATCCGTTCTTGCGTGGACCATGCGCGGCCCCATGTGGTGCTGCCAAAAATGATATGCGAGCGGGCATACCCCCCGGCGCGCGAGAAAGAGAAAACATGAGCGATTTCGATATGATGGATTTGCCAAAACACTTGGTAAAACGTCTGTCCGAACTGGGCATCAAAGACCCGACGCCAATTCAGAAACAGGCCATTCCCCACGCATTGAACGGGCGTGACGTGATGGGGCTGGCCCAGACCGGCACGGGCAAAACGGCGGCCTTTGGCGTGCCATTGGTGGCACAAATGCTGGAGATGGAAGGACGCCCCAAGCCGCGCTCTGTGCGCGGGCTGGTGCTGGCCCCGACGCGCGAGCTGGCCCAGCAGATCATGGAGCATCTGCGCAATTATTGTGAAGGCACGCCGCTTAAGGCGCAAATGGTTGTGGGCGGGCAAAACATCAACCCGCAGATCAAGCGGCTGGAGCGCGGCACCGATTTGCTGGTGGCCACCCCGGGGCGTTTGCTGGACCTTTTGGACCGCAAGGCCGTGCGGCTGAACGACACCAGCTTTCTGGTGCTGGATGAAGCGGATCAGATGCTGGACATGGGATTTATCCATGATCTGCGCAAAATCTCCGCACTGATCCCGGTGGAGCGGCAAACCATGCTGTTTTCCGCCACCATGCCCAAACTGATGAACGAGATTGCCAACAGCTATCTCGACCGGCCCATCCGCATTGAGGTGAACCCGCCGGGCAAAGCCGCCGATAAAGTCACTCAAGAGGTGCATTTTATCGCCAAGGCAGAAAAGACAAATCTGTTGATTGAGCATCTGAGCAAGCATGTGGGCGAGCGCGCGCTGGTTTTCGGGCGCACCAAACATGGCTGTGAAAAGCTGATGAAGACCTTGGTGAAGGCCGGGTTTGATGCAGCGTCGATCCATGGCAACAAAAGCCAGGGCCAGCGCGACCGCGCGATTGAAGGGTTCAAGGCAGGCAAAATCACCGTGTTGGTGGCCACAGATGTGGCGGCGCGGGGCCTTGATATTCCGGATGTGAAATTTGTCTACAACTACGAGCTGCCCAATGTGCCGGATCAATACGTGCACCGGATCGGGCGCACGGCGCGTGCCGGCAAAGATGGCGCGGCGATCGCGTTCTGTGGGCCTGATGAGATGGGCGAGCTGAAGGATATTCAAAAGACCATGGGGATTTCGATTCCCGTTGGCTCCGGGCGCGCCTGGGAAAAGCATGAACAGGAAGAAAAACCCAAGCGGCAGGGCCGCGGGGGTGGCGGTGGCCGTCGTGGTGGCGGCGGTGGCGGTGGCAACCGGCCCAAGGCTGCGGGCGGTGGTGCTGGCAAGCCGGGCGGCGGGCGTCGCCGTCGCCGTGGTGGTGGCGGTGGCCAGCGCGCGGCCTGAGCGTTTGACGCGCCGGGTGGGCGGTGCGCCCACCTTACGGGGTTTGGGTTCACAGGGCGTAGGGACTCACCAGCACAGAGGTGTTGCGCAGGGGCCTGTGTTTGCTGCGGCGCATGAAAAAGGGCGGTCGCGCATGTCGCCCACCCTTTTTGTCGGCGCTTTAGGTATAGAGCGACGGCACGCCCATGTCGGCGTGAATTTTGTTCACCTCGGCAGGTTTCATACCGTAGCCCTGCGCGAGTTTGTGCAGGTACTGCGCCTCATCCTGGGTATCCAGATCAATTCCAAGCAGGGACATGGCGTAAATCTGCTGGCCCATGCCGGGAGGTGTCTGGGCAACCAGACCGTCGATGTCGACGGGGCGCGCCATTTGTTGTTTCACAAATGCGGCTTCCTCGGCGTCCACGTCACCCAATTGGCTCAGCAGCTTGTCGCGCTCACCCTCGTCAAAGGTGCCGTCTGATTTTGCCGCCTGAATCATGGCGGCCAGCATCAGGGCCGCAGCGGCCTCTTGATCGCGCGAGGGTTCAATCGCGGGTTCAGGGGTTGCATCAAACTGGGAATTCAACACGGACCCAAAGCTGGCGTTTTCACGTTCTGGCCGGCGCTGAAGGGTCTCATCCGTGCCCTCCAGCAGGCCACCGCCGCCGCCCGTCGCCGCTTTTGCCGCACCGGCCAAGCCACCCAGCAAACCGCCAAGCCCACCAGCACCCGCAGCGCCCCCACCGGATGCACCACCCAGTTGTTCCAGCAGGCCGCCAAGGCCACCCGCCGCACCGCCGCCGCCTGCGCCACCACCGCCGAGCAGGCCGCCCAGCATATCTTCAAGCCCGCCGCCGGGGCTGTGGGCACCACCGTGACGCTGTGCGCCGCCCGCATTGGCCGCACCCCCCGCAAGGCCGCCCAACAAACCGCCAAGACCGCCGCCTGCTGTGCTTGCGCCCCCGGCGCGGCCCTTCATCATGGAACTGGCCCCTTTGGCCACAGCCACGCCGATGGCCACTTTGGCCAGTGTTTTCATCAAGCTCATTGGTAATCCCCCTTTTGGTCTGTTGTCCCGGCACAATGTGACAGGTTTTGCGCCAAGGGACAGGGGAAAAGATGCACACATTTTTCAGGGCGGGCATTTGCGCATTGACTCTGCGCCGCTGGCGACGCCCCTTTGCGGGATGGAACGTAAATCGCATATGGATCTGTTTGGGGCGGTGGCCCTGATCCTGTTTGCCTTGAACCTTGCGTTCAATCAGGTGGTGATCAAGGTGACGGGCGACGGGTTTAGCCCTGTTTTTGCCGCCGGATTGCGCTCAGCCGGGGCCGTGGTTGTGCTGCTGATCTGTATGCGGATGCGCGGCGTCAGTTTCAGTGTGCCGCGCGCGGCCTGGTTTGGCGGCGTGTTGTCCGGGCTGCTGTTTGCGCTGGAGTTCACCATTCTTTTCAACGCGTTGGACATCACCACTGTCAGTCGCGTGTCGGTGATATTCTACACCATGCCGGTCTGGCTGGCGGTGATTGCGCATTTCCTGTTTCCCGGAGAGCGGCTGACGCGCACAAAAATCGCAGGGCTTGCCATGGCGGTGGTTGGTGTGACGCTGGCCTTTCTGGATCGCAGCGGCGGAGACGTGAGCCTGCTGGGCGATCTGCTGGCGCTGGCCTCCGCCTTTTGCTGGGCGGCGATTGTTCTGTGTGTGCGCCTGACGCCGTTGGGGGGCGTGCCACCTGCCCAACAACTGATGTTTCAGGTTGCCATTTCGGCGCCCATTTTGCTGATGATCGCACCACTATTTGGGCCCTTGATCCGGGATCTGGCCCCCATTCACTATGCAGGGCTCGCGTTTCAGATCATCTGCGTGGCAAGCCTTGGGTTTCTGGCGTGGTTCTGGTTGCTGTCGATCTATCCATCGTCTTCCGTCGCCTCGTTCAGTTTTCTCTCACCTGTTTTTGCGGTGATTCTGGGCTGGTTACTGTTGTCCGAGGAGGTTGCCCTGTCGGTCTGGATCGCTTTGGTGCTGGTCGCCAGCGGGATATATCTGATCAATCGTAAGCCAAGGGAGGTGTGAATGGTGCAGTCTTGTGGGAAGCATCGAACACTGGTCCGCATAATCACGACGGCCCTGCCAAACGCACGCGACAAAGGTCAGGCCATTAGGTGCCGCAGAACGTTGCAGGCACAATTTCGTTCTCGTTTGGCGGGCGGTGCAGATCACTGTCCGTTTCCACAAAAGGTGTGGCAAGCGCGGTGCTCAGCTGCTCAAAGGGGGCCATGTCGCCGGCCACCGCCGCCTCAATCATCTCTTCTATTCGGTGGTTGCGCGGGATCAGGGCCGGGTTTGTGGCAGCCATCAGCGTTTTGGGGTCAGGTTCGCGGGCAATACGTGCGCTCCAGACCTGTTCCCAAGTGTCAAAAGCGTCGCGGTTGGTAAACTGATCCCGCGCGGCGGGCGTGCCAAGGACGCGGAAGGTATTGGTGAAATCGGCCCCGCCATCCTGCATCAAGGTCAGCAGGGATTGGATCAGGTCGCGGTCATCACCCTCTGGGGCATGTAAACCGATCTTGGCCCCGAAACGGCGTAGCCATGCGGCCTCCAGCAGATCAGGCATGGCATGCACGATTTCGGTGGCTTCCTCAACGGCGGCGTCTTTGTCTTGGGCCATTTGCAACAGGGATGTTGCCAGTTGCGCCATGTTCCAGACCGCGATGTTGGGCTGGTTGCCATAGGCATAGCGGCCCTGTTGGTCGATGGAGCTGAACACCCGGCCATTGTGAAACGCGTCCATAAAGGCGCAGGGCCCGTAGTCGATGGTTTCCCCCGCAATTGCGCAATTGTCCGTGTTCATCACGCCGTGGATAAATCCGTGCGCCATCCATGCAGCGACCAGTTCGGCCTGCGCGGCACAGACAGCGCGCAGCAGGTCCATCGGGGATGTGGCGTCCGGGTAGTGGCGCTGGATGGCATAGTCCGTGAGGGTTTTGAGGTGTTTGATCTCGCCGCGATGGGCGAAAACCTGAAAGGTGCCCACGCGCAGATGGCTTTGGGCCACGCGGGTCAGGATGGCGCCGGGCAGGGCCCCTTGTTCGCGCCAGATGTCTTCGCCCGTTGTCACTGCGGCCAATGCGCGCGTCGTGGGGATGCCAAGGGCATGCATCGCCTCAGACACCACATATTCCCGCAGGACCGGGCCCAGCCAGGCGCGCCCGTCGCCCATGCGCGAATAGGGTGTGGGGCCGGAGCCTTTTAACTGAATATCGCGGCGCAGGCCGTCTGTCCCAATGACCTCGCCCAGCAAAATAGCGCGGCCATCGCCCAACTGCGGGTTCCAGTTGCCAAATTGGTGCCCGGCATAAAGCTGCGCCAACGGTGCGGCGTTTTCGGGAAGGGTATTGCCGGAAAACAGCGTTGCGGCCTCACCCAGATCGCCCGCCTCAATGCCCAGCAGGATGGCCAGATCAGTGTTAAAGGCCAGCAGCGCAGGTGCCTTGACCGGCGTCGGGGGCAACCGCGTGTAAAACGCATCCGGCAGGGTCGCATAGCTGTTATCAAAGGGAATTTTCATAAGGTGCGGGTCATGAACATGTATTTGTCGCGCGCCTGAAACCCCGCGCGGTGGTAGAGTTTGATCGCGGCGGCATTGTCTTTGTCCACCTCCAGATGGATCGCGCGCAGGCCAAAGCTGCCCAGAGCCCGGGGCAGGGCGGTGAGGGCTTCGGTGGCAATCCCGCGGCCGCGCACGCCGGGGCGGATGTAAAGTTCGTCCACGATGGCATCAAGCCCTGCAAATTCCACCGACCAGCCAAAGCAGATCACGATATAGCCGATGGGCGCGCGGGGCGGGCCGATCAGATAGGCGCAGCCATGCGGAATGCCATCGAGAAGCGGCACAACGCCCGCGCGGCGGCAGTCTTCGGTTGAGGCAATGCCTGCCTCCACGTGAAAGGCCTCCACCAGAGATACCAATCGCTCCAGATGTTCCGGTTTGCCAAGGGTTAAGGCGGCACTCATAACCGCGCCAGACGGTCGGTCAGCAGGGCAAAGAAACCATCCGCATCAATGTCGCCCATAAAGGTGGCATTGGGCGCGCGGTCTGTCACGCGCCACCAGTCGGCAACGGTCATACCCATGGTCAGCTCAGATTGGGTTTCGATCTCCACGTTGATGTGGCGACCGGTGAACAGGTCCGGGTTGATCAGATAGGCGGTGACGCAAGGATCATGCAGCGGCGCGCCCGCGGAGCCGTATTTTTCCTTGTCGAAACGCTCAAAGAAATCGGTCATCTGTGCCACGGCAATGCCCGCAGGGGTGGCCAACGCGCGAAAGGCATCATTGCGCGGTTTGGTGACCAGCGCCTTGTGCGTGACATCCAGCGGCATAACCACAATGGGAATGCCGGATTTAAACACGATATCAGCTGCTTGCGGGTCAACGTAGATGTTGAATTCTGCCGTTGGGGTGATGTTGCCACCCTCAAAATAGCCACCGCCCATCAGGACAATTTCCTGCACCTTTTCTACAATATCGGGGGCGCGTTGAAAGGCTGTGGCGATGTTCGTCAGCGGGCCAAGCGGGCACAATGTGATGGTTTTGGCGGGGGCGGCGCGCAGGGTGTCGATGATGTAATCCACCGCATGTTCTTTGCACAGCTCCATGGTCGGGTCGGGCAGGTCCGGGCCATCAAGACCCGTTTTGCCATGCACATGTTCCGCCGTGACCAACGGGCGGCCCAAGGGGCAATCGCAGCCCGCATAGACCGGCAGATCGGGTCGCCCCGCCAATTCGCACACGATGCGTGCATTTTTGGAGGTCAGATCAAGGGGGACGTTGCCGGCAACACAGGTCAGGGCCAGCACGTCGATGTCCTCCGGGCTGGCCAGTGCCAGCAGAATGGCAACGGCGTCGTCCTGTCCGGGGTCGGTGTCGATGATGATTTTGCGGGGTGGCATGGGCGTCTCCTGATCTAATGGCAGTGATAGGAGGTTTGCGAAGGGAGGGGAAGGGGATGGGCAGTTGGTGTGCGGTTGTTTGATCCACCCGGCGCGGATCGAGGCCACTTGTGGCCGCCGTGTCATTGCCTCCCCACGGACCGGCGATGGCATGGCGCGCGTGGTGGGACGGTGTTAGCGGTTGGCGAGTAAGGTCATTTCAGAACCTCACCCCTTCCCCGCGCCTCCGCCTTCACCTCGTCCCAAAGCGCGTCCATTTCGGCCAAATCGCTGTCGGTGGGCGTTTTGCCCATTGCGGCCAGCTTGGCCTCAACGCCCTCAAACCGGCGCGTGAATTTGGCGTTTGCGGCGCGCAGGGCGGCTTCGGGATCAAGGCCCAGATGACGCCCCAGGTTGGCCATCACAAACAGCAGGTCTCCAAATTCTTCCTCGACTTCCGTTTGGGTGAGGGTGTCTCGCGCCTCAACCAGCTCGCGCGATTCCTCGACGATCTTGTCGATCACCTCGTCCGTGGAGGGCCAGTCAAACCCCACGCGGGCCGCGCGTTTTTGGAGTTTCAGCGCACGCAGCAAGGCAGGCAGGCCGATGGCCACACCATCGAGCGTACCGCTTTGGGTTTTGCCTGCGCGTTCAGCCGCTTTGATCGCCTCCCAATCGCGGGTCTGTTGTTCGGCGGACTTATCGCGGTTCTCATCGCCAAACACGTGGGGATGCCGCGCGACCATCTTGTCAGAAATGTTGCGCACCACCGATTGAAAGCTAAAATGCCCGGCCTCCTCGCCAATTGCCGTGTGATAGACCGATTGCAGCAGCAGATCGCCCAGCTCTCCCTCAAGCTCGCCCCAGTCCTGCCGCTCAATGGTGTCGGCCACCTCATAGGCTTCCTCAATCGTGTAGGGGGCGATGGTCTCAAACGTCTGTTCAATGTCCCACGGACAGCCTGTCTCGGGGTCGCGCAACCGGCGCATAATTTCCAGCAGACGCTCAATGCCCGCCTCAGAATCGTGGATCAGTTCATCACCCATTGCAGCTCCGCGTACTCTGGTGTCAGATGCCAAGAAGCCTCAAGCATCCCAAGGAGTCCACCCCATGCCGATCATCAACCGCATTGCCGATTTCGCCGCCGATATGACCGAATGGCGTCAGCACCTGCATACGATCCCGGAGCTGAGCTTTGACTGCCCCAAAACAGCGGCCTTTATCAAGGAACGGCTGGAGGAGATTGGCGTGGATGAGATTCACACCGGGATTGCGCAAACCGGTATTGTGGCGATCATCAAGGGGCAAGGCGCGGGCAAGACAATTGGCCTGCGCGCGGATTTTGACGGGCTGCCGATTGAGGAGGACACAGGGGTGGCATACGCCTCGACCCATCCGGGTAAAATGCATGCCTGTGGTCATGAC
Organism: uncultured Sulfitobacter sp.; assembly: GCA_937928635.1. Classification (GTDB taxonomy): domain Bacteria; phylum Pseudomonadota; class Alphaproteobacteria; order Rhodobacterales; family Rhodobacteraceae; genus Sulfitobacter. Next base: position 39,349 of record CALFWM010000011.1, on the reverse strand, counting down.
GGGCATACCGCGATGCTGATGGGGGCGGCAAAATATCTGACGGAAACGCGCAATTTCTCTGGTCGGGTCGCGCTGATTTTTCAACCCGCCGAGGAAGACGGCGGTGGTGCCGAGGTGATGTGCCAGGAAGGCATCATGGACCGCTTTGACATCAGCCAGGTCTATGGCATTCACAATGTGCCGGGCTTTGATTTTGGAACCTTTATGACCACGCCGGGGCCGATCATGGCGGCGGTGGATATGTTCACGATCAACATCACCGGGCGCGGCGGGCATGGTGCGATGCCCCATGAAACAGCGGATCCGGTGGTCGCGGTCTGTGGCATGGTACAGGCGATCCAGACGATTGGGTCGCGCAATGTGCATTCCGCACAAGAAAAGGTGATTTCGGTCACGCAAATCCACACCGGGTCTGCCAGCAACATCATCCCAGAAACGGCGATGATCAATGGCACGATCCGCACCTTTGACAAGGACACACAAGAGGTGATCCGCCGCCGCATGGAAGAAGTTGTCGCCGGGCAGGCGGCCAGTTACGGCGTGACGGCCGAGCTGGATTACGAGGTGGGATACCCTGCCACGGTGAACGATGTGGAGGGTGCCGCCTTTGCCGCCAAGGTTGCCGTGGATGTGGCGGGTGAGGCGATGGTGGTGCCCGACATGCCAAAGGTCGCGGGATCAGAGGATTTTGCCTATATGCTGGAGGAACGCCCCGGTGCCTATCTGTTCCTTGGCACGGGCGAGGGCGCGGGGCTGCATCACCCCAAGTATAATTTTAACGATGAAGCGGCCCCCATTGGGGCATCGTTCTTTGTGCGGATGGTCGAAACCGCGCAGCCCGTGGAGGCCTGAGGCATGGCGCTGGAAGATGCCAAGAAGGAGATTGACCACGCGTTTACGCGGGAAGATCTAAGGGGGCCAAGTTTTGAGGCGACTTTCGCCGGGGCGACCTCGTTTTTGCGGCGCAAATACACCAAGGATTTGCGCGGCGTGGATATTGCCGTGACCGGGGTGCCGTTTGATCAGGCCACAACCAACCGTCCGGGGACAAGGCTGGGGCCACGGGCGATCCGCGAGGCAAGCTCCTTGCAGGCACCCGATGCGCCCTATGGCTGGGACTTTGATGTGTTGTCAGAGTTTGTCGTGGTGGATTACGGCGATGTGGCGTTTGATTATGCCAATGTGCCGGCCTTTCCGGCGAGGTTGCGGGCGCATATCAAGGGTATTCTGGACGCTGGCGCGGCCTCCGTCGTATTGGGGGGGGATCACTATATCACCTATCCGATCCTCAAAGCCTATGCCGAGAAATACGGCCCCATCAGCCTGTTGCAGTTTGATGCCCATTCGGACACCTGGGCGGATGATGATGAGACGCGGATTGATCATGGCACGATGTTTTACAAGGCCATAAAGAGCGGAGTTGTGGATGCAACGACCTCTGTGCAGGTGGGTATTCGGTGCAACAATGAAGACCCCTTGGGCGTGCATACCATTGATGCCCCGCAGGTACATGGGCAAAGCCCAGCGGAAACTGTGCGGCAGATTAAGCAAGTGATCGGGGATCGGCCCTGTTATCTGACATGGGACATTGACGCGCTGGACCCGGCCTATGCGCCGGGCACGGGCACGCCGGTCTGGGGCGGGCTGACCAGCGCGCAGGCGATTGCGATGTTGCGCGGTCTGGCCGGGATCAACATTGTGGGCGGGGATGTGGTTGAGGTCTCGCCTCCCTTTGACACAACTGGCGCGACGGCGATTGCCGGGGCGCATGTGGCGACCGAGATTTTGCAGCTTTTGGGCCACCGGATGAGGACCGCATGAGACCAAAGAACCAACCAATTTCGGGCAATGATCTGGCGCGGTTTTCCGGGCCCAATACGTTCATGCGGCTGCCCTCTGTCACGGACCTCAAGGGGCTGGATGTGGCGATTTTGGGCATTCCGCTGGATATCGGCACCTCCTGGCGCTCTGGCACCCGGTTTGGCCCCAAACAGGTGCGCTCTGAATCCGCGATGTTGCGGCCCTATAATCTGGCCACGGGGGCGGCACCTTTTGACAGTTTGCAGGTGGCGGATATTGGTGATCTTGCGATCAATACCTTTTCGCTGGCCGAAAGTTTACGCATCATTGCAGAGAGTTATGATGCGATCCTCAACTATGATGCGATGCCTTTGGCGATTGGCGGGGATCACTCGATCACCTTGCCAATCCTGCGGGCGATGGCGCGCCGCCACGGGCCAGTGGCCCTGATCCATGTGGATGCCCATGCGGATGTGAATGATGAGATGTTTGGTGAAAAAGAGGCCCATGGCACCGTCTTTCGCCGCGCCCATGAGGAAGGGTTGATCAACCCTGACAAAACCTACCAGATCGGGTTGCGGGGCACAGGCTATGCGGCAGAGGATTTTGAGGAGGCCGCCGGATGGGGCTTTCAGCAATTCCCGGCGCATGCGCTGTGGCACAAACCCCTGACCGCGCTGGGCGAGGAAATTCGCCGTGATATTGGCGACCGGCCCGTCTATCTGACCTATGACATCGACAGCCTTGACCCTGCGTTTGCCCCCGGCACCGGTACGCCTGAAGTGGGTGGGTTGACCACCCCGCAAGCCCTTGAATTAATACGTGCCTTCAAAGGGTTAAACATTGTCGGGGGTGATTTGGTTGAAGTCTCCCCGCCCTACGATACATCAGGCAATACGGCGCTGACGGGGGCAAACATCTTCTATGAGATGATGTGCGTTTTACCGGGCGTTGCATACCGCTGAGGGTGCGGGATTGAGTTTATTTGAAGGGTGAAATGGGGGGTGTGGTGGCCATGTGGGTCTGGTTTTTTGTTGTGCTGGCCCTGGTTGCCCTGGCCTATGTGCGGCTGGCCCCAATGGATGTGGAGAAGGTGCATCAACCCGTTGTGGGGGATGTGGATCGGGACGGCAAAGGTCACTGCCTGCGGGTGATCCCGGCCAGGCTCGGCGCTTTGGCGCGCATTGACGCGGCGATGCGGGGGCTTGCGCGGACCTCGGTCGTGGCGGGGGAAGTTGCGCAGGGGCGGATCACATATGTCACGCGCTCTGGGGTTGTTGGGTTTCCTGACTTTACGACCGTAGAAGAACGGGACGGGCACATCCGGTTGTTTGGGCGGCTGCGGTTTGGGCGCGTGGACCTTGGGGTTAATCGCGCACGACTGACGCAGGTGCTTGAAGCGGTGGCGGTCTGATGCGGCAGGTGTCCTGGGGCAGGCGAATTTTGCTGCTGTTGTTGGTGGTGCTTATGGCTTTTGGCATTTACGTGCGCGTATTACCGACCTCCGCGGCGCTGTGGCATCAACCCTCTTACCCCTCGGGCACCGGGCATCTTGAGGGGGCCAACAGCCATATCTGGCGCGCTGCGCAACGCGGGGATGGGCGCGCAGAGATGGCGGCCTTTGATGAGATCATTCGCGACACGCCGCGCACCCGCGCCATTGCAGGCAGTGTGGAGGAGGGGATGATTACCTACATCACCCGTTCGCGCTGGTGGCGGTTTCCGGATTTTACGACGCTGGAGCGCAATGTGGCCTTGATAGAAGGCGGGCCGCGCGTGATCAGCATTTTCAGCCGTGCGCAATTCGGGACCTCAGATTTGGGGGTAAACGAGGGGCGCCTCAGAGAATGGCTTGTCCGTGCTGAGGTTGGAGGATAGGCAGCCCTGCCGCACCTCACGCCACATCGGCACGTTCAGCGACATCTGGCATTGTGCCATGAACATGCGCCCATCCACCTGCAAACAAATCGTCTCCCCCAGTTCAACCCGGTTGCGGTTACGGTCGGTGCAGTAACAGTCCACCGTGCGTCCGCTTGGGGATGTGACATCAGCGGTCACGGGCAGGGCGATCAGGGTCGACAGTACGATCAGGCGCTTCATGCAGGCCATTCTAGCACATCAGCGCCTCTTGACCAAACCCCTTTCATCAGCGACACCAAGCCCATGATCCCCATGGACCGCCTTGAGCAGATTTCCCAACGTTTTCAGTTTCTCGAAGCCTCAATGGCGGCAGGGACGGAGGGCGCTGATTTTGCGGCATTGGCCAAGGAATATGCCGATTTGAAACCGGTGGTGGACCAGATCGACGCCTACAAACAATTGCTGAGCGATCTGGAGGAGGCCGAAGCGATGCTGGCCGACCCCGAAATGGCAGAACTTGCGCGCGAGGAATTGCCGGGGCTCAAAGACGCGCTGCCGGAGGCGGAGGCGGCGCTGCAACTGTCGCTCTTGCCCAAAGATGCCGCGGACGCCAAACCCGCAATGCTGGAAATCCGCCCCGGCACGGGCGGGGATGAGGCAGCGTTGTTTGCCGCTGATCTGTTGCGCATGTACCAGCGCTATGCCGAGGCACAGGGCTGGAGGTTTGACCTGATCGAAGAGGCCATGACCGAGCTTGGCGGCGTCAAGGAGGTGGTCGCGCATATCACCGGGGTGAATGTTTTTGCCCGCCTCAAGTTTGAAAGCGGCGTGCACCGTGTACAGCGTGTGCCCAGCACAGAAAGCGGCGGGCGCATCCACACATCTGCCGCAACCGTTGCCGTGCTGCCAGAGGCCGAGGATGTGGACATTGAAATCAACCCCAATGACATCCGCATTGATACGATGCGCGCGTCAGGCTCTGGTGGGCAGCATGTGAACACCACCGATTCCGCTGTCCGTATTACCCATTTGCCGACGGGGATCATTGTGACCTCGTCCGAGAAATCACAGCACCGCAACCGCGACAAGGCGATGCAGGTCCTCAAAGCGCGGCTTTATGATCTGGAGCGGTCGCGTGTGGACGATGAACGCTCAGCGGATCGGGCATCACAGGTGGGCTCCGGGGATCGCTCCGAGCGGATCAGGACCTATAATTTCCCGCAAGGCCGCATGACGGATCACCGCATCAACCTGACGCTTTATCGGCTGGATGCGGTGATGCAAGGCGATCTGGATGAGATTGTCGATGCCTTGACCGCAGATGCGCAGGCCGCGGCATTGGCAGAGATGAACGCATGAGCGCGTCCACCGCAGCGCAGGCGATGGCGGCTGCGGCCTCTCGTTTGCGTGCAGCGGGGGTGCCGGACCCTGCGCGGGATGCACGGCTGTTGCTGGCCCATGCGGCAAGCGTGGATGCCGCACGGGTGACCCTGATTGCGCCCGAAGAGATCGCGCCGGAGATTGCGGAGCGGTTTGAAAACCTTGTGGCGCTGCGTGCGGTGCGTGTGCCGGTATCACAACTGGTGGGCGCGCGTGCCTTTTATGGGCGGGATTTCAAGATCACGCGTGATGTGCTGGATCCGCGTCCCGAAACCGAAACGCTGGTAGAGCTGGCCCTGTCTGAACCCTTTGACCGTGTGCTTGATCTGGGGGTTGGGTCGGGGGCCATACTGGTCACGCTGCTGGCGGAGCGGCCAGACGCGCGCGGGCTGGGCGTGGATATTTCGGAAAGCGCCTGTTTGCAGGCCAGTGCCAATGCGGTGCTGCACGGGGTGGCCGCAAGAGCGCAGATTTTGCTCTCAGATTGGTTTGAGGCTGTTGAGGGGCGGTTTGACCTGATTGCCGCGAATCCACCCTATCTGGCAGCGGAGGAAATGCAGGACGTTGCCCCGGAACTGAGCCTTCATGAGCCGCAGATTGCCTTGACGGATGGGGGTGATGGGCTGTCAGCCTACCGGGAAATTGCCGATGTCGCACCGCGCTATCTTACGCCAAACGGGCGGGTGCTGGTTGAAATTGGATGGCAGCAAGGCACGGCTGTTTGCGACATTTTTACGCAGGCTGGCTGGGGTGGTGTGACCCTGGCAGAGGATTTGGACGGGCGTCCCCGTGTCGTTTGTGCCGATAAACCGGCATAAAGCTGCGACATTGACGCAGTTTTCGCGCATTAGGGGCAGTTAGGGCTTGCCCCGGGGCACCCCGATGCGTATTCAGAAAGCGTTGCAGCGGTGGATGCCAATTGGTGGTCCCGCGCGGCGTTATGCCCAACAATTTGCACACCCGGGACGCTTAGCTGCTTTTTAGCGTCCATCCTACTCAGAACCACAGCACCAAAAGGCTGACATTTTTCCATGAAATCTACCAGATCACGGGGCCGGTCTAAGAATAACCGCAACCGCCAGAATCAGGGCGGCAATGTCGTCAATCGTGTTTTCGACAGCTCTGGCCCGGAGGGCAAAGTGCGGGGCACGCCCCAGCAGGTTATTGAAAAGTATAATCAACTGGCGCGGGATGCGACGCTGTCCAACGACCGTGTGGCGGCTGAAAACTTTCAGCAACATGCGGAGCATTACCTGCGGATGCTGGCACGTGCACAAAAGGAAATGGATGCCAAGCGCGAAGAACAGGAGCGCCAGAACCGCGAACGCCAGGCGGAGCGGGATCGTGAACGCGCAGAACGTCAGGAGCGCGAAGGCAACAATCAACAGCAGGGTGGTGGCGGTGGCCAGCATCAGCGCCGTGATCAGAGTGACGGGCGCGACAAGGATCCGTCACAGTCCGAGCAACCAGAGATCAACGTGCCGCCCGTGGTTGAAGGGGATGCAGGTCTGGTTGAAACACCAGAGAGCAAGCCCAAACCCAAACGCGCGCCCCGGCGCAAGCCAAAGCCCAAGCCAGCGCCGGAAACCGGCGGCGAGGGTGACGCGCCAAGCGGTGACCAGCCCGAAGCGGCAGAATGAGTGAAGGGGCCTCGCGGGATGCGGGGCCTTTTTTCGTTGGGGGCCTGTTGAGAGATGGACGGTCAGACGTGAAGGGACGTATCGTGTGGCATGAAATCAGATGAAGGGGGGCGCATGAAGCGATTTTTGCTGGCAATACTGGTGCTCTATGCGCTTGGCTATGCAGTTTTTCGATCCGTGAACGCTGAGGTTTGGGCTGAGGACGGAAATGCTTATGTGATCTATCCCGAGAACCCGCTCGCAGTCTACTATCTGTTTCGACCGCTCTCCTATCTTGATGGCTACGTCACGGGCATGCGCTCGCATATCGGGCCCCATTGAGGTGTTGCATCGGGGAGTTTGGCTACCGTGAACCTCGCGATGCGCACGCCCTATAGCGTCTGACGAAATACCTGACGTATCACGTCACGCCCCAAAATCTTTGATTTCAGGCAGCGTTAGGCGACTCAGGTTCGTCGCAGGCCGCTTTATACCTGCGCGCCCTGATTGGCATAGCGCACCCGCCCATGTCGGCGTAGCACGGCTTTGCGTTCGTCCCAATCGTAGTGTCTGTCCTCGGTCACAGGGGCCCAGAACAGCTCTCCACCATAGCGCCAGGGGTCGATCACCATGCCCACGTGCCAGGGCGCGCCAGCCGGGGCGATGATGGCCGTGGAATGGTCGATACGGATGGGATCATCGGCATTGGCAATTGCGCGGTGAATGCTGAGGGTCGCAAAACCCGCAGCATTCAGGCTGTTCTGCAAGTCCTCGGCCCAGTGCCAGCACAGCCCGCGTGGTTTGTAACCCGCGTTGACCTTTGCATTATGGATCAGCGGGCGGTCAACAATTTCATACGCCAATGCCAGCCGGTGCGTTTCGCCGTAAGCCAGCGTCGCGGCCCGGCGCGCCTCAGAGACGTCCACGCCATTGCCCATTGCCACCAAGGCCCGGGTCAACGCATCCACATCTGAAAAGGAACCCGGCAGGGGTAGGCCGCGCCGCAAGGCACAGGCGGTCAGCAACATCGGGGCGGTCAGGAGGAAGCTGCGGCGTTTCATCATATGGTCTTGACTGATCTGGCAAGGGCGCAAAACGCCTCAAGCGAGACTTGCTCTGCGCGCTCCGTTGGGGGTATGCCAGCGGCGTTCAGGTGGTCCTCGATCCCCGGTGCAACCCCTTTGAGCGCGGCGCGCAGCATTTTGCGACGCTGGTTGAAACCGGCAGCGACAATACGGTTTAACGTGGCGGCATCGGCCGGGAAGCGGGGTTCGGGCAGGGCGGTCAGATGCACCACAGCAGAGGATACTTTGGGCGGCGGGGTAAAGGCACCGGGCGGCAGATGCATCACAATCTCAGCATCCGCGCGCCATTGCGACAACAATGCAAGACGGCCATAGGTTTTGGAGCCGGGTTTGGCCACGATCCGCTCGGCCACCTCACGCTGAAACATCAAGGTCAGGCTTTGCCAGAACGGCGGCCATGTGGGTGGTGTCAGCCAGCGCACCAGCAGTTCCGTGCCAACGTTGTAAGGCAGGTTTGCCGCCACGCGGATGGGGGGTGTCAAATGGGCGCGCGGGTCAACCTCCAACGCGTCGCCCTCCAGCACGGTCAACCTGCCGGGATAGGCCTCGGCAATCTCGCTCAGAGCCGGCAGGCAGCGCGGGTCTTTCTCAAGGCTCAGCACATGGCGCGCGCCCTCGGCCAGTAACCCACGGGTCAGACCACCGGGGCCGGGGCCAATCTCAAGCACATCACATCCTGTCAGATCACCAGCAAGGCGGGCGATTTTGGCCGTCAGGTTCAGATCAAGCAGAAAGTTCTGGCCCAGTGATTTGCGCGCGGACAGCTGGTGTGTGGCGATCACGTCACGCAGGGGGGGCAAGGTGTCAATCGCGCTCATGCGGTGGTCATCTTATGGGCCAAACGCAAGGCTTCGATCATGCTGGTGGGGGTGGCGATCCCCTTGCCGGCGATGTCAAACGCGGTGCCATGATCAGGTGACGTGCGCACAAAGGGCAGGCCTAGCGTGACATTCACGCCGCGGTCAAAGTCCAGCGTTTTGATCGGGATCAGGGCCTGATCGTGATACATCGCAATCGCCGCATCATATTGCACACGGGCGGCGACGTGAAACATCGTGTCGGCGGGCAGGGGGCCAGTGAGGTCAAATCCCTCGCTTTTCATCTGGGTAATCAGTGGCGCGATCCAGTCCAGTTCCTGTTGGCCCATGGCACCGCCCTCACCTGCGTGGGGGTTCAGCCCGGCGATCCAGATGCGCGGTGCCGGGAGCGCAAATTGATCGCGCAGGCCCGCGTGGGTGATTTCAATTGTGTGGCGCAAAACCGCCGGGGTCAGCACAGCGGCGACCTCATCCAGGGCGATGTGAATGGTCGCAGGCACCACGCGCAACGCATCAGAGACCAGCATCATGACCACCTGATCCACGCCAGCAAGGGCGGCAAGGTATTCAGTGTGTCCGGGGTAGGCAAAACCGGCCCCTGATTGCAGGGCGTGTTTGTGAATGGGCGCAGTGCAAAGTGCCGCGGCCTGCCCGGTTTTGACCAAATCAACGCCCCGTGCGATCACATCAATGACCCCTTGGGCGTGGGTTGGATTGGGGGTCCCGGGGGTTGCGGGTGCGCCAAAATCATGAGGCAAAACCGGCAGCGCTGTGGCACTTAATGCCGCAGCCTCGATGGCAGATGTGACAAGGTGATGGGGCGTGCCTGCTGGCAGATGTGTCGGGTCGCCCAGCCACAGCATCGGAAAATCGTCGCGCAGAGCGGCCCAGGCGGCGGCGGCCACCTCTGGCCCGATGCCAGCGGGTTCACCGCAGGAAATGGCGATGGGCCGCGCTGATGATGTGCTCATTTCAGGGAGATGCGGGCGTCAGCGCGCAATTGTTCCAGCAGTTGGTTGGCATAACCTTGCAGTTTGGTCTGGCGAATGGCGTTCACAACGGCTTCCTGATCTACCTCTGCGTTGGCCTCTGCGGTGCGTTTGCACAGCATCAGAAACACCAGTGTTTCACCGTTTGCGCGGGTCAGGGCGGTGGAGCTTTCGCCGGGATCCAGTTTGGCCAGCTCAATCGCGATGTCACGGGGGATGTCGCCGGGCGCTTTGCTGCCGCGTTCCAATACTTCGGCGGGTTGCCCCTGTGCCACGCCGTATAGGTCATCGCAGCGGTCCACCTGCGCGCGCACCTGGGCTGCTGCGGCCAGTCCGGCCTCGCTGCGCCCGCCGGGAATGTAATAGGCGGCATATTCGATTTCGGAAAATTTCAGAGCCGGTTTGCCGGTTTCCTCAATGCCACGCAGCTGGAACAAGGCCACCGCGTTGGTGATTGGCAAGGGGGCTGTGACCTCACCGATGCTGAGGGCAAGAATGAGTGGGTGCAGGCTGGCGGGCAGTTGTTCAAGCGGTGTCCAGGGCAGGAAACCGCCGCGCCCGCGCGAGGCGGTCGCGGAATACCTGCGCGCAAAAGATGAAAACTCTCCCACGTTCTGGGATTGCGAGATTTGATCCGCCAGTGCCGCGACGCGCGCCGCATTTTGGGGCGGCGCAGGTATGATGATTTCTGACAGCAACACGCGAATGCCGGAGGCACCGGCGCTGGACGTGGCAAGGGCGCGGTCAATCTCTGTCTCTGTGATGTTCACCAGCGGGCCAAAACGCGCGCGGATCAGATCGCGCCACAGCACGGTGGTGGAAACGAAATCCCGAAAGGTTTCTTCTGACACGCCAGCCTGCCCGAGCGCTGCAATAAATTCTTCGCTGGTCAGATTTGCACGCGCGGCAAATTCGCTCATGCTGGTGCTGAGCCCTTCGGCAGAGAGGTTCGCGTCAAAACGCTCCGCTTCTGCAATCCGCAGGCGGTCATCAATCAGGCCTTGCAGGGCGCTTTCGCGGTCCGCACCGGGGGCGTTTAGCAGGCGCAAAAACAGCTGGCGCTGCTGCACCTCAAATTCCGTGACAACCGCGTCGTTCACCTGTGCGGCAGGGGCAAAGAGGTTTTGTGCCACAGCGGGCTGACCCATCAAAACAGCACAGATGCCAAAGCCCAGGGCCCTGACCAACGGGGAGATTTTCATCAATGTCACTTTCCACATGAGCGTGTGTGTCTTTCTGTTCCGGTGTTGGCAGAGAACCCCCTGAGGCCGACGTTAAAGCCGAAATCGGTTGAGGGCTCAAGGCTTGTCGAGGAGGAAAACCGCTGACGCACGGACAGGCCCACCGTGACACATTCGTTGTTGTAGGTCAGGCCCAGACCCGCCGTTGCTGGGCGGGAATCTGCGGTGTCATAGCGGTAGTTTGCCGAGGCGGTCCATTGCTGATTAAGGTCATAGCTGCCATCCAGCGTAATTTCGGAGACCGCCTGCGTGCGCTCTTCGGCAATGTCCTCATCCAGCCACAGATAAGAGCCGCCCAACCGGCCCCGTTTGAACACCCAATCGCCGCGCACTTCGGCTTTGGCAAAGTTGACTTCATCGTCAAACAACCCACGTCCGGTGACCGATATGCCGTTTTGCGTTTTGAGCTGTGCGGCCAAGAGATAATCCGACGATCCTGTATCCAGACCAGAAGTGCTGGAAAATGCGGGGTCTTCGTTTTTTCGGATCACCTGGCCCAGGGTCACATGCGCGTCCCATCCGGTGGGGTCAAAGCGGCTCCAGTTGACACCAATGGCGGCCACCGCATCACGTTCACGGCGGTCGCGTTCAGGGAAGCGGGACAGGGACAACAGGTTGCCTTCGTCAAACTCAACCCGTGTGCTTTCCTCATTGGGGACATCCAGACGGCTGCCACCGGTCCAGCCGATCTGCGCAATGGGTTCAAGAATTTGCACAACGCCATCGGGGTCATTGCGCACCATGGGATAGCGCAGCGTTACCGCCGCATGGGGCACGATATCAGAATGGTTTTGCGCCACCGTGTCATCCTGCGTGATGTCAAAAAAGTTCAGGCTGGCCCCCAGTTTGAAATCGGCCACCACCCCGTTGCGCAGGGTGGCGCGGCGCAGCCAGTCGATTTCACCGTGGATACGGGCCACATCACGGCCATCCACAACCAGATCGTCATCGGGCCCGTCAATCGACAAATCGGAAGATCGGCGGTGGTTGTGAAAGCGCAGCGCATAGCGCAGTTCGCCGCCAAAGGCCTCGGGGAACAGGCGCCGTTCATAGGCACCGTCCAACACGATGGTGGGCTGGGTGGCGTTCACCTCACCGTCGCGCAGGGTCTCAAAGTTGATCAGGCTGCCGCGCACATATTCGTCGCGCCGCACCCGGCTGGTTGTCAGCTCAGAGCGCAATCGGTCCTTGTCGGAATAGCCGTAGTCGCGAAGGTAGGATCGGTCACTGGTGGTTTCGATTTGAAAGAACAATTTGTAATCGCGCGCCAGATCAAACGCACCAAAGCCAAAAAGATACCCGCGGGTTTCGCCGGGCTGTTCATCATCCCTTGTCACGGCACCGTCAAACTGGATACGCCCTTTGACAAAGGCCTGGCGATAGCGAAATTCCAGGGTGCGTGTGGCGCTCGACACATAGGGGGTCAGGGTCAGATCGCGGTGATCACCGATCTTGATGAAATAGGGCACCTTGATCCCCGTGCCCAAGCGCGAGGTTGTCCGGATCGAGGGCATCAAAAAGCCGGTCGCACGGTCCAGCGTTGGGTCGGGCAGGCGCAGACGGGGCAGGTAAAAGACCGGCACATTGCGGATCAGGAATTGTGCCCTGTCAAAATAGAGCTGCTGTTCAAGCTGATCATGCACAACCCGTCTGGCGCGGATTTGCCACAGCGGTGCTTCACCAGTCTCACATACTTTACAAGAGGTTACAGTGGTTTTGTAAAGCTGGCTATAACGACCCTCAACGCGGTTGATCTGGTTGGCGGCAAGCTGCAATTGCTGGTTCAGGATCAGCCGCGCCCCCGTCAGCAATCCATTGCGCAGGTCCGGATCCAATTGCCCAGCATCCGCAAGGATCAGTGTCTCGCTGCCCTCTTGCAGCACGATGGGCCCTTCGATCTCAAGTGATCCGGTCTTTTGATTGTAGCGAATGGCGCTTGCACGCACGCGGCTTTCGCCCTGAAACGCCTCAACATTGCCCTGGGCCACCAAGGTGCGGTCGCGGGTGATAAATATCTGATCGGCCACCAGCACCGCCGGGCGTGCCGTGTCCTCTTGCGCCTGCGCGGCAAACACGGTGGCCATCAGGGTTGCAATCAACAGAATACGGCGCATAGCCTTACCCATCCTCCGCATGAAGCAAGAGGCCAAGGGCCAGCAAGATCGCGGCGGCAGGAGGTGCCCATGCCGCCAGAATGACAGGTATCTGCCCGTTTTCCCCCAGAATCTGAGCAAAACTACGCACGAAATACAAACCAAACCCCAATAGAACTGCTGTCAGGACGGCAATACCGGTGCCGCCAAAACGGGTATGCCGCATGGTAAAGACACTCGCAACCAGAACCATCGCCACCAGAAACAGCGGCCTGGCAATTTCAGTCTGAAGCCAGACCTTGTGTTTGCGGGGGCTGAAACCGGATTGTTCCAGCTGTCGGATAAATTCGGGCAGTTCGTAGATCGACACAGCCGCCGGACTGCCAATGCTTTCGCGGATGCGGTCCAGCGTCAGCGAGGAGGGGATTATCAGCGTGTCGTGCCATTCAGCATTGCCTTCGGCATTGATACCCGGACCCAGTGGCCAGATTTTGGCGTCGCGCAGAGACCATTGCCCGTCGCTTAACGCAGCACTTGACGCCTCGATCCGCCGAACGGGGCCGTTGGCCGCATCATAGCTGATAAAGGTCACCTCATAGAGCACGGACGCATCTGCATTTGAGCGCAGGGCGCGGATCACACTTTGCCCGCTCTTTGTGCCCTGGCGCAGCCAGAGCCCTTCATCGCTGATCGACAGGGCAGAGGCCCCGCCGGCGCGAAACCCTTCTGACAGTTTCAGGTAGCGTTTGCCGGTTGCTGCCACAATCGGGTTCAGCATTGTCACGGCAAGGCCGCCAATGATCAGTGCGACCACAACAGGGGCCACCAATGTGAGCAAGGCGGAGCGACCAGAGGCGCGTGTCACCACCATTTCAGAGGAACGCGCCAGCGAGATAAACAAGGTCACGGTGGCCAGAATAACGATCAGTGGCAAAATCTGATTGATCGTTTTCGGCGTGTCAAGCAGGGTCAAACGAATGATGTTGGAAAAGCCGATGTCATAGCTGCTGAATCTGCGCGCCTGATCCACCGCATCCACCAGCACCACAAGGGCAAACAGGACCGCCGTGATCATCAGAAACGACATGGCAAAGCGGCGGGCAAAATAAAGATGCAGTATCATGCCATTGTCCCCTTGCCGCGCAGACGGCGCAACCAATTGGGGTTGGCGGCCTGAAACAGCATCAGCACCACAAGGACAGTGCCGAGCAGAGAGGGCACATACATCAGCGGCCACATGGCCGCGTTTTCACGCACCGGATCGACAAGCACACCGCGCAAGCCGTCAATGGCGATCAGCAGACCAAAGGCGATGACAATTTCACGCCAGACGCCAAACCGGGAAAAGCCACCAACCAGCAACGTTGCAAAGCCGACCATGGCCGCGACAATGCAGAACAAGGGCTGGGCAAACCGGCCATGCAGTTCTTCTGCGACAACCCCGTCTTGTGCGGTCAATCTGGGCTCCGGGTCCAGCCAGCCGCTGATCAACGCAGGTGTTGTCATGTTGCTGATGGCGATATTCGCAGTGGGGTCGGGGTTGACCAACGCCGAGATATCAAAGGAAAAATCGCGAAATTTTGCGGTGGCCAGACGTTTGTCAGTGGTGTTCAGCCGTTGTGCCAATCCGTCCACCATGATCAGTGTTGAACCGGGGCCATTGCGCACCAGATAGGCCTCGGCGGCGGTGTAGATCACGCCTTCACCTTCACTGCGCCGATCCGACAGAAAGACATCGCGCAGCACGCCGTCCTCGTCAATCTGGCGGGTGTAGAATGTGACCTTTTCGGTCGGATGCAGGAATGTCCCTTCGGTCAGCAGGCGCGCGGTGACATTTTGTGAAATTTCCTGCTCGCGCTTGGTCAATTGCGCCTGCGCCATGGGCATCAGGAAATGGCTGAGCGTTGACATCATCAGCGCAACAACCACACCGTACACCAACACGGGCCGCGCCATGCGCCAGGGCCCTGACCCGGTGGATTGCAAAACGGTCAGTTCGGACTCGCCCGTCATGCGGTTGGTGACGTAAACAGCCGCCGCAAAGGCCGCGATGGGCAAAACGGTGGTGATCAGCCGGGGCAGGCCAAGGGCGGTGAATTCGAGAAACACGACTGCGGATTGCCCATCGCCAATCAGCCGATCAAACAGAACAACCGCACGGTTGATCCAGAACAAAGCCACCAGAACAAGCGCAAAAAAGCCAAACAGCACCAAAAGCTGCGACAGCATATAGCGGTCTACTCGGCCCACTCTCTTTCCCCTTGTTGATGCTCTAACGGCGTTTATCCACAGGATAGTCCATTTTTGCCCACGGGAAAACTGATATCTGGTCTTGCCCGCGTGCACGCGCTAGGTCTGGTGGCGAAACCTAAGGAAAGCCCTGCCATGACCCGTTTGACGCCGATCACCTTTGAAGACACCGACATCGACCAGATTGCCTCGTTTGAAGGGCGGATTGCGGTGCTTGTGGACCCGGAGGGACGGTTGAGTGCCGGCGCACGTCGGGTCAATAAACTGACCCGTGGAGCCTTGCAGCGACTGGTGGAAAGTGAGAAATTTCAGGCGGTTAAGCCGGGGCAGAGCATGGTGATGTCCTATCCGACAGGCCTTGCTGCAGAGGCTGTGGATGTGATCGCGCTGCCCAAATCCGCGGATCAGAGCCACATGCGCAAGGCGGGGGCAAGTTTGGCGAAAACCCGGGGGACGGCGGATGTTTTGCTGCTTGCAGCGGGCCAGCGTAGGATTTCTGAGCTGGGGTATGGGGTGGCGATGCGCGACTACGCGTTTGAGGATCACAAATCAAAACCCAAAGCGGCCCAGGGCGGGGTGCGGATCATGTGCAGCAAACCGCAGGAGGCGCAGGCGGCCTCGGTCCGGTTGATGGCGATTGCGGAGGGCGCGCATATGACCCGCGATTTGACCAATGCACCCGCCAACATCCTGACCACCACACATTTTGCGGAGCGGTTGGCCGAAATGGAAAATCTTGGCCTGAAGGTTGAGGTTTTGGATGAAGAAGAGCTGGCAAAGCTCGGAATGTGCACACTTTTATGCGTTGGGCAGGGCTCTGACAGCCCATCCAAAGTTGTGGTGATGCGTTGGGAGGGCGGCAAGAAAGATGCGGCCCCGCTGGCCTTGGTTGGCAAAGGCGTGGTGTTTGATACGGGCGGCATCAGCCTGAAACCCGCCGCAGGCATGGAAGACATGACAATGGACATGGGCGGTGCCGGTGTTGTGGCGGGTGTGATGCGCGCGCTGGCGCTGCGCAAGGCAGAGGCCAATGTGGTCGGGCTGGTCGGGCTGGTTGAAAACATGCCCTCCAGCAACGCGGTGCGGCCCGGTGATGTGATCACCTCGATGAAAGGCGACACGGTTGAGGTTATCAACACCGATGCCGAGGGGCGTTTGGTGCTGTGTGACGTGATGTGGTACGCGCAGGAACGCTTCAAACCGGCGGCGATGATTGATCTGGCGACCCTGACCGGCGCGATTATCATTGGGCTGGGCCATGAAAACGCGGGCGTGTTTTCCAATGATGACGCGTTGTGTGATGCCTTTTTGAAAGCGGCAAAAACCGAGGGCGAAGGAGCCTGGCGTATGCCGTTGGGGCAGGCCTATGACGACCTGCTGAAGAGCCGGATTGCGGATATGAAAAACATCGGCGGGCGCCCCGCGGGCTCTGTCACGGCGGCGCAATTTTTGCAGCGTTTTGTGCAGGACGGCGTGCCGTGGATTCACCTGGATATTGCCGGCGTTGCCTCGGTCAAAGGCGAGACGGCGCTGGCCCCCAAAGGCGCAACCGGGTGGGGTGTGGCTTCGCTCAACCGGTTGATTACAAACATGTTTGAGCCTTCATAATCACATATGGGGGCTGCGTATTTTTATCACCTTACCCGCCGTCCACTGGTGGAAACGCTGGGCATGCTACTGGAAAAATCGCTGGCCAACGGCTGGCGTGTAGCCGTGCGCGGCGTGGATGCCGAAGGGTTGTCGGCACTGGACCGTGCCTTGTGGTTGGGGCGCGAGGACGGGTTTTTACCCCACGGCATGGCAGGCGGTGCGCAGGACGCGGATCAGCCGGTTTTGCTCACCCTGGCAGCTGAGGCCCCAAATGGCCCGCAATGCGTGATGTCGGTGCATGGCGCAGAGGTGCAGGCGGCGGAGGTTGGCGCATTGGAGCGGGTGTGCATCCTGTTTGATGGCAATGACCCGGAGGCGCTGCAACATGCGCGCGGACAATGGAAAGCGTTGAAGGATGCCGGAGCCACCGCGCAGTATTGGTCTGAGGAAAGTGGGGTCTGGGAGAAGAAAGCGGAGACCGGTGGCGCGCCCGCATAGGCCAGTGGCGTGGGATGCGGTTGGCCAGGCTAGCGGGTCAGGATCAACTCACCATTTGCGATTTCGATACGGCCCCACCGTTGCAGATATTCCATACCCATGAGCGATTGGTTCAGATCTCCGCCGTTGACCACGGCGCGGACGTTGCGGTCCAGCGTGCCGCCCAGACGCACCGTGTTAAGGCGCACGGCTGCTGTTCTGACCTGACCATTGGCCGTGTTCGCGCGCCCCAGAAAGTTGAGCGCATCGGGGTTAAGACCGGCACGGGCCGCATCCGCCTTTGTGAGGACAAGGTCCGTCGCCCCCGTGTCGATCACAAAATGAATATCTGCCTCGTTAATCTGTGCCGAGAGGTAATAATGCCCATCGCCGCTGCGGGGCACGATGATCTGGCCGGTCTCTGACAAGGTGATGCGGCCATGACCTGCCTGACGCTGGATGTCTTGCCAGAGGCCAACCCCGGCGGCTGTGCCTACGATGATTAAGCCCCAGATAACAATTTGTTGCAGGGTTTTGTTTAACCCCTCGCGGCACTGAATAAGAAACCAGCCGCCCACCATGATCAGCACGATCACGAGGTAGATCACACGCCCTGTTTCCCAGTCACTCATAGGTTTTGCTCCATTGATTACAGCGTCCCGCCTTTAACTTGAAGCATCACATATCGGCGATGTCCCGAAAGCGCGGAGCGTGGCAGGGTATCGACGATCCAAGTTTCAGGCGGGGCGCTCTAGCGTCAATATAGGGAGGTTGTGGCGATTGGTTAGGCCGGATCACGATCATTGTGTTCAGAATTGAGCGGGCAAGCCCGCACAGGTTTAATTTTGCTGATGAGGGGCGTTGCCCCTCAAACTCCCCAGAGTTTTTTGGAAGGGTGACATCAGGTGGAAGCCTTTTCGAGTTTTTCCAGCGTGGTCATCCAGATTGCTTCAGCGCGTTCCAGGGCGGCCATGACTTCGGCGTATTTCTTGTTCCAGACTTCGAGCTCGCCCACCTTGTCTTTTTCATACAAGGCAGGGTCCGCAAGTTTCTTGGCAAGTTTGTCGCGCATTTCGTTGATCTTGGTTACCCGCGCCTCGGCGGTGCGGGTTTCGGAGCGCAGGGCCAGTATATCATCGCGGCTGGCGCGTTTGGGCTTTGGGGTCTCTTTGGGTTTTGCATTTTTGCTGACCGGTTTGGAGGTGGTGAGCAGCATGCTGCGATAGGCCTCCAGATCCTCCTCATAGGGTTTTACGGTGCCGTTTGAGACCAACCAGAGGCGGTCGGCCACCATGGACAACAGGTGCATGTCGTGGCTGACGAGGATCACGGCGCCGGAATAACGGGTGAGCGCCTCGACCAATGCCTCGCGGGATTCGATGTCGAGGTGGTTGGTTGGTTCGTCAAGGATCAAGAGGTGCGGGGCGTCTAGGGTGGCCAGCAGCAGCGACAGGCGCGCTTTTTGGCCCCCCGAGAGGCGGCCCACTTCGGTTTCGGCCTGATCCGGGCCCAGGCCGAAGCCCGCCAGTTGGGCGCGCAGTTTGGATTGCATCACGCCGGGGCGGGCAGAGATCATATGTTGCAGAGGCGTTTCGTTGATGATTAGTTCATCCACCTGGTGTTGGGCGAAAAAACCGACACGCAGTTTGTTGGCGTTCAGCTGGCGTCCACCCATCAGGGGCAGGCGTTTAGAGAGCAATTTGGCAAGGGTCGATTTGCCCTGACCGTTTTTGCCAAGCAGCGCGATGCGGTCGTCCTGATCAATGCGCAGGTTCAGCTTTGTCAGCACCGGATTGTCATCAGAATAGCCAACCGAGCCGCCCTCAATATTGATGATGGGGGGCGAAAGTTCCTCCGGCTCCGGGAAGGTAAAGACCTTGCGCGCCGCTTCTTCCGGCGGGGTGATCATATCCATTTTTTCGATCATTTTCAGGCGCGACTGGGCCTGTTTTGCCTTGGATGCCTTGGCCTTGAAGCGGTCCACAAAGGCCTGCATGTGATCCTTGCGGGCCTTTTGTTTCTTGGCCATCGCCGCCTGTTGCGCACGTTTTTCAGCGCGCTGGCGGGCAAATTGATCATAGGGGCCTGGGTAGTAGGTCAGCTTGCGGTCCTCAAGGTGCAGGATGCCGCCCACGGCGCGGTTCAGCAGACCCCGGTCGTGCGAGATGATGATCACCGTGTGGGGATATTTCGCCAGGTAGCTTTCGAGCCAGATGGAGCCTTCGAGGTCGAGGTAGTTTGTTGGTTCGTCCAGCAGCAGCAGGTCAGGCTGTGCAAACAGAACCCCCGCAAGGGCGACGCGCATGCGCCAGCCGCCAGAGAAGGCGGAGCAGGGCATCGCCTGATCACCCGCGTCAAAACCAAGACCCTTGAGGATGGAGGCGGCGCGCCCTTCGGCCGACCATGCGTCGATATCAGACAGGCGGGCCTGGATATCTGCGATGCGGGCGGGGTCTGAGGCGGTTTCTGATTCTGCCAGCAGGGCCGCGCGTTCGGTGTCTGCGGCCAACACGGTATCAAGCAGGGAGGTTTCCGAACTTGGCACCTCTTGCGCCACACCGCCAATTTTGGCGCGTGAGGGCAGGGAAATTGACCCCGCATCCAGCGCAAGTTCGTCACGGATCAGCCGGAACAGCGTTGTTTTGCCCGCGCCATTGCGCCCGACAAGGCCCACCTTGTGGCCATCAGGGATGGTGGCGGTGGCC
This sequence comes from uncultured Sulfitobacter sp., assembly GCA_937928635.1. Lineage (GTDB taxonomy): Bacteria > Pseudomonadota > Alphaproteobacteria > Rhodobacterales > Rhodobacteraceae > Sulfitobacter. Next base: position 19,442 of record CALFWM010000011.1, on the reverse strand, counting down.
TCCTCAAACAGGGGGCGGCCTTCGACGGAATAGTTGAGTTCTGAGATTTGTAACATGGGCGCGGTATCTGCGATGCAGCGCGCCACGTCAATCGGGCGGTTTGTTCAATTCCGGGGCAGGGTGACGCTATCGCCAAAATTACAATAAAGCGCCTCAATCGGATGGGCTCCGGGGCTGAGGCCTGCGGGGATATGAAAATCGCGACCCTGCAGGCGGGTGATGCGCAGGGCCGGGCATTTGACGCCCGCTAGTGCCTTTGATTTCTTCAACTGCCCGTTCCAGCCGCCCAAGGGGGCGTCTGGGTCCGGATCTTTGTCGGTGATCTCAAACGGGGCTTTTGCGCAGTCTATGCCATCGGGAAAGACCTTCTTTTCCGGGTAGCCTTTGGGGTAGTCAGGGTCATTTGTCGCCATGCCGCGCACTTTGACGTCGCCATGTTTCCAGCCAAAATTGTTGAACGCCACACGTGGGGGCGTTGTGACATCGGGGTGGTCGCCGTTGTAGAGACCCACCGCGTTATAGGCATCGCGCCAAAACATCGTGGCCCCCTTTTTGACGTAGGAGGTGCGGGTCTGGACCGAGTTATAGGCCGACCACAGCGTGGTGCGCGGGGCCAGCGGCGGGTTGTCATCCGTGTTTGTGGCTTTGAAGAATTTGAAAATCACCCCGCCGGAACGGTCGGTGTTGCCCTGTTCGGGTTTGCGATTGTTCAGGATCGTATTGCCCAGATAGAACATGTCCTGACAGGCGACCTGATCCAGTGAAAAGGTGCCGTGGATGTTCAGAAACCGGTTGTTGTAGACAAACCAGCTATCGGCGCCATTTTCCGGCTCAACCGCGTTGTCACGGATAAAGTTGAAGTCATTGTCATAGATGGCCACATTTTTGTTGCGCGGGATTTTCATGCTTTCGGCATCGCGTTTCTTGATCAGCTTCTTATCCATGTCCATACGAATACCGTTAAAGGCGTGGGCAATCTGACAGGAGCGGATCGTCACGTTACCGGAGATGTTGTAGCTGCCAAAGAACGCCCCGTTGAAATGGCTGGCATCATTGCTGGTTTTCTGGCTTTTCACGTTCTCCCAGGTAATGCCCCCGCGCCACATGCGGTGTTCGGGGTCCTGGATCCAACCACAGCGCTCGATTAGCAGCCTTTGGGTTTTGATCCGGCAGCCCTGGCGCGCATAAATCGCAAAGCGGCCGCGTTCAAAGGTGCAGTCCTGCACGGTGATGTCCCTGGCACCGCGCAGGTAGATGCTGCTGGGCCAGTTGTTGGTGAAGGTCAGCCCGCGCAGAACAATCCGCTGGGCGTTGAAGATCTTGAGAAAGGCAAACTCGCCGTCCAGCGGTTTCAGGCCGATGTTACGCGCATCCTGCGGCACGCCGCCACCGTCCAGAATCGCCTGACCCGTTTCCGGGCCTGCCAGCGTGATCGGTGCGCCCTTTTTGCCCGAGGCGCTGATCTGCGCGGGCATCGTGTAGCGCCCGGCCAGCAGCTGCACTGTGTCGCCGGGGCCAGCGCGATTGATTGCGGTTTGCAGCTCATACGCCCAGATCGTCTTGCCTTCCGGCGTTGTGTCATAGGGAAACGTCTCGGGGGCGGCGAAAATGACCATGTCCAAAATCCTTTAAAGGCTGCCAGTAGGCGAAGAAATTTGGCCCTGGTCAAGGGCGCAGGTGCAAACCCGGCCCAAGGGCATGCCTGCACCCTTGGCTGGCCCGCCCTGAAAGAGGCACCTTTTCATACCCCAAACCCCATGCTAGACGCGCCCCAAATTAACCTAGCCTATGGAGCAAGCAACATGGCCCTTGAGCGTACATTTTCCATCATCAAACCCGATGCAACCAAGCGTAACCTGACCGGCGCAATCGTCAAAAAGTTCGAAGACGCGGGCCTGCGCGTTGTGGCTTCCAAGCGTATCCACCTGACCATGGCGCAGGCCGGTGAGTTTTACGCGGTGCACAAAGAGCGTCCGTTTTACGGTGAGCTGTGTGAATTTATGGCCTCTGCGCCGATCGTGGCACAGGTTCTGGAAGGCGAAAACGCCATTGCCAAGAACCGCGAAGTCATGGGGGCCACCAACCCGGCGGACGCCGAGGCCGGCACCATCCGCGCAGAATTTGCGCAAAGCGTTGGCGAGAACTCCGTGCACGGCTCCGACGCGCCGGAAACGGCTGCGATTGAAATCGCATATTTCTTCTCAGGGCTTGAACTGGTTGGGTAAATCCCGGTTATTTTAAAAGAACAGAAGGGGCTGCCAAAGGGCGGCCCTTTTTTAAAGCGTCCAACCTTTAACCTGAAACATCGTTTATCGTCGATGTCCCGAGAAGGCGTAGCCTGGCAGGGTATCGACGATTCAAGTTTAAGGTTGGGCGCTATAGGTGACCACGTTTTTGGCCAGATGGCTGTGCAGCAGGTTCACGTTGCGGGTTTTGGACTGCCAGCCAATGTCAAAGATGTCACCAACCAGCGGGATCGCCCCGAGCACAAAGTCGAGTGCTGTGTTCAGCCCCATCCGGACCAGCAAGGGTTTGGTGGCCCCCATCCGGTAAGCCTCGCGGATGATAAAGGCCGATGGGGCCAGGGTCAGGGCATCGCCCACCACGGGGACAAACCCCAGGATCGCGTCCCAGCCCAGACGGATGCTGGTGCCGGGCACCAAAAATGCGCTGTCCATCGCGATGGCGAGTTTACGCAACCGGGCCAGATCAGCCGCGTGGGGGTGTGTGTCAAAGTTCATGATACATCATACATGGGGGTGAAGGTGCGCGTTTTCAAGAAGTTCGCGCCGGTTGTTGAGGTGAGGCGCTTAGCTTTCCCGCACGCCAATCAGGTTCATCATCCGCTCAAAATCGCTCTCCACAGGGTCATGATGCTGGGCCTTAAGCGCGTCGAATTTCACACGCAATGCTTTTTTCTCCGCCCCTTTGCAATCGTTCCAGGGGCGTCCTTGCAGACCCATGACCAACACGTAATAGCCAATGAAATGCGGTTGGGTGCCAGAGCTCAGCAGCTTTGCATAGGCCGCATCGGCACCCAATTCGCGCAGGTCCTCCGCGCTGGTGATGCCCGCCTTGGCGCAGGCGGTTTCAAAGGCAGGGCCAAGGTTGCGGATCGAAGAAACAGGTGTGCTCATGCGGACAGGTTAGTCAACGCGCCGCGCGCTGTCACGTCCTAGAGGCTGGCATAATCCGTAATGACCGGGGGTGTCTCAGGCTGGTCCCGTTCTGAGGATTTGGCCTGTTGTTGGTCTTTTTGACTGTTGTTTTTTTGTGGCGCTTGGGGGGGGTCACTCTGGCCCATTGGATCACTCCTTGCAACCTGCCGAAACACCCGGCAGAACGCCCCCACCCGATAAGCTAGAGCCCGATCCAGACCGGGGAAAGGCGCAAATGGGGTGTTTTCACGCCATTGTTACGGTAGGGTTAAGACAGTGTTACCGGGGCGTTAACCGATATTCGGTGATCTGCTGGTATGTCTCACCGGGGTGCAGGGTGATCTGCGGGAAATGGCTGTGATGGGGGGCATCGGGCCAGTGCTGTGGTTCCAGCGCGATACCTGCAAAAGGTGCCAGCGGTGGGCAATCCGCCATGGCGACGGGCATATCGGGCAAATGTGCGCCGGTGTAAACCTGCAAACCGGGGCAGGTGGTGGCGATGTGCAAAGATGTCCCGTCCCTGCCACGCAGGGTGGCCACAGGAGCCGGGGTGTCGGCCATGGTTTCGCTCAGGCAAAAGTTCAGATCAAGCGTTGGGTCCAGGGGAACAGCCTTGGGGCGGCGAAAATTCAAAGGCGTGCCATCAACAGGTCTGATCTCTCCGGTTGGCAGGTTGTGTGCATCCGTGGGCAGATAGCTGTGCGCCGCCACCTCAAGGCTGTGGCCAGAGACATCCGCAGCGCCATCAAGGTTCCAATAGGGATGTGATGCGATGTTGATTGGCGTGCTTTTGTCGCTTTGCGCGCGGATCGTCAGGCGCAGGGTGCTGCCCGTCACGGCATATTGCGCAGTGATGGCGCGGTTGCCCGGCAGGCCATTCTGACCATCTTGCAGGGTGCAGGCAAAGGTCACCTGATTGTCGTTCTGGCTGGCGCAGGCCCAGACCTGTGCGTGCACGCCATCCACACCGGAATGCAGACAGGTGCGCCCGCCCTCATTCAATGGCATCTGAAAGGTTTCGCCGTCGATCACAACCCGGCCCGCGCGGACGCGGTTGGCGACAGGCCCGGCAAGGTGCCCCGCAAAACCCGGGATGCGCGCGTGATCCGCCGGGTCGACGTAGCCAAGCACCAGATTACGTGACTGCCCGGCAAAACGCAGGCTCGTCAGGGTGGCCCCACGTGCCAGCAGCCTCACCTGCAACCTGTCATTCTCAAGTGTGATAATGTCACTCATGTGCGGCCCCGATACCAGATCACAAGTCCGGCAAAAACGATGATGGAAATGCCCAGCATTTCGCGGGCATCCGGCATGTGCATAAACAACAGCACGTCAAACAGCGTCATATAGATGAGGAAGCTGTAGGAAAAGGGCATCAATGCATTGGCCGGGGCAATCGCGTGGGCGCGGGTCAGAAGCTCATGACCGATCCAGCCCGCCAGACCCAGCCAGGCCAACCCCAGCCAGATCATCGCGCCACTGGGCGGCACCCATAGGACGATGGCAAAGGGCGCAAGGATCAGCGTGCCAATGCCGCCGCCATAGAGTTGCAGGGTTTGCGGGCTGACCTGCCGTGCCAGGGCACGGGTCATCAGCGAATAGATTGCCATCATCAGGGCGTTGAAGACGCATAAGGGTGCCGCCCAATGAAACGCCTCGCCAAAAGGCTGCACCACGATCAGCACACCGATAAAGCCCAGCAGAATTGCAGACCAACGCCACGGCCCCACATGTTCTTCCAGAACCCGTACCGACAGCAGGCACACAAAAATCGGGACCGAGAACATGATGGCAGAGGTGATTGTGAGCGGCAGATAGCTGAGCGCCACAAAATTACCCATGGTGGCCCCCACCAGCATCGCGCCGCGCAGGGTGACCATGCCGGGGCGCCCACCGCCCTTTAATCGGTCCCAGTCGCGCTGTCGCAACATGCCAAGGGCCGAGATGGCAAAATGCCCCGCATAGCGAAAGAACGCCAGTTGCAGGGCAGGGATGCCAAAGCCCAGCATCCATTTGACGCTGGTATCCAGTGTCGCAAACAGAAAATTGGCCACCAGCATCATCACAATGCCGATGGCCATCAGATCCGCTTGGGGGCGGGTGCCCATTGCGTCAGCCTTTGAGTTTTTCGGCGTAGTAATCCACCATCTGGCTGACCATTTCGTCGCCTTTGCCAGCTTCGACCGCCGCGTTCAGCCCGGTCAACGCACCGGTCGCCATGACAGATGCTGTGCCCGCGTCCTTGGCCATCTGACTGTAGTATCCCACGTCTTTGGCCGCGTTTTTGATGGCAAAAGCCAGCATTGTGGGGTCACCGTCCACGCCGTAGGCTTTGACAAAATCCATCATCCCGGAATGCAGCGGGCCTGCGGCTATGACGTCATAGACCTGTTGGCGGTCCACCCCTTGGACATCGGCCATGGCAAAGGCTTCGGCCATGGCGTTGGCCACGGTCATGCCAAAGAAGTTGTTGATCAGCTTGGTGGTATGCCCGGCCCCGGACGCGCCCAGATAAAAGACGTTCTCGCCAAGGTCCTTGAGTGTTGGTTCGATCCTGTCAAAGGCACCTTTGTCTCCGGCGGTCATGATATTGAGCAATCCGTCATAGGCATGCGCAGGTGTGCGCCCCAAAGGCGCGTCAAGGTAGCTGCCGCCAGCCGCCGCCACTTCTGCGGCGAGCGTGCGAGTGCTGGCAGGCAGGGAGGTGCCAAAATCCACCACAACCGCGCCGTCGCGCAGGCCTGCGATGATGCCGTCAGTTCCGCGCATGCGGCCCTCCACACTGGCAGAGGTGTCCATGCACAGCATCACGATGTCGCTTGCGGCAGCCACGTCGCGGGCGGTCGCAACCTCTGTTGCGCCGCGGGCCACAGCCGCGTCAATGTTGGGGCGTGATCGGTTGGCGGTGACGGTCACTTTGTAGCCCTGATCTTGCAATCGGGAGACCATGGCGGCCCCCATCAGGCCCAATCCGATAAATCCGATGTCTGGTTTGCTCATGGGTGTTCTCCTATTGAATGTGATGGGGTGTGGGGGGCTGTGCCATGGGGGCAAGCAAATCTTCTAAAGAGCGGGTCACGCTAAGCGATGCGGCGGCATCAGTAATGTCGATGATTGGGGCCGCGCGCCCTGCAATGACGTCGATAAAGTGGTCAAGCTGTGCATCCAACGGCACGGCGTTTGGCATGGGGCATGGCGTAGGCTGCGCGGGATTTGACCAATCCGTGGCACCGCCCCATTTGGTGAGCGAAGGAAACGCGATGCCGCCCCTGGTGCCGGTGATCCACCACATGTCCTGTCGGGTTGTGGCGATGTTGGGGTTTTCCCCGGTCCCGGCCTCAAACCCCCAGGGGCTGGGCGTGGTATCGGCAAAGCTGATTGTCGCAATGGCACCGCTGTCAAAGCGCAGCACAGCGCCGCCACTTTCCACGCGGCCCGCGCGCCGGATCGGGGCATTGGCAAGGGCGGTCATGTCACTGACCTCGCCCAGCACAAAGCGGAGCAGGTCAATGTCATGCACCAGATTGATCATCACCGGACTGCCGCCGGTTTGCCGCCATGCGGTGTCAAAATAGGCATCCGGTTTGCGCATCGCCCAGATCAGGGTGGAGGTCACGGGCGTGCCGATCTCGCCGCCCTGCACCATGTCGCGCAGGCGCTGCACGCAGGGATGATAGCGCCGGTGATGCCCGACAAGACAGGCAACGTTTGCCGACTGCACCGCATCGGCCAGCGCGCGCGCGTCTTGCGGGGTTTCGGTCACGGGTTTTTCCATCAGGATATGCCAGCCGCGTTGGGCCGCCGCGATCCCGTGCTCTGCGTGCAGGGCGGTGGGCGTGGCAATGATCACGCCATCCACGGGGGTGTCTACCTCAGCAATGTCCGTGAAATGCGCAACACCTTGGCCGGGGTCAACCACCGGGTCCACAACGCCGACCAGCGTGCAGCCTTCATGCGCCAAAACGCGCGCCACATGGCGGATACCAATCAACCCCGCGCCCATCACCAAAATCCGCGTCACATGACCGCGCCAATTTGCCAGGGGACAAATTCATCATCGCCCAAACCCTGGGCCTCAGATTTTGACGCCTCCCCAGAGGCCACGCGCAGCACCAGTTCGTATATCTCGCGCCCCTTTTTCTCAATGCTGATGTCTTCGGTCAGGATCGTGCCGGCGTTGATGTCCATGTCCTCATCCATGCGGCGGGCCAGTTCATCATTGGTGGCGATCTTGATCGTTGGGGCGGGTTTGGAACCATAGGCCGAACCGCGCCCGGTGGTGAAACACACCATATTGCAACCAGACGCCATTTGCCCCGTAACGCTTGCCGGATCGTATCCGGGGCTGTCCATAAAGTTGAAACCGGGGGTGCGGATGACTTCCGCGTATTTCAGCACGTCCACAAGAGGCGATGTGCCGCCCTTGGCCGCCGCGCCCAGCGATTTTTCCAGGATTGTGGTCAGCCCCCCCGCCTTGTTCCCCGGCGAGGGGTTGTTGTCCATCGAGCCTTTGTTGCGGGCTGTATAATCCTGCCACCAGTCAATCAGGCCAATCAGGCGTTTGCCGACATCCGCGTCAACCGCGCGGCGGGTCAGCAGGTGCTCTGCGCCGTAAATTTCCGGCGTTTCGGCCAGCACGCCGGTGCCGCCCTGCGCGACCAGCAGATCGCAGGCGTGACCAAGGGCTGGGTTGGCCGTCACCCCAGACCATGCGTCAGAGCCGCCACATTGCAGGGCCAGCTTGATCTCAGATGCCGGGCAAGGCGTGCGCGTGGCCTGATTGGCCAGCGGCAACATCGCCTGTACCTTTTCAATGCCCATCTGAACGGTGCGCGAAAATCCGGCCACGTTCTGGATGTTCATGGTCTGAAAGAGCGGCCCATGTTTTAACCCCCAGGCTTCTAGCAGCCAGTCGATCTGGTTCATCTCACAGCCCAGACCGACCATCAGCACGCCGCCATGATTGGCATGGCGCGCAAAGCCCCACATGACACGTTGCAGAGCCTCAAACCCCTCGCCATCACCTGCCATACCGCAGCCCGTGCCATGCACATAGGCAACAACGCCATCCACGTTGGGATACTCGGCCAGCACCTCGGGCGTGAAATGTGCCGCGATGCGCCGCGCAGCGGTGGCGGAGCAGTTTACAGAAGTTAGAACGGCGATGTAGTTGCGTGTTCCGACGCTGCCGTTGTTGCGTTTGTAGCCCATGAAAGTGTCTTGGCGGGCGGGCGTGACAGGGCGCAGGTTGGTGGCAAACTCGTAATCCATCTCGCGGTTGCGAAAATCGACGTTGTGGGTGTGAACATGATCGCCCACAGCAATGTCGCCCGCGGCAAAGCCAATGAGTTGGGCGTATTTGAGCACGGGCGCACCATTCGGGATCGCTTCCACCGCGATCTTGTGGCCCCGCGCGATCAGGGCCGTCGGGGTGATGCCATCGACCGGTGTCCCGACCTCTAGCGGGGCGGTTGCCGTGGCGACGTTGTCGGAGGGGTCAAGTCTGAGCAGTGCCATGGATCACGCACACCCCGGGCTGTCATGCTGCCAGCGGTGCTGATCAATATAGGGGCTGGTGGCGGCGGTGCTGCGCGCCTGATGCCACATGTCCTGCCATGTGCGCCAGTCGCGCAATTCCGTGCGGGGATTGGCGCGCGACCGGGCGATGAAATCCGGAAATTGTGCGCGCCCGGTGGGCTGGCCCGTGACGTTGTAGCGAATGTCGAAGGACCAGCGGTAGCCATCCGATGTGTTCGCAGCAGCGCAATGGGGTGTGAGCGGATGGATCAGCACGATGCCGCCCGCCTTGACGGGCGCATATACGGCGCGGTCTTCTTCTACAAACGCCTCCACCATGGTGGTCTGCGTGCGCGGGCAATGGGGGTACATTTCGGCAGGCGGGTTGGGGATGACCTGCAAACAGCCATTGTCGATGCGTGCGTCATTGACGGCGATCCAGCAGGTGACCATCTCGGTCTGGTCTGCCTCTTCCAGCCCCACCCCACGATCCTGATGCCAGGCGGTGGCCACGATATGGGCGCGCACCTCATCCCGCTGCACTTCACGCTCGGGCGGTTTGATGCGTACGTGCTGGATGGGGGTGGAGGTCAGCTCCCCGCCGATCAGGCTTTCAATTCGGTCCAGAATGGGATCATGGGTCAGCAGGTCAAAGGCCGCAGGGCCGGTGTGCAGCGGCGTGTCCTCCGTGATGTCCGCATGGGGCAATGAGATGTCGAGCGGCTGAAACCATTCCAGATTCGCGGCCCGTGCCCGGTCGAGTTTGTCCCAGAACGAGAGGCCTTCGGCTGGGTCCGCAACCAGCCCTTCGGCATGCCACCTGGTGTAGTGTTGCGCGAGTGATGCGTCGTATTCGGCCTGAATCCGGGCCAGCAGGTCTGGCTCCACAACGTCCTCCACCACAAGGTATCCTTGGGTGTTGAACGTTTCGATCTGTTTGGCGGTCAGCATTTTGAAACGCTCCTACAGCAGGATGGTCACAATGGACGGCCAGATCAGCAGCACGGTAATCGCGCAGAGCTGTACGCAGATGAACGGCAGGAACCCGCGGAAGATATCCGTGAGTGAGATATCAGGCGGGGCCACGGATTTGAGGTAGAAGGCTGCCGGACCAAAGGGCGGCGAAAGGAAGCTCACCTGCATGTTCATACAAAACAGCACGCCAAACCAGATTGACACCTGGCTGGGCTCAAGCTGGCCGATGAACCCGATTTCATCAATGGGCAGCTTTTTCACGATGGGCAGGAACACCGGGATGATCAGCAACACGATGCCAACCCAGTCCATAAAGGCACCCATGAACAGTAGGATCAGCATCATGGTCAGCAAGACCACCATGGTGGGCATTTCCGCGCCGACAATCAGGTTGGCAATGTAGGACGGACCACCGGCCAGCGTATAGGCCCCGGCCAATGCGGCCGCACCAATGGTGACCCAGATGATCGTGCCCGTGGAACGCAAGGTGCGCATCAGCGCGTCCCAGACCAGCGCAATGGACGCCTCACCCCGCATCAGGGCGATGACAAAGACGGCAAATGCCCCCATGCCCGCCGCCTCGGTGATGCCGGAAATGCCGCCATAGATAGAGCCCAGCACAACACCAATCACGGTGAAGGGCGGCACCAGCCCTTTGCCGTTTTGCCAGCCCACACGCACACGCTCGCGGCCAAAGACAAACAGCCCAAGCAGCACCGCGATTGCAACAAAGCCCCCAAGATAGGGCACGTGATGGGGCATGCCCAATGTGATGGATTCGATGTTTTGCTCTGTCAGGTTGGCGTTTTGGCCCGTCACGGTAAAGAACATCGCGCGCAGGAACAAAAGCGAGCCAAAGCCCGCAGCAAGGACGGATAGAAAGGCCAGAAAGATGCCGAATTTTTCCATGCCCGCAGGTTCATTCGGATCCCGTTCCGGCAGCGGGGCCAGCGACGGGTTCAACTGCGTGCGCGCGATGATGTAGATGATGATGAAGGTTGCGAGCATGAAACCGGGCAGGAATGCCCCGGTGAACAGCGCCTTGATCGAGGTTTCCGTGATCAGACCATAGATGATCAGCACAATCGAGGGCGGGATCATGGTTCCAAGGCTACCCGAGGCACAGATCGTCCCGATTGCAAGGTTGCGATCATAGCCAAGGCGCAGCATCTGGGGCAGGGCGATCAGGCCCAACAGGACCACTTCACCGCCGATGATCCCCGACATCGCGGCCATCAAAACGGCCATCAGAGAGGTCACAATCGCAATGCCGCCACGCACACCCGACAGCCAGTAATTCAGCGCGCTGTACATTTCCTTGGCAATGCCGGACCGCTCCAGCAGGGCGGCCATAAAGATAAAGAGAGGCACCGATATGAGGACATATTCCGTCATCAGATCGAAGACCTTTTGCGTGAGCAGATAAAGCGGCCCGGTGCCCGGCCTGCTGGTTAACATGCCCTCCCCGAACAGGAAGGGATTGGTCAGCAGGTCAGGTTCAAATTTCATCACCAACACAACAACAGCAAGGATGGCAGAGGCAAACCCAAGTGGCATGCCGATGGCGAGGAGTGCGACCAGTCCAAAGACCAGCACAAGAGAGATCGTTCCGACGTCCATCCTATTTCTCCCCCAGGCTGCGTTTAATGGCTTCGATTTCGTCTTCGTCGATGTCGGCGGTAGAGAGGTGAACCTCTGGATCAACGTTCCAGTCCGCGATCAGGTTGATCACCGATTGCAAGGCGATCAGGCACATGATGATCAGGATCATCGGCTGGATCGTGGCCGGGATGGGCGGGTCAAAGGCGGTGCCGAACATCTCCCATTTGTAGAATTTGTTCACAAAGACCTGTTTGAAACTGCCAAAGACCATCGCGGCGGCAAAGAGGCAGATAAAGAAGGTCGAGAGGCAGTCACAGATGTGGCGCGCCCAGCGGGGCAGACGCTCATAGATGATGAAAATGCGGATGTGGCTGCGTTGCTGCATCGCATAAAGGCCCGAACACAGAAACACGAACCCGGCAATCCACAGCGTCAACTCATTGGCCCAGAGGGTCGGGGCCTCCAGCACGTAACGCACAAAAACCTCATAGAGCATCACACAGGTCATCGCGAGGATCAGCACCATGGTTGCGCGGCCCACAAACATCGAAAATTTGTCAGCGCGGCGCACGTCCTGAAATTCCATGCTGTAGGTTTTCACGCCTATCACGCCGATGATAAAAAACACCGGCATCAGCAACAATGCAGCCCAGTCGATGATGTCGGCGCGCCCGCCAAACAGACCCGGCATGTTGGGGGTCACATCCTTGCGGGTGTGCAGTTCAGAGATCTGCGAAAACAGGCTTTCGCTTTGCGCCGGGAGGAAATCCAGGATGTAGGCCGGCGTGTGCCACACGGCCCAGGCAGCGCAGGAGATAAAGGCCATTGGAACAAGCCATTCCATCGCCCCCGTTTTTTTCTCTGTCATATCAGAAAGCTCCCTTTGGGTCTCATGTTCGGTCTCAAGCGATTTTGAAGTGGTCGATAAAGGATCGGTCCGGCGTCACGCCGATGCCCGGTCCGGTTGGAATGGCCACGCGGCCCTGATTGTTTTTGACCTGGCTTTGGATGTTCAGCGGGTCTTGCAGCAAATCATCGCGAAATTTGTTGTCGGTGGTGTCAAATTCCAGCATAGGCTCCCAGGGGTGCAGACCACCGGGCAAGGGTGGCATGGCGGCCAGCAGATGCAGGTTGGTGGCGACCGCGATGGCGCTGCCCCAGACGTGGTTCACAACGGGGGTGAAATGGGCGTGGCACAGGGCCAGCACGCGCAAGTATTCGCTGATCCCGCCCAGGGCGCAGACCTCTGGTTGGGCGATGTCGAGCCCGCGGTTCTCCAGAATGGCGCGCCAGCCCCAGCGGTTAAACTCTGCCTCGCCGCCCGAGATATTGACCTTGAGCCCCGCGCGCAGCTCGCGGTAGCCATCAAGGTCTTCGGGGGCGACGGGTTCTTCAAACCAATAGGCGTCAAGTTCTTCCAAGGCCCGGCCCACGTAAAAGGCATCAGAGGTCGTATAGGCGTGATTGGCATCCACCATGAGTTTGAAATCACCCCCGACGCCGCGCCGCACCGCCTGACACAGCTGCACATCGGGTTTGGGGCCAAAGCCGGTTTTCATCTTGGTGGCGGTGAAACCCATATCTTTGATCGCGGCAGCCTCATCCGTAAACCGCGCCGCCAGATCGGCCACCGGTTCATCGCGCAGCATCATGCCGTAGCCATAAACCGGCACGTCTGTACGGTGCGCGCCGCCAATCAGCTTGTGGATCGGCTGGCTCATCACCTTGCCCGCAATGTCCCACAGCGCGATGTCCACGCCGGAGAGGGACTGCATCGGCATGCCCTTTTGTCCGTGATCCCGTAGAAGGTTATAGACCTTGTGCCAAATCACGTCGCGGTCCATCGGGTCCATGCCCAGCACCAGCGGTTGGATCACCTGTTCGACAATGCCCTTGTTGGCCAGCGCAATTGTGCTAGGGCCAAAGCATTCGCCCCAGCCGGTCACACCCTCATCGGTTTCGACCTCAACCAGATGGGCGCTGCGCTTGGCATAATACTGCTGCGAATAGCCCAGAACCTCGGGCATGTCGTAGCTGAGCACATGGCTGGAGATACGGGTGATTTTCATTGCAAACCGAGGGTCAGAGAAACAAACGGCAGGGCCATCACAGCCCTGCCGCAGGTCACGTCAGATCAACCTGACGCCTTATTGCATCGCACCAATGCTGCGCAGGAAGTTCAGGTGGCTGTCCAGCATGGTTTTGGACTCTGGCGTGGTGGCAAACTCTTTCCACGCGGCCTGAACCGCATCCCGGTACTTGCCCATTTCCTCGGGTGACCATGTGTAGAGCTTCACGCCGAACTCTTCCTGAACACGCACGGAGTTTTGTGCGTTCAGAACAGCGTTCTTGGTCGTGTTCTCAAGTCCCAGCACCAGCATCGCGTTTTTCAGGATGGACTGGTGATGTGCTGGCATCGCGTCCCACAAATCCTTGCGGCACGCGAGGTGGTCCGCAGGCATGGAGTGGAAGCCCGGATAGTTGGTGTGCTTGCCGATGTCATAAAGACCAAGACCAATGTTGTTGGTAATGTTGGCCGCATCTGCACCGTCAATGATACCGGTTTCAAGCGCGGTGAAGATTTCGTTGAAATCCATCACGATGGGAGAGGCCCCCAGGTTGGAGAAGATCATCGAGATGATGCCGGGAGGGGAGCGGAATTTCCAGTCTTTCAGGTCCGCTGTGCCTGCCAGAGGCCGTGTGGATGTCAGGGATTCGGGGCCGGGGATCCACCAGCCGACAAATTCCATTTCAAACGGGTTATAAAGCTCGTTCAGCGTGTCATAGCCTTCGCCGTGCAGCAGCCAGGAATACATCTGATAGGGGTCCTGATAGCCACCGTTCAGGTCATTGGCGAACTGGAACGCAGGGTTCTTGCCAGACTGATAGGATGCACCGGACATGTCGCAATCCAGCACGCCTGTGACGGCCGCATCCCAGATTTCGGCGGATTTCACAACGGTGCCGCCGTAGAACATTTCGATCTTGATCTCACCGTTGGACATCGCGGTGACATTTTCCACAAAACGGCCCGCCATCTGGCCGGACAGTGTTTCCTGACTAAAGTGTGTCTGGATGCGCAGGTTGGTTTCCTGTGCAGTTGCAGCAAATGCAGATGCCGCGACAAGTGCGGTGGCGGATGCCGCCCGCAAAAGAGTGGTTGCTAGTGTCATTTGGTCCTCCCAGGGCCTTAAGTATTGCCCATTCTTGCGCGAATGGATCTGTTTGGTCTGACCAGAATAAGCACGCGATTTCACATCCGGCAAGAAATTATTTGAATTCCAAAGAATGCTGAGATTAAGGTGAAATCTCGAAATTTTTGGAGTGGACGATATTGTCCGTGGCAGAGTCACAACCGCTGTATGAGCAGGTGAAGTCCCGGTTGCTGACCGGGGAATTTGACCCCGGTCAACGTCTTCGGGCGGACCGGCTGCGGGCCGAATATGGCGTATCTGCCTCAACCATGCGGGAAATCCTGTTTCGCCTGTCCACCGTCGGGCTTGCCGATTTTCAGGAACAACGTGGCTTTCGCATCCCGGAACAATCGCGGGAGCGGCAGCATGACCTGACCCAGTTCCGGATTTTCCTTGAACAGCAGGGCGCGCGCCTGTCGATTCGTCTGGGTGGTGTCGCATGGGAGGCGCAATTGTCTGCGGCCCATCACAAGCTGAGCCATATTGAGGGGGCTGTCACCCGGCAGAAACTGGACGCGACGTTGCTGGCGCTCTGGACAGCGGCGGAGCTTGAGTTTCACCGTACGTTGATAGGTGCTTGCGGGTCCGAGGTGCTGAAATCAACCCATGGGCGGATCTACGATCAGTTTCGCCAGCAGTTGATCACGGTGGATCGCAAGTTTGACTATTTGCCCCAGAACGTCGCACAGCATCACCTGATCCTGAACGCGGCCCTTGCCAAGGATGAGGCGTTGACCTGCCGCTACATCGAAGAGCATCTGTCGCGTCATCTGATCCGGGATCTGTCCCGGCGGGGGGCTGCTTAGCGCCACCCTTAAACGTAAGGCTCACCCTTTCCTTCGCTTTCGGTCCGGGCGCAGCTGGCAGAGACAAGCGCGCCCTCAGGCCTGATGTGTACGGCTTGGGAAAAAAACGCGCCTGGTGCTGATGCGCCGCGCTGTTGAGGTCATAAAGGTTGATATACCTAAAATATCCCCGTTTGAAATCCGTCTTTGGTGGAAACCACCATCAGACCATTCGACGCGGCAAGAATGGCGCTTTTTTCAGAAATCTACAGGCCGGGTGCGCCAGCCTTGCCGTTCAGGTCAAGCAATTCCTCGAACAGGCCCGCGTGGTCTTTGTCCGCACCACCCAGTTCGGTGTTGTAGCGTTCGAACCGGTCGCGCACGGCCTGCACAACGGGCAGGGTTAGCCCCTCTGCCTCTGCCAGCACATTATCGAGGTCTTTGACCTGCAAACGCGACAGCCCGCCGGGCACAAAGTCGCGGTTGGTCATACGCGCGCCGTGTTGCTGCAAAATGGTGCTGTCGGCAAAGCCGCCTTTGAGTGCGGCGCGCACGGCGGTTGGGTCCGCGCCGCCTTCCTCCAGCAACAATGTTGCCTCTGCCACGGCGGCGATGGTGACGCCGACAATCGCCTGATTGGCGAGCTTTGCCAGTTGTCCCGCCCCGTTGGGGCCAACAAGGGTAGGGCGGCCCATGCTGCTCAAAAGAGGCACAGCGCTTTCAAATACCGTCCCCTCTCCCCCGGCCATTATGGCCAATGTCCCGGCCTTTGCCCCTTTGGAGCCGCCAGACACGGGCGCATCCAGAAAATCCACACCCAAGGGTGCAAGGGTGGCTGCGGCTGCGCGCGCCTCAGCAGGTTTTGTGCTGGACATGTCGATCCAGATCGCGCCTTTTTTCAGCCCGTCTGTCACGCGCGCATCTGCGAGCATCGCGTGCAGAATGCCGCCATCAGACACCATCGAGATCACCACATCTGCCCCGGCAACCGCGGCCCCGGCGGAACCTGCCACTGCAATCCCGTCTGCGGCCAAGGGGGTGGCTTTTTCGGCACTTCGGTTCCAGACGGTCAGGTCAAAACCTGCTTTTGCGATGTTGCGGGACATGGGGTAACCCATTAATCCTGTGCCCAATAGTGTGACGGCCTGTGGCATGTTCATATGTCCTCGCATCTGTGCACTGTCGGCGCTAACATGCGGGGCACACAATCCAAACGCAAGCGGGTCCTGGACCCGGCAGAAACCCAATCGGAGGCCGCGATGGCAAAAGTAAAAGCGACAGACCTGCGGTCGCGTAAGTGGTTCAACAACCCGGACAATCCGGAAATGACAGCGCTGTATCTGGAGCGGTATCTGAACTACGGGCTGACCCGGGCAGAGTTGCAATCGGGCAAGCCGATCATCGGCATTGCGCAAACCGGCAGTGACCTTAGCCCCTGCAACCGCCACCATCTGGAGCTGACCAAACGCGTGCGTGACGGCATCATCGCAGCGGGCGGCGTGCCGATGGAGGTGCCGGTGCATCCCATTCAGGAAACCGGCAAGCGCCCGACTGCGATGCTGGACCGAAATCTGGCCTATCTGGGGCTGGTCGAAGCGCTATATGGCTACCCGATTGACGGCGTTGTGCTCAACATTGGCTGTGACAAAACCACGCCTGCACTGCTGATGGCGGCGGCCACCGTGAACATTCCGGCAATCGCATTGTCCGTCGGCCCCATGCTGAACGGCTGGTTTAACGGCGAGCGTGCAGGCTCTGGCACGGCAATCTGGAAGGCGCGCGAATTGCTCGCTGCCGGAGAGATTGATGATGCGGGGTTCATGGATATTGCGGCGGCCTCGGCCCCCTCCGTGGGCTATTGCAACACTATGGGCACGGCGACAACGATGAACTCGCTGGCAGAGGCCTTGGGCATGCAATTGCCCGGTTCTGCCGCGATTCCAGCGCCTTACCGCGAGCGTGGACAGATTTCGTTTGAGACTGGACAGCGCATTGTTGACATGGTGTGGGAAGATCTGCGCCCCTCCGACATCATGACGCGTGAGGCGTTTGAAAATGCGATTGTGATCAACTCTGCCTTGGGCGGGTCAACCAATGCTCCGATCCACCTGAACGGCATCGCGCGCCATTTGGGCGTGCCGCTGGACAATGATGATTGGCAGACATTGGGCCACAAGGTGCCGCTGTTGGTCAATTTGCAGCCTGCGGGCAAATACCTGGGAGAGGATTTTCACCGTGCGGGGGGGGTGCCCGCTGTGGTCGGGCATTTGATGCAAGAGGGGTTGTTGCCACATCCGGGCGCGATCACCGCAAACGGGCGCGCGATGGGGGAGAACTGTGAGGGCGTGCGCAGCACCAATGAGGATGTGATCAAACCCATGTCTGACCCGATGGTGGAGGCGGCAGGCTTCATTAACCTCAAAGGGTCTCTGTTTGACTCTGCGATCATGAAAACTTCCGTGATCAGTCCGGCGTTCCGCAAAACCTATTTGAGCAACCCGGAGGACATGAACGCCTTTGAAGGGCGCGCTGTGGTGTTTGACGGGCCCGAAGATTATCATCACCGCATCGACGATCCTGCTGAAACCATTGATGAAAGCTGCATCCTTGTGATGCGCGGTGCAGGGCCAAAGGGGTATCCCGGCGGGGCCGAAGTGGTGAACATGCGCGCGCCTGCCTACCTGTTGAAACAGGGGGTGGAGGCCTTGCCCTGCATCGGGGATGGGCGTCAGTCGGGCACTTCCGGCTCTCCTTCGATCCTGAATGCGGCGCCTGAGGCGGCGGACAACGGCGGCCTTGCGTTGCTTGAGAACGGAGACACGATACGCATTGATCTCAACACCTGTTCGGCGGACATTCTGGTCAGCGACGACGTGCTGAAAGAGCGCGCCCGCGATCTGATGGAGGCGGGCGGCTATGCGATCCCGGACAGTCAAACCCCATGGCAGGAGTATTTCCGCGGAATGGTGCAGCCCTTTGACAAGGGCATGACCCTGAGAGGCGCGCACAGCTATCAGGATATCGCGCGCAAATCGCTGCCGCGCGATAACCATTAGGGGTCTGATATGAAAGACCTTTTTACCATCGCGCCCTTAACGGATGTGATGCGCGCCGCGCTTGCGCCCGCATTTAACGTGCATCACGTCCGCGATATGGATGACCCTGTTGCCTGGCTTGCGCGACATGGGGCAGGGATCGAATACGCGCTGACAGACGGCCATTATGGTTTGTGCCCCGAATACCTCGCCGACCTGCCAGACCTGAAATTGGTCAGCTCAAACGGCGTGGGATATGATGCGATTGACACCAGCGCCATGGTCGAGCGCGGTGTCTTGGTGACCCACACGCCAAATGTATTGAACGCAGAGGTTGCAACCACGGCGTTGATGCTGCTGATCGCCTGTTATCGGAATTTCCCTGCGGAGGTTGTGCAGGCGCGCAGCGGGGCCTGGGCGGCACAGGGCAACCTGCCACTGGCGCGCTCGGTGGATGATCGGACCATCGCAATTCTGGGACTGGGGCGGATCGGCATGGCGATTGCCGAAAAACTTGCGCCCTTTAATCCGAACATCATTTATTCAGCGCGTTCCAAAAAGGATGTTTCATTTAAGTATTACGACGACCTGACCGCGATGGCGCGCGACGCGGATGCCCTGATTGCCATTACACCGGGCGGGGCCGAGACGCATCATTTGATCAATGCGGAAGTCATGCGCGCGCTTGGACCAGAGGGAGTTTTGATCAACGTCGGACGAGGGTCCGTGGTGGATGAAACAGCCCTGATCGCGGCACTGGAAGCTGGTGACCTTGGTGCGGCAGGGTTGGATGTGTTCGAAAATGAACCACATGTGCCACGCGCCTTGTGCGAGATGCCCAATGTTGTTGTGACCCCGCATATTGGTTCTGCGACAGTAGAAACCCGCGCCGCGATGGGGAAACTTGCGGTGGACAACCTGTTGAACCATCTTAAAGACGGCAGCGTGATCAGCCCTGTTCCAGAGGTGGAATCCCTTTTGTAAGGGGGGCGGGCCAAGTCCCGCCTTACGGGGGCCACCGCATCACCAGCGAAGTTTGTGATGTGTGGCAGTTGTTGTGCAGGAGTTTAGGGGAAGGGTGAAAGGGGGAAGGGTGCGCCTTGTCTTTGACGTTCGCCCTAGACCCAATCGACATTCAGGCTTCACAAGGGATGTGTTTGTGTGATTCATAGAGAA